>DAIUJR010000045.1:0-51121 GCA_036848635.1 Nodosilinea sp. CTOTU7336
CTTTCAGAGCTTAAGTTCCCTTCAGAACTGTCCAACCACTTGGGTCCACTTCAAACAGCAGGGGTAGGGGGTAGACGCATCATTGCTAGACCCATTGGAACTGGCCTAAACCTCTAGCATCTTTAGGCTCCCTTGAGAATGAAATGGCCCTGACTAATGCTCACATTCACCAGAGCACTAGACTTAAGCTAGTAAAGACGCATCGCCCATCAAAGTCCGCATCTTAGCCTACCTATGTTCTCCCAACGTACGCGCAAGCGGTTTGGCCAGCACTGGCTGCAGAGTGACGATGTGCTGCACGCCATGCTCGAAGCGGCGGCGGTGAATCGCCGGGATTGCGTGCTGGAAATTGGCCCCGGTACAGGAGCCTTGACCCGCTGGCTGCTACCCCTGGTGGATGCCGTAATGGCAGTTGAAATTGACCGTGACCTTTGTCGCAAGCTGCAAAATCAGTTCGCCCGCCACGATAATTTCAGGCTGGTGTCGGGGGATATTCTGGAGCTCGATCTGGCTACTGTTGTGTCTGGCGAAGACTTCCCCTTTGCGTTACCCAATAAGGTAGTGGCCAACATTCCGTACTACATTACCGGGCCAATTTTAGAGCGGCTGCTGGGCACGATTGCCACCCCTAACCCCCACCCCTACGACACCATTGTGCTGCTGGTGCAAAAGGAAGTGGCCGAGCGACTCTATGCTCGGCCTGGCTCTCGGGCCTTTGGGGCGCTGTCGGTGCGGGTGCAGTATCTGGCGGATTGTGAACTGGTATGCCCAGTGCCAGCCAAAGCGTTTCAGCCACCCCCCAAGGTCGATTCGGCGGTGGTCAAACTCACCCCGCGCGCCCCGGCCATAGCGGCCGAGCGCCCAGATAAGTTTGAGCAACTCCTAAAGGCCGGGTTTGGCAGCAAGCGCAAAATGCTGCGCAATAATCTTAAAGAGGATATAGACCGCGACGCCCTGACTCATATCATGGCTCAGCTCAGCATCGCTCTCGAAGCCAGGGCCGAAGATCTCACCGTAGCGCAATGGGTCGCGTTGAGTAATACAATCCTGAAGCAGCATCCCTAAGGTTTCATGCGTCTTTATTCGCTACTAGCCGCCGCCAAGATCAACCTGTATTTAGAAATTATCGGCAGTCGCCCCGACGGGTTCCATGAGCTAATTATGGTGATGCAGAGCATTAGCCTGGCGGATCGGGTCACGGTGAGAAGCATCGGCACCGACATCATTCGGCTGCGGTGCGACCACCCTCTGGTGCCCGCCGATGAGACCAACCTGGCCTATCGGGCGGCGGCGCTGGTGGTAGAGCGGTTCCCTGGGGTAATGGCGAAGCTAGGGGGGATAGAAATTACTCTCGAAAAGCGCATCCCAGTGGGGGCCGGGCTGGCCGGTGGGTCGGGCAACGCGGCGGCGGTATTAACGGGGCTGGATCTGCTCTGGCAATTAGGGCTAACCCAGGCCGAGCTACAGGATATGGGAGCCCAGCTTGGGTCAGACGTGCCGTTTTGCATTTCTGGAGGCACGGCGATCGCCACGGGTCGAGGGGAGCGCCTTGATACCTTGCATGGTGTAGATAACCTTTACATGGTGCTGGCCAAATATGCATCGGAGATAGTCTCGACCCCCTGGGCCTATAAAACCTATCGGGCTGAGTTTGGCGACGCTTACCTGACCGATGCCGCTGGGTTTGAGGCGCGACGCTCGCTGGTACACTCTGGAGGCATGGTGGCGGCGATCGCGCAGCAAGATGTTCCGGCCATCGGCCACCACCTGACCAATGATTTAGAAAAGGTGGTGCTACCGGCCCACCCTAAAACCGCCCAGCTTAAAACCACCATGGCCTCCCTTGGGGGGCTAGGCACGATGATGTCGGGGTCGGGGCCAACGATATTTACCCTGACGGCGTCTGAGGCGGAGGCGGAGGCCATGGCCCAACGGCTGAGGCAGGAGCTTCCCGACCCTGACCTGGGGGTTTGGACGGCGCATTGTCTACCCACCGGGGTGCAGCTAGTCCCCTAAGCCCTGATGGGCACATTCAGCCCGGGTTCCCCTATGATTGAAACAACCCACTGGAAACAGCGCCATGGCCGATGAATCTTCACCCCCTAGCCGCCTGGATGTGGCCCCTATGGCCAAAATTTTAAAGTGCTTTAGCGGTTCGTTGATCGCCGGTACCATTGCCCTGCTCGCCTATCGGCTGACGGTTTCCATCGCCGCTACGTTTGCGGCCAAGCCCATTCTGTCGGATAACCCGGCGGTGATGAATCTAGCCTCGGCGGTGCGAACGCTGGTAGTGGGCATGGTGGCCCTGGGCACGGGGGTGTTTGGGCTGGCTGGCCTGGGGCTGTTTTTGCTGGGCCTTCAGCTGCTGATTCAGCGGGTGATGGGGCGGGCAGCTGCGGATGCTTAGCCCTACAGGCTTATTGCTCCACTCATGAGAGCTTTGGGAGCGATATAGTCAAACCTGGTGTATGGCCGGAAATCAAGCGGCCCATGGCACGGATATTTGTACTGAGTAGCCCAAACTGGGGAGAGGAACTTTGAGGCTGGTCTTCCCCTCTTCTTAATTTGAGAGAGAAAGGGGGAGAGGGCAATTAGTTGAATAATTTATTCCCTGAAATACTCTAAGGCTTTCAGGGAGTCTGTTAATTCCAGAGAAGTGCCCCGCATCATAACCGTAGGACGGTATACACGACTTCTCTACCCGAGCGGATAATTATTTGTTTGGACTACTCGAAGCCCTGAAATCTAGAACCTGAACCCCAAATTCTTGCCCCAGCCCTTGAACTTACTCAAACCGTGATGGTCATAACAGTTTCCTGGGGCAGACTTGGGATAACTCTACTGGAACCCTTAACCTAAGATTAGGCCTCCAGCGCAAGTCTGCATGGTGTTGTTTAAAGTAGTGGCTTTACCGTGACCCTGGAACCAATGCAGTCCCCCCTAGATACTAACTCCTCCCCAATGCCCAGCGATTCGGCTCTACCCGAAGCGGGCGGGGCTGACTTTAGCACCCTTGAACCGCCAGATCCACGGCCCCAGCCCGAATCTATCCTGCTGTTTGAGGGGCAGTATGCCGGTCAGATGGACATGGCCGCTGACATTGACACCGTAGGACAGTACTTAAATAGCCATCGGGGATGGTTCGTGCGCTGCGCCCACCCCATGCAGGCCGAACCTATTTCTGATCACGGCTACGCCCTGGTGGTGGGGCGTTTTTCGGTGCTGGGCTACGAGGTCGAACCCAAGGTGGGGCTCTATCTCTCACCCTTAGACCACCGTGTCTACCGCATCGATACTATCCCCATCCCAGGCTATGTGCCCCCGGGGTACGATATCGATTTCAAAGCCCTGCTGCGCCTGGGAAAAGGGGGCGAACCTCTACCCTCCGGCGACCCAATCACCCAGGTCGATTGGGAGCTGAGCCTGGGGGTCAAGATCCACCTGCCGCGAGTGCTCAACGCCCTACCTCAGTCGTTGCTCAAGGCCTCGGGCGATCGCCTGTTGAACCAGGTGGTGAGGCAGGTCTCTAAGCGGCTGACCCGCAAGGTGCAGGAAGATTTTCACGCCACCAGCCACCTGCCCCTGCCTCCCAGCTACCACCGCCACTCCTTTTGGTCAAACTGGGGCAAGCAAGCTTAGGGGTTAGACAACAGGCGCAGTACGATTTTCGTGCCGGTAAACGCCTGCCAGCCAAACAGACCGACCAACACCATGTTGAGGGAGATATGAGTGAGCCGGGCGGTTTCGCTGCCTTTTTGCATAAAGGGCACCAGAGCCGCCGCCGAAGCAATCAGGCCAGCCATGCTCAGGCCCACCAGCAGGTGAGGCCCGACATAGAGCTTGCCGCTCTCTAGGTAGGTGGCCCCCATGCCGCCAATGGTGCCCAGCACCATAAACGCCAGCAGCGCCGACCCAACTTTGTGGTGTCGCAGGGCAAACTTCCCCTTAATCAGCTCTTTTCGGGTTTCGGCATCGGCTAGGCGGGTCTTGCGAGCCTGGATGCCTAAGTAGAGGGCATAGAGGGTAGTCGCCAGCAAAACCCACATCACGGTGGGATGGACGAAATTGAGCCAGGGCTGAAAAGTGTCTAAGGTCATAGGAATTCACGATGTAACATTTAATTAACAAAAATTATAGAGTCAGGAATCCTGGCTTTGCAAAGCTTTTGTCAGAATTAGTTTAGGCTCCTGGCCCGGATCTCGCCTAAATTCAGGGAATTATTCGACAGGCCAACACCTCCAGCATCCGGTTATTCCCAACACCCGGTATCCGGCACTCGATCCCCTGACCTGAGGCCGCTAACCGAAACCCGGTCCCGAAACCCGATCCCTAAAACCCGATCCCCCTTTAGGAGACCCCCGTGAAAGCAGCAAAGCGTTTCATACTGGCCCTCTTGGCCAGTTTTTGGCTAGTCATGTGGGATGGCTCGGGGCTGATTCCCAAAGGCATGCCGGGTTTAGCCAGCGAGCCCGCCACGCCAACGACAAGCCCGGTTGAGACCGTTCCGGCGCATCCGCCCATGACCCGGGATGACCTGGAGGTGGAACCGGCCTCCATTCCCGACAATACCCTGCCCACTCCATATCCAGAGCCCCCCGACGGCACGTTAAAGCTGCCGCACCCCATCGATGAGGCCGCGGTTGAAGCGCCCCCAGCGGCTGACGCCCCTGCCGACCCTGAAGCGACCGAGCCCTCGGCGGAGGGAATCGATCCTGCGGAACTGCTGGCCGGGCTAGCCCCCGACATCGCCAAGCGCAGCCAGCTTTTAATGGAGGGCGATCGCCTCTACCTGGCCGGGGATGTAGCGGCGGCTGAGGCCATTTATCGCCGTGCCAAAGAGTCGAAATGGCTGGCGGAGGGTACATCAAACCTTCGGGTGACGCCGATTACGAACCCCGACGAGCTGCCCCCGGCGGGGCAAGTCTACTGGCGGGAGGCCCAGGCGGGGCTGGAGTCGGCGGTACCCAGTCGGGTGCTGGTGCCCCTGGCGCTGCTGGTTGAGGAGTATCCAGAATTTTTGCCGGGTCAAGCCCTCTACGCTCGCTATTTGGTACAGCAGGGCCAGCCCAACGAGGCCCTGAAGGTTCTAGAGGCCGCCATCACCCGCTACCCCTACCATCCCGACCTGCTCAAGGCCCAAACCGAGGTGCAGATGGCCCAGGAGCAGTGGATCGAAGCGGCGATTACCGCCAACCAGTTTGCCCTGCTCAACCCCGACCATCCCGAAGCCGGGGCCATGGCCCAGCTGGCGGTGGACAATTTAGATCGGTTCCGAGGGCAAATGAACCAGACCCTGACCCAAAACCTGCTGGCGAATATTATCACCGGGGCGGCGGGGTACTTTCTGACCGGCGGCCTGCTGGGGCCGTTTACGGCGATTAACTCCGGCGTCTTGCTGATGCAGGGGGAAACCGCCCTGGGCCAGCAGGTGGCCACCCAGGTGAAGCGGCAGCTCCCCGTAACGGATGACCCCGAGATTCGCGCCTACGTCAACGATATGGGCCAAAAGCTGGCGGCTCTCACCGGGCGTGACGAGTTCGAATACACCTTTGAGGTGATTTTGGACGACACCCTCAACGCCTTTGCCCTGCCGGGGGGCAAGGTGTTTATCAACGCCGGGGCGATTACCAAAACCTACTCCGAGGCCGAACTGGCCGGGCTGCTCAGCCACGAAATTTCCCATGCGGTGCTGTCCCACGGGTTTCAGCTGGCTACCCAGGGGAACTTGACCAGCAGCCTGGCGGCCTTTATCCCGATTCCTGAAGTGGGGGATATTGCGGCTAATTTAGTAGTTTCGGGCTACTCCCGCGAAATGGAGCGCCAGGCGGATATTTTTGGCACTAAACTTTTGGCCTCGGGCCAGTACGCCGCCGATGGCCTCCACAACCTGATGGTGACCCTGAAGAAAGAGGACGATAGCGCTGGCGTGCGGTGGTTTGCCTCGCACCCTGCCCCCGATGACCGGGTCAGCTACCTGAAGCAGCTGGTAGACCAGGGCGGCTATAATCGCTACGCCTACGAGGGGGTAGCGACCCACCTGAGAATGCGGCAAAAAATGGCAAAGCTGATGACAGAATATAAGCAAGAGCAGGGCATAGAAGCGGACGAGGGTGAGCCTGACCAGCCTAATTAACCGTGCCGAGGCTAATCGCCTGTTCGTTCAATCCGCCTCGAACCACTCGGCACCGCCAGGAAACGTAGCCAATACCGCGTTAATTTGATGGGGCAACTCTTTTCGGGTAGTGGCATAGGCCAGACTTAACAGCTGCTGAGCTGATGTCAAGATAGCGGCCCGGTCAATGCGGTCGGCCAACTGCCGGGGCTTGAGCTGCCCCTCTAGCGTTTCTAAACTAGCGGGCAGAATGGCCTCTTCGAGGGCTTCCTCCAGATAGGTCTGCCATTCGTCTAGCCGAATGTAGTAGCTGGTCGGGTTGTCTTTTAGATTGAGCTTGCTGATTTGCAGAACAGAATCTGAAATTGACACCAGCGAGGAATAGACCTCTCCAACAATCCAGATTTTGCCACGACACCACGGGAGTTTCAGGACATTTCTGGAGATGTCTAATGGGTGAGGCGCTGCTCAACCTGGTTTTTGATTAAATGCTGCAGCAGCCGTACCAAAAATGACTCGATGTTACGCAGAATGGTTTGCCTACCCATACCTTCTAGCTCATCCACCAGCACCAGGGCATCGCGGTACCGGCCTTCTACCAGACTGCGTCTTAGATCCACCAGCGCTTGGATCCACCAGCGC
The DNA here is from genome assembly GCA_036848635.1 of Nodosilinea sp. CTOTU7336. Taxonomy (GTDB): domain Bacteria; phylum Cyanobacteriota; class Cyanobacteriia; order Phormidesmidales; family Phormidesmidaceae; genus Nodosilinea. Next base: position 6,755 of record DAIUJR010000045.1, read on the forward strand.
TTGGGTCATGGAGCTATCTATCCTGTCGATTAGACTTGGGCCTCTAGCCTCATCTTAGGGTTCCTGCCCCGGCCTAGCATCGCTAGGAACCATATTGAACCCGTTAAACACCGACATCATTTGTTGCAAAACTTAAACCGCTGCCAGATCTACCAAAAGCCCTGATAAACTAGCACTCAGCGATTCAAAACCTTCCTGTACGTGACTTTGTAACCCAGGCCATTGTTCAGGATGCCACCGCTGAACCTCCTCCTGCGGGGCAGCACCCACCCTATCAACTGCGTACCTACGGACCCATGGTAGATTCTCTCAAAAAGCCTAGTTTTCAAGAAGTACGGCCAGGGATAAAAGCTCCGGCTAAGGACACCATCCTGACCCCTCGGTTCTACACCACCGATTTTGACGAGATGGCCGCCATGGACATCTCCATCAACGAAGACGAGTTACAGGCGATTCTTGAAGAATTTCGGGTTGACTACAACCGCCACCACTTTGTGCGGGATGAGTCCTTCGATAACTCCTGGGACTCTATGAATGAGGAAACCCGCCGGTTGTTCGTGGAGTTTCTAGAGCGCTCCTGCACCGCCGAGTTTTCTGGGTTTTTACTCTACAAAGAGCTGGGCCGTCGCCTCAAGGATAAAAGCCCGGTACTGGCCGAGTGCTTTAACCTGATGTCGCGGGATGAGGCCCGCCACGCGGGTTTTCTTAACAAGGCCATGTCTGACTTCAACCTCCAGCTTGATCTGGGGTTTTTGACCAAGAGCAAGAGCTACACCTTCTTTAAGCCCAAGTTTATTTTCTACGCCACCTACCTGTCGGAGAAAATCGGCTACTGGCGCTACATCACCATTTATCGCCACCTGGAGTCTCACCCCGAGAACGAGATTTATCCCATTTTTCGGTTCTTTGAGAACTGGTGCCAGGATGAAAACCGCCACGGCGACTTTTTCTCGGCCCTGATGAAGGCCCAGCCCGGTATTCTTAACGACTGGAAGGCCCGGCTGTGGTGCCGCTTCTTTTTACTGTCGGTATTTGCCACCATGTACCTCAACGATCTCCAGCGCAGCGGCTTCTATGCCTCCTTGGGCCTAGATGCGCGGGAGTACGATATTCATGTGATTGAAAAAACCAATGAAACCGCCGGACGGGTCTTCCCCGTGGCGCTAAATGTTGAGCACCCTGACTTCTTCCGGCGGCTAGATATAGCCGCTGCCGCTAACGCCAAGCTGGCGGCGGTGGCTGGGTCGGCACAACCCAAGCCGCTTCAAACGCTGAAAAAGCTGCCCCATATTGCCGCTATTGGCTGGCAAATCGTCCAGCTTTACTTCATGAAGCCCATTGATACCACCCTGGTGCAGGGGCAGGTGCGGTAGGCTGAGTCAAGATTAGGTGTCCTCTAAGGTTCTGTTTCCCCCAACGGCTTTGTTCTTTGAACAGGGCCGTTTTTTTTTGTTTAGGACAATTAACCCTGGTTGCCGTGGCCTTCACCCCCTACACTGGGAAAAGTTTGTCTGGCGTCAACCCTATCCACCTGTACAGAAAGAACGATTCCTCTATGTTCCGCGACCTGCTGAGTTGGCCGTCTGACCTTAACCCCATGGCTCAACCGTTGGGGGCCTCAGACTGGGCTGATCAGAGCGGCCATCCCGCCAGGATCACCCCCCTGCGATCGCGGGTTGGTCTAGGCCTGGTCACGGTTGGGTGGGCGGTCGGGGGCTGGCATCATCCTGCCTTAGCGCTAGATCAGCCGTCTAACCAATGGCCAGCTAGAGCGGCGGCCCTGGCCGTTCCCCCCAAGCCCACCTGTCTTCCCCTAGGCTTTTCCGCTTCCTCCCTAGCCCCATTACCATTAGCTCAGCTCTGTACCAAGGGCAACCCGGCACTGTTCTCCCTCGCCCAGGCCGAGCCAGACCTGTCACGGCCCCCGGTACCTGGGAGGTCAGAGCCAGTGCCGCCAGCGACCTTATCCGCTACGGAACTGACGGAACCTACCGTTCCAGCCCTCGATCTTGACCCGGCGGTGATCGAGGGCAGCCCCGTTCTCCAGCGATGGCTAGAGCACCCCCCCGACATTGCCGATGAAATTCGCAACCAGCCCAGTTTTCGCACCCGCCTGCGGGTGGGGTATGCCCAGTTTCCCTCTACGGGGGAGGTTGGAGGCTTCAGCGTCGGGGTGGAGGATGCGTTTTTGGTGGCGGGCACCGGGCTCACCGCTAGCGGTGACTACACCCGCAGCTGGAACGGCGATCGCGAATCCTTTGGCGGCGAGGCCCGGTACTACCTGTTTCCCCTGGGGGGCTACGTCAACCTGGCCCCGACGTTGGGCTACCGTTCGCTCTCTACCCCGGCATACAGTACCGACGGGCTAAATCTGGGCTTTCGGCTGATGATTATTCCCTCCCGGGGGGGGGCGGCGGACGTAGCGGTGAGTCAGCAGTGGCTCTCCCCCGGGAGCAACGACGAGGTAACCATGACCAGCATTGCCCTGGGCTATGCCATCTCCCGACAGCTACGGCTCGGCACCGATTTGCAGTTTCAAAACTCGCGATTTGGTCAAGATAGCCGATTCGGTCTTTCTCTAGAACTGCTGCTGTGAGAGCGAGCAACTATTTGCCCCTACGGATTGCCCCTACGGATCCTACCCCAGCGCTGCCGCCTGGAGGGATGGCTCGACCGCCTGGGCCAGCTTGCGTAGCATAGCAGCGGTGGTGTCAAAGTCAACGCAGGCATCGGTGATGCTCTGGCCGTACTCAAGCTGCTGCAAATCCTTCGGGATGGGCTGGTTACCCGCCTTCAGGTGGCTTTCAATCATCACTCCCAGGATATGTCGAGAGCCGTTTTGCACCTGGGCAGCCACGTCGTCGAGTACTGTAGTCTGGCGGTTATGATCTTTGTTGGCGTTGGCGTGGCTGCAATCGATCATCATGCGGGGGTTCAGCTTGAGCTTAGCCATCTCAGCGGCGGCCTGGTCGACATGCTCTTGACTGTAGTTGGGGCCGTTTTTGCCCCCCCGCAGCACCAGATGGCCATCGGGGTTGCCGGTAGTGGTGACAATGCTGGCCAGCCCGGTCTGGTTAATACCCAAGAAGTGGTGCGGCTGGCTGGCGGCGAGCATGGCGTTCATGGCGGCTTGCAGGCTGCCATCGGTGCCGTTCTTAAAGCCAATGGGCATTGACAGGCCTGAGGCCATTTCGCGGTGGGTCTGGCTTTCGGTGGTGCGCGCCCCAATGGCCGTCCAGGCGATTACGTCGGCAATGTACTGGGGGGTGACTGGATCCAGCAGTTCCGTGGCTGCCGGTAACCCCAGCTGGGCCAGATCCAGCAGCAGCTTGCGGGCCAGGCGCAGGCCGGTGTTGATGTCGTAGCTGCCATCTAGGTGAGGGTCGTTGATTAGCCCCTTCCAGCCGACGTTGGTGCGGGGCTTCTCAAAATACACCCGCATCAAAATTTCTAGCTGGCCCGATAGCTCCTGGCGTAGGGGGGCCAGCTTTTGGCCATAGGCATAGGCGGCATCCACATCATGCACCGAGCAGGGGCCGACAATCACCAGCAGTCGTCGGTCTTCGTTGTAGAGAATGTGGCGGATGCGATCGCGGGCCTCGGCCACCACTGTCGCCACTGCGCTAGCCATGGGAAACTCGTGGTGCAGCATCGCCGGGCTGACCAAAGGCCGAGTCTCAACCACGTGAAGATCCTGAGTTTGATGCATGAAACCTAGCCCCATCTGGGGGAATTTTGAGAACAAATTTGTTTAAAGATAGTAGCGTACCTACCTATTGTGAAGGTTAAGACGCCATATTTGCCGCCACCGCCAAAAAAATCCATATCTTCCTAGCCCAGTACTTCCCTAGGGCCGACCTTAAGACAGGTATTAGCTTCCCTCTCCCTCAGCGCTGATCTCAAGACATGCGTTAGCTTCAATTGGGTGCACGGCTGCGCGAATGCGCCCTGCGTTTCGCCTGATCTACCCACGGCCTCACCCATCCCCTTAGTTACCCCATCACCCCATCCCCAACTCGCTGTCCACCACTGACATCCTCCCGCTGCTCCAGCACCGGCAGCCTCTCCAGGGGAGTGTTGTAAAGCACCATAGTGGTAGACGAGTTTTCTTCAAACCCAATGCGCTTGTAAAAGCCCTGCTCGCGGGTGGTCATTAGATAAACTCGCTCGACCCGGCTCATGTGGGGATGGCTGAGCAGAGTTTCTACCATTTTGCGGCCCAGGCCTCCGCCTTGGTAGTGAGGATCAATCACCACGTCCCAAATGGTAGCCCGAAACACCCCGTCAGATGTAGCCCTGGCAAAGCCCATGAGGGTGTCGCCATCCCAGGCGGTGACGACGGGATAGCTGTGGGCGATGGCTGTGGCCATGTCTGCCGCCGAGCGATCCCGCGCCCAAAAGGCCGCCGCCTTAAATAGCTGAATGAGCTGACCCAGCTCGCGCTCAGAAAATTGATCGGCATATTTGAACTGAATGGCGCTGCAATCCATCAGAAACCTGTTCTTCCCGGCGGGGATATGGGTGGATAGTGGCAAAGCTAGAACCGTTACCGGCTGAAACGCTGGGCTAGGGTAACAAAGAGTTGCCGAGAGCATCAGCTCGAACTCAACCTAAGTCAGTAAATCCGATGAGTAAATCTACTTCTGACAGAATAAACAGATTTTTTGGATAGTGGTATACCAAAACGAGAATTTTCTTGACATTGTTATGGATTCGTAACAATTCTCGGAGGTAGGCCAGCACTCGGGTGTAACCGCAGACACCGGGTGCCTGGCGAGATTGCGCCTACGGGGTCGCCCCCCGCAGCACAGCTTCGCCATTAACGAACTCAATGCCGTCGAGGGTGAGTCCTGCTTCCGGCAGAGCCAGATTGATTTTCTCCGTGAGCTGGGCCGGATCTAGGCCAGTTAACTGGGCTACCTCATCTACGGACAGGCGCACCCGGCCAATTTGTACCTGGGTATCGTCGCCCAGCACCAGACGACCGTTTTCGACCCGGGGGCTGCCCTCAATGCCAATGTAGAGGGCGCGATCGCCCAGCTGCGGCACCGTATTCAACGCCCTCTCCACCGCCCGCTGGCCCTGGGGTGATAGATCCTGGGTGGGCAGATTGGCTGGATTCACCACCACGCCCCCCGTCACGCGATTGCCGTCGATGGTGGCATTAATGCCCTCCGTTGCTTCTAAAAAGCGAGCAGTTTCCGGGGTCTGGGCCAGCCCTTCAGCCACGAGCTGGGTCAGCTCGGCCTCGCTCAGCGAAATTTCTACCCGATTGTCGCTGCCGTAGCGCACCCCCGCCCCGGAGGCCAGTTTGGTTTGCAGCAGACTGCCGCCAGCCGCTACCCCAGTGGTTAGGCCGCTATCGGCCCCGGTGCTGTACCAGGTGGGCAGGGCCGTGGCCCGCTGCCAATAATAGGCCGCCGCGGCCGCCGCCCCGACCGCCAAGCCGAGCAGCAACAGCAGCACGGCAAACATGACTCGTTTAGCTTGCATAACACCTCATTTAATGTCTGGCGCCCCTGCTAGCCTGCGTCACAAATTAACCAGGACTAACCTAACCTAGCAGACTCTCCCCATCCATTAGGGAATGTTGGCCGACTGGCTTAGGGCGGGTTGGATGCTTTCATACCTTCAACCCAAATTTGCTGAACCAGCCACCGCAAGAGAGACCCGCTGGTGGAAACGGTCTTTAACCGGGACATGGTTCGTCGCCATGGCGGTGTGGAGTGGCTGAAGCCCGGCCTCAGTTTTCAAAACCATGCTGAAAGATGGCCGCTGCCCCGTAAAATACTATGTCGGAAGGCCGTTAGCAGAGCCGTTCGGTCGATGGGAGCGCTTTGGTGTAAGCATTCTCCGCCCGCCTGCCGCTCGCTGCACCTTTCTGAATTACCTAAATAGCGTTTTATTTATTGGAGTAATGTTGTGGACCTATCCCGTATCCCAGCCCAACCCGAGCCTGGGCTGATTAACGTGCTGATCGAGATTCCGGCGGGCAGCAAGAACAAGTATGAGTTCGATAAAGACATCAACGCCTTTATCTTGGATCGGGTGCTGTTTTCGTCGGTGCAGTATCCCTGTGACTATGGCTTTGTGCCCAACACCCTGGCCGATGATGGCGACCCCCTCGACGGCATGGTAATGATGGATCAGCCCACCTTTCCGGGCTGCGTGATTGCGGCCCGCCCGATCGGCATGTTGGAAATGATCGACGGCGGCGATCGCGACGAAAAAATTCTCTGCGTACCCGCCGAAGATCCTCGCTATACCAGCGTTAAGTCCCTGGAGGATATCGCCCCCCATCGCCTGGACGAAATCGCCGAATTTTTCCGCTCCTATAAAAACCTGGAGAAGAAAGTCACGGAAATCCTCGGCTGGCAAAACGTGGATAAGGTGCAGGCCCTGGTCAACGAGTGCGTGGCGGCGGCAAAATAATCTGCCTAAGGAATGAGAATTAAATAAAACCCAAGTTTTGTAGGTTAGGCATCCTGCCTGACCATGGGCAGCCGGGACGACTATCCTACGTTATTTAATTCTTGATCCTGAACGGGATTATTCATCAGCATCAGCAATAGATCGCCAACCCCCCCCTGGCCCCCCCGACGGGAAGCAAGCTACATCCGGCTCCCCTTCTCCCACAAAATCGGGAGAAGGGGAGCCGGAGCGGCTCAAAGCCCCTCTCCCAAGGTTTGAAGAGGGGTTTGGGGTGAGGGCAGATTCAAGATCAGACGGCCCATTTTCGATCTACTGAAACTGGGTAAAGATCACAAAAAGGCGGTGCTTAATAAAAAGCATCGCCTTTTGATTTTTTCTGGCGGGCTAGCCCAGGGGCACTGCCGCCAGCCCTACCATCGGGATTTAGTACAGTTCTTCTTCCTGGTGGGTGATGATGGTGCAGTCAGAGGTGGGGTAAGCCACGCAGGTCAGCACATACCCGGCTCCAATTTGATCATCATCCAGGAAAGATTGGTCAGATTGGTCAACGGTGCCAGCGGTGATTTTGCCAGCGCAGGTAGAGCAGGCTCCAGCCCGACAGGAGTAGGGTAGATCGAGACCCTGCTCTTCGGCCGCATCTAGAATATACGTATCGTCATCGACATCGATAGTTTGGTTGAGCCCTTCCGTCTCGTTGACCAGCGTGACCTTGTAGGTTGCCATGATGTTATCCTCTCATCAAATACAGATTCCACGTCGATCCACAGAACACCCTTGAGATAACGCTTCTAGGATTTGCTCTGAGTAGATCTAACACATTCCTGATACTACGGGAAAACCTGAAGACTGTCTTGCCTTTTTACCCCTTGGCTGAACGGGATTCGTAATCAGACCGATTCATTACTAATCGGTTTGCTTATACGTGCTAATGCCGCCCAGGTCAGGGAAAAGCGGCCCTGGGGGGATTAGCTGCTATTTGGCCTGGGTTCGAAGGATAAAGCCATGGCGGCATTTCTACCCTAGGAAATAAAGTCTGACACCCTCCTATGCACCTCCATCTCCGTAATCGCGAACTGCCAGCCCCATAGCCCGGTACTTCATGGCACCCACAAAGCAGCCATTGAGCGTCCCCAAGCCTGTAACCCGAAACCTGCAACCCGAATCCCAAAACCCGAATTCGAAAGTCGTTATACTGTAACCCGGCTTTTGGTTGGCAGGTGTCCAGCTTTTATGGCAGATTTAATTCTCTTTTGGCATCGGCGCGACCTGCGGCTAGCGGATAATTTAGGGCTGGCGGCGGCCTGCGATCGCAGCCCCCAGGTGGTCGGGGTGTTCTGTCTGGATCCTAACCTGCTTGAGCGCGACGATGTGGCCCCCGCCCGGGTCGCCTACCTAGTCGGCAGCCTGGCCGAGCTACAAGACCGCTACACCGGGGCGGGCGGGCAGTTGCTGATCGTCCACGGGCATCCCAGCCAGCAAATTCCGGCCCTGGCCGCTGCCCTCAACGCCACCGCCGTCTACTGGAACCGCGACGTCGAGCCCTACTCGCGCCAGCGCGATACCGCCGTGGCCGAGGCTCTCAAAGCCAAGGGTATCGAGCTACGCACCACCTTTTGGGATCAGCTCCTCCACGCTCCCGGCGACGTGCTCACCGGCGGCGGGTCGCCCTACACGGTCTATACCCCCTTTTGGCGCAACTGGATGAAGCAGCCTAAGGCTGAGCCACTGCCTGCTCCGGCGGGGCTGACCGCCCTCAACTCCAGCCAGCAAAAAGCCGCCAACCAGGCCGGCGTCATTCCCCTACCCACGGCCCCAGACCTGGGCTTTAGCTGGGCGGAGGGCTGGCCGGTGGAGCCGGGGGAACGGGCCGCCCAGCAGCGCCTCGACGACTTTTGTGCGGATAACCGGGCGATCGCCACCTACGACGACCAGCGTAACTTCCCCGCAGTGGATGGCACTTCCCGCCTTAGCGCCGCCCTTAAGTTTGGCACCATCGGCATTCGTACGGTGTGGGCGGCCGCTGCGACCGCCTACCAGCACAGCCGCAGCGACGAAACCCGTAATAACGTTAAAATCTGGCAGCAAGAGCTGGCCTGGCGAGAGTTTTACCAGCACGTGCTGTACTTTTTTCCGCAGCTGGCCGATGGCCCCTATCGCGCCCCCTGGCAAAACTTCCCCTGGGTTAATGACCTGGCTCAGTTTGAGGCCTGGTGCCAGGGCCGCACCGGCTACCCAATTGTAGATGCCGCCATGCGCCAGCTCAACCAAACCGGCTGGATGCACAACCGCTGCCGGATGATTGTGGCTAGCTTTTTAACCAAAGACCTGATCATCAACTGGCAGTGGGGCGAAAAATACTTTATGCAGCACCTGGTAGACGGCGACCTCGCCGCCAACAACGGCGGCTGGCAGTGGAGTGCCTCCAGCGGCATGGATCCAAAACCGCTGAGAATTTTCAACCCGGCCAGCCAGACCCAAAAGTTTGACCCCGAAGCCGACTACATTCGCCACTGGGTGCCTGAGCTGCGATCCCTAGATACCGAGTGGCTAGTGCAGGGCACCATTCCCCCCGCCGAGCGTGAGGCGGTCGATTATCCGGCCCCCATCGTTAACCACAAAACCCAGCAGGCGCGTTTTAAAGAGAAATATAAGGCGCAAAAAGAGGGCGCCTAGGGGCATTCAGCGCATAAACATTCCCACCCTTCGTTCCCACGCAGAGCCTGGGAATGCCCCTCAGCTATGGGGCAACCGTTACCAGCCGCAACCCCCGTCACCAATAGACATCTCCAGAAATGTTCTGAAACTCCCGTGGTGTCGTGGCAAAATCTGGATTGTTGGAGAGGTCTAATGCGCCAATGGCAGGGGCCACCGCTTGTAAAACCGGCGACAAAGTCACCACCGATGCCGCTGCGATAATAATGGTTGTGGCCAGTCGTAACACTTGATCAGAGGCGGTCTGATACATCAGAGGCGGTCTGATACGTGTCAAACTTAAAATCAAGCTCCTCGACATCTGTTTCTAGGCCACCGAGTTTCTGGCTAATTTGCCTCAGCTCTGACAAAACCTGCTGCTGAAAATTATCGGATGGGTTGCTAGCTTGCATGGTTTAGATCTAAGGTCACTTGCCCTAATTATGCCCGAAGAAACCAACGCCCTAGCCGCAGATCCATGCAGACACCCAACCAATCTCCCCTACCCGACACGCCCTTACTGTGGGTTGTGACCGAAACCGAAGAAGAAGTAGATATTAGCGCCGAAGGGCAGCTCAGTATTGTGGGTAGCAACTCCGACAGGCAGCGGTTCAGGGAGCTTTGCAGTGTGGTGGCGACAATCCAGCTTTTGCCAGCCGCCATCGGCCAAAAGATAGGTAATTTGGAAACCCCAGTAGTTGTTAGACCGAAACCTGGCCATCGGCGGCAGGTGGCGTTGGCGACATGGACAGCACGGGTAGGGTGATTGGGCAGCGTGTCCAGTCAACTCCGTTGAGGCCCAGGGAACTGGCAAGTCAACGGCCTAGCGCAGGTAGGCTTTGACGGGGTCGTAGATACCCGCCTGGATTAAGTGGGCGCGATCGCGGCTAGGCTGCCAGCCCAGAATGGTTTCGGCCTTGGTACAGTCAAACCGAGCGGCCAGGCGGCGGCCCCGAATATCGGCCAGGCTGGGGAAGGCGGCCTTGGGGTCTTGGCCCGCCACCTTAATGCCCCACTTCACCAGGGCCACCAGGTAAGCGGGGACGAGCTTGGTCTCTACCCGCCGAATGGTCAGCTGCCCTGCCTGCTCAAACGCATCCAGGTAGTCATTGGCGGTAATGCAGGGGGGGCCGGCCAGGTTAAAGGATTCCCCCTCGATGCCCGCCACCGCCAGCACCTTGACCAGGGCCGCAGCTACGTCGTCAGCCAGCACAATCGGCAAGGGGTTGTTGCCATCGCCCCAAAGCTGGCACACCGAGGTGTAAGGCCACCCGGCAATGCCCCAGTGGTATGGGTTACTACCCATACCCAGCACCACCCCCGGCCGCACGATGACCACCGGCAACCCCTTCTGGTGATGCAGCTGTAGCAGCCGCCGCTCGTTTTCCACCTTTGAGCGGGTGTAGGGGGCCACCCGACTCATGCCGGGGCTGGGCGGGGTGGTTTCGGTAATCACGTCGTTGGCATCGCCGGCATCATAAATGGCGATAGATGACGTGTAGATCAGCCGCTGGAGGGGAAACTCCAGGCAAATTTCGGCTAGCCGCTGGGTAGGCTCAACGTCGGTTTTGCGGTAGTCGGCCCAGGTCTCCCCCGTGCCGCGGGCCAGGTGGTAGACATAATCTACCCCTGGCAGGGCGCTACGGAGGGCGGCGGCATCGGCAAAGTCGCCCTTGACCACTTCGACGTCTAGGGGTTGAAACGCATCCGCACATTTGCGCGGGTCGCGGGCCAGCACCTTAACCCGGTAGCCGCTGGTAGCAAGTTGCGTCACCAGCGCCTGACCAATGAAGCCGGTGCCGCCGATTACCAGGGCTGTGCCGTGGGTGGGTTGGCCGGGGGCGGGCGGGGCGGGCAGGGGCCGGGTTACCGCCACCGCTGGGCTCTGTTCTGGGAGAGTTGTGGCCTGGGCAACCTGCTCCGCCATTTGAATGGATAGCTTTGCGGTGGTTGGATCGAGGCGCGGGTCTAGCCCGTGCTCCCGCGTGGCGTAGTAGCCACGAATCGCACGCAAAATGCTGCGGCTAAAGGGGCCACCCTCTCCCCCCAGCCGCACCTTGGCCAGCACAAAGTTACCCAGGGTAGCGTTAGCCTGGGCCAGGGTACGGCGGGAGAGATTGACCACGTTCAGGTACCGATCAATATCGAGCATCTGCGGGGTGTGCTCAAAGCGATGGTAAAAATCATGCTCTTGATCGACCCAGGCGGCTCCGTTGGTGCCCCGCAGGTGGAGGTAATGTTCGGGGTAGCCATCAATAAACGACAGCCGAATGCGAAGGCTGGTGTTGCCCTTCCAGCCGAAAATTTCCCACCGGCGGTAAAATATCAAGCCCCCCGGCAGCTCAACGGGGTCGCGGACGGAGACGGAAATCTCATCGGGCGGCCCGCCCAGGATGTGAATCACATACACAAAGGCGTGGGGGGCCACCTCAAACAAAATGTTTTTGGGATTTTGCAGCATCCAGGCGCCGTAGGGGCCGCCCCGTAGCTGCCCCAGTTCCTTATTCCAGACGATGTCGAGCTGGTCGATGGGGCCCAGGCGGCCGCTGGCCAAGTCGGCCATCAACCGCTCATAGGCCGGGGTAAACAGGAAATTGTGGCTAACCCCCACCCTGGCCCCGGCGGCTCCGGCCTGGTCGATCAGGGTTTGGCAGTAGTCCACCGTGTGGCAAAGGGGTTTTTCAAAAAAAGCGTTGAGGCCCGCCCCTAGTACCACCTCGCCATTGGGGTAGTGAATCGGCGGCGGCGTCAGGATGTGAACCGTGTCTAGATTCGCCTCGGCCACCATGGCCTCAAGCTGGCCGTAGGCCTGGGGCAGGCCATGGGCCTCGGCAAACTGTTGCGCCCGGTTGAGGTCGAGGTCGCAAACTGCCTTGACCGCCACACCGGGGATTTGACGCAGCGCGTTGAGGTGGAAATCGGCAATATAACCGACCCCCAGCAAGCCCACGACGGTGGTTGAGTCTGGCGCGGCCATGGCGGTACCTGATCATGTTCCTGCCAAAGATAGCCTAATTTGTCGGCGCCGCGTTGGGGAAAACCGATGCCGAAGATCGGCCATGGCGGTCGAGGCCATCGGTCAGTAACCAGTTACCTCGTGCATTTGGTGTTGCGGGAGCAAGCGCGAATTACAATTCGTCCCTGGGCTAGTAGAGTGCGGCGTTAAGCTTAAGGCAATTTCTCGGAAAGAAGATACCCGATATAAACAGACTTTTGGGCTGGGTTCCCACCTGCGCGGGAATGATGAGGTAAGTTCTTTGCTGGAAATCTCCTAAATTTTAGGGTGCCCTAGGATGCATTCGCGTCGCAATGCACCCCCAGGAGGCCATGCCCAGAAAGTTACGCCCTAAATTTCAGCCTTGACCAACCCCTAGCTCTGTTTCTTCAGATCCCACCCCGATGACCCAGTACGTCTACCTCCATGGCTTTGCCTCTAGCCCCCAATCCCAAAAAGCCCAGGCTTTATGGTTTCGATTTCAGAGCCTGGACATATCCCTTACCATCCCTGATCTCAACCAGGGCGACTTTACCCACCTCACCCTCAGCCGCCAAATTCAGCAGGTTAGCAACCTAATTTTGGCCCAGCCCGATGATGTAGTGCTAATCGGCTCTAGCCTCGGGGGGCTAACCGCGGCCTGGGTAGCCGAACAACCTGCGCTACCAAGACGCATCGACAAATTGGTACTGCTGGCGCCTGCCTTTCAATTCCTAGCCCAGTGGCTACCGCGCCTCGGCCCCGATCAGCTCAACGCCTGGCGCACCACCGGCACCATGCCGGTCTACCACTACACCGCGCAGCAGACGCTGCCCCTGCACTACGGCTTTATCACCGACGCCCAGGGATATCAGGATGAGGCCTTAACCGCTCAGATTCCGACCCTGATTCTCCACGGTCTGCACGATCAAACCATTGCCATAGAGGCCAGCCGTGCCTATGCCCAGGCTCGCCCCTGGGTCAGGCTGATCGAACTACCCAGCGATCATGCCCTGACGGATGTGGAGGCCGACATCTGGCAGCACACCCAAAAATTTCTGAAGCTTTGAGATTGGGCCCAGCGGCGACCCGCCCCATCCATCCAAGCTATTCATACCTGTGATGAATAGCTTGTTTTGTAAATCTTGTTACAGAAGTTTAAGCTTAGTCTATGAATGAAAAAAGGAGATATCCCATGACAACCTGCTACTGGCCCATTCACAAGTTTGGTGACTCTAACCAAGACAACAGCAAAGGCGGCGTAGCCGCTCGATTTAGCAATTTTTGGCACGAGCTACTGGCTCAGCTAGAGGTGTCGGAGGAGCCCAAAGTATGGCAGACCCGCAACAACGCTGGCCAACTCACCTGGAACGCCTACGACGCCACCACCGACCAAGCCATCTATCACGTCTCTGATGCCGACCTGCGCACCTGGCTAGAAGAGCGCCACTACCGCGACCAGGCCATTGCCCACGAGCGTCAGATGCAGCTTAGGGTAACCTGGGCCGCTTAAGGCAGTGAAGGATGAAGGGGTGGGGAATAAAAAGGGCGCAATACTGCGCCCTTTTTATTCAAAAGACCAGCCCTAAATTAAGGGCTGCGAAAATTTCCTAAAAGGTCATTTCTGCCGCCTGTACCCGCTCTACCTGCTTCTTTTTCAGCACCAGCATAATCTGGGTTAGCATGGTAGCCGCCACAAAGGCAATCAAGCCTTTGACGCGGTTTGGACTTTGTAGCACGATCTCAGCATCCACTTGGCCAAACCCACCTACGTTGGGGTTGCTGGTCAGGGGCGACCCGGCTTCCACCACATCCCCAGTGGCCACCAGCAGTGCCGGGCCAGGGGGAATGGTTTCGGTCACGTCTTCGCCGGTCTCAGACTGGATGGTGACGGTGTAGCCGCCGCCATCTTGAGGCTGAATGGCGGCAACGGTGCCCGTGGCGGTAGCGTTATAGACCGTATTGTTGCTGGCCTGGCCGGTGGGATATACCTGCCCCCGACCCCGGTTAGCGCCCACGTGGATAGGATATTTGCCGAAGTAAACCGACTTGTCTTCATTGGGGTTGGGGGCTAGCACCGGAAATACAATTTCCTGGTACTGCTCGCCCGGCAGGGGGCCCACCAGCACGATGTTGTCCTGGGTTTCGCTGTAGGGTAAAAAGTAGGTGCTACCCACTTCTTCTTTGAGGTCTTCGGGAATGCGGTCGGGGGGGGCAATTTTGAACCCCTCAGGCAGCACCACTACGGCCCCCACGTTGAGCCCGCCCTTGCTGCCATCCCCCAGTACCTGCTGAGTGTCAAGGTCGTAGGGCACTTCCACCGTGAGCTTAAACACCGAGTCGGGCAGCACCGCCTGGGGCACCTCTACCTTGGTGGGCTTAGCCGCCAGGTGGCAGTTAGCACAAACAATGCGGCCCGTGGCCTCGCGGGGGGTTTCATAGTTTTCCTGGGCCCAGAAGGGGTAGGCGGCGGCGGGTTGCGGCAGTAGCAGCAGCCCGCTGGCCATGACCACCAGCGCCGCCAGAGCAACAAAAGCAGCCCGGAAGCCGCGCAATGATGAGTATAGTCCGTTCATACGTTTAAGGATGATTTCAGCTGAGTGGTGATTGACGGGGGCTGAGGTGCTGGCTAGCCCTAGGCCCACCAGGGGTTCTCGCCCGTGCGGAAGTCGGTTTCAGTCCAGTTGGAGAGGGTGACCTTATCACTGTCGGTGACGTCGGCGTGGGCCAGGGCCAGGGATAGGGGTGCCGGGCCGCGCACTACCTTACCGGCGGCGTTGTACTGGGAGCCGTGACAGGGGCAGATAAACTTGTTTTCGCTGGCGTTCCAGGGCACCACGCAGCCCAGGTGGGTGCAGATAGAGCTAATGCCGTAGCTTTCTAAGGCTCCGTCTTCCCGTACTACCAGATAGGTGGGGTCGCCCTTGAGGCCCTGCACCAGGACCCGATCGCCGGGGTTATGAACCTCTAAAAACTGGCTAGCAATCACGTCGTTGCCCAATTCGTTTTTAGCGGTTACCCCGCCCCCACCGCCGCCGCTGGAGGGGGGAATAAAATATTTAACAACCGGATACAGCATGCCCAGAATGGGGCCCGCGGCGGCCCCAACGGTCAGCAAGTTCATAAATTGGCGTCGTCCCAAATCAGGGACATCGGAGGTTCCAGAAGCTTGAGTCATAATCCAGACTGGTGTACCTATTCAAATGTATCAGCGACTACCGTCAACGTTGGCGAGGCCAAACTATACAGACACCAGCAACCTCAGCCGGGACATTACCTAAACCCGACTTGGCCTTTGCGCCGCAAACCCCTTGGGTCACCGTTGTTAACGACTTTATCTCTCGTATTATTGCACCTTGCCGTTCGCAGAACGCCTTTAAGGCCGGTAAAACCTGTGAATGCTGCTCATTTATTTTCTCTTTTGCCAGCAGAAAAAGGAGGCAAATAATTTTCTTTCCAGCCCGAGGCCGCGCAAATTATTGATTTCATGTCATTAGGGGAATATTTTGCCGGTTAGCGGTTGAATTTACCTATTTCTGGTACATTGCCTTTCTTCGAGACCAATTCTCAGCCTGCGGAGGCATTGTAAAGAAATGTATCGTCAGAGCCAATGTCGGATAATGCCGATGGTGGCGAAAAAGGAGAAGTCATGACCGGCCAAGACTTACAGGCGCTGCTGCTCGAAAAGTGGGGCTATTCCTACGACCTGCAAATGCGCCGTACCCAGGGCAAAATTTTCCTCCAGGTGATGTGGCGCTACCTAGAGCAGGCGTCCTTTCCCCTGGGGGAGGATGAGTACCTGACCCACCTCGACCAGATCGCCCTCTATCTGAACGAGTGGAACCAGGGGGACTACGTTCAGCAGTGGATTGCCCAAACCCGCGAGCGCCCTCGCCAGGGCAAGGCCGTCAGCATTCCCCTAGTGCTGGGGGAACGGGCCTTAGAGTGGCTGGCGGACGAGTTTTAGGGCATAGGGGCTAGCCCTAACCCTCGTAAAGTTCCAGGGGCAATTGATCTGGGTCTTGAAAAAACGTAAAGCGTTTGCCAGTCAGCTCATCCAGCCGCACGGGTTCGGTGAAAATGTGGTGGGCGTGCAGATGCTGAATGGCCGCCTCTAGGTCATCGACCACCAGGGCTAAATGCCTCAGGCCACAGGCCTCTGGGCGGCTGGGGCGAAGCGGCGGCTGAGGAAACGAAAACAGCTCAATTTGGGTGCCGTCGGCCAGACGCAGATCGAGCTTGTAGGACTGACGCTGGCGACGATAGGTTTCGCAAACCACCTCAAAGCCCAACACCTGGGTATAGAACTGCTTAGAGCGGGCGTAGTCACTACAGATAATGGCAACGTGGTGGATCCCTCGGCTAAATGACATAGGCTGTGGGGTGGCGACAATCGCCGATAATCAACTCGTAACCTTCTTAATCAGCAGTGGCAACGGATGGCAGACAGCAACTCCCAATCGGCCCCAGGGGGCAAATCTACGAGCCCTCCAGAGCCGATAGGGGGCACCAAACCCTATTTTACCGGGCCACCGCGATGGCGTGACGGGCTGATATTAGGGGCGCTCTGGCTGCTGGTGGTCGGCTTTGACCGGCTCTGGCTCTGGAAAGACGTCGCGCCTCCCGCCTGGGATCAGGGGGAACACCTCACCCGTGCCCTCAACTACTGGCGGGTACTTCAGCAACCCGACTGGCTCAGCCCCGACTGGTGGACAACCCTGTGGCGGCAGTCGCCGGGCTATCGCGCCCCGCTGGTGTATCTGGCCACGGTGCCGTTGTTTACCCTGCTGGGTCGGGGGTTTGACCAGGCCGTAGTGGTTAACCTGCTGTTTGCCGGGGTGCTGATGGGGCTGCTCTACGGGCTAGGCTGTCTGCTGTTTGATCGACAGACGGGGCTGTGGGCCGCGGGTCTGAGCCTACTAGTCCCTTCCTTTTACGCCCTGCGGCTCGATTACCTGCTCGACCTCGGCCTGGTTACCTGCGTTACCGCCGCCTGGGCCTGCCTGACCCAGTGGCGACGGGCGGGGGTAGCGGGGCGCTGGCTGTGGGCGCTGGGGTTGGGGCTGTGTACCGGGCTGGTGATTTTAGCCAAGCCCACCGGCATTCTGTTTTTGGTAGTGCCGGTGCTGTGGATTGCCGTTGAGTCCCTAACCACCCGACCCCGCTGGCAACATATCTTACAGTGGGGATTAGCGGCAGTAGCCGCCTGGCTGGTCTGCGGCCCGTGGATTCAGACTAACTGGCTGACGATTTTGACCAACAGCCAGAGCAATAATGCCAGCTGGGTGGCTCCCGAGCTGGTACCCGGTGACCCCTGGTCGGCTCTCAGCTACTACGCCCGCATGGTACCCCGTATGGTCACCTACAGCTTTTTGGTAGCCGGGGCCGGGGCCGGCTGCGTGGGCCTGTTATTGACCCCTAACCCTACCCCAGAGGCAAGAGGCACTACCGGGGTCAAGTGGAGCTGGCTGCTGACCTTTTTGCTGGGCAGCTACGCCGTGCTCACCCTGCTGCAAAACAAAGACCCCCGACACATGGCCCCAGCAGTGCCGATCCTGGTGCTGGTGCTGGCGCGAGGGCTGACCTGGCTAACTGGGGTGGCGGGGCGCGGCCTGCGCTGGGCCTTGGCCGGGCTGATGGCGGTGCTGATGGTGGCGACGGTGCTGCCCGGTAGCCCCCTGCCCCCGAGCCGCCTGGCCCGCCCCCTCTACCCCGGCCCCCCCTGGCCGACCCCGGCGGTGGTAGACACCCTGGTCGAGGCCGACCCCTACCTGCGGTCTACCCTGGGGGTGGTGCCCAACACCCCCCAAATTAATCCTCTCACCCTGGATTTCTATGGGGCAATGCAGGACTTTCGGGCCTTTGGCCGAGAAATTGGGTTTAACCCCGAGTTTGTGCCCCTGGATGCCCGCGCCCTGACCTGGGTGCTGACCAAAACCGGCGACCAGGGGCCCACTAGCGACGCCAAAACCGCCCTCTCTCAACTGGTAGAGCAAGGCGCTGATATGGAGGTGGCCCAGACCTGGCCCCTGCCCGATGGCTCTACCCTCTCTCTGCACCACCGTCAACCGCCGCCGGTGGTGGTGTCCCCGGTTACTCAGGGGGTGAGCAGCGTGGCGCTGGTCGCCGTGACGATTCCCGAAACCGCCGCCCCAGGGCAGACGGTGCCCGTGACGTACGACCTGCTAGGGCCGTGGGATGCCCTGCGCCATGGCCTGCTCGTCCTCAGCTGGCAGCCCGTCAACGAGCCAGGGCCAAAAACCGGCTGGATTCACGATCACGGCATTGGCCTGGGTCAGCTTTTCGCGGGGCAAGAGAGGATCCCAGCAGATACCCGGTTTGAGGTGACCGAAACCCTGGGCATGGTGCTGCCTGAAGCCCTACCCCCTGGGGTTTACCAGCTCAAGGCTGAGTATGTGGATCGGCGCACCGGTGAGGGACAGTCCCTGACGATTCCAACCCCTACCCTGCGGATTGCGGCGGATATTGTTCCCCAGGTGGCACCGGAACCGGAGCTGGTGGGCGTGCTGCACCAGCTCAGTCAGGGCTTAGCGACGGGCAATCTCGATCCAATTTTTGCCACGGTCGGGCGCATTAACCAGTACGACCCGATTCAGGACTATTTACTCCAGGCGGAAGCAGCCATGACCCATCGCCTAGGGTCGCAGCCCGACCAGCCAGCATGGCTCTATACGAAAGTCATGGCCCAGGTGCTGCGGCAGGATGCGGGGGGGGCGATCGCCACCCTCAACCAGCTCACCACGGTTGCCCCCGACAACGTTTATCACTGGCTATATCTGGGGTTTGTGCACATCTATGCCTGGCAACCCCGCCAGGCCGATGTCGCCCTGGCTAAGGCCGCTCAGCTCAACCCCACCCTGCCAGAACTCAAGGTTTTGCAAGGGGCCGCCGCTCTCCAGCAATTAAACCTGTGGCAGGCCTGGCGGCGGGTTCAGGAAAGTGGACTGCTGGGTTAAACCTAACCGTTAAAACTAGGCCTCAGCAGGGGTCGTAGCCTTGCCTCGCCACAGGTGGACGGCGTCGGATTTAATCAGGGTTTAATCAGGGCAAGCACGCGCGGCCAATCATCCAGCAGATAGTCATCGGCTACAGATTGGTGCTGCTCGTCGTTAAAGTAATGAAAGTAATGGCTAATAATGACCTCCAGCGGAATAGGCCCCATGATGATTTTTGGGTGAATTTACGGCCCATAGCAAGTTTTTTAAGCAAGTTTTTTAAAGGAGGTTTTTTGTTAGAAGACTCTGACATTTCTACCGCTTCCCTGCCTGGCGATCACTTCTCTTCGTTAAACGGCAAAGATCCTGGCAGGGTCTATTGCCCAGGCCTGAACGATCAGGTGCTACCCTCAACGATAAACTTCGCGGGTTGATAAGAATATATGCTCAGCAGTGAATTTCAGCTAGGATGCTAGGATTTCCTAGGTGAACATGCTTAGAGGGCCCGCTGTGATCCGTTCTGCTACCCTACCGCTACAGACTCCACCGCTGCCACAGCTGGGGGATAATAACCGTTTAAAGCTTTTTTCGGGTTCAGCTAATGCCGATCTGGCCAGGGAGGTGGCCCGCTACCTGGGGCTTGACCTGGGGCCGATGGTGCGCAAGCGGTTTGCCGATGGCGAACTTTATATTCAAATTCAAGAATCTATTCGCGGCTGCGATGTGTACTTAATTCAGCCCACCTGCCATCCGGTGAACGATCACCTGATGGAGCTGCTGATCATGATCGACGCCTGCCGCCGCGCCTCCGCCCGGCAGATTACCGCCGTTGTGCCCTACTACGGCTACGCCCGAGCCGACCGCAAGACCGCCGGGCGTGAGTCGATCACCGCCAAACTGGTGGCCAACTTGATGACCCAGGCGGGGGCCAGCCGGGTGCTGGCCATTGACCTGCACTCGGCTCAGATCCAGGGCTATTTCGACATCCCCTGCGACCATGTATACGGCACCCCGGTGTTGATCAATTACATCGCCAGCAAAAATCTGGAGGATTTGGTGGTGGTCTCCCCCGACGTGGGCGGCGTGGCGCGGGCCCGGGCCTTCGCCAAAAAGCTAGACGATGCCCCCCTGGCGATTATTGACAAACGCCGCCAGGCCCACAACGTCGCCGAGGTCATGAACGTAATTGGCGACGTGCGGGGCAAGACCGCCGTGCTGGTAGATGACATGATCGACACCGCCGGCACCATTAGCGAAGGGGCAAGATTACTCAAGCGCGAAGGGGCGCGACAGATTTACGCCTGTGCCACCCATCCGGTCTTTTCGCCCCCAGCGGTAGAGCGCCTGTCTGGGGGCTTATTTAAGGAAGTGATTGTTACTAACACCATTCCCATGACGGCGGCTCGCCAGTTTGAGCAACTCACGGTGCTGTCGATGGCCAACCTGCTCGGCGAGGCGATCTGGCGCATCCACGAGGAAAGCTCGGTCAGCAGCATGTTCCGGTAGGGAGCCTTGCCCTGCGCGCCTAGGCATCCTCATCCACAAACTCTGGGCGACCGCTGCCGGGAATCGGCCAGTCGGCGTTTTCGCCACCGATGATGCAGGTTTCGATCACCACGTACTCGCGGCTAAACTGCTCCAGGGTGTTGATCAGCACGTCGAGGGCGAGGGCATCGCTGGTGCCTAAATCGATCCAGCAGCGCGCCCAAAGGCCCTCGTAGCCAACTTCCCCCATGTTGTGCATGACCGACAGCATACTTTCGCCCAGCTGATCCTGGTCGTAGGGTAGGTAGCTAATGTCGAGCCCGGTATCCTGCACCTGGAGGTTTTCGGCATTAAAGCCCCCCAGCTTGCCGAGAAAAAACCAGGACGAAAATACTTCGTCAATATATTGCTGCTCCATACTGGATGGCACGGTCTCAAACTTGAGCCAGATCCAGAGGTTAAAGAAGTCACACTCGCGAAATTCAACCTGCATAATTTAGGCTCCTAGGGTTGATTCCAGAATAAGGCTTCCTGCCAAATCCTGTTCGATTTGCCCCTGCGGTTGGCCATATTCAACTGGAATTCAAGATCAGCGCTAGATCGGGTAGCGCAGCCGCCCATTAGCCAGGTCTAAGGCCAAGGATGCCAGGGGGCGAACCGCCGCGCCTGAGGTCAGTCGCGGTCGGGGTTGCTAAGATAGAGCGATGGCCTGATCATATCGGTAGCGCCAGCGCAAGATACAATGGCCTCTACAGCTGACTCTGTCAATCCTTTGACTCTGTCGATACGTTAGCCCCTGACTACACTGACCCTCTACATCATCCCCCTTGCCCCTATGGATATCAAACTCATTTTGGCGATTTTGACGGGTTTCTTTGTGGTGGCCACCCTGTTTTTTGGCACCAAAAACGGCTTTTACAACACCGACCAGTACCACGGTAACGGCTCTGCTCATTAGGCCCTTGCCTCCCGCTTAGATCTAGACGGGGGAGGCTTAAGGCATGAGTGATTTGGCCTGCTTTCCATTCGGCGTGGGCCATGGTCAAGATGGCGTGTGCCTCGAAATTCAAATGGGGCCGAGGCGCGTTCTGCTCGACTGTGGCCTGAGCTCTATGGCGACCCTTGAGGCGGCAACAGAGCGGGTGCAGAGGGCCGATTTCTTATTTTGCAGCCACGCCCATAGCGACCACGCCCAGGGAGTGCTGGCCTTTCATCGAGCTTTTCCCCAGGTGCCCATCTACGGCAGCGAGGTCACGGCGCAATTGCTCTCTATCAAATGGCCGGGGCACGAAATTCCACCCCACCTCTGTCAGGCGCTGCCCTGGCATACGCCGGTTAGCTTAGCCGATGACTTAACGATTCAGCTCTGGCCTGCGGGGCACCTGCCGGGGGCTGCCTGCGCCCTCCTCACCTACCAGACGCCCCAGCGCCCCTACACCCTGTTTTATTCGGGGGATTTTTTTATTTCTAACTCGCGGCTGGTAGACGGACTGCCGCTGGAGGCCCTGCGGGGGCTAAAGCCCGATGTTTTGATCATTGAGGGCAGCTATGGCACCGCGCGCCATCCCCACCGGCGCCAGCAGGAAAATCAGCTCGCCAGCATCGTCAATACCCTGCTGCGCCAGGGGCGCTCGGTGCTGCTGCCCACCCCTACCCTGGGTCTGGGCCAAGAGCTGGTGATGCTGCTGCGGAGCCACCACCAGTTTACCGGCCAGGATATTACCGTTTGGGTAGACCCCACGGTGGCCGCTGGCTGCGACCTATATTTGGATTTGATGACCTACTTCCCCAGCAACGTGCAAAATTTTGCCCGCCACCAGCCGCTGTTTTGGGATGAGCGAATTTTGCCCCGCATCCGCCGCCTCACTGACTCAGACCGGCTCCATCATCCCCAGCGCCCCTGCATTCTGATTGGCCATCGCGAGGCCGACCTAAGCCCCTACTGCCGCCAGCCCGACCAACCCTGGACGGTGCTCTTGCCCGAAGCGTTTGCCGCCGATTTGGCTGATACCCTGCTGACCACCGCCGCCGGAGACGGTGGGTTTAGCCTTGACTGGCTGCCCGCGCTGGCCCCAGAGCTAGAGTCTGGGCAGGTGCAGCTCGACACCTACCGGCTCACCACCCACAGCGATGGGGTGGGTACCACCCAGCTGATCCATAATCTGCGCCCCCAGCATGTGGCTTTTATCCACGGCAAGCCCGCTCACCTGGCAGATCTGGCCGGGCTAGAGGAACTGCAAACCCGCTACCAGCTACACCTGCCCTCGGCGGGTAAGCGGGTGGAGTTTCCGATTGGCGATCGCTTCATCCAGCCCGCTGCCCCCGAGCCCGTGTTTGAGGGAGAAATTACCGAGGTCGACGACAGCGTACTGCTGCTGCTGCCCGAGGCTTTGACCGCCGATCCTCGCTGGCGCTCCTTGGCCGACACGGGCATTGTGCAGGCCCGCTGGCAGGGGGGTGACCTGGTGATTAAAGGCGTTAGCCCCCGCGAGCTGCTGCGGGCCGTGGGGGGCGAAACCGGGCCGGGGCCAGTGGAAAGCTGTCAGCGCTGTCGCCACCTGCGAGAGGGGCACTGCCGCAATGCAGCCTCGCCCTTGTGCGGGTTTCAGGTTAGCCCCGAGGGCTACTGTCCGGCCTTTGAGGCGCGGTCTACCCCGGCCTCAGGGGCCTCAAAGGCCGAAGAGTCGGCTTAATATTGGGCCTGGGGGATGCCCAATAGCCGTAGACATTGGGCTAATGGCCTGAGGCGAATTCCGCTAAGAACGACTTCAGCAGCCCCGCTACCACCGCTGGCTGCTCCAGGTGGGGCAGCACCCCCACCTCCGGAATTTCATAGAACCGCTGCACCGCATTGGGGTTAAGGCTCGCCAGCCGTCGCACCACCGCTGGGGGCGAAAACCGCGATTTCGCCCCCACCACGATCGTCGTCGGGGTTTGCAGCTGCCCCATATAGCGGGCCAGGTCAAAGCTAATCGTCCCATTTAGGGAGGCCAGGGCAGCATAGGCGGCGTTGGGCTGCTGGGTACTGGCCAGGTAAGCCTGCACGATATCCGGGGTAATGCGGCGGGCATCGGCAAACAAAAAGGTGGATAAAAAAGACCGCACCGCTAACTCGTTGGCGGCACCGAGCTGGTAAATCAGCTGATCCAGGCCGGGAGTACCGGCCAGTAGGGCCGGGAGGCTAAGGCTATAGTCGCGGCCAAAATCGCCGTTGCCCGAGGGCGATACCAAAAACAATCCTTTAAATAAATCGGGCCGCAAAATCGCCAGGCGAACCACTACCCCCGCTGTCAGGGAGGTCGCCACCACCAGGGTCGGGGGCTGGGCGACGGCTTCTAGCAGGTGGGTAATCATGGCAAAGTAGTCTTCTACCCGGTAGGTGCGCACCGGGTGGGTAGACTGGCCCCAGCCAATCAAATCCGGAGCAATGACGCGGTAAGAGGCGGCCAAAGCTGGGTATACCTTCGACCACTCAAAGGCCGACGACCCGCCCCCGAGGCTGTGCAGAAACACCAGCGGCGGGCGCGGCGTGGCGGTTTCAGCGGCCCAGGGCCAGCCATCGGGGGTGTAGTAGGCCATTACCCCTAGATCCATTCCCAGGGCCTGTTGAATGAAGCCTAGCGGCTGAAAGGTAAGCATCGTCATTAGTCTCCCATCGGGGTAGCCCCAGCCGTAGATATCTGTTGTCCTGCACTGGGGGCAGGCCTTCTAGCGCCCTGCATCCTAACATTGTGGGGCGATGAACTCACCCATGAACTAGCTAGCGCCCCTAGCACCAGGCTATCACCCCGCCCCAGAGAAAATCGGGGTATGCTGGGGCTATCTGGGCTCAGCCACCGTAGCGATTAAAGCAGAACTATGGCACGTCAGCGCACCTTTTCTGGCACCCCGTGGGAAGACAAAGTTGGCTACTGCCGGGCCATGCGCGTGGGTCAGCAGATTTTTGTCTCCGGCACCTCCCCCACCGATGGCAACGGCGGCACCTTTGCCCCGGGGGATGCCTACGCCCAAACCCAGCGCTGCTTTGAGATTATTCAGCAGGCCCTAGAGGCCCTGGGGGCAAGCCTTAGCGACGTGGTGCGCACGCGGGTTTATGTCACCGACATGACCCGCTGGGAAGAGATTGCCCAGGCCCACCACGAGCGCTTTGCCGACCACCCGCCGGTGAATACGATGGTGGAAATTCCTCGCCTGGTCAACCCCGACATGCTGGTAGAAATTGAGGTCGAGGCCGTTTGCGAAGCCGATGCGCCACCCCAGCCCCTACAGCTAGCCACCGCTAAAACAATCCTGGGCCGACCCATTCAGCGGGAGGCCGACACCGCCGTTCGCACCTACCCGCCCACGGGCGCAGCAGAGTTGGATGAAGGCTGTTTAGATTAGCCCTTGCTGCCGGGCCGATGATGGGCGTGGCTTCTCGTTAAACTAAGAATTGAGGATCGGGCGACCGACCTGGATTCCCCCCACCTCCCTCAGCCTTGAACCCGCCCACCGCCGTCCAACATAATCATGGTTTTTAAAGAACGCCCCCCCCGCGCCAAAGGCGTGGTTGAACACAACCGCCTGATGGAGCTGCACCTGTACCCCGGCAACCGCTGCAACCGCGACTGCGACTTTTGCACCGTGTTTGGCACCCCCAATGGCGACTATGCCGACTACACCGCCGACCATCTAGAGGCGGCCCTAGCTACCGTGATGTCTGGCCCCCTGGGGGCGATTAAGTTCTACGGCGGCGAGCCGACCCTCAACCATGACAACGTGATCTGGGCGATCGGCTACCTGCGCGACCAGGGCTTTGCCGGGGCGATTGTGATCTACTCCAACGGCATTCAGGCCGAGCGGCTGCTGGAAATTTTAGCCGCCGACCCCCAGGGCCGCACCACGGCCTCCCTGAACTACTCCATTGCCACTGGAGATGGTGCCCCCCAGATGCCCCCGTCGTCGCTGCGCAAGCTGGTCGCCTACGAAATGCAAAACCCTGGAGCGATCGCCATTGGCCACGCCGCCATCGTCGATTCGGGGCGGGGGGTTGACCCCTTTACGGGGGAAGCCGCCCGCCCCCAAAACGCTCACCAGTGTCCCCACTGCTATCCGGTACTCAAGACCGATGGCACGTTCCACGCCTGCCCCTTTGCGGTAGAAAACCCGGCCCCCCACTTTCAGCTGGGGACAATTCACGACAAGGCCGCTACCGTTGCCGATAACTTTCAGACCTTTCTCACCTGGCTTGATACCGTGCACGAGCCCTACGCCATAGCGCAGGATCTGCCCGCCTGCACCGTCTGCTGGAAGCATCTGGAAGCGTTGCCCAGCCCTGGGTTTAAAGCGGCGGGGCCGGTGCGGTAGGGGTGCACTCTACCAAAACCCTAGAGGGTGCATTGCTGGCGCGAATGCACCCTACAGCACGGGGTACTTTCCCTTAGACAACTATCGGGTGGCACGGCCCACCCGATAGTTGTCTAGAACGAAAACTGGGCCTGGAGGTTAAAGAGAAAGATATCCGGGTTGCTGTTGAAGTTGTTGGCGTTCATAATCCAATACACCGAGGGGGCAATGGCGATATTGCGGTTGACCGGGTATCGGTAGGTGAACTCCACCTCCTGCTGAGTGCCACCGTCGCCGCCGCCGGAAACTAGGAAGTTACCGCCGCCGGTCACATCAAACGGAACCAGGTAGGAGAAGCTGGCCACGGCCCCTTCTTTAAACAGGTCAGGGAAGGCTACCCCGACCTGGAAAGATTGGGCATTGACCGAGCCAATCCCCGATCCGGTAGTGGCGGAGGTGAGGTGGGTGCTGCCGTAGCTATAGCGGCCAAACAACCCTAGCCAGCTAATCGGCGTCCAGTCGAAGTTGACCAGAAACGTATCGGCGGTGGCGCTGGTCAGGGGGCCACCAAAGCCGTCGTCGGCAAACCCATAGAGGGGTTCGCTCAATGCGCCCCCGACTTGCCCCGCCGAGTTAGCCTCGATGCTAGACCGGGTATAAAGCAGCCGCAGGTTAAAGTTGTTAAAGGGACGTAGCCCCACCTGGGCAGTGAGGGTATTGGTGCCGCCAAACAGACCTCGGGCCGGGTCATTGGAAGAGCGAGTTCCTGACAGAAACTCGGTATTATCCCCCAGGTAGCCCACCCGCAGGTCGAGCCAGTCGGTGACGTCCCACACCACAATTGCTCCGGCGCCTCGATCTACCGTGTTCACCTGGGTGCCACCGCTGGAGTTAAAGGTATTCGCACCGTTAACGAAAAACGTGTAGCGGTTGTTGTCAAAATAGCTGTACCAGTTGATCCGAGGGCCGATATCGACGGTAATGCTGTCGCCGATGGGGAAGGCGTAGCTGAGCTCCCGAATCGCCACATCGTAAGCGGCGGGAGCCCCCGTTTGGAAGGTAAATGGGGTACCAAAGGTATTGAATAGCCCCGCCGATCCGTAGAGATTGGCCGGAGCTGTGCCGCCCCCGGCCACCAGCTGTAGCTTCAGCCGATCCGCCCCGTTAAAGGAGGTGTCAAAATTAAGCCAGGCCAGGCTACCCACGGTGGTACCGGGGTTGCGGTCGATGGTACGTACCAGGGGCTGCCCGGTGGCAGGGTCGCGGGCCGCGGCGAAGATATTTATCCCCTCCGCCTGAATCGGGCCATTGGCAAAGCCACCGCCGACGTGGAAGTACACCGACCCCCGCAGCTTAGTTTGGGTCGAAAACTGCTGGGCGCGCAGCTCAGCTACATCCGCTTCGAGGGTATCGACCCGGCCATTGAGGCTGGCGAGCTCCGCCGCAAATTCATCCTGAAGTCGCCGGATGGTTTGGAGGTCTTCCTCAGAAATGCCCTCCCCCAGGGTGCTGACGACCACATCCAGGCAGGCGTTGAGCCCCGCCGCAAACTCAAAGCGGGTAAGGCTGCGCTGGCCGCGAAAGGTGCTGTCTGGGTAGCCCTGAATGCAGCCGTAGTTTTCCACCAGGCTACTCAGGGCCTGGAAAGCCCAGTCACTCGGCAGCACGTCAGAAAAATCTGTAACCCGGGTGACCTGAGCCAGATCATCGGCGGTGCCCGTGGGGGTAACGGTCGTCTCGGTGTCTAGGGCCGTCTCTAAATCGCTCACCCGAAAGGTTGGTACCGCCTCGGAGCCCACCTGATCGGGGGAGAATAGGGCTGGGACATCGGCGATTAATTCGGCCAGGGGCGATGGGCCTGCCTCGGCTTCCGTAGCTGAAATCAATGGTTCAGTGTTGGAGAAATCAGCTACCGCTACCGTTACGGCAGCGGGAACACCACCGAGCGCTACTCCGTCTTTGGTTTCTAAGTTAATCGATCGTTCCCATAGCCCGATGCTTGCCGATGGAATGGCATCTGCCGTTTGCCCGGCGACGTTGTCGGTTTTAATCTCATCGTCGGCTGAAGCTGGGGCCACGGCTGAAACCCCAGACATTAGAATGACAATGGCCAGCCCTAGATGGCGTTGATAGCTATACGAAACCAGCGAGCGCAATAAAGCGCTCGAACCTGAAATATTCATCATTTTCACTCCTTACACCAAAAAATCCACCAGTCGGAACGTATCAGGGCATTACTTAGGGGGATGTAGTCTAGACGACATTCCCCTAAGTTCGCTAATTCAGTCGGCCAGTTTGACTGAAATCAGCCCCCTGAAAGTCAACCCGCCGGGGTAGGTAATAACGGCTAGAACGCGACCAGGCTTGCCCCGGTTAGTTAACCCGAAATGGCCACCCACCTGGGCGTCAACACCCTCAAACGCCGCGTTAAACTTTCACCGGTGACCGGTCGCGGGTCGGTACTACGGGTCTGCCAGGCAAAATAATGTTCAGCAGAATAGCCGTTAAGCCGCCGGTCGAGATGCCGGATGAAAAAACGTTCTTAAACAGGGCTGGCTTGTCGGCAAAGATTTCGGGCGCATAAACTACCCCTAGCCCCAGGGCGAGGGAGGTCGCCACAATCACGCTAGCCCGACGGTCAAGCCCGGTTGATGCGACAATATTCAGCCCAGCCACCGCAATCGAGCCAAACATGATTAACGTCGCCCCCCCCAACACCGACTGGGGAATGACCTGGAAGATGCCGCCCACAATGGGCACTAGGCCCAATATGGCGAAGATGCCGGCCACATAGAAACCGACGTAGCGGCTGCCCACCCCCGTCATTTGAATAACGCCGTTGTTTTGGCTGAAGGTGGTGTTAGGAAAGGTATTTAGAATAGCCGCAATGGCCGAATTAATGCCGTCGGCCAGAACGCCCCCCTTGATGCGGCGAAAATAAAGGGGCCCAGAAACTGGTTCCCCAGACACCGCCGAGGTAGCGGTTAAGTCACCAATGGTTTCAATGGCCGTAATTACGTAAAGCAAGATAAACGGCGCAAAGGCTGCAAAGTTGAAGTCTAAGCCATAGCGTAGGGGAATGGGGAACCGAATTAGAGGCAGGTTGCTGAGAGAGCTAAAGTCAACCAGACCCAAAATAATCGAAATGACGTAGCCCACCACCAGGCCAATGGCGATCGCTCCCATCCGCAGAAAGCGATTTTGGGATAGGGTCAGCAGCACCACAATGGCCAAAACCAGCCCGCCTAGCATCAGGTTTTGGGTACTGCCAAAGGTGCCGTTCTTTTGGGCAATGGCTCCCCCGGCCAGGCTGATAAACCCAGTTTTAATCAGACTGAGGCCAATAATCATCACCACCGTGCCGGTCACCACCGGGGTAATGATCTGCTGGAGCAGGTGTAGAAACCGGCTCAGGATAATTTCCACAAACGAGCCAAAAAAGCAGACCCCAAAAATTAAGGCCAGGGCCTGTTCAGGGGTGCTGCCTGACTCAATGGCAATTAGCCCCACGCCAATAATAGGCGCTAAGAAGGCGAAACTCGTGCCCTGCAAACTAAGTAAGCCCGACCCCACTGGCCCAAACTTGCGGCACTGAATAAAGGTACAAACACCACTGGCAAACAGCGACATGCTGATAATGATGCCGGTGTCTTCGGGGGCTGCCCCAATGGCGCTACAAATCAAAATCCCGGGAGTGATGATGCCCACAAACGAGGCTAAAACGTGCTGAATCGCCACAAAAATGGCTTCCCCTACCGGCGGCTTATCGTATAGGCCGTAGAGTAAATCAGATTGGATGTCTATGCGATCGCCCTCGGCTTCCCGAACTGGGTTGCCTTCATAATCTGCCTGTGTCATGTATTCTCCCAATTTTCAGTAACAGTTTTTTGCCCATGCCCCTCAAAGAATCCCAACCAACTCAAAGTTTTTTTGTTGTATCAACTACAAAATTTCCTATTTTCCACCGACTTAATGTATTTAGCGCTACTCGTCACCCGGTGCATGTTTACTTGATGCACGGCCAAGTCTCTAATGCATTCGGTGCACTGTATACAACTTGCTCCTAGAGTTTTATTAGAATGTCAGTCCTGGTTCTGTAATGGGCGACACAAGACTAAAAAACAGGGGCATTGGGTGCCGTTGCCAGCGGCAAGCTAGGCCTTGGTCAGAGTTTGGGAGTCACATGAACAGTAACCTCTGCCCAAGGCCTCCTGATCCTTGATTTTGTCAGCACCGCCCATCCGCCCCTAGCTCCCTGTGTCGGCGGTTCAGTTCAGGGACAGTATCAGTTTTGACAATTTTTTGCCTCGCCCTGGGGCTAGGATGTAGCGTCATAATTGACTTCAGCTTTTGCGGTCAACGCTGGGGTTGCCCGCCGACCGACCCAAAAAAATCAGCCATTAGGCTAAGGAATGATTTTTTATGATTAAAGGGCTGAACAGAGCCATGGGGAGATGGCTAGCGACTTTACTGATCGCGGTCGGGCTGTGGACAACATATCCCCAGCTCGCCCTGGCGGCAAAAGCGGTTGAGCCGATTATTTTTGACCCCGCCAGCACCGCCATTAGCGTGATGTCGGTCTATGAGACCACGGCGGCGAGCCAGAAAAGCAGCCTCAAAGAGATGTTCAAGACCAGCAAGTCGTTCTATAAAAAAATTCCCGGCTTTAAGAGCTTTGCGGTGTTTGGCAGCAGCGATGGCTCTCGGATGATTGAGCTGAGCCAATGGCAAGACCAGGCTAGCTACGATGCCTTTCAGGTCTCCCTGGCGGAGGCCCCAGCAGACTACACCCAGTACTACAAAAAATACCTTGACGATGACGAAAGTCCGGAAGCCGCCAGCGAACCCGTTTTAACCGCGTCCTTCGCAATCGATCAGGCCATTGCTCCCCCTGGCATGGTATCGGCCATTCCGGGCGATACATCCCTGGTTCAAATTACCGAGTTTAGGGCCGATACGCCTGAGCACCAGGCCGAACTGCTGGATTCGGTGCAGACCCTGCTGGCCGAGGTGCCCAGCCTATACCCTGCCCCCCATACCGCCATTGTGCTGCGGGGCATCGACAGCCCCTATGTGGCGCTCCTGGCCAACTGGGGCGCTGCCGCTGAGTTTATCGACCCCTCCCAGGTGCCGACCTTAACCCTGCCCGCCGAGGCCGAGGCCAGCCCCGAACCGCCCTGGCTCACTAAAGATGAAAACCTGTACCAAGTGGTTAAGGTGATTGCCGCCCAGCCAGAAAAGTATGGTAAAGACTAAATAAGGTTAACTTTGCTACGGAATGCCCCAGACCAACGAACCATCATGGCTAAGGGCGTCAGGCTCAGGGCTCAGGGAAGCACCCAAACTGTCCATAGCCCGCGTCCCCGGGTTCCAATTTTTCGGTAAAGATTAGCCATGGTTGCAACGTCTCCCCCTAAGTCTTCCTTCAGTCTCGGCAGTTATTTTCTCAGCGATGGCCCTGCCGGTTTTATGCTCAGCTGGGTGGCTGGATTTGTCGATACCTCGGCCTTCATCATCTTATTTGGCATTTTTACCGCCCACGTCACCGGCAACATCGCCCTGGCGGGGTACGAATTTGTCAACGCCGATGAAGAGTCAACGATTACCCACCTGCTGATGTTTCCGGTGTTTATGCTGGCGGTAGCCGCCACTTCACTGCTGGCTCGCTATGCAAGAAGCAAGCAGTGGCCGGTGTTCGCCGTCTTGCTGACCGCCGAAGCCCTGGCCCTGGTGGTGTTTTTAATCGTGGGGGTATCCCTTTCACCCTCTCTAATTTTCGATGTGCAAGAGGAATATATTCTGCCCATTGGCATGGCCGGGGTGGTGGCCATGGCCATTCAAAATGCGCTCATGAAAGAGGCTAAGGGGGTGTTTAAGAGCTACATTCCCACCACGGTGATGACCGGAAACACTACCCAACTCACCATTGACCTAGTTCAGGTGGCGCTCTCCAAGTTTTCCTCCGACGATGAAAAAGCTGCCCTGGCGGCGGCAGAATCTATGGAGCGCATGGGTCGAGTGGTGCCGATTATCCTGGGCTTTGCCCTGGGCGGGCTGGGGGCGACATACTTTGTGCTAGTGTCTGAAACCTGGTGGAGTTTGGTGATTCCCGCTGTGGTAGTTTCATTTATGGCGATAGTAGCGTTCTCAGAGCACGCCAAGGCCTTCAATGGAGAGAGTTAGCGGCCATTGTGTTGACAAATCTATAGGACTTATACCGGCGAGACAGCTGGTCTAAAGTGTTCTAGTAATTCATTCGGAACCCCGCAGGCGACTATAGACAACGGTTACGGTTGAGCCTAAAACGTTTTTGATTCTGGAACTTGGAGATTACAACCGCATGCTAAGAAAAATTGTGATCGGGTTACTCTGCACCCTGGTTTCGCTGACGCTAATCATTAGCCCAGCCCAGGCTAAACCGTTTTCCCTGCCCTGGTTTGAGAATACTGACCTAACCATAGAGCAGCAGGGCTTTATCAGCGAATTAGCGTCTAAATATGTGCCCGCCATTGAGGAAGTTTTGTTTCCTGAACAGCGGGAAAAGTTTGAGACCGCCATTCAGGAGGGGTACAGCCTCCGCAAAGCCTTTAAATCCATGGCCCTCACCTCTGAGCAAAAAAACGAGCTAGCCGCCGCCATGAAGGCTCTGCCCAAGGGTAAACTCTTTGCCACCCTAACACCGGAGCAAAAGAAAGAAGTTTTTATGAACAAAAAAGAACTGTTTGCACCCACGGCGGAGGAAATTACCGAAAAAATTAAGGCCGGTATGAAGGCGAAGGAAACCTACGCCCCCGATGCTCCAGGATCCGAGTTTGCCCCCAGCATTGAAGAAATTGGTGAACGCATCAAAATGGGCATGGAGAAGAAAAAAGAGTTTATGCCCAGCCTCGAAGAAATCCAGGAGAAGATTTCTGAGAAACTTGAGAGCCTCACCGAATAGCCTCAACCCGGTCGCATATCCCATTCAAGCCAGATCCATTAGACCAGATCTATTAGACCAGATCCATTAGATAGGAAGCACCATGGCCGCCGAACGGTCATGGTGCTTGGTCAGAGCGGGTTGAGGCTCTAAATGATCACGGCATGGTTACGGACCCGGCCTGGCTGGGTTCATAAATCACTGAGCCGACGGGGCGAGGGTAATTAAATCCCTCCTCTGGGCGGCTCGGCGGTTCATAGAGCCGCTCTACGGGCCGAGCCGCTTGACCCGGTTTGCTGTGGCCGTTGCTCGGCCCAGGGGGGTGGTAAAACGTACTCTTTTCAGACTGAAACGTCGTCTGATACAGGGTCTTGCGTACCCCGTCGGTCATCATACTGAACGACACCATGGCCGGGGAGCGCTCATAGAGAAAGTCGTCGAAGGGCTGCTCGCGTTTGAGTTGAGGCTGAGGCTGATGTTGAGGAGCCCCGTACTGCATCCAGAGCGGCGACTCGGGCTCTGAATACGGCCCCGACTGGTAAACCAGTGGCGGGCTATCGCTAGCCTCAATCCGGTTCCGCTGCCAGTTAGCCACCAGACCTTGAATATCAAACCCCCGGGCCCGCTGAAAGTGCCATAGCCCCCCCTGAAGAATGAAAAAGGCCAGGTAGAAGTGAGCGTTAGCCAACCAGGTGCGGGAGGTAAAGCCCTCCGCCAGACTATGGCTGGGGTCGAAATAGGCGGGCAGAAACGCCGACTTGAGTGCCAGGGGCGGCCCGTAGAATTCCACCGGGTAGGCCAGGGTGTTGAACCCGCAATAGTAGGAGGCCGCAAACCCGGCCAGGGCAAGGCCAAACAGCGAGTAGGCTAAAATTCCATCGGCAGAAAACAAAAAGATCCGCTTGACCCAGGCAAAGGGCGGCACCAGAATATGCCAGGCACCTCCTAAAATTAGCAGCGCTGCGACATAGATGTGCCCGCCCACCAGGTCTTCTAGGTTATTCACATCAAACAGGTGAGTGCGGTAGCCCCACAGGGTGGCCGGATCTAGGGTAGGAGCGGCGACTAACCGCACCTCTCCCAGGGTTGCATCGTAGAGCCCGCCAAAGCTCGTGGCTTTGGCCACCAGCAGTAGCGCCCCTAACCCCAAAATTGTTAGGTGATGCCCCAGAATTAGGCCTAGTTTAGGAGCATCATCCCACTCAAAATGAAATTTGGCGGCTTTCCCCGGCTCATGGTCTAGCCGAGGGGCTAATCGGGTGCGGTGGAAATAGGCCCCACCCCCTAACACCCCCGCCGCCACAATGTGGATGACGCCAATGGCGAAGTAGGGATAGGTGTCGGCCACGGCTCCCCCCGTCCCCAGGCCCCAGCCCTGGGTAGCCAGGTGGGGCAACAGAATCAGCCCCTGGGCATACATGGGTTGAGCCGGGTTATAGACAGCCAACTCAAATAGGGTAAAGGCCCCCGCCCAGAGCATGATCAGGGCGGCCTGGGCGACGTGGGCCACGATAAACGTGTTAGACAAATCGACAAATCGGGCATTGCCAGCCCACCAGGGCGGTTGCGCCTGGGTTTTGCTTGAAGCGTACATGGCGATTGATAATTACAACAGCGGTTTGTAACGACCCTTTGTGGGGCCTAACCCGGCTCAAGCAGGCTTAAACTCAGGTCGACCCCTTGGTCTAACGTTCCATTTAGGCTCAGCCTGGAGGGTTGACCCAGACAGAAGTTAACGGCTGTTATTCCCGCCCCCTGTTTACACAGGGGCAGGCTCCGGGAAAAACTCCATGCGGAGTATGTTGTTTCCCCCAGATTCCTGCTGTCACGGGAAGGACGGGTCTCTCCTTCGGGGCCATAAATAATGGAGGTTAACCCAGACCGGTGATGATATGGTCGAGATAGACATCCATCTCTTGACCGGCCTCGGCCCCCACGCGCTGGGTTACCACCTCTTTCATGGCCTGTAAGGCCTGAAGGGTGGGCTCGATGGGAACCCCCAGGGAGCGGTAGGTCTCTGTGAGACCGTTGAGCAGCCGCTCATCTAAAATAGAGGCATCGGCGGCCAGCATGGCATAGGTGGCATAGCGCAGAAAGTAAGACAAATCCCGCAGACAGGCCGCATAGCGACGGGTCGGGTACATGTTGCCGCCAGGGCAGGTGATATCTCCATAGAGTAGGCTTTTAGCCACGGTTTCACTGATGATGCTGGCGGCACTGGCGCCGATTTGGTTGGCCGCCTTGACCCGCAGCATGCCGCTCTGGAAATACTGTTTGAGGGTTTCTAGTTCGGGGCCATCTAAGTACTGACCTTTTTCATCGGCGGGGTTGATGACGGCGGTAATGGTGTCTTGCATAGCTTTTTCAACTCAATACTGAGAGCAACAAAGGAAACAAACCAAAAGTAATCTCCGAAAGAAAGGAGATTGCACGGGCTGAGCACCCGTCAGGCAGGTCTAGATGAACGCCTAAAAAATCAGGCTAAAAGGCGCGAATCAGCTGATCAAGGTAAGGCCCAGCCAGCGCCCCCTCCTCGGAGGATAAAACTCCCATGGCCACTTCTTTGAGGCAGCGCATGGCGAGCTTTAAATTGGCCAGGGGCACCCCCAGCGACACATACATGTCGCGCATACCGTCGAGTCCGATGTCTTCTAGGGGTTTAGAGTTGCCGGCCAGCACGCAGTAGCTTACCAGGCGGATGTACCACCCCTGGTCGCGCTGGCAGAGGGCGGTCTTTTGGGGATTACCGCTGTTACTGGGCGTATTAGGGCACCGAGCCCAAAAGCGATTACTGCCCTCATCAACGATTTTTTGCTGATTAGCGGCGAGCTTTTGGGCGGCGCTAACGCGCAGGGTGCCGTTGTTGAAGAAATCTTGAAGCTGGGTTAATTCAGCGGTGCTTAAAAACCGATTGGCGCTATCGGACTGAGCAATGACCTTCGCTACGATACTCATGCTGAGAATCCTCCTTGATTTAAGTGATGCCTAAGCGAACTAAACCCCGGCAAAACCTGCGTGCAGCAACCTGACAAGCAAGTCAAGCCAGATTGACAACTCCTGATCTGCCAATGGCCTTAAGGATTTTCGGAGAACTGACCTGAGGTCTAGATCGAACCGTTTTACATCTAGAACCTGCTCAGCCAGGAAGCCCTTCGCCCTCGCGACAGAGTTAATTTATTTTTCGCAAAAACAAATTCAGCCATGAACACATTAAACTTCAAGTCAATTAATTTATTTTCTGCGAATAAATAAACTACGGTGATTGCCTGCTTCTAAACCATAAAAGCAATTCGCCAATTTGCTATAGTTTTATTCAAAAACTACACACATAAGTTTAAGTAAATTTATCTACAGCGAAAAATTTTTGATGGTTTCAATGGTTTGAATAGCTCAGGCTCTAGAGCCGCTCGAAATAATGGATTAGGATCTGTTTTTAGGATCTATAGGATCCATATGGACGGTATCGTGACCCTAGGCCGCTCAAGCACTACCAAGCTCTTGCCGAGGAGTGCTTGAGCGAGCCCCGCACGTCTTTCTCGATAGAACGCCTATATCCAGGTCGGGGAACTGTTTAGTAGGTGTTGCTGGATACAGGTACGAATCAAGCATTGAACGTTCCTCGTAGGGGCAAACGGTCGTTTGCCCCTACCCAAATTCATGCCTCAATTCAGCAACACCATTAGACCTGTTGTGAAATACCGTTCAAAATCACTGAAAGCCTTGCTAAAAAGTAGTTTCGGGATGGTTGACCGAGGAGGGCTGAAAGCCTTGCCTGGAAAGCGTTTCAAGGCTTTTTGAGTTTAATTCACAACAACTCTATTTAGTGAGGTGCTGAAAACGGTCGAGGCTAGGCTGACCGCTGCCGGGGGGCGCATTGGACAACGGAAAGTAAGCGCTATCCTAATTGCTGTCTCAGATCGCGAATGGCGGCGCTGGTGTTGCGGCTATAGGCAATTTCCAGGCTGCGGGCCACAATCGCCGGGAGCTCCGCACTGGGAAAATAGCGACTCTGCGTTCCCAACTGATAGGCTTCATCCTGAAGGCGATAAATATTGAGCTGTTCGCGCTTAAAAAACCAGCACTCGGGTACCCGGTAGGGCAAATAGTCATTCACGTCTGAATAGCTGGTGACGTCAATTTCGAGCACCAGATCTGGCGGGGGGTCAACGCTCCAGTTAATCCGCCGCTTGCCCGATACCGCTTGCCAATGGTCGATATAAAAGCAGTAGTCTGGCTCAATGCCGCTTTCTTCGGGCAGATCCATCGTCACCGGGGTGAAAGCGTCGTAGTCTTGGCCAGCGTAATCTAAAAGCGTGGTGATAATGCTCGCGATTAGGTGAGCATCTCGGCCATGTTGAGGCATGGGCGACATTAGCAGTACCTCTCCATGGCGAAATTTTATGCGGGGAATCGAGCCATCGCCCCGCTGTTGGCTGAGGGCCTGATACTCCTCCCAGGTCGCGGGCAGCCGTACCACGGCCCCAGCCGGAAGCTGAATTTTGTCGCGGGAAACGAGGGCCAGCATAGCGAAACCTGAAGTGAGGGTTTAATGGTATTGTAGGTGGTCGGTTGATCGGGTTTCGGCAGCGCTCAACCCTCAGGGCTCAACTTACAATCTCGAAAGCTGAGCGCCCCCAAAGCCTCAGGGCTTAACATTCACTCCTGAAAGCTGAGCACCGCCTACCGCTGCAAACACCGAATTGCTTCTAACATACCCCGCGCTTTATTCAGGGTCTCCTGGTACTCGCGCTCGGGCACCGAGTCGGCC
The DNA here is from genome assembly GCA_036848635.1 of Nodosilinea sp. CTOTU7336. Taxonomy (GTDB): domain Bacteria; phylum Cyanobacteriota; class Cyanobacteriia; order Phormidesmidales; family Phormidesmidaceae; genus Nodosilinea. Next base: position 44,305 of record DAIUJR010000045.1, read on the forward strand.
ACTAGCCCGGCCCCGGCCTGCACCGTAACGGTGTGCACCCCATTCGCCTGAGCCTGCACCACCATGGTGCGAATGGTAATGGCGGTGTTGAGCTGGCCCTCAAAGTCGTAGTAGCCATAAACCCCAGAATATGGCCCCCGGCGGCAGGGTTCGAGGTCGTGGATAATCTGCATGGCACGAATTTTGGGCGCGCCGCTGACGGTGCCCGCCGGGAAGCAGGCTTTAAGCAAGTCCCAGGCGGTTTTGTTGGGCTGCAGGTGGCCGATGACGTTGCTGACGATGTGCATCACGTGGGAGTAGCGCTCGACCACCATCAGCTCGTCCACCGTTACCGTGCCGCTAACGCAGACCCGACCCAGGTCGTTGCGGCCCAGGTCTACCAGCATGACGTGTTCCGCCACTTCCTTGGGGTCGGCTAGTAGGTCTTGCTCAAAGGCTTTATCTTCGGCCCCGGTTTTGCCCCTAGGGCGGGTACCGGCGATGGGGCGCACCGTGGCGAGTCGGGGCGAGTCTAACCCATTGGCCAGGGTGGCTTTGACCATCACCTCGGGGCTAGAGCCAATGATCTGCCAGTTGTAGAAGTTGAAGTAGGCCATATAGGGCGACGGGTTAATCTGCCGCAGGGAGCGGTATAGATTAAACGGATCCCCGGTGTATTCCGTAGCCAGCCGTTGGGACACGACTACCTGAAAAATATCCCCGGCCTGGATGTGGGCCTTAGCCTGCTCGACGCAGGCGCAGAATTCCTCAGGGGTGCGGTTGCTGGTGTAGGGCACCGGGTCGGGGGGGTGGCTGCCGGGGGGCACCCAGGGCAGCAGGGCCTGCTGGGTTGCCAGGGGCAGGGTGAGCTTGTGGACGAGCTGGCGGACGCGATCGCAGGCGGCCTCGTAGGCCCCCCGCAAATCCGTATCGGCATCCCGCAGGTCGGCATAGGCCACCGCCCACACCTTGCGCTGCACCTGGTCAAAAATCAGCAGACTATCCACCTGCATCCACAGGCCGTCGGGTAGGTTCGTGGCATCGGGGGGGTGTACCGGCACGGTGGGCTCGACCCAGCGGATTAGCTCATAGCCCCAAAAGCCAAACAGGCCGCCAATGCCAGGGGGCAAGGCCGATACCTTAACCGGGTGGTAGGGGGCCAGGCAGTTCGCCAAAATATCGAAGGGGTTGCCCTCAAATTGGTGGGTGGTGCCATCGCGGTGGGTTTGGGTGGAGATTTCGCCGCGCGTTTCTAAAATCCACAGCGGGTCGCAGCCCAGCAGGCTGTAACGGCCCAGGGTTTCACCCCCTTCCACCGACTCCAGTAAAAAGCTGTAGGGTTGGCCAGCACAGACCTTGTACCAGGCCGAGACCGGTGTGTCTAAGTCGGCCAGCCACTCTTGGTAGACCGGCACAAAATTGCCCTGGCTGGCGTAGGTCTGAAATTGGTCAAAGGCAGGGGAAATCATGGCTTTTATTCTACAGCCCAGGGATAGCAAAAAGGGCATAGCTAAGCTACGCCCTTTTTGTGTTTTGGGTTAAGTGGGAGTAGTAGAGGGTTTACCCTGGGCGGGTAGGCCGCTCGGGGAGAACTTCCTGAGCCTGCTGTATGGCTGCAACTGGGTGCAGCCATACACTTAGCTTGGTGCATGGCGACGCCAATGCACCCTACGGCTGGTTGAAGACGGCTGCGATCGCCATTGGTGACCGATTGGCCTAGACTTCGTAGGGGGCTTTGCCGCTGAACTTAACCGTAGCCGGGTCGGGGTTAGCACCAATGTTACGGGCAATGGCACCCACTTTCTCGCGGCCTTCGTTCACCTTCTCAGGGAAGACCCCGTCCGCCGGGTGGAGGTACTGGGTTTCGCCGCTGGGGAAGATCCGATAGATCTTATAGTCTTCAATTCTGGGCTTAAATTTGGTACGCAGCTGGGCACCCAGGGCCAGACACTGCTCTTTACGGGCCAAATAGAGGAGGTTTTCCCCCTCATTCATAATCGCCGCTCCGCCGGTGGGCATTTCAAAGACCTGCTGCTTGGGGCTCGTCCAGGTGATGGCGTATTTTTCTTCGACCTGAGCCTTGGTTAGGAGACCGCCGGTGCTGCCTCCAAAAATAGGTGTTTGACCTGTCAAAGTTTCAGACATGAATTCCTATCTCTCAACCGTTTGTTGGGCATCGTATCATCGCGGGAGCCGGGGATCATACCAATCGTTGAGGAAGTGTAACAGTTCTTCAGAAAGGCTCCCTGACCAGTCCTAGCGGGATCCATGGGCCCAAATCTCCCCGCATTGGCTGGCCGGGGTGTCTGCGGCCGCCGTGCCTTCAGAGCTTTCCAAGGAATAATCACCCAACTGACGGCCCGCCCCCCTGCCCTCAGGCTTGGGAGCAGGGGGGAGAGGGGCTTAGGGCTTCGGCGTGAACTTGGTTCGGCTGAGCCCTTCGGCGGCTCGAGTGAGCCTCGCCGAACCCTTGAGTTCAGGTCGAAAGCTTACCGTCGAAGCCAGCCGAACGGCGAGGAGTAGCTTGGTCATAGACAACACTATGCATTTGGACGACCTCCAGAGGAGCCTGACATGAGACGCGAGGAGAACTGGCGTTAGGCTCCAGACTTCAGGGATCCTCATGACTCCTGACAGCTGACACTGTAAATACTAGCCCCGGCATGATGTCTTACTTTGAGTTCGTACCTCTCAACCCAGTCAATCGTGATGGCTGACCTCAGGCTGAGGCTTGGGGAACTTACCATCCATGCCTGTGGTCTGGGCGTTTTAATCAGCGTCCGCTGCTGAGACATAAGACGCACATTCTCAGGCCTTAGAGCTCTTTGCTAATATTTTCTTAAACATTCAAAGCGTCCTCTAGCCCAGGTCGGCTGGGTACCCGACCTCAGCGATGAAACTTATGTACTGACCTCATCCTGAGGCAGCAATCCTGAGTTTTTAGGATGAATTTATTTCCATTCATCCTAAACTCAGACATGCTCAAGTAAGCGTAGCGAATTACACTGATGCAGCTAGCGATTAAGCGCCATTTGAACGGCGTTGAGACCTGACCGTAAAGTTGTGTAAAGCCCCGGGTCCCTCTCAATCTCGGCATTGCCGGGAAAAATATGGTCTGAATTTACGTTTTTATGGGTCGATTAAAATATCTTAACAATCTGAAACTAGCCTCTCATAATTGTCGGGGAGTACCCTGTTTCAGGAATGCTGTAAGCGAGTGTTGCTGGGGTAAGCGTAGGTTTTAGCTGCTGTTCTGTGTCGCCATAAAATAGTCATGCTAAAGGCCCGACCCAGCAAATCTATCAGCCCAAAACAGCTCTGAGCTGAACTCCCGTTTTCAGTGATACCGTTTTTTATCTGTGGGCAGTTAATATGGGGCTAGTTTTAGGTATGACTTGTCCAGTTTGAGCTAATTCGTGTTTGGTTTGCCCGATTAAGGGTTTTGCCCAAGGGATTGATTTTGGTGAGTGTGATCGGTTCAATCGACCGCTTGACTTGCCTCGAACAGGAATTAGTAACCCCGTAGTTAGGACTTTAAAATGGTTAAACAACCGATCAACCTTTCTCGCCCGGCGGCCAATCAGGCGCTGCCCAGTTCGGAGGGTCTGACTGATCAGGGTTTGAACAATAACGATCGCCTCCTGGCCCAGGTCGCCCTTTCCTCCGCCGAGCAAACTGAGCAGCTTAAGCACGCCCTCTACAACAACCTGCACTGGGTGCAGGGCAAAGATGAGCAGTTTGCCAACGCCCACGACTACTACATGGCCCTGGCCTATAGCGTTCGCAACGAGCTGCTGAAGAAGCGCATTCGCACCGCCAAGACCTATGCCCAGGCCCAGGCCAAGGTGGTGTATTACATGTCGGCGGAGTTTTTGATGGGTCGCCACCTGGGCAACGGGCTAATTAACTTGGGCTTGCATGAAACCATGCGCCACGCCCTGGCCGACTGCGGCCTCGACCTGGATGAGCTGCTAGAGCGCGAGGCTGAACCGGGCCTGGGCAACGGTGGTCTGGGGCGATTGGCAGCCTGCTTTATGGATTCGCTCACCACCCTGAATATTCCTGCCGTGGGCTACGGCATTCGCTACGAGTTTGGCATCTTTACCCAGGCCATCCACAACGGCCACCAGATGGAAGTGCCCGACAAGTGGCTGAGCTTCGGCAACCCCTGGGAAATTGCCCGCCCCGACTACCGGGTGGGGGTCAAGTTCGGCGGCTACACCGAAGTCTATAAGGACGAGGACGACTACCGGGTGCGCTGGGTGCCGGGGCAGACTGTGCTGGGCATTCCCCACGATGTGCCGGTGCCGGGCTACGGTACTGAGAACGTCAACATTCTACGCCTTTGGAAGGCCGAGGCCAGCGAAGCCTTTGACCTCGACGCCTTCAACGCCGGGAATTATTTTGGGGCCGTGGCCAACAAGATGATCTCTGAAAACATCACCAAGGTGCTCTACCCCAACGACGAAACCCTCCAGGGCAAAGAGCTGCGCCTGCAGCAGCAGTATTTCTTCGTGGCCTGCTCGTTGCAGGACATTATTCGCCTGCACCTGCGGGATCATGACAGCCTCGCTAACCTGGCCGATTTTGCCGCCATTCAGCTCAACGACACCCACCCGGCCATCGGCGTGGCCGAGCTGATGCGCTTGCTGATTGACGAGTACCAGTTTGATTGGGAGCAGGCCTGGCAGATTACCCACCAGGCCTTTGGCTATACCAACCACACCCTCATGCCCGAGGCGCTTGAATGCTGGTCGGTAGACCTGTTTAGCAAGCTGCTGCCCCGCCACTTGGAGCTAATCTATGAAATCAACCACCGCTTTTTGGCCCAGGTGAGGCGGCGCTACCCCAAAGACGAGGCTCGCCTCAATCGTCTGTCGCTCATTGAGGAAGGCCCCGAAAGGCGGGTGCGCATGGCCAACCTGGCCTGCGTGGGCAGTCATGCCATCAACGGCGTCGCCGCCCTGCACACCGAGCTGCTGAAGCAGGAAGTGCTCCAGGATTTCTATGCCCTGTGGCCCGAGAAGTTCACTAACAAGACTAACGGCATCACCCCCCGCCGCTGGCTGCTGCAGTGCAACCCCCGGCTCTCGCAGCTGATTTCTGAGACCATCGGCGACCGCTGGATTACCCACCTCGAAGACCTCAAGCAACTGGAGAATCATCTCTACGATGAGTCTTTCTGCCAGGCCTGGCGCGCTATCAAGCAGACCAACAAGTGGAACCTGACCCGCTACATCGAAAGCACCCTGGGCATTGAGGTCAACCCCGACTCAATGTTTGACGTGCAGGTTAAGCGCATCCACGAGTACAAGCGCCAGCTCATGAATGTGCTGCACGTGATTACCCTTTACAACCGCATGGTGCAAAACCCAGGGGATGAGGTCGTGCCCCGTACGGTGATCTTCGGCGGCAAGGCGGCACCGGGCTACGCCCTGGCCAAGCTGGTGATTAAGCTCACCACCGCCGTGGCCGACGTGGTCAACCATGACCCGATTGTGGCCGGTCGGTTGAAGGTGGTGTTTTTACCCAACTACAACGTGTCGGTGGCCCAGCGGATCTTTCCGGCTTCGGATCTGTCGGAGCAAATTTCCACCGCCGGCAAGGAAGCTTCGGGCACTGGCAACATGAAGTTTGCCCTCAACGGTGCCCTCACCATCGGCACCCTGGATGGGGCCAATGTGGAAATTCGCGAAGAGGTGGGGGCCGACAACTTCTTCCTGTTTGGTCTCACCGCTGAGCAGGTGGCCGCCTGCCGGGCCGTCGGCCACAACCCCTGGTCGTACTACGACACCAACCCCGAGCTAAAGCGGGTGCTAGACGTGATTGCCTCGGGGCTATTCTCCCCCGACCAGCCCGACCTATTCTTGCCCCTGCTCGACTCGCTGCTGGTAGACGACACCTACATGGTGATGGCCGACTACGCCGCCTATGTGCAGTGTCAGGAGCACGTCAGCCACTCCTACCAAGACCAGGAACGCTGGACCCGGATGTCGATTTTGAACGCCGCGCGGGTGGGCAAGTTTTCCGCCGACCGCACCATTGCCGAGTACGTCCGCGATATTTGGCGGGTCAAGGCGGTGCCGGTGGCTCCGGAGGAGGTCAGTCCCTCCCTCTAAACCTGGCCTTAATGGCTCGGTAGAAGACCCAAGTATGCGGCTACAGAGGCAAACTAACGTTCGCTGCTGTAGCCGTTTCTATGCCGGGAGCGGTGCATTATGGCGCAAAGACAAAGGCTCAGTAGATCGAAAACGATGGGCCTAGCCGCAGAATTGCCCTCACCCCAAACCCCTCTTCCAAGCTTGGGAGAGGGGCTTTGAGCCGTTCTGGCCCCCCTTCTCCCAGGTTGGGCGAAGGGGCTGGGGGATGTAGCTTGCTTCCCGCAGGGTGGGCCAGCAGGGACTTTATGATCTACTGAGGCTGGGGAAGTGGACAGGTTTTTGAGGCCGATAATGCGCCGCTCCCTGGAGCAAATCAACCATAAAGTTCCTGCCCCAGCCACCGCCTAGGAGGCTTGCGCCTGGGGCGGGTTATCGGCCTCAATAACTTGTTGGCCTGCCAGCGCACTTAGACTTCGCTATTTCTAGATCCTGCCTTCTAGCCCAGGTGTAGCCGCTTAAAACCTGGGTGATCGGCCAAAATCCCGGTTCGCCAAGACTGCGATCGCTGGCCCAGGCCAATTCAATTCACCCCCTGGTACTGGCGGGCGATCGCGTAAACTAGGGTCAAGTGCCAAGCTGCACAGTCCAACACCGCATTGCACCGGACGGACGGAGACCCCGGACCCTGACTGCCTGACAGAAGTGGGTGAAAGGCTTGAAACCTCGTGAAGCGAGGG
>DAIUJR010000046.1:0-50135 GCA_036848635.1 Nodosilinea sp. CTOTU7336
GGGATGATATTTAGAGAATTTTGGGGATTTGATTACTAGCAGAAGGTAAAACCTTCCTGGGGGCCTATATCCAAGGGATGATTTTTTAATTGAGGCCGGGTAATGTAGTCTCGCCGTCTGGCCTTGAGCTCGGGTCAGCGGTTGAGCGGCAGCGGCTCTACTCATGGATGCCTGAACTAAGCCCCATCAGCCTAGGTTTTTCGAGGGTTTCAGGAATTTTAATCGGGCTGCCGAGGCGGCCCTGGTTCTGAGCAGGAACAAATCGGGCGAATTTTAGCTCAAAGGTATGGGCTGGATTAAATTTATACCAAATCTAGACGAGAATTACCCTGGGCTCTCAGCCCTACCCTATCTTTAGCGGGTCTTGAGATGGGGGCAAGGGGTTCACCCCCCCCAGGCATCTGTAATATATGAGCAAAAAGTTTTCATCAATGGTGGGTAGGAGAATTAGAATTTCCTGAGACAAATAGCATTTGAACAAAAACGTTTAACCAGAGCGATATGACCTTAAATCACTCTTCCTTTGGTTGGGCCGGGCTCATCTACGGGGTCACGATGGCCACCTTACTCCCCGGCCCGGCCCTGGCCCAGGCCGATCCGCGATCGCCCGAGCCCACTTCACCCCCATCGATTCCAATCGACACCATTCCCGATGCAACCCATACCGACGACGAACCGACCGGCGAGGATGTCGCGCCAGTCGGCGACCCCCTACCAGGGCTAAGCCGTCCCTCCCCCGCTGCCCCGTTTCCGTCGACCAGTCCAGTTCCCGACCCGGTGGGTGGTTCTGGCCCCAATGCTCCGACTCAGACGGTGGATGGGCAGCCCCAGCCGGGCCCAGCTGGGGTTTCCTCGGCCTATCGGCTGGGCATTGGCGACGTGGTTAAGGTCGATGTGTTTGGGGCAGAGGAGTATGGGGGCCAGTTCATTGTGCTCCAGGATGGCACTATTAACGTGCCTCGCATTGGCCAGGTGTTTGTGCTGGGGTTTACCTTCGCCGAAACCGAAAGTGCCGTGGCGGGCCGCTACCTGAGGTTCTTGAATCAGCCGATTGTGACGGTTTCCCCGGTTACCCTGCGGCCGGTGCGGGTGGCGGTGGCGGGGGAAGTGCGGCGGCCGGGGTCTTACACCATTCAGCGGGCCACCGAAACCGGCAACACCAATGACTTCGACGACCGATTTCCCACTCTCACCGAGGCCATCTCCCAGGCGGGGGGGATCACGTCCCAGGCCAACATTAGCGAAGTCACCCTACGCCGTCCGGTCAGCCATAACGAGTTTCAGGTCACCACCTACAACCTGTGGGATCTGATCCAATCGGGGGACCTTAGCAACGACATCGTGCTGCAAAGCGGCGACGAGATTACCATCCCCACCGCCGTCAGCGTCACCCCCGAGGAGGCCACCGAAGTCTCGGGGGCAAACTTTGCCCCCGACGCGATCATTGTTTATGTGGCGGGGGAAGTCGCCCGCCCCGGCGAAATTGAGGTGCCCCTGAATACCCCGCTCAACCAGGCCCTGCTCAATGCCGGTGGGTTTAACAACCGGGCGAACCGCGCCACCGTCGATTTGGTGCGCCTCAACCCCGACGGCACCGCCCTCGAGCAGCAAATTGATGTGGATCTAAGTCAGGGCATCAACGACGAAAATAACCCCATCCTCAAAGATCGCGACGTCGTCGTGGTGAACCGCTCCGGGCTGGCCAGGGTGGGGGATGCCACCGATATTTTGCTCAGCCCGGTCACCCGCGTGCTGAACACCATTCTGGGCCTGCAGCGGCTGTTTGACTAGGCCTTGAGGGCGTGGGCGATCGCGTCCACCACCCGCGACACCTCGACAATCTCCAGTCCCTCTACCCTGACCGACTGGCCCTTGGGCACGATGGCGCGCTTAAAGCCCAGCTTGGCGGCTTCCTTGAGGCGCAACTCGAGCTGGGAGACAGGCCGCACCTGGCCCCCCAGCCCCACCTCGCCAATCAGCACCAGCTCAGGATCCACCAGGCGATCGCGAAAGCTGGCCACCACGGCGATGGCAATGCCCAGGTCGGCGGCGGGTTCCCCCACATTGAGGCCGCCGGAGGAGGCTACATAGGCATCCAGCTTCGAGAGGGGAATGCCCACCCGCTTTTCCAGCACCGCCAGAATTTGCAGCAGTCGGTTAAATTCAATGCCCGTAGCCGAGCGCCGGGGGGAGCTATAGCTGGTAGGGCTGACGAGGGATTGCAGCTCCAACACCAGGGGCCGGGTGCCCTCGCAGGCGACGATGGTGGCAATGCCGGGCACCTGCTCATCGCGGTTGCCCAAAAACAGGGCCGAGGGGTTGCTAATTTCCGCCAGTCCCCGATCGACCATTTCAAACACCCCCAGCTCGTGGGTGGCCCCAAAGCGGTTTTTCACCGAGCGCAGCAGCCGGTGGCTGGCGAAGCGATCGCCCTCAAAGTAAAGCACCGTATCGACCAGGTGTTCGAGCACTTTGGGGCCTGCGATCGCCCCCTCCTTGGTGACATGGCCGACAATAAACAGCGAAATATTCGCCCGCTTAGCCAGCTGCATCAACGCCGAGGTACATTCCCGCACCTGGGAGACGGATCCGGGGGCCGAGGTCAAAGCGCTGTAGTACAGGGCCTGGATGCTGTCGATAATCGCCACCGTCGGCTTCAGCGACTCCAGCTCCATCAAAATCGTTTCTAAATCGATTTCGGGCAGCAAGAAGAGCCGCCCCTCCACCGCCGCCATCCCCGCCCCCTCCACCGCCTCGACCTCTCCAGCCTTCTGCCCATCTGCCTTCCGCCCTCTGCCCTTAGCCCTCTGCCCCTCACCCTCCTGCCCTTCACCCCTCACCCCTTCACCCTCCTCCCCCACCGGCCCCAACCGCTGCCAGCGCAGCTTCACCTGCTGGCCCGACTCTTCCGCACACACGTACAGCACCCGCTGGCCCATCGCCATCTGGTTCGCCACCTGAAGCAGCAGAGTCGATTTGCCAATACCGGGGTCGCCCCCCAGCAGCACCAGAGAGCCGGGCACAATACCGCCCCCCAGTACCCGATCTAGCTCACCGTAGCCCGAGGGCAGCCGGGTCTGGGGATGGTCTTGGATTTGGCCTAGGGTCATGGCCAGGCGGGGCTGGCTGGGGGCGGTAGAACCAGCCCCCCGACTGCGAGACGCCCCCGACAGCCGAGCCGAGGTCGTTTCTTTTTGGGGCAGCGCCTGCTCGACCAGGGAGTTCCAGCTGTTGCACACGGTACAGCGGCCATAGTACTGCGATGACTCGGCCCCGCACTGGTTGCACACAAAAACTGAGCGAGATTTTGCCATAGATGTCTGGATGTTGCGAAATAATTAGCCGGGGACTCAGCCATGGGCCGTTACCGCGCCCCGCCAAAAACCTTAAAAAACCCTGAAAAGCATGTTTTCCTAGGGTAGCCATGCATCAATGATAGGTACAATGGCGGGCGACCAAGGGGGAGGAGCCTTCGCAAAGGTCAACTGGTCTAGGCCAAACCCCAGGTTGATCCGCCTAACCGCCCTTGGGGGCGTCATCGCCCCACCGGACGCACCAAAGCCCTACTCTGCGGTGTGTTGAGCGATTGCCGCGAACACCCTACCGCTCGCTGCATAGAGGCGATTTAACGTAATCCCAGCGTAACAATTATTTAGCTTTCAAAAGTTAAGTATTAAACGTTGAGATTATTTATAGAATATGACGTTATGTAGGGAGATTGGACCAACTTGGAAAACAACAAAGAAAGAATTTTAGTCGTGGATGACGAGGCCAGCATTCGGCGCATCCTCGAAACCCGGCTGTCGATGATTGGCTACGACGTCGTTACCGCTGCCGACGGCGAAGAGGCGCTGGATACTTTTCGCAACGCCGACCCTGACCTGGTGGTGCTCGACGTGATGATGCCCAAGCTCGATGGCTACGGGGTCTGCCAGGAGCTGCGCAAGGAATCCGACATTCCGATTATTATGCTCACCGCCCTGGGGGATGTGGCCGACCGCATCACTGGCCTAGAGCTGGGGGCTGACGATTATGTAGTCAAGCCCTTTTCCCCCAAGGAGCTGGAGGCCCGCATTCGCTCGGTGCTGCGGCGGGTGGATAAGACCGGCATGTCGGGCATTCCCAGCTCGGGGGTAATTTCGGTCAACACCATCCGTATTGACACCAACAAGCGCCAGGTGTACAAGGGCGACGAGCGCATTCGTCTCACCGGCATGGAGTTTAGCCTGCTAGAGCTGCTGGTCAGCCGGTCGGGGGAGCCCTTCTCCCGCTCTGAAATTTTGCAGGAAGTCTGGGGCTACACCCCCGAGCGCCATGTGGATACCCGCGTGGTCGATGTGCACATTTCGCGCCTGCGGGCTAAGCTTGAAGACGACCCCAGCAACCCCGAGCTGATTTTGACCGCCCGGGGCACGGGTTACCTGTTCCAGCGGATTGTGGAACCTGGGGAAGAGTAGTCTGCTAGAATTTTTGAAGGTTTTTACAGATTTAACCGATGGGTTTTAACCGGGCACGCATTGCCATCGATGCCATGGGGGGTGACTATGCCCCCGCCGAGATCGTCGCTGGTGCCATTCGAGCCAGGGCCGAGCTTGATGTGGATATTCTTTTAGTCGGAGATCTTGACCAAATTAAAGCGGCTACCGCTGACCCGGCTCAGCTCCAGGGTCTTGAGCTGGTGGCCGCCGAGGGCAGCATTGAAATGCATGAAGAACCCCTCAGCGCCCTGCGCAAAAAGCCCCAGGCGTCTATTAATGTGGCGATGGAGCTAGTCAAGCGCGACCAGGCCGATGCGGTGGTGTCGGCGGGGCATTCTGGGGCGGCTATGGCGGCGGCCCTGCTGCGGCTAGGGCGGCTTAAGGGCATTGACCGGCCCGCCATTGGGGCGGTGTTTCCCACGGTGGTGGCCAATAAGGCGGTGCTAATTTTAGATGTGGGGGCCAACGTCGATTGTCGGCCCAAGTACCTAGAGCAGTTTGCCATGATGGGCACCATCTACTCGCGCTACGTGCTGGGGGTCGACACCCCCCAGGTGGGCTTGTTAAACATCGGCGAAGAAGCCTGTAAGGGAGATGACCTGGCCATCCAGGCTCACCAGCTGCTGGCCCAAAACCCCAGCATTCCCTTCGCGGGCAACGCCGAGGGGCGCGATATTCTCTCCGGCCAGTTTGATGTGGTGGTCTGCGACGGCTTCGTCGGCAACGTACTGCTCAAGTTCGCCGAAGCCGTGGGCGAATCGGTGCTGCAAATTCTGCGAGAAGAGCTGCCCCAGGGCCTGCGCGGTAAGGTGGGAGCCTCGATTCTAAAGCCCAACCTGCGCCGCATTAAGCAGCGGGTAGACCACGCCGAGCACGGCGGCGGGCTGCTGCTGGGGGTGGCGGGCATTACCGTCATTAGCCACGGCAGCTCCCAGGCCCCGTCGGTGTTTAACGCCATTCGCCTGGCCAAAGAAGCGGTGGATAACCACGTCTTAGACCGCATCCAGGCCCAGTACCAGCGGGTGGCCATGCCCGCAGCAGAGGGAGAATAGACTGTGGAACAATTTATGCCCGGTGTCTCACTGGTAGGCAGCGGTTCGGCCTGCCTTCCCACCCTTTTGACCAATGAGGCGTTGAGCCAGCTGGTCGATACCTCCGACGAGTGGATTACCAGCCGTACCGGCATTCGCCAGCGGCATTTGGCCAGTTCGACCGAGTCGCTCAGCGCCCTGGCCACCGAGGCCGCCCGTAACGCCCTGGCCATGGCCAAGCTAGATCCTACAGATCTTCAGATGATCGTGCTGGCCACCTCTACCCCCGACGATTTATTCGGCAGCGCTGGCCAGGTGCAGGGGGCACTGGGGGCCACCCAGGCGGTCGCCTTTGACCTGACGGCGGCCTGTTCAGGCTTTGTGTTTGCCCTGGTGACCGCGGCCCAGTACCTGCGCACCGGCGCGTTTCAGAATGTGCTGGTAATCGGGGCCGACGTGCTCTCTCGCTGGACGGACTGGAACGACCGGCGCACCTGCGTGCTGTTTGGGGATGGGGCCGGGGCAGTGGTGATGCAGGCCAGCGATCGCGATCGCCTGCTGGGCTTCGAACTCCGCACCGACGGCGCCATGAACGACTACCTGAATCTGCCCTACCAGCCCACTATGGTCGATTTAACCGCTGATGTGGCGGTGCAAACGGGCAGCTTTCAGCCCATCACCATGAACGGGCGCGAAGTCTATAAGTTTGCCGTCACCCGCGTTCCTGAAGTAATCGAAAAGGCCCTGTTTCGCGCCAGCCTCACCACCGCCGACATCGATTGGCTGCTTCTGCACCAGGCCAACCAGCGCATTCTCGACGCCGTCGCCGACCGCCTAGGGGTCGCTGCCGAGCGGGTGATCAGCAACATGGCCCGCCACGGCAACACCTCGGCGGCCTCCATTCCCCTGGCGCTGGATGAAGCGGTGCGGGCGGGGCAGGTTAAGGCGGGCGACACCATTGCCACTGCGGGGTTTGGGGCGGGGCTGACCTGGGGGGCGGCAATTTTTGAGTGGGGAGTTTAGGCGATTTCTGGGAAAGAAAATAACTGATAGAAACAGACTCTGGGGCTGGGTTCCCTACCGGAGCCTGCCCCCGTTTTCACGGGGGCGGAAATGACGAGGTAAGGTCTTGGTTGGCAACCTCATCAGGGCTACTTTCTGGTATCCAGGCTCGGCCTGGCAATCACCCCCCACCCTCGCAGAGCAACGCTAGCCATTGGAATTATCCTTACCGCTGTCGTTAGTCGAGGCGGCCCCGAGCAGACCCATCAGGGTGGTAGCTCCGGCAGTCCACATGGCAATTGAGCTGTCGAAGATGCGGTTTTGCGCCTCGGTAAGGGTGGGCTGGCGGGCCAGGTGTACCGCCGTGCCGCCAGAACCCAGGGTGAGGGATAGGACGGTGGCGAAGACGAGGTTGAAACCTGCTTTTTTCATGGATTGAACTCCTTTAGTGAATGTCTGTATTCACTGTCGCAGGGGCGATTTGGAGTTTTCTCCCTGACCTAGCCTGACCTGGGCTGACTTCGCCTGACTTAACTCCTGGGTTGACTGAAAGGCTCCATTGACCCAGGAAGACTGCGCCAATCCCTTTGCTCTAGACATGGGTTAACCTTGCAGTATCGAAATTTTCTCCCCGCTGGGCTTATGCAGCCTTTACCCACCGACTTTTTAGACGCCCAGGCCAAACGCTACGACCTATCGCCAGAGCAAACCGAGGCACTGCTCAAGCGGCTGGGCGATAAAGACAACGAGCAAGCGGATGCTGAGGCTCTGCATATCAGCGTGAATGCCTTGCGTAACCGCATGACCGGGGTTTATACCAAGTTCAGCCTTGATAGGGGCGGGCCTGGTAAGCTCCGCAGGCTCCACGACTTTTTGCTAGAGCAGTACCGCAAGGCGGCACCCCCTACAGCCGAAGCCACCGAAACACAGACAGATATCGACACCCTGGTGCAGACCATTCGCGCCGCCGTCCACGCCGACATCCAAACCCGCTGCGGCACCATGCGAGTGTTGGATATGACACAGCCCATTGGCCTGGGCGACATCTACACCCGCGTCAACATTTTGGAAAACCTCTCCGGCCGGCGGCGGCTGGGCCTGGATGACCTGCTGCAAGACGGCGACCTAGAAAACTTTGACCGCTTTTTGCTGGGCCAGGTGCGCCACCAGCGGGTACCGGGCCTGAAAGCGGTGGAGCGCCACAACAAGCTGATGATTTTGGGCAAACCCGGCGCAGGCAAAACCACCTTTATGAAGCGCCTGGCCATTCTTTGCAATGCTGGGGAATTTCAGCCCCAGCGGGTGCCCGTGTTTGTGACGCTGAAAGACTATGCCGAAGCCGAGGGAAAACCCAAGCTACAAACCTATATCCAAAGCCAATGGCAAACCTGTAGGGTAAAAGAAGCTGATGCTCTGACCACGATTCTCGATGCAGGCTGCGCCCTGGTGCTGCTGGATGGCCTGGATGAAGTACGAGAAACCGACCACGACCGGGTGTTGAAAGACATCAAAGCCTTTGCTGAGCAGTTTAGGGATTGCCAGTGCGTGATTACCTGCCGCATTGCTGCACGGGAATATACCTTTGAGCAATTTACCGAGGTAGAAGTGGCCGACTTTGACCAAGAACAAATTGCCGAATTTGCCACCAAGTGGTTTGCCGCCAAGCAAGACCCCAAAAAGGCTGAAACCTTCATCCAGCGGTTAGAGGCTAACCAACCCATTCAAGAGCTGGCCACCAACCCGCTGCTGCTGACCCTGCTGTGCCTGGTGTTTGGCGAAGCGGCAGACTTCCCCGCCAATCGGGCCGAACTCTACAAAGAAGGGCTGGATGTACTGCTGAAAAAATGGGACGGCAAACGCAATATCGAGCGCGACCAGGTCTACAAAAAGCTCTCTCTCACGCGCAAGGAAGATTTACTCAGCCAGTTGGCTTTCACGACCTTTGAGCAGGGCAATTACTTCTTTAAGCAAGCGACCGTTGAACAGCACATTATCCGCTACATTCGCAATCTACCTGGGGCCAGCGATGACGATGAAACACTGCAACTGGATGGGGAGTCGGTGCTGAAATCGATCGAGGCGCAACACGGGCTGCTGGTAGAGCGGGCCAGGGGTATTTACTCCTTTTCCCACCTCACCTTTCAAGAATACTTTACAGCTAAATATATAGTTAGCCCACTACCTCGACTTGATACATCCCTGAAAAGCTTAGCTTCGAATTTCTCAGAACCTAAGTATAGAGAAGTTTTTCTGCTAGCGCTAGACATGTTACCTGTATCGGACAAACTACTCATCTATGCCAAGGAAAGCATTGAATCTCTAATAGGTGAGAATTCAAGTTTGCAGCTTTTGCTAACCTGGGTTTTCCGAAAATCAAAGTCATTGAAATCATCTCAAGCTTTTTTTTCGATCCGTGCATTTTATTTTTCTCTTGCGCTTGATCTTGATTCAGATCCAGGTTTTATCGCAGATTATTTGGCCATATATTTAGATGCGGAATTGGAGCTTGAGCTTGAGCTTGACTTAGATTTAACTCGTGCTTTTGTCTCACTAAGGTTTCATCAGAACTTTGCTGATTTTTCTAGTGCATTAAATCATTCAATCAATATTTGTCATAAGTTTAACAAGGAACATGCCAATCGTCAGTTGGCAGACCTTTTGGATAACATTAGATTGCAAGTTTCTGATATTCGAAATAGTAGAGACTGGGGCATAAAAGATTTTGATGATGAGATTGATGCTGTTTCGGAAGAGTTAAGGTCAAAGATATCTCTACATAGAGATATCTGTCATTCTTGGCAACTATCCCTTTTTTCTGGCAACAATTCTGAAGGGATAAGGAATTACTTTTATGCAAACAAGCTATTGATTATGTGTCTAGAAGCTGGCTGCTATATCACCAAGGCCACCCGGCAGTACATTGAAGACACCCTGCTGCTGCCCCTCAGCGAAATCGAAAAATACCCAGTGCCCTAGCGGCAAAGACCCCAGGGTTTTTGAAAAACCCTAGGGTCTGGCAACCCTCAGTTGAACGCTCATTGAAGTTAGGGAGTCATCGACAATTTTTTCAGAGGTTCAACTAAGGGTAGGAGGTTATTCTGCGCAGTTTCCCACACGATCGCCAGGTTTACCCGGAAATACTCATGGGCCATCATATTTCGCATGTCGGTCATTTGTCGCCAGGGTAACTCTGGAGCTAGGGCTTTGATGTCATCAGGGATATTGGCTGAGGCTTCTCCAATGACAATGAACTGGTAGACGATGGACTCTACCAGAACGGTATTGATCGCGAAGGCATCAAAATCAAGCCCCTCTAGACGTTGCTGAACCTGGTCAATGGCATTCAAAATATCTTGCACGCGCAGTTGCCAAGCCCTAGAAGACACGAATGGCATCCTCCAATACTGGCTTTCGCAGGTGCTCTTTGAGAGAATTGGCAGTGCCCAAGTCGATAGAGCGCTTTAACAAGTCCTCTAAAAAATATTGAACGTCGAGCAACTGGAAGAGGCCGACAGGCTTGGAGAACTCGACTAGGAAGTCAATATCACTGGCGGGGGTGGCCTGATTACGAGCAACGGAGCCAAACAGGTCAAGGGATTTGACCCCCATCGCTTCAAGAGTGGCTTGGTGGGCTTTGACTTTAGCCAAAACCTCATGACAGGTTGGGGGGCTAGCCATGATCAGGATTTATTAGAGCTATGGCGATTATCTCAAACTATTCGGGTGAGCGCTAACCTGCATCATTACATTGAAGACACGCTGCTGCTGCCCCTCAGCGAGATTGAGAAATACCTAGTGCCGATGTTTAGCGGCAAAGACCCCAGGGGTTTTCAAAATCCCTGGGGTCTGGTAACTGAATTAACTCCATCCTAACCCCTGTTCACCCATGCCCCTAACCACCACCGACTACAAACACATCGTCCTCAACGATCGCCAGGTGCCTATTATTGAAGGCAGCACCATGAAAGTGATTGAAATTGCCATGGCCCAACGCGCCCACGGGTGGACACCTGAGGAAATTCAGATCAACCATCGCCATCTGACCATGGGTCAAATCTACGGCGCGCTCTCCTACTACTGGGATCACAAGGCAGAGCTAGAAGCAGCTATGGACACCGAACTTCAAGAAATAGAAATCCTGAGGCAGGCTGCTGGTGAGTCTCCCTTTGTGGCTCGGCTCAAAGCTCAAAACCTGCATCCATGAGCCCGAGTCTGTATATGGATGAAAATGTCTACGGCGCAAGCAATGACCAGTGGGTTACGCTTCAGAGAGTTGGATGTCTTAAGAGAGTTTCCTGACTAAGTCCAGAGATTAATGTGTTCCCCTCGGTCTACCTACCCCGCAATAACCAACGCCTGAATCGGTTCGCCGGTGAGGCTAAAGGGGCGCACTTCGGTGATCTTCACCTGCACCAGCTCACCCTTCAACGCCGCGAAATCGCCGGGGAAAAAGGTGAGACGGCTGCCGCGGGTGCGCCCCATAACCTGGGTGGGGTCTTTGGGGTTGATGGCTTCGACCAGCACTTCTTCGATGCGGCCCTGGTAGCGTTGGGAGCGTTCGGCCGCTTTGGTATTCACCAAATGGTTGAGGCGTTGCAGTCGATCGGCCTTAACCGCTTCGCTGAGCTGGTTTTCCCACCGGGCGGCGGGGGTGCCGGGGCGGGGGGAGTAGGCCGCCGTGTTGAGCTGGTCGAAGGCGATATCATTGACCAGATCCAGCGTGTGCTGAAACTGGTCTTCGGTTTCACCAGGAAAGCCCACGATCGCATCGGCACTGATCGCCGCATCGGGCATGTAGCGGCGCACCGTATCGATAATGCGGCGATATTTTTCGTGGGTGTAGCCCCGCGCCATGGCCTTGAGAATCTCGTTATCCCCCGACTGAAAGGGAATGTGGAAGTGCTCACACACCTTAGGCAGCTCGGCGCAGGCCCGCACCAAGCGCTCGGTGAAGTAGCGGGGGTGGCTGGTGGCAAAGCGAATCCGCTCAATGCCCGGCACATCGTGGACGAAATACAGCAGATTGGTAAAGGTGTGCTGGTGCCGCCCCTCGGCGGTTGCCCCCGGCAAATCGCGACCGTAGGCGTCAATGTTTTGGCCCAGTAGCGTGACTTCCTTAAAGCCCTGGCGACCCAGTTCCTCCATTTCGGCGCGAATCGCCTCGGGGGTGCGCGACTGCTCGACCCCCCGCACGCCGGGCACCACGCAGTAGGTGCAGCGCTCATTGCAGCCGTAGATCACATTCACCCAGGCAGAAATGGTACTCTCGCGCCGGGGCTTGGTGATGTCTTCCATGATGTCAACGGCGTCGGTGGCCACCACCTGGTTGCCGTCAAATACTTGTTCCAGCAGGTCTTCTAGCCGGTTGGCGTGCTGCGGCCCCATCACCAAATCTAGCTCGGGTACCCGTCGCAGCAGGGCTTCTCCCTCCTGCTGGGCAACGCACCCAGCCACAATTAGCGTCAGGTCGGGCTTTTTGTGCTTGCGCTTAGCCTGCCGCCCCAGGTAGGAATAGACTTTTTGCTCGGCGTTGTCGCGGATAGTGCAGGTGTTGTAGAGCACTACATCCGCCTGGTAGGGGTCTTCCGTCCAGGTCAGGCCCATGGTGTCGAGAATGCCAGCCATTCGCTCAGAGTCGGCCTTGTTCATCTGGCAGCCAAAGGTGGTGATGTGGTATTGACGGGCAGAACCGGCCATAGGTCTAGAGCTTTCTGAACAGCAACGATACGCAGTCTACTATTTTAGCGTGTCTGGCTCAGCCCACGGGCTTAGCTGCTGGAGGTGTCAACGTCAGCCCAAGTTTGGGCGTGGAGAATTCAGGAGTCAGCAGGCCGCCCGCTCCTAGCTCCTAGCGGTGGCCTGGGAAATTTGTTCCCCTTATAAGTTGATACTGTTTACTGGCCATAGGCTTGGGTAACCTGACTCAGCTGGGCCTGATCGTCGTGGGATAGCTCCCAGCCCAGGGCACCGGCATTTTGTACCGCCTGACGGGCATTTTTAGCCCCCGGAATGGGCACCACGTTGCCCTGGGCCACCAGCCAGTTGAGGGCCACCTGGGCGGGGGTGCGGTCATACTTGGCGCCAATTTCTTGCAGAGACTGGATCACCGGCATGAGTTTGACTAAGCCGCTCTGGCTAAAACGAGGATTTAGCCAGCGGGCTCCGGCAGGCTTGAGATCGGCGTCGGGGGTATATTTGCCGGTCAAAAGCCCCTGGGCCAGGGGGCTATAGGCCAAAATGGTAACGCCCAGCTCTCGCGCTGTGGCCATTACCCCATTGCTCTCAATCTGGCGGTGCAGCAGCGAGTACTGCA
Organism: Nodosilinea sp. CTOTU7336; assembly: GCA_036848635.1. GTDB lineage: Bacteria > Cyanobacteriota > Cyanobacteriia > Phormidesmidales > Phormidesmidaceae > Nodosilinea. The sequence continues at coordinate 12,825 of DAIUJR010000046.1, forward strand.
CCTGGTTCACCGCCAGGGGAATGCCCTGCTCCGCCAGGTACCCGTGGGCCTGCCGCATTTGCTGGGCCGAATAGTTGCTCACCCCCACCGTGGCGATGCGGCCCTTTTTGACCTCGGTGGCCAGCGCCTGCATCAGGTCTGTTTGGCTGAGAAAAAAATCTAGCGGCCAGTGCACCTGGTAGAGTGCCACCGACGGCACCTGCAGCCGCTCTAGGCTGGCGGTCAGGGCATCGGCCACCGACTGCGGGGAAAATCGCCAGGGTAGCGGAAAGTATTTGGTGGCGATCACCGGGGTCTGGGCAGCCTGCTGACTAAACTGGCCAATCAATCGTTCTGACTGGCCGAGCCCGTAAATTTCGGCGGTGTCAAACAGCGTCAGCCCCGCCGCCAGGGAGGCCTGAAACGCCTCGTTCAGGTCACTGTCGCTGTAGGCTTTGCCGTAGTCCCAAAATAGCGAGTCGCCCCAGGCCCAGGTGCCCACCCCCAGGGCCGGTACGGTGGGGCCATCGGGGCCGAGGGTGAGGGTTTGTAGATTGGTGCTGGCGGTCACAGGGCATCTCCAGGGGCAAGGTGATGGGGGGAACCGTTGACTATCCTAACGTAGGATCATGGTTGAGCCCATTGCGTCCGCAATGATCGGTTCAACGGAGGTGTGCCGCGCTGATGGGGAAGCTGATAACTAATCCATTTTTTGGATTAGGACATGGAGCTTGAATCGGTGTGGTGTTTATTGAGACGGTGATTTTACGGTGTAATGGGCATGGGCAGAGCCCTTTACCCATCCTACCCATAACGGTGAAACTGCGTAGAATGGGCAAAGCGAAACATGCCCATCAGCGCCGCTAAGGAGGCTATCTGTGCCTTCTAGAGCGTCAATCTTGGCCTAGGAGGTAACCCCCACGCTACCCGGCGACCTACTGATTTACCGCTTCCAGGGGGAGGCCATTCAGCCCCAGCGGCTGGCCCTTAACCCTACCAATTGCGCCATCGCCGCCGACCTGGTGGCGCTATTCCAGGCCCAGGTGGGGCAGACCCAGGGCGACCTCAACCGCCAGCTCCAGGCGATGGAGGGGGAAGACACCAACTACCGCATCAAGCGGGGGCTGGCCCACATTTTGCGCACCAGCTTTGCCACCTTTGATGTTGTCAGCCCCCTGGAGCCCCTGGAACTGCGGCAGCGTCTGTTTGCCCTGGCCACAATCGAGGCACCCTCCCCCACGGCGGCAGAGCGGCACATGACGATGCTCAGCCAGCAGCTTTCCCAAGCGCTAGATCGGGAGGTAACGGTGGCGGCTATTCGCCAGGGGCTTTACGCCGACCTGCAAGACAACCGCATTCTGATTGAGTTTGCGGCCCCCACCCCGGAGGCGCTGATCCACCGCTACAACCTCTCCCAGACCCAGGGGGTGTTCTACAAGGCCAGCGACCTGGTCATGCACCTCTACCGCAACGACCCTGGACAATACAAGCTGATGTTTCGCTACCTCAAGCTGTTTCGCCTGATGACCTACATCGAGGGCGATGCGGACCAGGGCTTTACCATTACCATCGACGGCCCGGCTAGCCTGTTTAAGACCAGCACCCGCTACGGCATCGACATCGCCAAGCTGATTCCGGCCATTCTCCACGTCAGCCGTTGGCGGCTTACCGCCACCCTGCACCTGAAGGATGGCTTTACCCAGCAGGTCAAACAGCGGCAGTTTACCCTCGATAGCGACTGCGGGCTGGTCACTCACTATCCCCCCGGCAAGCCCTACGACAGCATGGTTGAAGAATCCTTTGCCAGCCGCTGGCCGACGGACAAAACCCCCTGGCGGCTAGAGCGCGAGGTCGATCTGGTGCCCATCCCTGGCAGCGTCATGATTCCCGACTTTCGCCTGGTGCACCCCGACGGGCGGGAGTATTTGCTGGAAATCGTCGGCTATTGGCGGCCTGAATACCTGCGCAAAAAATTTGCCCAGGTGCGGAAGTCGGAGCGGAATAATTTAATCCTGGCCATTTCTGAACGGTTGAACCTCGAAAAAGCTGGGGTAGATGTGAAAACTGTGCCCGCCAAGGTGGTCTGGTTTAAGACCAAACTGCTGCCTAAGGCCGTCCTCGACATGCTAGAGGATGGGTGAAAGCGCCGAGGGCATCGAGCCAGGGGCCCCGCCTAGGTCACGATCGTCGCTAGGCACAGCAGCAGGGTTTCCGTCCATTCCACCGTGGCCCCGTAGGTATCGCCGGTATGGCCGCCAAAGCGATGGTTTAGCCAGGCCCCGATCATGAGCGCCAGGACGAAGCCGCCCCCTAAGCTGCTCAGCACTAGCCACACCTGATCAGTCCACAACCACCCCCACAGGCCGTGGAGCAACAGGGCTACGACCAGCCCCAGCCCCATATCCTGAGCGGGTCGCAGATGGGGTTTATGCAGCGCCCCTTTGCCCTCGGGTTTGAGGTAGGGGTAGCGGGCGATCGTCACCACCTGCCCCCACCGACCCCAGACGGCGGCGGCGATCAGCACGGCTCCTCGGCCCGTAGCCAGATCCGTCAGAGCCAGGGTTTTGAGACCCAGGATGGCGATCGCCGCCATCACCCCAAACGCCCCCGTGCGGCTATCGGCCATCACCGCCAGCCGCCGCTCGGGCGCCATGACCGCCAGCCCATCAGCGGTATCCATCGCACCATCCAGATGCAGCCCGCCGGTGAGCCACAGCCATAGCCCCACCCCCAGGGCGCTGCGGGTGAGAACTGGTACGCCGACCCACTGCCAGCCGAGGTCGGCCAGGGCCACCAGTCCTCCAATTCCCAGCCCCACCACGGGGGCCAGGGCGGCAATGCCCTCAAAGCTGGGTCGCCACCAGGGCGGCAGCGGCAGGCGCGTGTAAAACAGCACAGCCCCCCCCAGGCGGGCTACCCAATTCGGTCGTGGCAAACTCATACCTCTGATTTTAATGAAATTTCTAGCTAAAAATTTACCCCGTCATTCCCGCGTAGGCCGGCATCCAGAAGCAGAACCACTGACCTCCAGGTCTTTTCCTGTTCAGAAATTACCGAAGTCCTCGAAAGGCCGCCTGGGTTAAATCACAGGGTTGATCAGGACGACCAAGGTCTCGTCCTGATCCATCAGCCCAGGGGGGATTTGGAGCTTTGATTACAGAATGATCCAGCGCGTTACCCAGGGGCAAGGCAGGCAGGACGTAAACAAATATTTCCGCAAAACCCCGGACTTCTCAGTATTTTGGCGGAATGCTTAGCCCTGGGGCGTTTGCCCTAATCAGGCTAGGGTACACCCTAGGAAAAGCGATTTTAGGCGGATCATTCCCCGCAAGATCGAGTATTGTGGAAAGAGAGCGGCCAGAGCAATGCCCCCCAGCCCTGCCCCAGTAGCTGACGTAACGTGGTTAAAAACCCATGAATCACGAGCGTGTTAGAGACCTGAGCATTCCCGCTCCTTGTCTAATTGACACCGGGGTAGTGGTCAACAAAGACGACATGGTGAGGCTGCTGCAAGACCTTGGTCAGGTGCAGTACCGACATTTTCAGGGCGATGCGGTGGTGTCTGAAGGCCACGGCTTGGTGATGGAGGTGTTTGCCGATGGCCAGCAGGCTACCCTGGTGGCTAATCACACCTTGTACATCAATGTCTACAGTTTTGACTTTCTAGAAATGGGCCAGGTAGAGGCCAATCAAAGTCACTTTGACCTCGTGCAGGACAATCGTCGACTGCGGCTCGTCCCTATGTCTGACCCGATGCATGATCACCTCAAGCGCACCGCCAACAACGCCGCCTTTGACGCGTTAATGGCCGATGTACTCTCCACTAGCTGGGATGTCTGCCTAGATGATGAGCGGAATTTTTTGGATTAACTTTGCTTTGCAAGCATCGCTGACAACCCCTGTAAACGTTCAAAATAGAATGACATTGAACCAGTTATTATTGGACCAGTTAAGCCAAAACTTGGTGCAGCATTACTCCTGATAAAGCTCCACAATATTTTCTTCAATATCTCGCAAGAACACAACTCGATACCCAGGGGGATCGTAAGTGTAAGGTTCTGTAATAAACTGAACGCCACGCGACTGCAACTGCTGATAGATGCGATCAATATCGTCTACCTCAAACGCGATATGTCGCCAGCCTTGATTTTCAGTGCTTCTATTAGATGGAACTGAGCCTGGAAATTTAGAAACATTCATTCTTAATCCAGGGATTTCGAGGCGAGCAACATCAATCTGGCTACCATCTGGACGGGTGAGCATGAAGCGGTCGGTGAGTATGAAACCGAGATAATCAGCATACCATTGAGAAACCAAATTCACATCATTTACGGAAACTGTCAGATGATGTAGTTGTACGGAAGGAACGTCTTGCGTAGAGATTTGTGCATTGACCAGGCGAAGGTCAGAAAAAGTGACGATTAAAGACAGAGTCAGAGTAGCTATGAACGCTAAAATTGCAAAAAAATAATTTTGGAAGCAATTTCTAAAAGAGCTGTAGATTTGCAGTAATTGTTGAATTTTAGACTGAACGGCACGATGCATGAATATGTCTCCAATGACTAAATCTAATTACGGCATCATAGTCCCTGAATTTGCCCAATAATGTCGATTTCACCCTGTTCATTCGCTTGCAGCACGACAGCATCACCAGGTTGGAGTGAGACGCCGCTGACCGCTAAAACATTAGCAAAATGAGTCACCATAACCACTACTCCGGCATTTTCCCGATGTTTCAGAATGTGCTGATTTACTTGCTGTATTTGCTGAGTTGAGTTCGATCGATCCGTAAAGATTGAATTCAACATTTGGGTTGGCTGGACAGCACCAATGTTCATCAATTTTGAGGTCTCTAAACATCGGCAGTATTGACTTGAAAGAACTTGAGAAATGTCAATATCATAGTGGCGAAATGTTTGTCCAATTCGACTCGCTTGTACTTTTCCTGCCGCTGAAAGATTGCGTTGGGTGGCACAATCATTCAGCCGAAAACCGGGAGGATCGCCTGTGCCGGGAGTAGTTTGCGTGTGACGCAACAGCACCACGTATCCGGTGCCTGCCTGCAGACCTGCCCAAAGCTCTGCATCAGATGCTGGTCCAGTATTAGGGCTCGTTGTTTCGGGTTGAACAAAAGGCGACGCCTCAGCCTGAACAATTGGGCTACTTTGAGCCTGCGGAGCCGGGTTTAATGTCACAGCACAACCGTTTAGAGTCAGCGCCAGCGTCAGGATGGGTAGGCCGCTGAGCCATGATAAATTCGTTGTGAAATAAGAGCCAAAGGTCTGCATCTGTGACGGATATAGCGGTTCTTACTCCTATGCGGTATAGGCAAGTTTCTCAGGCCCATGGGCCTCGATGATTTCCCTAGTTGAGGTGTATCTTACCCGCCCAGGAACCGCTATTGAGCATTCTGCTTTATGGTTGGGGATTGTTTTAGCCAATTGGCCGTGGATCGGACAAGCGAACTAGTCCAGCGAACTGTTTCCCTGGATACCAGGGCATTTGAGCAATTCGATCGAACCCAGGAAGGCTTTGCATATGCTGCACCATGCGAGTCCGCATTTCATTGTCGGGAAGTGAACCCCTCAGCGCTCCCATATTTTCCGTAACATGCTCAGGATTCGTTGTGGCCGGGATAGCCACGGTAACAGCAGGATGTGAAATCACATACTTGAGGAAAAACTGTGCCCAATTCTCACAACCAATTTCACTGGCAAAATCTGGCAGAGGCTGACCTTGCACAACTTCAAATAGGCGTGCCTTTTCAAAAGGCATATTGACGAGGACAGCTGTTCCCCGTTCTGCTGCGGCTGGAAGAATTCTTTCTTCAACGCCGCGCTGAAAAATTGAGTAGCGTACCTGAACAAAGTCCAAATCTCCGTTTTCAATCCACTGTTCAATCGCTGGAAAATAAACCGGATCGTGATGGGTTACGCCTAGGTAGCGGATCTTACCTTCCTGCTTCCAGGCTCGCAGCAGCGGCACCATGACTTCGACATTGACCAGGCTGTGAACTTGCATGGCATCAATCTGATCGCGCGACAGCCGCTGCATGGATTGCTCAAGTTGTCGTATTGCCTGACTCCTATCCCCCAGGTACTCACCCGTAGCCCAGATTTTGTTAGTAATGAACAGATCGTTAGAGATGCCAAGTGTCTGGGCAAATTCACCGACGTTAACTTCTGACATGCCATAGAGCGGCGAAACATCGATCTGTCGCCCACCACCCTCCCAAAAGCGGCGCATAACTTGCTGAATATGATCGCGCGGCTGGTTTGCTAGCACGTCAAATGTCAGAAAGGTACCCATCCCAATGGCCGGCACTTGCTCTTGGGTGCGCGGAATCTCTTTGGTGAGCAGTTCCGACGATTGGTTTAACATAGGCGAAGCGACTTGCCCTCGCGCTAATTCCGTCCCACATCCATTGAGAGCAACAGGAACGACTGCGCTGGCGGCACTCATGCCCATCAGTCTCAGGGTTGTCCGACGGGAAATTGATCGCTCATGGGTTGAATTAAAAGGGGCCGAGTTCATCAGAATATCTCCTATTGTTGACCCTAAAGTTCAGTTATTTCCCTGGGTGATTAAAGCTTGATGGGCCTTTTTAATCACTCAAACTTATCCTAGAGGCAAAGTGCGGAGTTGCTATTTCTAATCAGCTATGGCGTAATAACTATAGGTTATGAGTGATTTCATTCTATGGAACTCCGCCAGCTTAGATATTTTGTCAGAGTGGCTGAAGAACTACACTTCGGTCGAGCCGCAGAGTCGCTGCATTTGAGCCAACCCGCACTCAGCAAACAAATTCAAGCCCTAGAAGACAGCTTGGCCATAAAACTGCTTGAGCGGACGAAACATTGGGTAAAGTTGACGACCGCCGGACAAAAGTTTCTGGAAACAGCACGCCATATTCTGCATGAGGTAGAAGAGGGCATTCAAGTTACAAGGCAGGTGGCGGATGGAGAAATGGGCCGGCTCAGGATTAGCTTTACTGAAGCGACATTGTTTAGCCTGGCACCAGAGATTGTCAGAGCCTACCAAGAACGGTATTCGCAGGTTGAATTGATTCTTAGCAGTAATGGAACCGAGGCTCAGGTTGAAGCGCTGCGCACGCACCAAATTGACGTAGGCTTTTTATATCTGCCGATTCGAGAACCGTCTCTGACGATCTATCCATTGTCTGAAGAGATCTATGTCGCCGCATTGCCGAAGTCTCATCGGTTAGCTCGGCAGGAACAGATTGCGATTCAGTCTTTAGCGAACGAACCGATAATTTTTTACCCGAGATCGCTGGCACCCATACTCTATGCAAATTTTATCAAGTGCTGTGAACAAGCTGGGTTTATACCCAAGGTAGTTCAGGAGGCTGAACTTGCCCAAACGCGATTGGGATTGGCAGCCGCTGATGTTGGCATTACATTTGTGCTCTCTGATATGCAAAGTCTGACTGCAAAAGGCGTTGTTTATCGGCCGCTAACTGGAGATTTCCTGAGGCTAAAACTAGCCTTAGCGTGGCGACAAAATGAATCTTCACCCGTTGTGCATGAATTTCTCAAGGTGCTTAAAACAAGCAGGCTGACCACTGGTTCATTCTAAACACAAGCAACAATTAATCGCCGCTGAGATATAGTGCTGGCCAGATAGCTTAGGACAGGGGTGAACGGGCGATAGCAACGGCTGGGCGGCTATTTGGCTCGCGACCGCCACGGCGCGTTACAACAAAGCCTTAGGCTAAATCAATAGTTCGTTCCCAGGCGGGAGCCTGAGAATACCCCTAAGCGGCTCTGCCGCCTAGACGAGGCAGAGCCTTGGGGCTATAGGCCGACGCAGAGCGCCGGAACGAGGATTTCGATGAAACTACAGCAGGGTTGGCATACTGTTATCATGGGCGGCGTTGATCTTGTTGGTAATCCACACCGACTGGTAGGGGGCCAGCGCGTAGACCTCCTCAATATCGGTAAACTGATAGCCGCTAATCAGATCGTGCCAGTCATCGGTGCTGACCAGGTTAAGGTCGCTCAGCCGGAGTTCTTGCGGCTGGTCGCTGAGGTTGTGCACCGAGAAAATGCTCTGGTCGCGGGTCAGGCTTTGCCGCCAGAAGGCAAACAGAGACAGGTTCAGCGGATGCAGGGTGTACTGGGTGGCGTTGGGGTGAAAGGCCGTTTGCTGGCGTCGAATTTTAATCAGCCGCTTCAGCTCGGTGAGCACCTTGGCGTGGGGGGTGGTGGGGTCGGCCAGGGCAGCTTCTAGGGCTTCTAGATCCCACTTATAGCGGTTGATAGCGCGGTTGTGGCCAGTCTTATCTACCCCTTCGGTGTAATTGTGGGTGGCCAGCAGGCTGTGGATGTAGAACGCCGGAATCCCCTCCAGGGCCATCATGATGGTCTGGGAACAGAGGAACCGCTCCACCTGCCACTGGTCTTCGCCCTTGACCGTGCCCTTGAGGGCATCAAACAGCGAGATGTTGATTTCGTAGGGCGACTCGCTGCCGTCGGGGCGGGTGCGCATGCTAATTTTGCCGCCAAACTGGCGCATGGCCCCCAGCAGTTGCTCATACTCGTCATCGGTGAGCAGCCCTTCGGCGGGGCGCATGCCAATGCCGTCGTGGGAGGCGGTGAAGTTAAAGTAGGCGCAGCCAATGGGGGCAGGAGGCATACTCATCATCCAGGTCTTGAGGTGATTAGAGCGGCCCTGGAGCAGTGCATTCAGCAGCAACGGCGGCAGGCTGAAGTTGTAGATCATGTGCGCTTCGTTGCGGTTGCCGAAGTAGCTGAGGTTTTCCCGATTAGGCACGTTGGTTTCGGTAATCAGCGCAATGCCGGGGTCAATCAGCTGTAAAACCTCGCGAAACAGCCGCACCATGGCGTGGGTTTCGGGCAGGTGCATGCAGTTGGTGCCAAGTTTCTTCCACAGAAAGCCGACCGCATCCAGGCGAATGTACCGTGCTCCCGCCTGCACGTAGTACACGATGATTTTGATGTACTCCAGCAGCACATCGGGGTTCTCAAAGTTAACGTCCACCTGGTCAGCGCTGAAGGTGGTCCAGACATGCTTGAGGCCCTCTACGGTTTCCACCGGCGTTAGTAGGGGCGAGCTGCGGGGTCGCACCACCTGGGATACATCTTCATCGGGGTCGGCGGTCACGAAGTAGTCGCGACCGGGCAGTTGATTTTGCTTAAACTGCTGAAACCACGCGTGTTCGCTAGAAATGTGGTTAATCACCAGGTCAACCATCAGATTAAATTTAGAGGCGACCCGCTTCACGTCGTCCCAGCTGCCCAGGTCAGGGTTGATCTTGAGATAGTCGATAATGGCAAACCCATCGTCTGAGCTGTAGGGAAAAAAGGGTAGAATATGTACCCCGGTGATGGTGTCGTGCAGATGAGCTTCTAAGAACTCAGCCAGCACTGAAATTGGGGCACGATCGCCATCACAAATGCTGTCACCATAGGTAATCAGCAGCACGTTGTCGTGGTTCCATTTTTTTAGATTTTCCCGACCTGAAGGGCAAAGCGTACCCTCAATCAGGGTAAAGATTTCATCGGTTAACCAGGCGGCGGTTTCTTCAGGATAAATTTTTTCTAGAAGCGGCTTGATATTATTAGACACGCGGGTAAATGGTGGATGGTCTAACTTACTTATAGGATATTTTTGAGTATTTGGCCGCGACAAATAATCTGCATTCGGTAACGAAGAAGATGGCTTGGGACGGTTTCTAGCTACTGTCATATCAGGTCAAAACCTCGAAAATTAGGGGGTTACAGAGTTCACACGGTTGCAGCCTTGGCACCTTGGCGCTCCCTCGGCAAGGCCTTAGCTTTAGGTTTAGGGTAGATTTAAGCCATTAAAAAACAGCCGCCGCTGGCGAGGGACTAGCCAGACGGCGATGTAGTTAGGCGTTACGGGAATCTTTGCCGAGCCAGTTCAGGCCCAGTAGAAAATCTCAAGATCTTTGGTTGCCAAAGATCTCAGAATAGCTACCAGCCCAATGCTTGGCTGACTAATACTTGTCTAGTTAAGGCCCGTAAAAGTCAAAAAATAATGACTTCTATCACCCCTTGAGAAGATTAGATGAGAATTAAGTTAGATAGATGTCAGCGTAAAAATAAACCATAAATGATCACGCCAGTTGGCCCTGTAATACCTTTGATACTGGCACACCACCCCAAGGGTAGATGGGTAAACACCGAGAAGTTCATGACTTTTTTCGGTATTTTCCCCTAGCCTTTACAAAGGCTTAAGAACCGCTAGCCTGAGGTCAGCCGGGGTGATCCACTGAGCGCCAGGGCTTTATCCCCAGGGGTTAGATGGGGTGTGGTGCTGTCAAAACCGTTGGTGCACTAGTTTACCCAGGACGGATCTAATGAAAGGTAACAAAAGTAACTGTTTGAGCGCGGCGGGCGGGCTCTCAAGTAATTCTAACCCCCAGACCGAGTCGGGGCATTTTGGTGGAGAGTCGTAGTCAGCGGCAGCAAAGCCTTTCTCCGCGAAGGCGCGGAATGGCAATGACAGCCGTTGACTCCTAGGCTGGTGAGTCATCTGGGCTAGTGCCGATTGACGGTGCTCAGCAGCTGGTTGGCCGGAAACCTGGGGTCGAGCTGTAGCACCACATGCCGCTGATCAATCACCAGCCAGCCCTCGGTTTTAAAGTCTTTTAGCAGGCGGGTTACCGTAACCCGGGTCGTGCCAATGGCGGTGGCCAACTGATGGTGAGTGAGCCGCATGGGAATACGAATGCCCCCCGGTTCCACATGGCCAAAGTCCTTAGCGAGCATCAGGAGGAAATGCTTCAATCGGTCGGCCACCAGCCGCTTTCCTGAGAGGGCTAGCCAGGCTTCGGCCTGCTGCAAGCGCAGGGCCAGATTGCGAAATATGCCCGCCATCAGCATCGGGGACGCCTCAATTTCAGCCATGGGGAGCGCCAACACGTCCACATCAGTGAGCGCCGTCGCCCAGTATGGATCGACGGTGGTCAGGGGTAACCCCACCGGCATCGAAGGCCCGGCCAGCCCTACCAGGGTCTCGCTGCCATCGTGCTGGATGGTAAAGAGCTGCACGATGCCCCGGCAAATCACCAATACCTCATCTGCCTTCAGGGGAATCGAACGACTGGCGGGGTAGGGCATTAGAGCTCGATCCCGGTATAGCTGCTCCAGTAGCTCGATAAAGGTCTGGTGCCGCTGGGAGCCAACAACCGGATTAGGGGGCAGAGAGGTTACAGACACAGAGATACCCAGAGTTCGCCGGGGTAGAAGGCTAGGGAAAGCTTGACCTGACTCGGCGACCTCTGGCTCAGATTAACGACGTCCCTGACCCTAGCAGGAAGCCCACCTAATTTGAAATCACCAAGGTCTAGCCATCTACCTAGCCCCATATTCAAGGGTCAAAATTAAGAAATTCCCCCTTAAAGGTTAAGCCCAGGGAAATAGTTCATTAAAGTTTGTGATTTACCGCACCAATGGCGGCGGTTTTTGCCATCTGTGATACGTTTTAAGCTTAGCCAGATTCGGCGGCCGCTTAACGTCCCAGCCCTGGGCTCAACGTTAGATAATCGCGCACGTCGGTAACCTGGCCCGCCACTGCCGCCGCCGCCACCATGGCTGGGCTCATCAGCAGGGTTCTGCCGCTGGCAGAGCCCTGCCGCCCCTTAAAGTTGCGGTTTGAGGAGGAGGCGCTAATCTGCCGCCCCTGGAGCTTGTCGGGGTTCATGGCCAGGCACATCGAGCACCCCGCCGCTCGCCACTCAAACCCGGCGGCGATAAACACCTGGTCTAGCCCCTCGGCTTCGGCCTCCTGCTTCACCCGTTCCGAGCCCGGTACTACAAAGGCTTTAACCCCAGCCGCAACAGCCTTGCCCTGGACTACGCGGGCGGCTTCGCGGAGGTCGCTGAGGCGGCCATTGGTGCAGCTGCCGATAAAGCAAACGTCAACGGCGGTGCCTTTGATGGCGCGACCCGGCACCAGATCCATATAGGCAAAGGCCTCCTGGGCCAGAACGCGATCGCCCTCGGCCACCGTATCCAGCTCGGGCAGAGTCTCGTTGATGCCGATGCCCTGGCCGGGGGTAATGCCCCAGGTCACCGTCGGGGCAATGGTTTCAGCGTCAAATACGACCACGTCGTCATAGACGGCATCGGCATCACTGCCCAGGGTCTGCCACCAGGCCACGGCGGCATCCCAGGCTTCACCCTGGGGGGCAAAGTCGCGGCCCTTCAGGTAGTCGTAGGTGATGCGGTCGGGGTTGACATAGCCGCAGCGGGCCCCCCCTTCAATGGACATGTTGCATAACGTCATCCGCTCTTCCATCGACATGGCGGCGACGGCGGTGCCCGCAAATTCGTAGGCGTAGCCTACCCCACCCTTCACCCCCAGTTGGCGAATCACGTGGAGAATCACATCCTTGGCATAGACTCCCAGGGGCAGCGCTCCATTCACCTCGATGCGGCGCACCTTGAGCTTGTCGAGGGCCAGGGTTTGGGATGCCAGCACATCCCGCACCTGGCTGGTGCCAATACCAAAGGCAATGGCCCCAAAGGCACCATGGGTGGAGGTATGGCTATCACCACAGGCGATGGTCATGCCCGGCTGGGTCAACCCCTGCTCAGGGGCAATGACGTGAACAATCCCCTGGTTGCCAGAGCCAATGTTGTAAAAGCGAATGCCGTAGTCCTGGCAGTTTTGCTCTAGCGCCCCCATCATCGCCTCCGCCATCGGATCGCTAAACGGGCGGGCCTGACTTTCCGTCGGCACGATGTGATCCACCGTGGCGACGGTGCGCTGGGGATACATGACTTCGAGCTGCCGCTCTCGCAGCATGGCAAAGGCCTGGGGGCTGGTGACCTCGTGCACCAGATGGAGGCCAATGAAGAGCTGGGTTTGCCCCGAGGGTAGGGTTCCTACGGTGTGTAAATTCCAAACTTTATCAAACAGCGTACCCTTGCTCATGGCAGACCTGCTAAGTGGCGGTTAGGTGTAGTGAACGGTGGCAAGGCTGCGATCGGTACTATTCACCAGCAGCGCTAGTAAATAGTTGAATGGCTAATGTTGGGTAACAGCCGCCACCCCAAAGGTCTTTAATTCTATCCCAAAGACCCTACCCCTTAACTAAACGCCATCTACTCCTCAGGGATTTGCGCTGAAATAAAGTACCGACTCAAGCAACAGACTCGTCATGGATTCCCGCAAAGGCGGGAATGACGGTGGTGTTTTATTTGTTTGCCAGCCCCTAAGGATCAAGAATTAAACAACGTAGGATAGCCGTCCCGGCTGTCCATGGTCAGGCAGGATGCCTAACCTACAAAACTTGAGTTTTATTTAATCCTTATTCCTAACCGGCAGAAAGCCCCTTCCCCCTTCCCTCCCACTTCCCCCTCCGTGCGGCTGATTGCTCTTCGGCGACTCAAGTGAGCCTCGTCGAACGCTTGAGCTCTGAGCGAAAGCTCACGTCGAAGCCCATCACTCCTCCATCAACGGCGGATTAAATATCGTCAACACCTGGCCACAACAGCGCTTCAGCCGCTCTCCACAGGTGGGGTCAGGGGCAGAAGCCCCGGCAAAGGTCCAATCATCAATGGTTGAAAAAATCCACTGCTTACCCCGGTGGTCAAAGCCGGCCATATCGAGGCCAATGACCTTGCGCTGCTGGGTCTCAGGATCTTCATATAGTCGCATTTGTACGAGTAAACTACGGCAGCAGCACCGCCGACTCACCCCTGGAAAGTGAAACCCAATATCAATGGATTGGGGATCAACCAGGTCTCGAGTTTCACGATCGTTGGCCCAGGGTTTGAGATCAACCCTCAGATCGGGAAATTCTGCTTTGAAGAGGCCAACAATGGTGGCGATCTTGCTGGCAAACTCAATGCTGTTGGCCTGTTCTGCTGCGTTCACGCTGCCTTCAATAAACGGGTCTAGCCTTTCACAATAGGATAGCGCTTTCGTTACAGCAGTTAACTGGGTAACTTCTAACAGGTTTTCCCACGGGAAAAAGCCCAAACCGTCGATGTTGGTCTGGGCATGGCCCTCTCATTACATGCCTCGCCCTGAGGCCACGGGGCGGCAGCTATAGGTTGGGTTAGCGCTAGCGTCACCCAACGAAACCGTTGGTGATGTTGGGTGACCCGGCGGGAAGTCAGTTACATCACCTCATCCCGACCGACGCGAGAAGCTTTTGTCAGTCAACCAGGGTTAAAGGTCTGACGTGACGGCTCCTCGACAAACCTCAAGGATTCTCAAGTCGTTGTCGGTCAGGGCATCGAGTTGGTAAAACCCGCTCAGGCTAATCGGGGCAGTCGACCCAGTGGCACCGACGGAGGCCACTCGGGTGTCGGAGCTCAGCGCAATGTTGTAGGGGTAGACCTCTTGGGTGTAGCTGTTGGTAATGGTCAAGGCGAGCTCTTCGCCCTGAACCTGCCCCGTAAAGCAGTCAAAGGATGAGTTGGGAAAATACAGGGCACCGTAGACTTGAGTCGCCGTGCTTTCTAGCACGATATAGCCCTGACCGGGCTGTTCGGGCTGGGGCACCTGCCCAAATAAGTACTGCCCCACCGCCGGAAACCGCGAAGTAGCCGCCTGAGACACCTGGGCCAAAATACCAGTGGTGAGCCGATGGGTCGTTTGATCGAGGGGCTCTGGGCTAGCCTGGGCATCGCCTGCCCCAACCGCCAGCAAAACCGCCGTGGTAATTAAAAGTCGCGCAACGGGGCGGCGGATACTTAAGATCATCCCTAGGAAGGATGATAACGGCATAAATTGAATCAACTTTGCAACCACCACATTGCCCCCTTTTAGAACTAACTTCGTGCGCTTTTGCTGAGGCCCTGACCGTATTCTCAATGTAGTTGACTCTGCTCACCTAGCTGCGGCCAGCAGGGGCGACCGTAATAACTCTTCTAATTGGGCGTTATGAACTGTAATGGCGGCCCCGCCGTCCGTATAGGTCTAGGATGTAGGTTGACCAAAACCTAGAACTATGGCCTTCTACGGTAAAGATCTCAATTCTCCAGGGTACCTGGGATAGGCCTTTGGGAAGGAGCGATCTAGAGCCTCGAATAGCCTGATCTAGCCGGGCTACTGAGCTAATTTATACTTTGGTTATAAAGCATTTTCATCGCTGCATTAAAAGATGCAGTGACAGCTGAGAAATTGTCTCGGCTGGGTGAGATCAAAAAAGGCCGCTGGGCCGCAGGGCGGCCGTTCATCCGCAGGCGAGCCACAATCCATGGAAACGCAATGCCGCTGAGCTCACCGCCGTCGGTAGTTTGATTCAACAACGGCGGCTAAGACCAGGGGCATTTGCCAGGATCAGAAATGTGTTGACCTGGACAGATCAAGCTAGGCTATATATATCAGGGGCCGACGATGCTCCGCACGGTTGCTTCAACGCTAGGGAGACACTATGGAGGTTTCCTCCAACACCTTTGATGAGGGCGGAGTCTCCGTCAAGCTGCTGCTATTTATAGACAAGCGCCCCAGCCAGGCCCAGCAGGTGCAGCAGATTCGTCAATACCTCAAAACCCTTGAGGATCGGTTTCAGTTTTACCTGGAAGTGGTAGACATTGGTGAGCAACCTTACCTGGCTGAACACTACAGGCTGGTGGCCAGCCCGGCCCTGATTAAAGTGGCTCCCCTACCCCAGCAAATGCTGGCGGGCAGCGACATTGTTAATCAGCTTGAGCACTGGTGGCCCAAGTGGCAGCACGAGCATCTAGACAACCTAGCCCGGCTCAACCTAGCGGGCGGCGAGGCGACGGTGGGAGCTGACGATTTTGGCGACGGGCTGACCCACTCAGCGGAGCTGATGAAACTATCCGACGAGATTTTCCAGCTCAACCAGGTTAAAGAGGAGCTAGAAGCCCAGCTGCGCTTCAAAGATCGGATTATTGCCATGATGGCCCACGACCTGAGGAACCCCCTCACCGCCGCCTCCATTGCGGTGGAAACCCTTGAACTGGGCTATGCCCCCAACCAAACCCGCAAGCTTTCGCTTAGCCCTGAGCTGACCGGGCAGTTGCTGACCCACGCCAAAGCCCAGATTCGAGCCATCAACCGGATGATTACCGATATTCTCAAAGCCGCCAAGGGAGGGGCCATTGAGCTGCAAATTCATCCCCAGGAGCTGAACCTGCCCGGCCTGTGTCAAGAGGTTGCGGAGACGTTCCAAGATCGGCTGCGAGAAAAAGAGCAGTGCCTGAGTACCGGCCTTCCCCAGGATTTGCCCACCGTCTATGCCGACGGCACCCAGGTCAGGCGGGTGGTCACCAACCTGTTAGATAACGCCATTAAATATACCCCGCCAGGGGGAAAGGTCTCCTTGACTGTCCTCCACCGCACGACCCAAAAAGTACAGGTGCAGGTGGCCGACACTGGCCCCGGCATTCCCCCTGAGAACCGTGACACGATCTTTGAGGAAAGCTTTCGCCTCCAGCGAGATGCCCAGCAGGAGGGCTATGGCCTGGGCCTGGCCCTCTGCCAGCGGATTATTCGCGCCCACTATGGTCAAATTTGGGTAGACTCGGTGCCAGGGGAGGGCAGCTCGTTTTATTTCACCCTGCCGGTGTATCGGGCTTAAACCGAACCCGCCGTTGTGGCCATTGGGCGGGCCGTTTCATCATCCAGGCCAACCAGCTTGGCGCTTAGATCCCACAGTTTGCGGGCCTTAGCATCGTCCTGGGCTTCGTTAGACACTTCCTGGGCAAAGGAGCGCCGCCCTGGCTTTTGGCGATTGCCCCAGCTCCAGTACATACCCGACTCCTTCAGCTCTGGGTCGGTGACCGTGGCGGCTACCCGCTCCCCGGCGAGCTGCTGGGTGACATAGCCGCCGGTAATGTTTTTTTGGAACCAGGGAAAGATCGTCTGAAACGCCTTAAAGTGGTTACGAAACAGAGGCGTATCGGCCACGCAGCCGGGATACAGCGAGCTAAAGGTAATGCCCGTGGCGGCATGGTAACGGCGGTGCAGCTCGCGCATGGTGAGCACGTTGCAGAGCTTGCTATCTTTATAGGCTTTGCCCGACTTGAACTTTTTGCCGTTGATCATGGATATGGGGGCTTTGAACCCGGCCTCGAACCCCGCCAGGTTGCCCAGGTCGGGGGGCGCGGGGATAGGGATTTTGCCCCCCAGTTCCTTCGGGTTAGCGGTGACGGTGCCGAGAATGACTAGGCGCTTATCGCTAGCGGGGGAGGCTTTGAGATCCTCCAGTAGCAGGTTACACAGCAAAAAGTGGCCCAGGTGGTTCGTGGCTACGCTGACTTCATAGCCGTCTTCGCTATATTCTGGCTCCTTGAGCAGGGGATAGTAGACGGCGGCGTTGCACACCAAAGCCTCTAGGGAGCGCCCCGTGGCCCGAAAGTCGCTGACAAACTGGCGCACGCTGGCTAGGGAGGCCAAATCGAGATGAATAATGCTGTAGCTTCCGGCCGACATGCCGATGGCGGTGGCGACCTGCTGGGTTTTAGCTAAATTGCGACAGGCCATGACTACATGCCAGCCCTGGTCGGCCAGGGCTTTGGCAGCGTTGAGCCCCACTCCAGAAGAGGCCCCGGTAACGATAACGGTGTTCTGCTGTTCCATAGCGGGTTAAAAACTGATTAATCGCATCTGATTTACCAGTGTTAAGGATTCCAACCGCAGTAATGCAGTGTCTTAATGTTTTTTGAGGTGTTGTTACATCAGAAAAACAATCCCTGGTGTGCGCCTCGATGGCGTACGCCAGGGATGGCCCAATGATGCTGGGAGGGGGCTACTCGTAAATCCAGCCCTTGACGGTGGGCTCCCAGCTGGTGAGCTCACTGTCGCTGAACCAGAGGGCGATTTCCGCCTGGGCGGTTTCAGGTGCATCGGAGCCGTGGATGATATTGCGGCCTACGGTCACGCCGAGGTCGCCGCGAATGGTGCCGGGTTCGGCCTCTAGGGGCTTGGTGGCCCCAATCATCCTCCGGGCGGAAGCGATTACCCCTTCTCCTTCCCACACCATGGCCACCACCGGGCCAGAGATAATGAATTCTACTAGCCCGGCAAAAAAGGGCCGCTCGCGGTGTACACCGTAGTGCTGTTCAGCCAGCTCCCGCGACACCGACATCAGCTTTAGCCCCACCAGAGTAAAGCCCTTCGTTTCAAACCGACCGATAATTTCGCTAATCAGGCCCCGCTGTACGCCATCGGGCTTAATCATCAAAAATGTCCGTTCCATGGATACCTATTCCTAACGCAATTGCCAGACCTTTACTATGCTGGGAAACCGGGTGCACTTTGTAAAGGATTTGGGCCAAGAATTCATTGAAGGGGAAAGGTGTACAAGACATCCCCCGTGTCGGTAGGTTCAAAATCGGCAAAAAATTCCTGTGCCCTGGCATCGAGAAAGGCCCTGGCCTCGGCCCCGGTAAGCTCTGCGGCGATGGCAAATTCCAGCACGCTAATGCGGCCCTGGTGGGTAGTCAGGTGGTTGTAGAACAACAGATGGAGCGCCTTTTCCTGGGCCTGCTGCCGGTGCCAGAGCCACAGCCCCGTGCCCAGCAGGGCGGCTAACAGCAGCCAGGGCAGCAGGAGATGCACCAGTAGCACCGCCGCTAGAACGATCGCGGCCAGCAGCAGGGCAATCGCCAGTCGTTGCTCAACCCCCGCCCCAGGGGAACGAAACCGCTGAAGTGGCATAGAACCCTCAGACCTCCCCCAAAACTCCGTACAATGAATTTGTACTACCTTTACGTGCTATTGGGTGTTGCTGAATTGAGGCATGAATTTGGGTAGGGGCAAATGGCCGTTTGCCCCTACGAGGGATGTCAAATGCTTGATTCATACCTGTATTCAGCAACACCACTATTGAGTGTAGTGGCTAGCCACCGTCGATGACCGTAGGAGCTGGTTTTAGGTTGACTGAGCCGCCGTTTTCTCTTTGTCTATGCTGACCTTTGCCACCCCTAACGATCATGACCAGGCCTCCCAACTCATGCAGCCCTGCCTGATTCGAGTGCTCGACAACCTGCGCAAGCAGACCGAAATACTGGACTGGCAGAGTAACTATGTGGAGCGGGTGCTCTGGCCCAGCGAGGCCACTGAGGCCCAGCGACAGCAGGTGCAGGCTCTGGCCGCTGAACTTGATACCGCTTCCCCCGAGGACGTTCCAGCCCTGCGACAGCAGCTGAGCCAACTGCCCTCCCCCGTACCGGCCTATGAGCTGCAACTCACCCGTGGTGATCAAACCCAAACGCTGGATATCTGGGAACTGTGCTTTCAGGTCTGTTTTCGCGACTACGTGCCGCAGCACCCCGCCACCGTAGACGAAACCCTGCTGGAGGATACGGGGGACATCGACTGGATTGCCCTGGATGAGAAGGCTAGAGGGCGGGTAGAGGAGGCGCTTAGCCGGGCTGTAGCGGCTTAAGCTGACAGCATTGAAGACCGGTCAGGCAGTACCCGTCGCTAGGCTTGAAGGGTGATGGCTGGCCGGATCTGATTAAGCGTCAACCTCAGGGTCGGTAAGATGGGGGATTACGATGCCCTCTTCACCCCGAAACAACGTCCCTTGATAGGCCCCATCCACCCAGTGATAGACCGAAAACGGCGGCGGCTTGGGCGGGCCAAGGTAACGCTGTCCGCCGAGATCCTAATCATCACAGGAAAGATAGCAATGGGTGCCTTATTTTCTGGCGAGTCCTTAAGTCTTGTCTAGGAATCTACCTGGCGTTGCTGGCTACAGGTATGAATTAAGCATTCAACACTCCTGGAGGGGCAAACGGCCGTTTGCCCCTACCCAAATTCATGCCTCAATTCAGCAAAACCAGCTCCTTAAATCAGCGCTGCCCAGCGTCAATAAGATCCCCCTAATAGGCATCCTGAAGTTCGTAGAAATCAGGCGAAATGTAGTCTTTGCGAAGCGGCCAGCCCACCCAGTCCTCAGGCATCAGCAGGCGCTTTAGGTTGGGGTGACCGTCGTAGATAATGCCGTACATGTCGTAGCATTCTCGCTCCTGCCAGTCGGCGGCTTTCCAGACCCAGTAGACCGAAGGCACGTGGGGGTTGTCGCGGGGCAGAAACACCTTCACCCGCACTTCTTCGGGCCGATCGGCATTGTCGCTGACTTTAATCAGGTGGTAGAAGCTAACCAGCTCTTTGCCGGGGCCGCTATCGTAGGCTGCTTGGCACTGGAGGTAGTTAAACCCGTAGGCGTACAGCGCTGTCGAAATTGGAATTAAGAACTCAGGCTCGACCACAATGACCTCAATGCCAAGGTGGTCGGGGGCCGCCAGCTCGTGGGCAAAGCCGTTTTCGGTCAGCCATTTCGATACCGCCCCGGCCTCAACAATGGGCGCAGCGGATTCTTCACCCGTCACCGTTGGGGCTTTAGACTCTTCATCAGCCATTTAAACCTCCTCTTGCTGAGCGGTGGTTTCGGTTAACGCCGGGGAAACCGGCATGCCCATGGCTTCCATCAGCTCTTTGGGCGGGGTGTTGTGGGTGCCGAGCTGGAGATATTGGCCGGTCAAGATCGGCGGCACGGGCTTGAGGGCGTGGGCACGCTCGTAGAAGCGGTTGGTCTGCATGGTGTAGGCCCGATCCTGCATCGATTCAGTGGCAACCTTCTTGCGCAGCTTAATGATGGCATCAATAATTGCCTCGGGCCGGGGCGGGCAGCCGGGAATATACACATCCACCGGAATCAGCTTATCGACGCCGCGCACCGCCGAGGGCGAGTCGCTGCTGAACATGCCGCCAGTAATAGTGCAGGCCCCCATGGCGATGACGTATTTGGGGTCAGGCATTTGCTCATACAGCCGCACCAGAGCCGGGGCCATCTTCATCGTGACGGTGCCGGCGGTGATGATTAAATCGGCCTGGCGTGGGCTAGAGCGGGGCAGCAGGCCAAAGCGGTCAAAGTCAAACCGAGAGCCGATTAGCGCTGCGAACTCAATGAAGCAACAGGCGGTGCCGTAGAGCATGGGGAACAGGCTGGAGAGCCGACACCAGTTGTAAAGGTCGTCTACGGTCGTCAAAATGACGTTTTCGGATAAATCGTGGGTAACCGCCGGGGGAGCAGCGGGGTTCATCAAGGCTTCCCCAGGGGCGAGCATGGCGTTCGTATCAGTGGCTTTAGCCGCATTCATGACCATTCGAGGGCTCCTTTACGCCAGGCATAGACAAGACCAACCACCAGGATGGCGATAAAAATTAAGGCTTCTATAAAAGCTAACAGCCCTAGCTGGCTAAACGCTACCGCCCAGGGGTACAAAAACACAGTTTCCACGTCAAAGATGACAAACACCAGGGCGAACATGTAGTAGCGGATGTTGAACTGAATCCAGGCTCCGCCGATCGGTTCCATCCCCGACTCGTAGGTGGTTCGGCGGGCTGGGCCACGGTTTACGGGCCGCAGCAGCTTTGAAGCCGTCAGCGCCGCCACCGGCACCAGGCAGGAAATCATCAAAAAGACCAGAAAATACTCGTAGCCAGACAAGACAAACACGAGTTCACCGCCACAACTAGATCAACATCAACAGGCATCAACAGTAGCAGGCATCAACATTGGGTAGAGTAAGCCACTCCCTCGCCTGACTGTCATTCTAGGCTACATTTGCCGCCAAATCAGGCCAGGAGCTATTAGAGACGCTAATGCCATTCATTTAGGGGCATGCAGGGCGCTCTATATCTAATATTAAAGTCATCGGCAACGGCTGGGGAACGGGAGCAAAAGCAGGATGCCTGGGCCAGGTAACCCAACTATGTCATAATTGTTTACAACAAACATTTTGGCTGCTGCGGCCCCCAGGGGCCTTAGCCGGAAAGGGGTTGGCCCATTTCGTGGGGTTGCCTCCTATGGCGTTGAAGCATATAGCCCAGAAATATGTTGAGTTAAGCCCTGCTGACCTAAGACCGAGGTACCTAAAGCCATGAGTGCTGAACCTGAGACTGCGGCAGATTCTCCGAATCCGGTGAACCCGTCGATGGCGGATCGTGCCGACGATGTTCCCGTCGATAGTTCAGGCGAGACTGCCGATGCGGCGGAAGCCGTTCTTGAGGTAGTGGCTCTCACCCCGGAGGAAATGGATCGCTACGAGTGCCGCTCCTGTGGCTATTCCTACGAGCCCACCAAGGGGGATAGCCAGAGCAAAATCCCCGTTGGGGTTGCCTTTGAGGATCTGCCCCTGAACTGGCGCTGCCCGGTGTGTAGCGCCCCTAAAAAGCAGTTCAGCAACATCGGCCCCGCCGGTGCCCCGTCGGGGTTTAAGGAAAATCTCAACTATGGTTTGGGGGTGAATCGGCTGACCCCTGGGCAAAAAAACATCCTGATTTTTGGAGCTCTGGCCCTGGGGTTTTTGTTTTTCATTAGCCTGTACGGGCTGAAGTAGATCTGCCTTCGGTAGCCCCAGGGCCAAGTCTAGGGTTAGTCTAGATGGCCCCAGGGCTGGGGGGTAACGATGTTTAGTGAAAGTAACGGATTTGGGATGGCTATGCACGCTGCATTCGACTGGTTGAAACGAGGATTAATCATAGTGGTCGCCACGGTGTTGGCGTCGGGATGTTCGGGCTATTTTTTGTCGGACGCCAGCGTGCACCCCTGGCAGGTGATTGAGCTGCCCCTGGAGTCTACCCTGTCGGATATTGCCTTTACCCAGGATGACAACCACGGCTGGATTGTGGGCAGCCGCAACACTCTGCTAGAAACCCAGGACGGCGGCAGTTCCTGGAAGGAGCGGCCCCTAGACTTGGGCGATCAGCCCTACACCTTTACCTCGGTGGATTTTTCTGGCAACGAAGGTTGGATTACGGGTACCCCGTCGGTGCTGCTGCACACCACCGACGGCGGTAAAAGTTGGGAGAAAGTTCCCCTCAGCGCCGAACTGCCGGGCACGCCGGTATTGATTACGGCGGTGGGGCCAAAGTCGGCGGAAATGGCCACCGACATCGGGGCCATCTACCGCACTGGGGATGGTGGCCTGACCTGGAAGGCGCTGGTGCAGGGGGCGGTGGGCTTTGTGCGCAACATGGTGCGTTCTGAGGATGGTCGTTACGTGGCGGTGTCATCCCGGGGCAACTTCTACTCGACCTGGGCACCGGGGCAAGACGAGTGGCTACCCCACAATCGCCAAAACTCCAGACGCTTGCAGAATATGGGCTTTGATAAGGAGGGCAAGCTCTGGGTGATTGCCCGCGGCGGGCAGCTGCGGTTCTCCAATTCGCGGGCCTCCGACGACTTTGCCGCCGCCCAAAATCCTGAATTTGGGGCTAGCTGGGGCCTGCTGGACATGGCCTTTCGCACCCCGGATGAGGTCTGGGTGACCGGCGGCGGCGGCAACCTGCTGGCCAGCTTTGACGGCGGCCTCACCTGGGTGAAGGATAAGGCCGTGGGGGATGTGCCCTCCAACTTCTACCGCATCGTGTTTGTCAGCCCCGGCAAAGGCTTCATTTTGGGCCAGCGGGGCACCATTCTCAAGTACGAGCCTGAGGCGGCTTAGGTAAAGAACTTCAGCATCCTTGCCGGAATAGCTTGTTAGGGTTTACCCGGTTCTCTATGATTAGATTAGATTCTTTGTATAAGTAGAGAGGAGACGTTGATATGGCAGGTAGTACTGGTGAGCGCCCCTTTGGGGATATTGTGACCAGCATTCGTTACTGGATTATCCACAGCATCACCATCCCAATGCTGTTTATTGCCGGCTGGTTGTTTGTCAGCACTGGCTTGGCCTACGATGCCTTTGGCACCCCCCGGCCCAATGACTATTACCCCGACAACCAAATGCAGCTGCCGATTGTGAGCGATCGCTATGATGCGAAAAACCAAATCGACACCTTCTCAGGCCAGTAGGGGTTGACGGTCATTCCCGGTTTAGCCGTCACGCCGTTCGATAGACCCATTGTTCGTAGTGTTCGAGATAGATCCTATGCAAAGCAATTCTCCCAACGAGCCCATTTCATATCCCATCTTTACGGTACGCTGGCTAGCCGTCCATACCCTGGCGGTGCCCAGCGTCTTCTTTCTGGGCGCGATCGCGGCCATGCAATTTATTCAACGGTAGTAAAACATCATGGATCGGACTCCAAATCCCAATAAGCAGCCGGTAGAGCTGAATCGCACCTCCCTTTTTCTAGGGCTGCTGCTGATTTTTGTGCTGGGTCTGCTGTTTTCCAGCTACTTCTTTAACTAAGTTAAGCGCGGGTTGGTGGCCAGGCCCTAGGCCTGAGCCCATCACCGAGAGTAGGCTCTGGGGCCTGCGGCTGTGTTGACGCTAATCATTAACCAACTCAATAGTAGGAGAGATAGGCAATGCTTCAGAGTGGGCGGATTCCGCTGTGGATTGTGGCTACGGTGGCTGGTACCGGCATATTGGTCGTAGTCGGTTTGTTTTTCTACGGTGCCTATGCCGGTGTTGGCTCCGCCATGTAGGGCGGTGTTATCGGTACCTAGGTAACACCTGTAGGGGCGCACGGTTGTGTGCCCCTACAGTGTTTATTGCGCCACCCTGGATGACTTGAGGGCGCTGACATATTCCCCTACCAGACTATCAATGCCGGTAATGGCGGTACCCACCACCACGGCGTAGGCTCCCAACTCAAGGGCCTGCTGGGCCACGGCGGAAGTAGCGATGCCCCCCTCGCAGATGACCGGAACAGGGCTGTGCTTCACCATCGCCGCCAATAGTTCTAGCCCTGGGGGAGTCTGCCCCTGGGTCGCCTCGGTGTAGCCGAACAGGGTGGTGCCCACGCAGTCGGCCCCCGCCTCAATGGCGAGCAAAGCATTTTCTAACGTATCAACATCGGCCATTACCGGCTTACCCAGCCGCTTGTGGATGTGGCGGATAAGCGGCGCCAGCGTTTCACCTCCAGGCCGGGGCCGCTGGGTGGCGTCTACGGCAATGATGTCACTACCGGTGCTGGCCACCGCCTCGGCCTGGCTTAACTGCGGCGTAATGTAGACGGAATAATCGGGAATTACCTGCTTCCACAGGCCAATGATGGGCTGGGTGACCCTGGCCCGCACCGCTTCGATGTGGCTAGGGCTATCGATGCGTACCCCGACCGCTCCCTGATTAACCGCCGCCTCAGCCATGGCCGCAATGACCAGGGGATGATGCAGCGGCGAACTGGCCGGGGCCTGGCAGGATACGATTAACCCGCCGTGTAAGGATTCAAGACTGGTAGCCAGCATAGTCACGTCCCATGTACGAAAGCGTATACCTGTATACCTGATTGATTAGTGCAAAAAGTGCCTCATTCCGGTAACGGCCATAATTAGCCCCAGCTCATTAGCCGCCTGAATGGAGTCCTGATCGCGGCGGCTGCCCCCCGGCTGCACCACGGCCCGAATGCCCACCGCCGCCGCCGCCCGCACCGAA
This sequence comes from Nodosilinea sp. CTOTU7336, assembly GCA_036848635.1. Classification (GTDB taxonomy): domain Bacteria; phylum Cyanobacteriota; class Cyanobacteriia; order Phormidesmidales; family Phormidesmidaceae; genus Nodosilinea. The sequence continues at coordinate 38,132 of DAIUJR010000046.1, forward strand.
TCATCGAAGGGGAAAAAGCCGTCGCTGGCCAGCACTGCACCCTGGGCCTGCACCCCCGCCTGGGCCAGAGCGATGTTGACGGAACCTACCCGATTCATCTGCCCGGCCCCAATGCCGAGGGTCTGCTGCTGCTGAGTCACCACAATGGCGTTGGATTTAACGTGCTTGACTACCCGCCAGGCAAACAGCATTTCGGCTAAGTCAGCCGGGCTGGGCTGGGCCTCGGTGACGATTTGCCAGGTGGCGGGAATATCGGGATGGGTATCGGGGGTTTGCAGCAGGAAGCCGCCCGCGATCGCCTGTACCGTTTGGGCTGGCCCGGTGATCAAATCCTCCAGCACCAGCACCCGCAGGTTTGGCTTTTGAGCCAGAATGGCCTGGGCCGCGCCTTCGCAGCCGGGGGCCACAATGCACTCTAAAAACGTGCCGGTTAGCTCCTGGGCAGTGGCCGCATCAATGGGCTGGTTCAGCACCACAATGCCCCCAAAGGCAGACACCGCATCGGCCTCGTAGGCGCGTCGATAGGCCTCGGCCAGGGTGGCTCCCTGGGCCACCCCGCAGGGGTTGGTGTGCTTCAGCACCGCCGCCGCTGGCTGACCAAGGGAAAATTCAGCAATGATCCGCCGGGCCGCTTCCAGGTCTACCAGGTTGTTGTAGCTTAGCTCCTTACCCTGGAGCTGGGCCGCCCCCGCCCAGCCGGTGGGGGTAGAGCCGGTGCGGTACCAGGCCGCGGCCTGGTGGGGGTTTTCGCCATAGCGCAGGGTGGCCTGCTGGGTACCGGCCAGGCTCCACTGGGCGGGCATGGGGTCGGCCTCAGGGTCAGAAGGCTGGCTCAGGTAGGTGGCGATCGCCTGGTCGTAGCGGGCGGTGTGCCAGAAGGCAGCCCTGGCGCAGCCCTGGCGAAATTCAAGCGGTGCCGCGCCCCCGTGGGCAGCCAGGGCCTCCAGGTAGGGAATGTACTGGTCAGGGCTGCACAGTACCGTCAGGTAGGCCTGGTTCTTAGCCGCCGCCCGCAGCAGGGTGGGGCCACCAATGTCAATCTGCTCGATGGCGTCGGCCAGGGTTACCCCTGGCTTGGCAATGGTTTGCTCGAAGGGGTAGAGGTTGACCACCACCAGATCCAGGGGGCGAATGGCGTTGTCGGCCAGGTCTTTTTGGTCCTCAGGTAAATCTTGACGGGCTAAGATGCCGCCGTGGATCTTGGGATGCAGCGTCTTGACCCGCCCCCCCAAAATCTCGGGTGAGCCGGTGTAGTCAGACACTTTAGTGACCGGAATGCCCGCTGCCGCCAGGGCATAGGCGGTGCCGCCGCTGCTGATCAGGTCGAACCCAAACTGGTTGACCAGGGCCTGGGCCAACTCCACCAGCCCGGTTTTGTCGGATACGCTCAACAGTGCCAGCCGCGCCATCGCTTTTGCTCCATCCCGTTTGCCAGCCCCCACTATACCGAAAAAGCCCCCGCGCCAAGCGATTAGTGAGAACAGCCTAATCCTCTGAGGCAGAGATAACCTACCTGCGGACTAACGCAGAAACCCTTGTGAAACCTGGAATTCCCGTCCTACCCCCTACCCTCTACCTTTCCAAATAGCCAACCTAGATAAACTTCAGCTTACGGGAGGCGTAGATGCACATTTTCAGCAAAATCAGCCCTTCTTTAACGTGGGCAATGTTGGAGCTACCGTAGGTGCGGGGCTGGTAGCGAATCGGTACCTCCACAATTTGCAGGTTGAGCTTGGCGGCCCCAAACAGCAGGTCAAAATCCCCGAACGGGTCAAAATCGCCAAAGTAGCTGCGCCCGGCGGCGAGGCGCTGGTAGTCGCGTCGCCAGAGCACCTTGGTGCCGCAGAGGGTGTCCTTGAGGGGCTGTTCCAGCAGAAACGAGAACATCAGGGCGAAGCACTTATTGGCCAGGGTATTGAGCCAGGGCATCGCCGCCTTAGAGCGAGGATAGACCAGCCGCGAGCCGTTGACAAATTCCCCCCGCCCCGAGGCCAGCACCTCGACAAAGTGGGGCAGGTCTTCGGGGGGGACGGTGAGGTCAGCATCTAAAATCAGCAAAATATCACCGCTGGCCTGGTCAAACCCCAGCCGCACTGCATCGGCCTTGCCCCGGCCGGTTTGCTGCAAGGCTTTCAGCGTAAACGGCCCCCGGTAGCTCTGTACCAGCGCCTGGATGGTCTCCCAGGTGTCGTCTTGGGAGTGACCCTCGACAAAAATAACTTCGGTGTGGCGGCCCAGCGGGGGCAGCCGGTCGATGGCCGCCGCGAGATTACCCGCTTCGTTGCGGGCCGGAATGATCACTGAGCAGGTGGGGGGCGCAGGGGGCGCAGCCAGACTGGGCTGGGGCCGGGCTACCACCAGATTGGTTAAACACAGGTGTTTGACCAGGGGCAGGGGGCTACCATAGCGGTTTACAACGTAGGACAGCCCCGGTACCCGCTTGGGGATTAAGAATCGCCGCCCCCGCTTCAGGGGCACGTAGCCGGTCACCGTCAGCAGGTTGACCACATCTGCCATGCCCAGCCAGTTTTGGGGGGGCTGGGGGCGACGCTGACCGACCCGCTCGGCCAGCCGCAGCAGGGGCTCCCACAAGTAGTTGTGGAAGGTCAAAATTAGCCGGGTTTGGGGCTGGCAGAGGGGCTGCAGCCGCTGCAATACTGCCTGGATATCCCCCAGATAGCCCAGCACCCCCGACAGCACAATGTAGTCAAACTGGCGGTGCTGGGGCCGCAGCTGGTCGGGGTCGAGCTGTTCGGCATCCAGCGCATAGAAGGCCAGGTGGGGATGCTTTTGGCGGGCCAGCTCCACCACCGCCGGGGCAAAGTCGAGGCCCACCCCGGTGGCGGGGGCCATGGCGTTGAGCAGGTCGCCGGTGCCGCAGCCTATCTCCAGCACCCGGCTACCGGGGGGAATCATAAACCGATGGATTTGAACTAAATCGTTGTAGTAATAGCGGTTGCGGCGGTGCCAGCGATCGAGCTCCGGGGCCATGCGGTCGAAGTAGGCCAGAATTTCTTGCTTAAACCCATTTTTATGGGCCTGGGGAACGGGCGAGGGCAGGGTTTGCAGCACAGACATAGGGGCTCAGGCAGACTAGGGTGGATTCTACCTGATTTTGACGGCGATATGGCGGTGGGGTGTTGCTGAATACAGGTATGAATCAAGCATTTAACGTCCGTCCCTCGTCGGGGCAAACGGCCGTTTGCCCCTAACCAAATTCATGCTTCAATTCAGCAACACCGGCGGTGGCGGTGCCAGCGGTGCGTCAGCCTGACCTAGAGCTGGTATAACTGTGCTAGTTGTCTTTGGGCGCTTCCCCTATGGCCAGGGATGTTATCTTGCCCCCCCACCTAGGGGTGATCATTAAATTCATCGAGCCTGAGCTAGGAACTGAGGAAATTGCCACCGAAGCCCGGTATTTGCGGGAAGATCTGCTGGATCTGAGTGGCCTGGAGCATACTCGGTTTGACCTTTTAAAGGGCGTTCGCAACGAGGTAGCTTTTGCCGAAGGGGTACGCTTTCAGGTGGCCGCCGACCGGCTGCGGGCGGTGCTGAAGCGGCTGTGCGATCGCCTCGACGACAACCCCCTCGAAACCCTGATTCTGATCCAGCAGGGGCAGACCAAGCTACAAATTCAAACCCATCAGGCCGAAGAGCTCGAGGGCATTGTGGCCGCTGCCGACGCCCTTTTACCCGCCGAGCAGGTTTACCGGGCCAAGGCCGAAACCTACAGCCGCACCTACGGCGAACTTTCCCCTGCCGAAGAGGCCAACCTCGATCTGCTGCGCCAGCGGCTTAACCTTTCCCGCGAGGTGGCCGAGGCGCTCAAGGCCGAAGCCCTAGGGCCGTTTAAAACCCTCGACGAAAAGCGCCGCCACTTCCAGGATGTGCTGCTAGTAGAGGTGGCGCGGGAGTTCCCCCTCAGTGAGGATACCTGGGCGGTGCTGCTGGAGCTAGCCGATAATCTTGGTCTGCCCCAGGCCAAGGCCAAGGCCATTTATCAGGATCATTTGCACCAGATTAAGGCCAAAATCGAAGCCACCCGCCAGCAGGCCGAGGCCGAGGCCGAGGCCGCCCGCCAGCGTGCCGCAGAAGAGGCCGAAAAGCAGGCTCGGGTTGGGCAGCAGGTCAGCCGTCAGCAGCAGCTGGAAGAATATCGCCAAATCTTTCGCCAGGCCATTCAAACCACCCTGTACCCCCTGGCCTTTGATCAGGGCCGCCTAGAGCAGGCCCGGCAGCTGTGGAGCATTGCCCCCGACGACGTCACTCGGCTGGAGGAGGCGGTGCGCAGCGAGCTGTACGGCACCATCCAGTCGGCCCTCGGGGTTGACTACAGCCGCCTGCGCCAGCTGTTGTGGAATAAAGCCTGGAAAGAGGCCGACGAAGAAACCGAAGCTGTGATGCTCAAGGCCCTGCGCCCCAACAACCTGGAACCCCTCGATCGCGATGCCCTGCTGCAGCTGCCCTGTGTCGATCTGCTCACCATCGACCAGCTTTGGAGCCGGTATAGCGGCGGGCGGTTTGGGTTTCAGGCCCAGCACCAGATCTTTGCCCAGCAGGTAGACCGCCGCCCCGCCGACTTTTTACGCGCCCTTGGCTGGCAAGATGGCCCGGTCGGCCTGACCGGCGGCCTAAAGCCCTACCAAAAGCTACAGTTTAGCGCCGGTGCCCCCCCCGGCCATTTGCCCACTTGGCGCTGGTGCTGCCCCAGCCTGGAGAGTGGCTACAGTGTTGGCCACAGCGTCGTGGAAGGCTTATTTCTACATTTGGAAAAATGCCTGCCCACCCAGGGGCCGCTGCCGCTGGCCGACTTGACCGCCCTGCGGGAAGGGGCCTAGCGCCGTGCTGACCACCACCACCCAGGCCTGGACCCTGGCCGATCTAGAAGAACTGCTGCGCCACGAAGAATGGCAGGCCGCCGATACCGTGACCCACGCGCTCTTAGCGGCGGCCAGCGATGGGCAGGGGGGCGGCGAGCTTACCATCCCGGCTCTGGCCCAGCTGCCCTGCTCAACCCTGCACCACCTCGACCGCCTCTGGGTCGAGGCCAGCCAGGGGCATTTTGGTTTTTCGGTGCAGCGCCACCTTTATAACCGGCTCTGCCAGGGGTTTGACCCCGGCGAGCTGAATGTTTTCAACCCTCATCCGTTTCTGCGGGAGGTGGGCTGGCTAATGCTGGCTATCCCCAGACCCATGGCTTTTTGTAAGTTCTACAACTTTTTAGAGTTCAGCCTTGAGGCCCCCCGGGGCCACCTACCCGCCCTTTGGTACTGGCAGGTCTCCTGGGCAGAATCGTGGCGAATGGGGGGCTTTGGCACCGGACGAGGGGGCGGCTTTGCGGATCTAGCCCGGCTCGACGCGCTGATGCTGCGCCTGGCTCGCTGTAGCAAATCGGCACCGGAGTTGAGGGAGTAGGTGAGCGAAGTTGAACCGTTAGGAGATTTCCAGCTAGGAGGTTTCCAGCCCAGAACTTACCTCGTCATTCCCGCGCAGGCGGGAACCCAGCCCAAAAGTTTGTTCATATTGGGTATCTTCTTTTCGAGAAGTTGCCTTACCTCGTCATTCCCGCACAGGCGGGAACCCAGCTCGAGAGTCTGTTTCTATCGGGTATCTTCTTTTCCAGAAATCGCCTTAGGGTGCAGCAGTTGACCGAGTATACAGGGCTTCAGTAAAGAATATAGCGATGGATAACCGTAGTCCCATCGGTTAGGACATCAAGAAACCCTTAAAAAACCTCCAACGTCTGAATGTTTATGGAGAAAATATCTCAACCAGACTGGCTACAGCTATAGATCGGGCCCACCGTATTGTTCGCAAGCCAGAACAGCATTAGCATCGTCCGGTTGGCCACATTTGCTTCCAGAACCGCTGAGCCGAGCCCTGGTTCAGCTTGGGCAGTAGTCTGTAGAACGAGACTAGAGACGATTGCCACCAGCTAATCTTCCACCCAGCTATCCGACCGGACGCATCCTTTGACCCCCTGGCTTTCTGACTGTAACCAGTCAGGTGATGTGGCGGGTCTGCCAATAGAGCCATGGTGGAAGGGCGCAGTTTTTAAGGCCGTTCAACCTGTAGGGCGATTTTGAGGCTGCGCAGCAAGTCCCGTCTAGGAAGTTTAACCATGCTGAAACAAGTCTCCCATCAAGTCGGTTTAGCCGCTCTTTTGATCGCATGTTCGGGCGCTTTTGGCGCGGCCCAGGCGGCACCGGATCCGCTCTTTGATGCCGTGCTTGACGATATTCGCCAGGAACTACCGGAAGGGTGGCAGTTCCGTCTACCGACGGCGGTACCGTCAGAAAGTGAACTTTACCCTTTTATCAGCCAGGCAACCGATACCGAGTTGATTGTTAGTCTTGGCGTTACCCCTGACTGTGCCGAAGCGAGCTGTAGCATTGGCATGATTGGCGTCACTAACGCTAGATCTGCCCCGGAAAATTGGCCTCCAGAAGGTCAAAATGTTACCCCAGTCGAACTAAGCGAAGGCATTCAAGGCTACCACTTTCTGCAAGGGGAAGCGGATACGATGAATCAGCTTGTGATGTGGCAACAGGATGGGCTGACCTACGCGATTGTAACCCTGGCCAATGACCCTCCCCAGGAGGAGTTTGTGGCCATTGCCCGCTCAATGGCCAATGAGCCGCCGATTAGTCGTTAGGGCAACCAGATCGGCTCACAATCAGTTCCCATTGGTTTATAGGCTCCGCATTAAATTACGGAGCCTCAATGACTCAGCCAACTTACAGTAGTCAATCGGTAACAGATGGGTATTTGATGAGGGTCACCCAAGAGCACTGGCAATTTTGGTGGCGGTGGATTGTGGCCAATGCCCTGGGGGAACTACTGGGCCTAGGGGTCGTTGGCCTGGTGGGCATCGGGGTGGTGACAGCGTTAGGGGAGCCGGTTGGAATTGTGGCGAACCTGGGTTTTACGGCCTTGATGGTGATGTTAGGAGCCTTTGAGGGCAGTGTTTTAGGGCTGGCCCAGGGGTGGGTGCTGCGCACTCGCCTACCGCAGTTAAACCTGCACGCCTGGATTTCGGCAACCGTAATTGGTGCGCTGGTAGCCTGGTCGCTGGGTCTGATTCCCAGCCTACTGGGCAATCTCGGGGAACCAGCCAATGCGGGAACGGTGGATATGGATGGCGGCACGGTCTTTTTACTAGCCAGCCTAATGGGGGCTGGCCTGGGGGTGGTGCTGGCCTGGCCCCAGTGGCGAGTGCTGCGGCGATACGTCAGCCGGGCCGGCTGGTGGCTACCCGCCAACTCCGCAGCGTGGGCCTGTGGTATGCCGATTATATTTTGGCTGGCCGGTAGCCTTCCCGCAGACCCAACGCTGCAACAGGGAGCGTTAATTGGCTTACTCGCCCTTGCTACCACGGGAGCGGTGGTTGGTGCTGTACACGGTACTGCGCTGCTCTGGCTGCTGCCCTAGACTATTTTATTAAGCGGTGCTGATTACCGTTAGATCGTTGAGATGCAAGCTACCCCTGTAAAGAACATGAGGAATTTGATGGAAAAGCAGCGGGGATTTGCCTGCTTTTTGACTCATTTGATAGTACGTCAAGGTAGCCTCAGGCAGTTCAGATAGCTCTGCGAGAGAGGCATAATTAAAAGGTCTAAAGATATCTACTGGTTTTGAGAAATCTAGATAATCTTTAGGTGAGTTGAGGTAAATAACGGTGTTTCTGGCATTAAAGTTTAGGGCGATAGGATCAGCCCTAAACCACTGTGTTGAATCAGACTTAAAACCTGCCGCTACTAACCCCTGGTAAATCAAATTAGGATGCACAGGGGAAAAATGAAGCACATCATTCCACAGGCAACCTAGGGGTAGAATAATTTGCTGGGTTAATATTTCCCTACCGATATATTTGGCGGCATGAACGGCATAAATGGCGGGAAGTATTTGTTTTAATGTATTGAGTGGGTAAAGCTCAAGACCCGTCAAATTAGCTGGGATACGATGATATAAGTAATTCACCAGGGCTACACCATCAAGCATTACTGTGCTTCGCCAAAATTTAATGCTTTTAAGGTAATCAACCGTTTAACCTATCGGAGGCATTGACTCCAGCAACTGTATTAGGAGGCTTAAGAACCGGCTACCCAAAATAGCGGCGAGGATTCCACAGAGCATGACAACTGTGGCTAAAGAGCCAAGGTATAAAATCCGCCATTCAAGGGTGGAAACCTCAATGTAGAAGGCAGGGATAACTATCAGAACTAGTCCAAAAGCGATACCCAGCAGAAATTAGTAGGCAATGTCGCCCAGGGAGCGTTCCTTAACTTGGCTATCCTCAGATGACATGATGAAAGTCCTCCATAGCACTAGATTATTTTAATTTTGGCGGAAAACCTAGGTCTGATTGGCTCTAAAACAGTGGCCAGTTGGGCGATGTTCAAGGCGTGGTCTAAGGGCTACGCTAGAGTTCCCAATTGTTGATGTTTTGCTCTTGAAATGATATCAACCGGTAGCTCTGAACTAATACATGCGTTCAGGCGATTTGCCCACCTGGCGCTAGCGCTGACTTTAAGTGCCTGTGCCCTGGATATGTTTTCTCAGCCTAGGGTACCAGAGGCTGGAGGTGCGGAAGGCAACGGGCCGCCAAATCAGCCGCTGGAATCAGTGAGCTACTCTAAAGTGACATTTTCGGGCATTGGACCAATTCAAATTGGCATGACGGTTGCTGAAGTCGAAGCCTCGGCCAGTATAGACCTGATTGTCAGAAGCTATAGCTATGGCACGGGGAGGCCGGGTAACTGCGCCTATGCTAAACCACAGGCAGGCCCCCCAGAACTCAGCTTTATGATCATTGATGACCGCATTGCGCGGGTAGACGTTAGCGCCACCGCTGGTCACCAGGTCGAGGGTAGAACCGTTGCGATCGAGGTAGAAAGTAGCCAAATTTCTACCCCAGAAGGCATTGGCCTATGGGCTTCTGAAGCCGAGGTCGTGGCGGCCTATCCAGAAGCTGAAATTACGCGGCATGGATACGTGGAGGGTCATTATTTGACTATTACCGACCCTGATCCGCCTCATCACAGCATAATCTTTGAAACTGATGCCAATCAGGGCCATCAGGTGATTAATTTTAGAAGTGGGCGATCCCCTGAGGTACATTGGATAGAGGGCTGTAGCTAAGGGAAAAGCGATTAAAATAGCGATGATATTGAGTTGGGTTCTTGGGGTGGGGATAGCCTGGGCGGTGCTTAGTCTCTTCGTAGTGCCTCCGGTAGCGGCGCAGCGTCCCTTTGCGGACTGTCTGAGCGCAGCAGATAGCCTTTTTCGAGACGGTTCCCCGAGTGAGCTAGCCGCTATTCGGGCTTGCCGAGGTACCACCGACCCCGACGATGTCTCGGCCTGTATTGATCTAGCTGATGCCCTCTGGCGCGATGGCTCAGACGCTGAACTGGCCGGTCTGGCGGCCTGCCAAGTACAACGGCGGCTGGAGATGGAAGCCGAGGAAGCCGAGACTGGGCTAGTCGGCCTCTACGCGACCTGCTTCCGCCAGGCCCAAGCCACCACCCATGCCCAAACCCTGCCTGAGCTAGCGGCAATTCAAGCCTGTAGCGGGCTAACTCAGCTCGAAGAAGTGGCACCCTGTCTCAGTCTAGTGGAAAGCTTATGGCACGATGATACCGCGGCAGAACTGGCTGGGCTAGCCGCCTGTTCTTTTAGGCTGGGCGGTTAAGACTGGAGTAGCTCTAGGGCGGTTGAGATCGCTCGTTCTTTTTGCGGGTCTACCCCCTGGGCATAGGCAACCGGGAACGGTACCACCACATCGGGGGTTACCCCAACGCCCTCAAGGCGCACGGTATCATCCACGTAGACATCGGCGACCGCCACATACAGCAAGCTGTGGTCGGGCATCAGGAAAGGTCGCCCGGCCACTACGGCGCCAGGGGTCGGGCTGCCCACCACCGGGCCAATGTCGTAGCGCTGAAAGCTGTAGGCCAAAATCTCCTTGGCGCTACGGCTGCCTTCGTTAACCAGCATGACCACCGGTCTATCCCACTGGCTACGGTAGGTCCAGGGCTGGCCGTCGCGACCAACATTTGTCACGCTGGGCCCCCGCGCAGTGAAGGGATAAAGCGCCGTCGGTGGAGCGCCGCCCCACCCGTCCCGCAAATCGAGCACCAGAGCATCGGCATCCTTGAGGCGACCATAAATCAGCTCCTCTTCTAGCTTTTGCTGATACTGATCGCCAGCGTAGGACCAAACATGAATATAGCCAATTTGCCGGTCTGCTTTTTCAATGACCTGCACGCTGTCGGCCATGGCATCGAGGAACATGGTAATACCGTCGTAGCGCTTGGGGGTTACCTCAATCTCGCGTTGGCTATCGAGAGTGGAGGCTGGCTGTACCCGCAGGGAGATGGGCCGATCGGCGCTGTCTACAAATGATTGGATGGGTTTAAAAGGCTGGCCTGCAACGCTGATAATTTGATCGCCTGCCCGGAGCCCCGCGGTTGCTGCCGGACTGCCGTCCAGTATAGCCTTGACAAAGGTTTTGCCATCCTTTTCGGTGGTGATGGCACCGAGGCCGACATATTCAACTCTGCCATCGGGAAAGGCATCTTGAAGCTGGGTTTGGAGTTCAGAAAAGCGCGGATAAAAAATACCGAGGAGTTGATAGTAGGCCGGTTCATCGGCGGTATATAGATGGGTATGGGAGGTTTTGAGCTGGGCTAGCATTTCGTTAATGAGCGCCACCCGCTCCGGGCGAGACGACGTCTGGGCCAGCTGGGGCCGGTAGTGGTCGGCCATTGCTCCCCAGTCTACGCCGTTAAAATCAGGATCATAGAAATGCTCGTTAATCGTCTCCCACACGGCATCAAATAGATCAGGCGACTCAGCCTGGGCCCAGAACGCTGGCCCCGGGCGGCCTGGTAATATCCCCGAAGCCAAGCTGATTAAAGCCACCAAGGCCAGGCCTATGAGCCAATTTCTGAGTTGTCTAAGCATGGATGCTGACCCCAAATTTCAGCCAAAACTTTGCCACCTGGGCTAAACTAGCCCACTGCGGAGGGCCGCCACCGCCGCCTGAACCCGATCATCAACCGATAGCTTATTCATAATGCTGCGCAGGTGAGTCTTGACGGTGCTGATACTGAGAAAAAGTTCGGTGGCAATTTCAGGATTGCTCCTGCCTTCCACAATTAACCTGAGCACGTCAAGCTCTCGATTAGACAGCTCAACCGCCGGGGCGGTGAGACGAGCACAGCACAAATGGCTAATCACGCGGCGGGCAATTTGTGGATCGAGGTAGGTCGCCCCAGTGTGGGCGCAGTTAATCGCCACCTCAAGCTGTTCAAGGCTGGTGCCTTTGATGCAGTAGGCATCTGCACCACTGGCCAGAGCCGCAATCATTTCAGTATCTGCGGTATGGGAGGTGAGCATTACAACGCGAACATCAGGTCTTTTTTCCTTGATTTGCTGGGTAGCGGCAATTCCATCGAGCTGGGGTAGACCAATATCCATAACCACCAGGTTAGGATTTAATTCAAGGGCCAGGGCTACGCCAGAATAGCCATCCTCGGCCTGGCCCACCACCTGGAAATTTTCGTAGTGGTCTAAGAACTGCTCCAGACCTAGCTGCATCACCGGGTCGTCTTCTACGATTACAATTCGTAGTGGAGAATAGGGTTTCGACCCAGGGTTTAAAACCGCAACTTCACTTAACATGGGGCCTCTAGTTCATCACAGTTGACTGAGGGGTATGACCAATACCTAGGATAGGCTAGATCTGTAGTCGGCATGCAACCATGCAACCCTAAGCAGCAGCACTTTTTGGTACTTATTTCTGAAACTTAAATGTAGATTTACAACACTCCGGACAGTTTTTGATGGCCAACGATAGAATGCGGGTTTCAGGCCTCTTCCGCAGTAGCCTGGCCGACGAGAAGCCAAGGGTTTCAGCGCTTGCTCAGAAAAGTGTCCGGGCTATTGGATTTAGAGCTGCTGAATTTATTCGCTAGACATTCCATCTTTGATGGAAAATGAT
>DAIUJR010000047.1:0-19143 GCA_036848635.1 Nodosilinea sp. CTOTU7336
GTCTCAACTGCCCTCCCCCGCTGCCGCCTAGATACTGTACCGCTGCTCTAGGGCATTGCTGGGCAGGTCGAGAATACGGACATCGCAGGCGGCACCGAGGCGATCGCAGTAGTACCGCCCATTCCGATTCACCTCATGGGCCATGTGCTGATCCAGGTTGGGAGTCGCGATACCGTGCTTTTTCCCCGTCGCTGGGTCTTTCTTCGCCAGCCACCGCTTCAAGTCCACCGAGCAAAAGCCGTAGGTGAGCTGAAAGCGGCTGTGCCCAAACCCAACAATCACCGGGTCGATGATGTACTGACACAGCGCTTCTAAGGCTGGCAGCGTCTCCTCTAAGTTTTTGGGAAACGGGTCAATCTGGTCAGCAAACCGCTGGTAGGTCTGCGTGCAGGTGCAGAACTCCGCCAGCGTCAAATACTTACCCAGTTGTCGATTTTTCATCGGTTAACTCACTGGGTTCTTAGCCTAGAGCATAGCCACTTACCCATTACCCTACCCCCTCCTCCCCACCAGCAATTCAGACGGCGAGTGCAGCACTGAGGTGTGACCCTCGCCGTTTCTGTTTTGGGCATGTTTAGACATGCTACGAGGTCAGTTCTTGGCTGAAAATTCCCTAAGCGCTAACATCCAAACCATAATTTGAGCATTACAGTCTTCCCTGGATCTTAATCCGCAAATAGGCGTCCACTAACGGTTCTGAAATTTGGTGGGCCGGGGCATCGAGCACCAGCACCCCCCGCTGCTTGAGGCGGGCAAAGGCCGCCTGCCGCTGGCTGAGCAAATCCAGCGCCACGGCGCGCTCATAGGCCTGATCGACTTGGGTACTAACGTGCTGGGCCTGGTGGTCGATGTGGGGGTCGCGCAAGGTAATGCAGAAGGGCAGGTGGCGGGGGCGTAGCCGGGCCAGGGCCGAGAGCAGTTCGGCGGAGGCAGTTTCATCCACCAGGTCGGTAATCATCACCACCAGGGAGCGCCGCTGCTGTTGGCCAGCCACCTGGGTGGCGGCGGCCAGGTAGTCCGATTCTTCGAGGACGGGCTGCAGCGAGGTTAGCCGCTCGACCATGGGCTGAAACTGGGTGCGCCCACCCTTGGGGGGCAGCCAGGTGTGGAGGGTGCGGTCAAATACGCCGAGGCCCACTCGATCGCCTCGGGAGAGGCCAGCCAGGGCCAGGGCGAGCGCCGCGTTGAGGCCCCAGTCGAACCGCGACAGGCGCTGCACCTGGGCGGTCATCAGCCGTCCTCGATCCAGCAGGATGATCAGGGTTTGCTCGCGTTCGGGTTCAAGCACCCGCACCAGGGGTTGGCTGAGCCGGGCGGTGGCCTTCCAGTCGATCATCCGGGCGTCGTCTCCCAGGCCGTATTCCCGCAATTCGGCGAATTCGGTGCCAACGCCGAGGCGGCGCTTTTGCTTAAGGGTGCCGGTAGCCTGGAGGGCCAGCTTAATGGAAAGCTGATGCAGGCCGATCAGATCGGGATAGACGGCGACGGAGGTGGCGGCGGGCACCGTCCAGTCGGCCCAGGCTAAGCCCCAGGGACCGCGCTGCTGAATGTGCAGATCTCCCCAGGCATAGTTTCCCCGGTGCTGGGGGTTGACGGTGAAAGAGACCATTTCAGCCGCCGCACCACAGGTGAGGGCAAGGGGCATGGGGGTACCGTCGAATTGAATGGGGTAGTGGTCGTAGACGCGCAGGCGGGCTACCGGTTCGGATTGGCAGCGCAGCAAAATCAGATTATCCCGACCAATGGAGAGGCGGTGGAGCGGATCGCGGCTGACGATGGCGCGGCGCGACCTGACCCGCCAGCCATCCCAGACTATGGCTCCTAACACCGCCACATCAAATAGACCCAGGGCCAGTAGCGCCAGGGCCAGCCGGTGGGGAACATCGACCCCCGTGGCCAACCCCATGGCCACGACTCCGACCCCCAGCAGCAGCCCGTAGGTTCGTCCAGTGGGCACCATACCCATTAGCGGGGTACCGCCACGCTGTCGAGCACCCCCTGGATCGCTCCCTCAACGGTGAGGCCATCGAGTTGGGCTTCGGCCCCTAGCATCAGGCGATGGCGCAGCAGGGGCAGGGCAATGGCCTTAACGTGGTCGGGGGTGACGTAGTTTTGGCCGTTAATCCAGGCTTGGGCTTTGCTGGCCTGGAGCCACTGCACCGCCGACCGGGGCGAGGTACCCAAGGCCAGGTCAGGGTGCTGGCGGGTTTTTTGGGCCAGGGCCAGGAGGTAATCGAGGATCGGTTCTTCGACGATGACGGCTTTGACGGCTTTGCGGGCCGCCAGCACGTGATCGGCGGTGGCAACCGGTTTGAGCTGGTTGATGTCGAGTCGTCGAGCCTCAAACCCGGCTTGGGCGTTGAGCAGCATTTGCTTTTCCGCCGCTGGAGCGGGATAGTCAACCACCAGCTTGAATAAAAAGCGGTCGAGCTGGGCCTCGGGCAGGGGGTAGGTGCCCTCAAATTCCAACGGATTTTGGGTGGCCACCACCCAAAATAGGTCGGGCAGGGGGTGGCTGGTGCCGTCGAGGGTGACCTGCTGTTCTTCCATGGCCTCCAGCAGGGCCGACTGGGTTTTGGGCGGGGTGCGGTTAATCTCATCCGCCAGCAGCACCTGGGTGAATACCGGCCCCTTTTTGAGAATGAAGGTGCGGTTGGTGAGGTCAAACACGTTGGTGCCAGAAATATCCGACGGCAGGATATCTGGCGTCAACTGAACGCGGGCAAAGTCGGCCTGAATCAGCCGCGACAGAGCACGCACCAGCAGGGTTTTGCCGGTGCCGGGCACTCCTTCAAGAATAACGTGTCCCCCGGCCAGCAGGGCCACCAAGAGCTGCTGCACCACGGCCTCTTGCCCCACGACTACGCCGCTGAGCTGTTTACCAATGTGGGTGAGAACGGCCTGGGGGTCACTCATGGGTCGCTGACGTCTCCTGGATACGCTGATGAAGGGATTGTAGCGGCTTTAGCCAGGCGCGAAGCTGGGCCTCCTGCCGAATGACTGGGGGGTGCAGTAACACGGCCAGGTCGCTGGCGGTGCCGCCGCGCTGCTGTATCCAGGCGGTTTCAAGCTGGGCATTGGTCACAGGGGTATCTCCTAACCCCAGAGACTTTTGTAGGCGCAGGCGCTCAGCCTGGGCCAGGGTTTGGCGGACAAAATCGTGGCTGTTGGCTTTGTACAGCACCCCGGCCAGGGCCGTGATATAGGCCTGGCTGTTGTCTATCACCGGGGCCGACAGGGTTTGGCACTGGCCCAGCCGACGGTTCTGGGCCAGCAGGGCCAGTAGCGTGACCGCCAAAATTTGGGCCGCTAGAACGACCAGCGGCGTGCGGGCCAGATAGTGGAGCCAGCTGTTGCCGCCAACTTCGGCGGCGATCGCGTCCCCATCTCGATAGCCGTGGAGGTATTCATCTACCCAAACGCTGCCCCCTTGGCGGGTGACCAGATCCGTCAGCAGGGCAAAATTACCGGCGGAGTTCAGGTAGGCGTTGGCGCCTAGATTAGGGGTCGCCGCCAAAATCACCTCGCTGGCTCCCTCCTCTAACTGCCACACCACGGCCCCGTAGTCGTCCCCTAGGATGAGGCTTTGTTCGGGCTGGAGCTTTTGGCGACGGCGGGTATCGAGGGCGACGGGGCCACGGGCGGTGGGTAAGGTTTGAGAAAAGGGGGCGGCGGTAACAGGGTTCTTGAGCCCCAGCACCACCAGGCGGTGGTCTGACTCGATCCAGCTTGGTAGCCAGGGCAGCAGGGTGAACAGACTGGTTTCATCCACAAACCCTGGCAGCACGACCACCAGAGTGGCCACGGCGTCGGGCGAGGTCTGAATCAGGGTGGTGGTGCCTTCGGGAATACCCCCATCGAGCTGACTCAGTAGTTCGGTGATCGGGCGCTGCCACCGCTGTACGGGAATGTTCTGGCTCTCCAGTGACTCGTACCAGGCGCTATACCCGGCGGGGCTTCGGCTCCAGGTGGAGCCCCGGTTAACATGGCCCGCCGCTGGGGTAACGAGCACCACAGCCAGCAGCAATACCCCCAGGGCCAGTAGCCCCAGCCCCAGGCGACGGCGGTTCCAGGTTGGTAAGGAAAGACTCACGACGAAACAATCTCCTCGTAGGCGCGGCGGCAGCGCTGGTAGGTTTCGGCGGTGGCCTGGCCCTGGCCAAAGGTGAGGCGTTCGTGGGTACGAATCAGTAGCTCGTAGGGTCGACTGGGGGCCTGGGGCGGCAGGCGGCGTAAATATTCGCCATCGGTACGACTGGCCCCATAGGGCACAGTTTGAGATTCGCTCAGGTGCAGCAGACCGGCCATGTAGAGAGCGGTGCAGGCTCCCCGATAGTCGCCCTGCTGGGCCAGTCGCTGGGCCTCGCGCCACCACTGAATTGCTGGCTTCAGGGCGGGTTCGGCAGGGGAAAGGGCTGTTGTTAACGTCCGGTTCCCTCGCTGGCGTTGGTAGGCTAGCACCGTCTGATACAGCATCCAGGCGATGCCCAGGATTAGAGCGGCGGTGAGCAGCCAGAACAGAACCTGCCCCAGGGGAGCTAGCCAGGGCCAGCTGGGTAAATCTGGGCCCTTGAAATTGAGTTTAGCCAGCTGGTACTCGCCCCATTCGGTTAGGCGTTGCCAGCCCTGGCCGATTTGCCAGCCAAGGGAGGTAGGGCGATGGGAAGCGGGGGACATAGGGACAGAAAACCTGGCTAAAGCTGGCCCCATTATGGCCTAGTCTTTGGAAAAAACGCTGGACTAGCTGTGCTCAAATCGATTCAACGTCAAAACGAAGCCCGGTAGAACGGCCTCCCCACCCAGCTGGGTGGGGAGGGATTTCACCTCTTTTTTCTGCCCCTGACGGTAGATCTCCACGGCCTGATCGTGAGGATCCAGCAGCCAGCCCAGCCGCACGCCGCTGGTCATGTAGTCCTCCATTTTGGCCTGCAGGATAGGGAGTGAGTCGGTGCTAGAGCGCAGCTCGATGACGAAATCTGGGGCAATGGGGGGAAATTTCCGCCGCTGTTCCGGGGTCAATGCTTCCCAGCGAGACAGCTCTACCCAGGCGGCATCGGGGGAGCGATCGCCGCCCCCCGGTAGCTTGAACAGGGTAGAGGAGCTAAACACCCTCCCTAAGTTGGTTTGTTTATTCCACAGGTAGAGTTCTCCACCCAGATTGCTCTCCTGGTTACCGCTCTCACCACCAACGGGGGACATCACAATTAACGCTCCTTGGGCGTCGCGCTCGATCACCAGGTCTGGGTTGTGGATGCAGAGCTGGTAGAACTGTTCATCGGTGAGGTGAACGTTTTCCAGATCGACTTTAAGGGGCAGGGTGAGGGGTATCATGGGCTTGACCAGCATCAAGATGGCGTCAGGGCAGCGGTCAGGAGGGCGTTTGAGAGGCTGGGTGGCCATGCCTACGGGAAGACCGACGCCCGCGTTACAGCGTCTCAGGTTCCTTGCCGGAGACCACGGGGGCAATGGCACTGAGCTTGAGTTCGGGGTGATCCGCCGCAATTTGCTGACAGTTCCACTCGTTGCGAAACAGCAGCACCGGGCGGTTCCAGCTGTCTTTAACGGTAACGGTGTTGAACAGGCGACCGGCCTTTTCTAGGGCTTCCCAGCCGCCGTCTACCCAGCGGGCGACGGAGAAGGGCAGCATTTCGAGGCGAGTCTCAACGTTATACTCATTTTGCATGCGAAACTGCACCACCTCGAACTGAAGTTGGCCCACCGCTGCCAAAATCGGGTCGCGCTTCGACTCGTCGGCAGAAAACATAATCTGCACAGCGCCCTCTTCCCGCAGCTCTAAAACCCCTTTTTGAAACTGCTTGTATTTAGACGGGTTGGGGTTTTTCAGGTAGGCAAAGATCTCTGGCGAAAAGGAAGGAATGCCCTCGTACTCAAGCTTTTGCCCCTGATAAATGGTGTCGCCAATGGCAAACACACCGGGGTTGTTGAGGCCGATAACATCCCCTGGGTAGGCTTCTTCTAAAGATTCGCGCCCCTGGCCAAACAGCTTTTGGGGGTGAGATAGGCGCACAGTCTTGCCCGAGCGAGCGTGGCTGACCACCATGTCTTTCTCAAACTTGCCGGAGCACACCCGCACAAAGGCTACTCGATCGCGGTGCTTAGGATCCATATTCGCCTGAAGTTTGAACACAAACCCCGAAAAGTCTTCACCGGTCGGGCATACCTCCCCAATCGTGCTGGGTCGCGGGGTCGGCTTCAGACCATAATCGAGGAAAGCATCGAGGAACAGCTCGACCCCAAAGTTAGTCATGGCGCTGCCGAAGAATACCGGGGTCATCTGCCCGGCGTGGACGGCATCTAGATCCAGCTCGGGGCCGAGTTCTTCGATCACCTCCAGATCTTCTTTAAACTGGTAGTAAAGGTCTTTATCGAGCAGATCCTCAATCCGAGGATCGCCCAGGTCAACCACGGTGTCTTTAGCGGCGCGGCTGCCGTGGGCGGTGCGCTCAAACAGGTGAATCTGGCGCTGGCGGCGGTCAAACACCCCCTTAAAGCGATCGCCCATGCCAATTGGCCAGTTGACCGCATAGGTTTGCAAATCTAGGCGCTGCTCGATTTCATCCAGCAGATCCAGGGGCTCGCGGGCGGGGCGATCCATCTTGTTGAAAAAGGTGAAGATGGGCAGCGATCGCATCCTACACACCTCAAACAGCTTCAGGGTCTGGGGCTCTAGACCCTTGGCCGCATCCTCCAGCATCACGGCATTGTCGGCGGCGGCCAGGGTGCGGTAGGTGTCTTCGCTGAAGTCCTGGTGGCCGGGGGTATCTAATAAATTAATGGTGTAGCCGCCGTAGGCAAACTGTAGCACCGTTGAGGTAATCGAAATGCCCCGCTGCTGCTCTAGCTCCATCCAGTCAGAGGTGGCATGGCGCTGGGCACGGCGAGCCTTGACAGTGCCCGCCTCGTGAATGGCCCCGCCGTACAGCAGCAGCTTTTCCGTCAGCGTAGTTTTACCCGCGTCGGGGTGGGAAATAATCGCGAAGTTACGGCGCTGGGCCACGGCCTCAACCATGGCGGCGTTAGTAGGGGCAGCTTCGGTTTCAGAGGCAGAAACGGCGGCATTAGTCATGCGGTAGCAATGCTCGTGGAGGGGGCAGCGATCTTTAAATTGTAAGAGGTTGGCCCAGGTTTTAACAGTGTGGGTAAGCCTATCCCTCAAGGCCAAGGTATTAGCGGAACGCTACTCCATCATTATTCCTCCCCGCTCTGCCAGTACAGTAGAATCAGGCAAGTCTGTTTAACCCCTGGCGGGTAACGCTACGATTATGGCTCCATCGACTTCTCAATAGCACCCCCATGCGCTAGGCTCCTGGAGGCGCTAGGCTGACTACTATCGTTGGCCGCCAATGCCGGACAGGCCATTTGGTGCTGATATCTCCGATTGATGATTCATGGAGCACCGTGACGGCGATCAAGACCTCTCCCCAGCCCAACCCTGGGCCTCGGGGGCCGACCTCTGGATGTGGCGGCAAACCGCCCGGCATCAGGCGGCCTTAGCCGACGTTGACGCCTACGAACTGGACTGGTTTTTGCAGGCGGTCAGCGATTTAGACCCCCTGGCCCTGAAGCTGGAGACCTTTCGGCAGCGTCCCCAAATTCCCCTCCGGTTTTCCCTGGCCGATCTGGAGCAGCGCTGGCAGCGGCGGCGGGCCGAGCGGGTGCCGGTTCAATATCTGGTGGGCCTCACCCCCTGGCGCAATTTCCAGCTTCAGGTATCGCCAGCGGTGCTGATTCCCCGCCCCGAGACGGAACTGATTATCGATCTGGCGATGGCTGCCGTGGCCCAAAGTAAGCAGCACGAGCAGTTCAGCACGGGCATTTGGGTGGATCTGGGCACGGGCAGCGGCGCGATCGCCCTGGGGCTAGCCCAGGCCTTTCCCCAGGCTCAAGTTATCGCTGTGGATGTTAGCCCCGCCGCCCTAGAGGTTGCCAAAACCAATGCAGCCGTCCACGGCCTGGCCAAGCAAATTTCCTTCCGCCAGGGTTCCTGGTTTGAACCGCTAGAAGACTGTATCGGTCAGCTCAGCGCCATCGTCTCTAACCCGCCCTACATCCCCTCGGCCACCCTGCCCACCTTGGCACCAGAGGTGATCAACCACGAACCGCACCCGGCCCTTGACGGTGGCCCCGACGGCCTCGACGCCATTCGCACCCTGGCGACTCAGGCCCCGCACTACCTTCAACCCGGCGGCCTCTGGCTTATAGAAATAATGGCCGGTCAAGGAGCTGCCGTGCAAGACATCTTGACCGACCAAGGCAATTACCAAAACATCCAAACCCACCCCGACCTAGCCGGACTCGACCGCTTCATCCAAGCCCTCCGCCACTAACTTTCATCCCCTCACCTCTTCAACAGCCGAGTCAGCGAAATCCTCGCCGCCTCCGCCACTTGAAAGTGGGCATCTTTTTCCATATATCGCAGGGCGGGCTCGGTCTTGGGGCTAGGCAAATGCCCCAGCGCTTCGGCCAGCCGCTGGCGCACCAGCCAATCCTCTGACTGGGCAAATTTGAGAATTTCCTCCACCGCTTCCACATCGCCAATTTCGCCTACGGCGGCGATGGCGGCCTGCTGCATCACCGTTTCATCGCTCTGGAGGGCCTGCATCAAAACATCGTGGGCGCGGGGATCTTTTAAGTTGCCAAGGGAAACGGCGGCGCTAAACCGTACCAGCCAATCGGTATCTTCGTAAAAAGCCCGTACTAGAGGATTGAAGGCCCTGGGATCTTCCAGGTAGCCTAGCGCCCCGGCGGCATCGGCCCGAATGCCGTAGTCGGGGTCAGACTTGAGCAGGTTGATCAAAAGATCGAAGGTTTCGGCGTCGGGTTTGATCCCCAGGGCAAACACCGCCATGGAGCGAATTTGTAGATTTTTATCGTTAATCATCTGCCGAATCAGCGGCGCGGCCTGGGCCGCAGGCACATCCCGCAGTGAGGCCAGGGCCAGCATTCGGTCTTTGGAGTCTTCGCTTTTCAGGCGGGCCGTAATTTGATCTATATCCACAGGGGCCATGGTGTTCAGAGAATAACGGGTGTAATCGCGGCAGGACTTTAACCCGCCGACACCTTTAAGCATAAGCAACTTTGCTGTGGGCCGCAGCGCTAATCTCAGTTCGCCCCTACCTTTCTGGCCAGTGAGAAGGCATGATTAAGTAAACGTAAACTCTGAGCTAGGGATGCTATGTTAGGCCGCATTAATTTGAGCTTGGTACTGCTGGCCGTGGGCGGCGTGCTAACGGTGATTGGGTTTATCGCCTACTTCCAAAATAATTCCACCCTTAACCTGGCGGGTTTTTTTTACGGCATTCCGATTTTGCTGGGGGGGCTGGCGCTGAAAGCCTCTGAGCTTGAGCCCGCCCCCTACACCCAGCCGACTTCCCCTGACGTGCTAAAGCTGCGGCAAGAGCAGGCCACCCCGACCCAAAACCAGGTGCGGCTAGACGTTACCCGCTACCGCTATGGCCAAGAAGCTCATTTAGATGTTGCTCTGCAAAAGCTAGGGCTTAGTCCTTCCGGCGATGAATGCCCCGAACTGGCCGGCATTCGAGAAGCAGACATGAACGGCAGCTATGCCCTGGTGCTTGAGTTTGACTCACCTATGGTGCCGTTTTCGAGTTGGGTCGATAAGAAAGCCAAAATTGAAACCTTCTTTGGCCCCAGCGTTAGCGCCGAACTCAGCGAGCCCGCTGAGGGCCGGGTCGAGGTTGCCCTGGTGACTCTGCTAGAGCCTTCAACCCCAGCGCCGGTGGAAGCATAGCGCACCTAGATGGGTAACGCGGCACTGACCCGTCTCGCTTGTCTATGGCTACCCCTTACACGTGCCAGGGTTTTAGAGTACCTGCTTTAGGGTGATCCAGTATCGGAGTCAACCGCCACCCAGAGCCCATCTCCATAGCGGTGTTGCCCCACCATGACGCCCTGAAGCCCTACCTGGTGGCGCTCAATCGTACGAGCAGATTGCTCTCGGCCTGAAGCCTCTAGCCTCACCCAATCGCCCTCTTCCTGACAATAAAGATGCTTCAGCGTAGCCCCTTCGCCTTCGATCCACACCACGGCGATTTGTCCTGACTTGAGCGCCCAAAGATCTTGGCTCGGGCGAATCACCACCAGGTCACCAGGGTGGATATGAGCTTTAACCATACTCTGGCCACAGACTCTTAAGGCATAATCATCCGTCTGATACTGTTGGCCCCAAAGGTTAATCAGCTCGCCCTCTGACCAAGGATGCTCGACTAAATAGCCCGCCTCAACAACCCCCCTCAACCAAATGGAGCTGGTAAAGGGGCGATAGGTACGGGCTTTGTTCGGCTCGCAGCGGATGAGCCCTTTTTGGCACAGGCTGGCCAGGAGATCCTGAACCTTAGAGGAGGATTTTTCCTCCATCATGGTTTTCATTTCCTGAATGGTGGGGGAGTAACCATGGTCTTCTGTAAACCGCTGCAGGCTATGCAACAAGCGCCGCTCCTGTGGAATTTTCTCCATATCCAGCCAAAAATTAATAATACAATTGTACTATTATTTCATTAGACAATTCTTCTTGTCAAGCGCTGATGGGCTGGTGAGATGCCCTTAAAAGGCGAGTTCCCAGGGTTCTCAAAGAACCATGGGAACTAAATCGCCAGGTTGCATAGACAAGCTCAACCCGGCAAATAACGATTACTGGCAGGTTGTCCTATCGATAGTGCCGATCCAGCCGCAGCAGTGTCTCTAGCAGCACATTGGCCCCCTGGGTGCATTCCTCCGGGGTGGTGTACTCGACTTCAGAATGGCTGTACCCGCCTTCGCTGGGCACAAAGATCATGCCCATGTCGGTAAAGCGGCCCATTTCTAGCGCATCGTGCCCAGCCCGGCTAGGCATAGCCATGGAGCTCAGCCTCAGACCAGCACTGACCTCGGCAATGGTGGCCTGAATGTGGTCTGCCGCCGGGCTGGGGGCGACATCTAGCTGGGGCAAAATTTCGATGGTGGTGTTGGTGGCCTTGGCAATGCTAATTAGCTCGGCTTTCAAGTCGTTTACCAGGCTATCGATCACGTCCTGATGGAGGTCGCGCACGTCTAGGCTAGCCTGTACCTTGCCCGGCACGATGTTGGCGGCGTTGGGCCAAACCTGCAACGCCCCCACCGTCGCCACCCGCTGTCCCGGGGGAATGGTGGCCAAACAATTCACCGCCAGCACCACCTGGGCTGCTGCCACCAGAGCATCCTGACGCTGATCCATGGGGGTTGTACCGGCATGGTTGGGTCGCCCGGTAATGTGAATCTGGTAGCGCTGGAGGCCCACCACCCCTTGCACGACGCCGATTTGCTTACCAGCGGTTTCTAAAACGCCGCCCTGCTCGACGTGCAGCTCCACGAAGGCGCAGACATCCTCGCGGGTGCGACGGGCCAGGGCCAGTTGCTCCCAACTGCCGCCGCAGCTATTCACGCAGTCATCAATCGGGCGGCCGTCTTTGCGGCGATAGTCTGCCACGTCAAAGGAGGCGGTGCCCGCCATGGCGCGACCGCCAATCATGGTGTCTTCTTCGTCGGTAAAGACAATTACTTCGTAGGGATGGTCAAGGGTAATGTGCTGTTCGTTCAGGATTCGAGCCACCTCGATGCCCGCCAGCACGCCCAAGTTGCCATCGAACTTGCCGCCGCAGGGCACGGTGTCAATGTGGGAGCCAGTGGCCAGGGCTGGGCCGCTGGTTTTACCGGCTCGGCGGCCAATCATATTCCCGGCGGTGTCAATGCGTACCTCTAAACCGGCCTCTACCATCCAGCGGCGTACTAGCTCTCGGCCCTGGCGATCTTCGGGGCTAAAGGCCAGGCGGCAGATCCCACCGTTGTCTAACTGGCCGATTTGGGCCAGGTCATCCAGGCTTTGGTTGAGGCGCTTACCGTTGATGCTTAAGGTTTTAAGGAGGGTCATGGGCGGGTATGCGGCGTAAGACTAGGACAGCAGCTAACGAAATCTTAACTAATTATCATGAAGTTTGACGTAGATGCATACAGTCTATTGTATACAAAGACGGTTGTAAGAAGGCTCCCAGGGGTTGTCTGCTCAGCCTGAAAATCAAGGACACGCCCAAAATTAACAGGCCCAGTTGCTGTTTATTGTGCCCTGGGAAACAGAGGGCGGTCTGGGCTACCCCACCGGCCAGCTTGTCTATCGGTGCATTGCTTCGCGCTGGCGGGGCCTCGCCTTAGCGTTATGCCCCCAACAATGATTGACGTCTTTTGCGTATTATTTGCGTATGAATTATTAGGGGCGCTTCCCTCAGATGTTTTGAGCAATGCCTTACTCTACGGCCCCAGTGGCCGACTCTGACGAGGCTGCGTCCTCATGCTCCAGATTTTCTTGCAGAATATTTAGCACCACCTGGGGATCGGTGGCCTGTTGCATAATTTCGGCCTCCCAGTCTTTGCGATCGCGCAGCTCTGGCAGATCGGCCCGCAGTTCCTCCAGCAAGCCAATTAGCTTGGCGGTTTTTTGCTCGGTGAGCAGGTTAATTTGCAGCATTAGGTGCGATCGCTGCTCGGCCAGCTTTTCCTGACGGGTTTGGTGCACCAGCACGCCGGTGGCGATTAGCAGCGCCGCCGTATCCAGCATCTGATCCTGCACGCTGTACTTGGGTAGGCCAAAGGACAGGGTAGGTTCCGGCGTTACATAGCTCCAGCCAATCCAAACGCCGAAAAACAGCAGTAGCGCGTATAAAAACTGGGCCTTGCCAAACGCCGCCGCCAGCCTTTGTAGCAGCCGTTCAGGGAGGGGCACCGTGCGCTCTTGCCGTGCCTGCATACCGATTACCGTCTCAATATTCTTAATCACCTGATCGGGCAGGGGATACTTTTCGCCGTTGACGTAGACGGAGCCTGCGGACATTTGCACAATTGAATCTGTAATGGGAAAGGAGGTTTTTGCGCTCATTAGAACGTTGCTAACGTTTTTGGCACTTTACAACTGATTTCCCAGACGAAAAAGTCTCCAGGGATAGATGTAGGCCCAGGGAGATAGATGAGGATAGGCAACAATCTGCCCAAGGGCGACGCCCCATCAGTTTTGGCCGTCCTGGCTGGGCAGGCAAGACGCCCATTCTACAAAAGGTGAGCCCTTCCCTACTCCCACTCAATGGTGCCGGGGGGCTTGGAGGTAATGTCGTAAACCACCCGGTTGACACCCTCTACCTCGTTGACGATGCGGTTCGAAATGGTTTCCAATAGATCGTAGGGCACCCGCGACCAGTCGGCGGTCATGCCGTCTTCACTGCTAATCAGCCGCAGCACAATCGGGTGGGCGTAGGTGCGCTGGTCTCCCATTACCCCGACGCTGCGGATCGGCAGCAGCACCGCAAAGGCCTGCCAAAAATCGTGGTACAGGCCCTGCTTAGCAATTTCATCGCGCACCACAAAGTCGGCATTGCGGAGAATTTCGAGCCGCTCTTCGGTAATTTCGCCGATAATGCGAATGGCCAGCCCAGGACCAGGGAAGGGGTGACGGCGAACAATTTCTTCGGGCAGGCCGATGGATCGACCCACCTTGCGCACCTCATCCTTAAACAGCTTGCGCAGGGGTTCGATGAGCTTAAACCGCAGGTCTTTAGGCAGACCGCCGACGTTGTGGTGGCTCTTAATTTTGACCGCCACTCGCTCGCCGCTCTGGGGGTCAACATTGGTGTCTGCCGACTCAATTACGTCGGGGTAGAGGGTGCCCTGGGCCAGGTAGTCAAAGGGGCCGAGGCGCTTGGATTCTTCCTCAAATACCTGGATAAACTCGTGGCCGATGCGCTTGCGCTTGGTTTCGGGGTCGATTACGCCTTCTACCTGGGCCAGAAACCGCTCGCGGGCCTTGATGTGGTGCACCGGAATGTGAAACTGCTCGCGGAACAACTTCACCAGGCGCTCGGGCTCGTCTTTGCGCATAAAGCCCTGGTCGATAAACATGCAGGTGAGCTGGTCGCCGATCGCCTGGTGCAGCAAAAAGGCCAGGGTAGAAGAGTCTACCCCCCCAGACAGGGCCAGCAACACTCGCTTATCCCCCACCCGTGCCCGCACCTCGCGGATGGCGTCTTCCACAAAGGCGGCAGTGGTCCAGGTGGGATGGCATTCGCAGATGTGATAAACAAAGTTGCGAATTAGGGCAATGCCCCCCTGGGAATGCACCACCTCGGGGTGGAACTGCACCCCGTAGAGGCGACGGGTATGGTCGGCCACGGCGGCGGAGGGGGTATTTTCGGTATGGGCCAGCACCTCAAACCCCTCGGGCAAGCGGGTGACCGAGTCGCCGTGGCTCATCCACATGGTGCTGCCGTCTTCGACATTGGTGAGCAAATCGGTGGGGTCGTCGATGAAGAGGGCGGCTTTGCCGTACTCCCCCCGCTCAGCCCGATCGACCTGGCCACCGAGCTGCTGCACCATTAGCTGCATGCCGTAGCAAACCCCCAAAATGGGGATGCCCAGGTTCCAGATTTCGGGATCGCAGTGGGGGGCACCGAGGTCGTACACCGAATTGGGGCCGCCAGAGAGAATAATGCCCTGGGGGTTGAGCTGCTTGAGCTGCTCAACGGTGGTGCGGTAGGAGAGCACCTCCGAATAAACCTCGGTTTCACGAATTCGGCGGGCAATCAGCTCAGAATATTGGGAGCCAAAATCTAAAATTACCAGCATTTGGCGGTTGACCTCTGGCAGGTAGGCCTGGCCTAGGTCGGCGGTGGGTTCGGTTTGAAGGGTCACGGGTTAATCCTGCGGGTTGAAGGAGTTAGGCTAAATAAAAAATATGGGCTTTTTCAGGAAGCGGCATCAGGCAGATGGTAAGGCTAGCCGCCTTAACGTACTCAAAATGACCTGCCACGAGGTTTTTGGCAGGTATCCCAGAACTGACGGCGTTATAAAGAGGTGAATATCAAAAAATATTCTTTCTAGTCTACCAAAAGTTGATTGAACAGGATGTGACCCTGGCAACTTGTGGCGACAATGGCGCGCTGGCGATCAAACAGCATAGAACCAACGGTCAACGGATGGCCCGTATGGGCCTTAACGTAGGCCAAGGCCCGCGCGTCGATGCGAGCGGCAATGCCCTCATACACCGCAGCGGCCTGTTCTGGAGCCGCCGCCCACAGCCGCTGCCGCCCGGCCTCCACCGTCGGCTCCCTCAGCACCGCCTGGATGACGTCGAGGGGTACCCCAGCAGCGGCGGCGTGGGCGGCGAGAATTTCCTGCCGTCCATCGGCGACGTGGTGGTGGGTGTGGAAGATGCCGCCGGCTAACTTAATCAGCTTGCCGTGGTAGCCCAGCAGCAGCACCCCCGCTACGCCTTGTTGCCCGGCTTCTACCAGCATAGGGCCCAGCCAGTTAGCGGTTTTAACCCGGCAGTCGGGGGCGAGTCCCAGCTTCAGGGCCAGGTCGAGGCCATTTTCCCCCAGACAAAATACGAGATGGGGATGGCACTGGGCCTTAGCGCGTAAGATCTGCCGAGACTGCTCTAGCTGCCCAGGGGCACTGAGGGGGGCTGAGATCCCAGACGTGCCCAGCAGCGACAGCCCGTCGACGACCCCAAAGGCCGCATTGGAGGTGCGCTCGGCCAGGGCGCGGCCCTCCGGCAAAATCAGGGTGACCTGGAGGGTGCGGCCTTCGGGTAGCCACATCCCCAAGTTGTGAA
This sequence comes from Nodosilinea sp. CTOTU7336, assembly GCA_036848635.1. Classification (GTDB taxonomy): domain Bacteria; phylum Cyanobacteriota; class Cyanobacteriia; order Phormidesmidales; family Phormidesmidaceae; genus Nodosilinea. The sequence continues at coordinate 15,653 of DAIUJR010000047.1, forward strand.
GCATTAACTCTCTGGCGTAGCGATAAATCGCGGCGGCCCCGCCCTGGTTTGTCTGCTTGCCCAGGCCTTCCCCCCCGGCTAGCACAATGGGGTCGGGTTGGTCGGCTGCTCCCCAGGCTACCACCGACCAGATCGGCGTGTGGCGGGTTAGATCGAGGTTATCGCCGGGGTCGCTGTGGGTGATGGCCAGCACCGAACCATCCGGCAAAGCGGCCCGCTGGGCAATCGGAATGTCGCCGGTCTGGGCGGGGTTGATTAACGCTAGGGGAATAGTTGTGGGCCGATCGGTGGGGTCTAGCAAGTACCGCAGGGCCGCCACCGCCCCGGCACAGGCAAAGACTGGCAGGGTGTAGCCCGATCGCGGCGGGTGGGCCTGGGGTGAATAGTCTAGGGACATGGAGATCTATCCGCTTGGGCAATGCAGGGCCAGCGGAAGACGGCGATATTGGGCACAATTGAGCGGCCGCCAAAGGTGCAGCGCCGTTCTGGAAGGGCATCGGCCATTCGGGCTGGCTCGGTGACGGTGTTGATAGCCTCGACTAGCTTGCCCTGAAGTCTGGAATGGCCGGACTTTGGCACCGGCTTAGGGAGGATTTGGCCGTCGATGTATTCCCTAGGGGTTTTAGTTTCAGGGGTAGGTAGAAAGGCTTCTAGGGTAATGGTTTTCAGATTGGTTACCGACATGGTGAGGGCCACGGGGGATTGAGTCTAGCTTATCAACGTTTTGGGGTGGTGGTTTAGACGACATCTTCACTGAAATACCGACTCAGCACGGGAAACTAGCCTTAGAGTGTTTCAACTAAATACCTATCCGGGATTTCACCGCGACCGGCCCAACGGGCCGGTTCGCGTCCCCGAAAGGGATATTTTTTTAGTTGGAATACTCTTAGTCAATGGGCGGTGCGGCCGACTTAAGGTAGATCTTCCTGCGTCGCCAAGGCCGAAATTTGAGGCTATTCAGCGGATTCCCCCACCAATTTGCAACTTTTTCTGCACCAACTCGGCAAACCTGCGCGATGATAGTACCAAAGTATTCATGAGGGAGCCATGAATCGCTACATCTTTGGTGGCATCGCCGCGGCCCTGGTCATGATGGCCATGAGCGGGCTGGAAGGCATTAATCGCCTATTTTCTAACACCGACAGCCTCAGAGGTGATATTCAGGCCGACGAAAGTGCCCTGGGCACTCTGCCCATTGGGCGGGCGGGGCAAATTGTGCAGCGCCAGAGTGGAGATCCTGCGGCTGGTACTCGGGCCGCGTCCGATTCTGTATCCAATACACAGGGGTTTGACCCGACCCTAAACCCCCAAAATAATGGGGGGCAGGTTGCTCCTAATGGTACGTTCACCACCCCCAACAACATCGTGCCCCGCACCGGTCAGCCGGGAACGGTCCCGACCACGGGGCAGTCCCCGGCTACGGGGCAGTTCCCGGCCACGGGGGATATTTCACCGACCCAGCCCGGCCTGGTGCGGCCCGAAAACATCCAGCGGCCCGAGGATAGAGAGTTAGACGCCATCCCGGCCCTGTGGTAAGGGGTTGCCGACGGACGAGGCCGGGGATTGACCTTTACCCTCTGGCCTAGACCCTGCTATCCCACCTGTTAACCCTTAGGGTGATCAAGGTTTGCGCCTGATCCCGTCCATGATTTTGCAATGGCTCCGCCCCAGCTCCGCCCCTACCAGGTCGAACTGATCAACGACCTCTACCGCACCCTCAACGAGGGTCACAAGCGGGTGGCTATTGTAGCCGGTACCGGGGCAGGCAAAACGGTGATCAGCGGGCAAATCTGCGCCCATGCCGAGGCGGCGGGCAAGCGGCTGATGTTTTTGGTGCACTTGGATGTGCTGGTGGGGCAGACCTACGACAAGATGAAAGCCTTTGGGCTGCACTGTGGTTTTATCAAGGCCGGATGGGAAGAAAACCGCGATGCCCCGATTCAAATTGCCAGCATTCAAACTATGGCTAAGCGCCGCTGGTGGAAGCAGTGGCCCGCCGATGTGGTGTTCTACGACGAGGGGCATATCACCCTGTTTAGTCAGGTCGGAAAATCGGTGCTGAAGACCTTTCCCAACGCCGTGCACCTGGTCATGACCGCTACCCCCGAGCGTTTGGGCAAAGAGCAGCTAGGGGATTTACTCGATCAGCTGGTGGCCTCGCCCGTGCCCAGCGACTTGCAGCAGATGGGTTACCTGGCCCCGATGCGCTACTACAGCATGCCGCCCGATGGGGTGGCTAACCTGAAGGAAGTCAAGACAGTGCGGGGAGACTACGACGAGATTGGGCTGAAGCATGCCTGTGATCGCCCCGAGCTCATCGAAAAAATCGTCCAGGAGTGGCGACGCCTCTGCCCCGGCAAGCGCACCATCGCCTTCTGTGTCGACATTGAGCACGCCCGCCATATGGCCGAGGCCTTTAGCGCGGCGGGCATCGCCGCCGACACCGTGGAGGGCAACACCCCGATTAAAGAGCGCCAGCGCATGTACCAGGATCTGCGTCAGGAAAAAATCCTAGTGTTGACCTCCTGCAACGTGATCAGTATTGGGTTTGATGAACCCAGTGTAGAGGTGGGGCTGATGCTGCGGCCCACCCAGTCCAGCGCCCTGCACCTGCAGCAAATTGGTCGAGTAATGCGGATTTCGCCCCAGACCGGCAAGCTCTACGGCATGATTTTAGACCAGGCGGGCAATCTAGAGCGGCTGGGCTTTCCCGAAGATATTAAGGATTATCACCTGCCGGTGCAAAAGGACGGTAGCGGCGGCGGCCAGCCTCCCCCCACCAAGCCCTGCCCCCAGTGCGGACGGATTGTGCTCGCGTTTATTGCCCGCTGCCCCGACTGCGGCCATCAGTGGGTAACCGAACGCCCCCTTAACCTGGAGGACATGGCAGAAATTTACTCCGCCGCCCAGGCCCACCAAATTAACGACATTCCCACCCTGGTCGAGCTGTTCCACAGCCACCGCCGCCGCGCCTACCTGCGGCAAAACGCCCCCACCTGGGCCGAGCGTTCGTTTTGGGAGCACTGCGGTCGCTGGCCCCAGGATGGCTGGTACCGAGGTTCGCTGTTTGGCCCCCGCCCCACCCCCCAGCAAATGCTGGAGTACCTGGTCTATCTGCAAAAAAGTGCCAAACGCCTCGGTAAACGCCAGGACTGGGTAATCCAAGAATTTGAAAAAGAGTGCGGGCCGGGCAGCTTTCAACGCCTAGTGGGGCAGCGTCAGGCGATCTAGGGATGCCGTGGCGATCGCCACACCGCCGAAGTTAGCTCCGGTGCATCCAGGTTCAGCGCATCAAACCAGGGCGATGACATACCTAAATCTGACGATCAGAAAGGCCATCTACATGACTAGCATAAATCGGATGGCTCAACGCCCAGTTGTCTGAGTTTTTCCGCCAGGCGATCAGCCCGCTGGCGTTCAGTTTCGGCGCGCTGGCGTTCAGCCTCGGCCCGCTGGTGTTCAGCCTCGGCCCGCTGGTGTTCAGCCTCGGC
>DAIUJR010000047.1:19243-48845 GCA_036848635.1 Nodosilinea sp. CTOTU7336
GTTCAGCCTCGGCCCGCTGGTGTTCAGCCTCGGCCCGCTGGTGTTCAGCCTCGGCGCGCTCGCGTTCGATGGCTTGGCCCTCTGCACCAGTGGGCAGCACCTGACCCTGGGGATTACACCAGCGCAGCCACTGCCTGGGAATGTCTTCCTCAAAGAGCCCCTCCCAGAGGGTTAATCCTAACCCTAGAGTCTCCAGTAAGACCGACTGCCCCGCGGCCCGGAGGCCGAGTGCAGGGGTTAGCTCTTGGTATCGCCCCGAGACAAGGTTCCAGACGCGCAGCAGGGCACCGTTCATATCGGCCTCGCCCTGGAGCTGCTGGAGGGGATCAAAGACAGCGTAATAGGGCACCCCAATCTGGGCGTAGACATCCTTCTTACTCAGGGTTTTTCCCCTGCGCTGGGATCGGGGGCTGACCCCGAGCTCATCCCCTTCCTGGTTAGAGATAATTTCAATGCACAGGTCGGGCACCTTGCCAAATTCCCAAACGAAATAGGCGCGATGGCGGCGCTGGGTGAGGTCTTCGGCCCGCTGTACCCCTAGGCTCAGCAGCAGATCGGGCACGATCGGGTCGCCCTTGAGTTTATAAAATAGCCCCACATTGGCCTCAGCGATGAAGGGCAGCGGTAAACAATTGCTGCTGCATAGGGCATCCACTAAAAGCCGCTGCTGCTGAGCCGACTGAAAGTTATCCACGGGGGTGTCGTCCTCGATGACGAGGTGGCTGATGTCAAGCTCGTCAACAACAAACTCGGAGTCACCGGGCTCGGTGGCTGGCCATAGCGGCGCTGTGGTCGGTGGGGCAGGCTGAGTCATCGTGAGCTGGGAAAACCCGACGTTTTTATTATGGCCTATGGCCGCACCCGGGGCCATTGCCGGTAACCAAGGGGTTGGATGGGTCGCTGGCCTTACTAGGGCTGCCCAAAGGCCAGCGACGATGGCCTGCCTGCACCACGGCGGGGGAATTCCGAATTTTCTCCGATGCTTTACGAAATCTTGATTAAAAACGTTGTAGAACGGTGGTGTAAACCTTTGAAACGGATAGTCAAATTTGTAGTCTCACCGTTGCGTATAGAGACTAGAGTTTAGTAATGCACTAGAATACCGTATAGTGTTGTCTCCCGCAGTTCGTTAGCGACAGGCGGTCTCAGTAATCTCTCTGATTCAGTGAGGTGATGTTGACAGTCCTAGAATCACGAAAGCCAGTGGTTTCACCGGCTATTTTGCGTAGTTGCCTCATTTCTCCTTAGTTTTTCGGAGCCGAGTGGGAATGATGGTCTTAGGTGTGCATCCCTCTAACCCCAACCTATTTAGCAGTGTCAGTCCTGTCCATATGGGTGGGAGGCGGTTTAGCCCCTCAGCCAGCGGTCAGAGATGTTAGCCGCAGGGGTCAGGAGCATCTTAATGTCAACGGGGTTGTCTATCCCTCAGTCAGCCTTCGGATATCTACACGATTAGGATGGGGTAGGTTATGAAAATCGTTCATGAAGTTCCCAAACGCTCCTACGTCAACGTTATGGAGCGCATTGTGGCCGAAGAAGTGGCCAAACAAATGCAGGGAATGCCACCCCGCGTGCTGAAATATCTCACGGTGGCCGAGGTCGAAACTTACGCCCTCAATCGTTTGCCCGGCCTCTATGCCTCTAGCGAAAAGGGTTGGCAACACCAGTACGAGAAGGCCCGCCGAGAGCTGCACAACCAGGTTAAGAGTGCTGTTCGCCAGGCTTTTGCGGCGGTTCAGGTCGATCCTATCCGAGCCTCTGAACCCCTACATTTCAACGACGACGAATCGGCGCGTGGGGCACTAGAATCCCTGCGAGAAATGCTCAAACAGCCCGATTTAAGCTGGGATGGCATCGTCAACCGGCTGCGCCTGATGCTGGGCTACCGCACTGATGAAGGTTCTGGGGCCGCTGCGCCACCTGAGGGCTCCCATCGTACTAAACACCGCAGCAGCAGCCCGGAGGTCGCCCGAGCCGAGGAGCACAGCCAAGGCTCCCACTACTGGCGGCCGGGCACCTACGGCTCTGAGGTGTCGTGGCAGAAAACCCACCGCGGCCAAACTCCTCAGTTCGACTGGAACGATCCCCGCTACTCTAAATGAGCCTGGGCTAACAAAAATGGCGGCAGGTTCAGTGCTTTAACTCCCTGCTTAAGACTCTCGGCGGCGGCAGGGTTGGTCACCCGGTAGAAAGCTACAGCTTTGCCAAAAGACTCCATTGCTGCGGGTAGCTGGCCCAGTTTAACCAGAGCTACCCCCAAATTTTGGTGGGCTTCGGCATAGTCGGGGCAGAGGGCAATGGCCTGGCGATAGGCGGCAATGGCCTCGTCTAAATATCCCCTGGCCCGGTGGGCCGTCCCCAGGTTGTAGTGGGCGATGGCCAGGGTGGGGTCGGCGGCAATGGCCTGCTCAAACAAGCCGATAGCACCAGCCAGGTCGCCCTGGGACTTTTTCAAGCTGCCGTAGTTGATCCAGGTGGCCAGCTTAAGCTTAGGGGGCACGGGTTGATCGAGGGCGGTCTGGTAGGCGGTAGCGGCCTGGTCGGGGTGCCGTTTACCGTGAGCCAGTCCGCGGTGGTAGTGCAGCTCGTAGCGGGTGAGGGGGTCAAGGGCCGCGCGGTTGGCCAAGGCTCGATCGAGCAGCGGCAGGGCCAGTTCAGGCCGATCCTCTTCGATGTAAAGTGCCGCTAGCTTGTTGGCTAGGTAGCTGTCGTCGGGGTGCTGGGCCAGGTAGGGCTCCATGAGGGTGCGGGCGCGGTCAAACTTACCGCGCTGGGCCACGGCCTCGGGGGCATAGCCGGTGTGGTGCAGGGCGATATCTTCGGCTGTTACCACCTGCCAGCCGGGGCTTTGGGTCTGGATGCGGGCCACGCTGTCATCGACGGTTTCGTGGTAAGGGCGCTCGAAGCTGATCTCGGGTAGGCGGCGAAAGCACCGCGTAATCAGCGTGTAGGGGGTTTGGGGCGCCCCTAGCTCCAGACGCAGCAGATTAACGGCGATTACCGTCTCGGCGGCAATATTCCCCAGATTGTCACCCTGATCTAGACGGCGCAGCACCTCAGCTCCGGCGGGGCAGAGCACCTCATCGGCATCGAGCACCAGCACCCAGTCGCCGGTGGCATAGCCTAGAGACGCATTGCGGGCGGCGGCAAAGTCATTCACCCAGGTAAAGGGATAAACCCTGGCCCCGTGGGCAGCGGCTATGGCCTGGCTGCCATCCGTAGAGCCGGTATCCACCACGATGATCTCATCCACTATCCCTTTGACGCTCGCCAGGGCCTGGCCCAGGGTGCTGGCTTCGTCTTTGACAATCATGCAGAGGCTGATGGCCATTACCCGGCTCCCAAGGCCTGGTAGGCGCGAGCAATGGCCTGGCGAACCTGGTCAAAACCGGTGCCGCCGTAGCTGTTGCGGGCCGATACCACCTGACGGGGAGCAATGGCGGCGTAGATGTCGTCTTCAAAGGCAGGGTGGATGCCCTGCCACTCGGCCAGGGTCAGCTCTCGCAGCAGCTTGCCCGCCCCCAGGGAGGTTTTCACCACCTGCCCCACCAGGTTATAGGCTTCCCGGAAGGGAATGCCCCGAGCGGCCAGGTAGTCGGCCACGTCGGTGGCGTTGGCGTAGTCTTCGTTGACCGCTTCTCCCAGGCGGTCGGGGCGGAAGGTCACCCCCTCGGTGAGCAAAATGGTCATGGCTTCTAGGCAGCCCTGCACCGTGGCTACCGTATCAAACAGGGCTTCTTTATCTTCCTGGAGATCCTTGTTGTAGGCCAGGGGCAGCCCCTTCATCATCACCAGCAGGCCCTGCAGGTGGCCAAACACCCGGCCCGTTTTGCCCCGCACTAGCTCCGGCACGTCGGGGTTCTTTTTCTGAGGCATGATGCTAGAGCCGGTAGAGCAGCTGTCGTTGAGGATGACAAAGCTAAACTCCTCCGAGGCCCAGAGAATCATTTCCTCCGACAGCCGCGACAGGTGCACCATGATCAGGCTGGCGGCGCAGGCAAACTCGATGGCGAAGTCGCGATCGCTCACCCCATCCAGGCTGTTGCCGTAGACCTTCTCAAACCCCAGCAGCGCCGCTGCATACTGCCGGTCGATGGGAAACGTCGTCCCCGCTAGGGCTCCGCTGCCCAGGGGGGAAATGTTTACCCGCTTTTGCACATCCTGCAGCCGCTCCCAGTCGCGCTGGGCCATATCAAAGTAGGCCAGCAGGTGGTGGGCTAAACTCAGGGGCTGGGCCCGCTGGAGATGGGTATAGCCCGGAATTAGCGTTTCCACCTGGGTTTCGGCAATGCTCAGGAGGGCGCGCTGAAACTGACGCAGCTGGGTCTGGATGGCTTCGATGTGCGATCTCAGATACAGCCGCACGTCGGTGCCCACCTGGTCATTGCGGGAGCGGGCGGTGTGCAGTTTTTTGCCGCCGTCGCCAATCAACTCTGTCAGCCGCCGCTCTACGGCAAAGTGCACGTCTTCGGCCTCGACTCCAGGGCGAAACTCCCCCCGGCGGTACTCCTGGCGAATGGTCTCCAGGCCGGTGACGATTTGCTCCCCCTCCTCAGGGCTGAGAATGCCGGTTTTGACCAACATTTTGGCGTGGGCCTGGGAGCCAGTCAGGTCGTATTCGATCAGCTGAAGGTCAAACCCAATGCTGGCGTTAAACTGGGCAATAGCCGGATGCAGCGACGTTTCAAAGCGATGGCTCCAGGTCTGGGGAGGGGGTGTTTCCAAGAATATTCCTCGCACGCAAGGTAACGGTTAGGTCTAGTTTAGAGCGTTCCACAGGACGGCTGCCTACGCCACCTTGAGGTTTCAGGGCAGTCGTATTCCTGCACAACCCTAAGGTTCAGTGAAAGGGGTAAATAGCCTGGCGCTAGCCTAGAAGCTCTGATTGTCCTAGGGAAACCTCCATTCTGGACTGAGATCTAGCCTAGTAAGCCGTCAGATTGCGGATAAGGTAGCCTAACACAATGCCAACCACCAGCGCCCACACCTGACCCGACTGAATAAAATTCTGCCAGGCATTACCCATATCTCCCAAAATATCTTGGTCAAACTGCTGGGCCAGCACCGTTGACGAGGTGGACACAGCGCTTAGGTTAGCCATCGGGTAAGCTGCCCAGCCCCCGTACTCGTCGCGGGAACTACCGGTACTGAGCAGCACAGGGCGGAGGATGACCTCCACTGACAGAGTCTCAACTCCGTTCAGGGCAGGGGATTGCGGATTGAGTTCCATAGCGCTAGGTCAATTCTAGATATTTCACCCAAACTATACACTAGGCGATTAAGAACGCGCTAAAACTTTTTTAGCGGGCACCCCAAGTTTGTCAACTCATCGATCTGACGGCTCGCGGGTGGCTTAAGGTTAAATACCGAATCCGAATCCCATCAGCCCGATTCCCACCAGGCCAGTCCGTAGGGGCAAATGGCATTCGCCCGGCTGAATCGGGGGTAACCAAGCAGGATTTAGTAAAAAACCTGCTATTAAGCGACAAACAGGCCATCATTCTTTCCTCAAACCACCACCGGCCCCAGAGTCGAGCTAATTCTCAGGGCCATCTCGGTGAGGTGATCGACATTGGCACAAAAATCCTCTGCCTGGGAGCGGGGTAGGCCCGTACTCACTAGGTACTCCACCAGCCGATTAAAGAGCATATCTTCGGCCAGCTGGTATTGATCATCCCGACCGTGGCGTTGGTAGTACAAAAATTCTTGGCAGCGCAGGGCTAGATCTTGGTAGGTAGAGTCGCGGGTTAGACCGTGAAGGTAGTTAGCAATCATACCGACCTCGGGGTGTAGGTTGCTTCTAGTTTAGTCAACCCAATGACGATAGTAACAACCCCCAGAGTAGCGCGCGCTGGCCGTTGCGCTGCCACATTCTGAGGGTTAGATCATCTATCCCTCCACGGCGTTTCGATTTAGCCCAGGGCGTTGGCCCCCGACACCACCTCGAGAATTTCCTGGGTAATCGCGGCCTGACGAGCCTTGTTATAGGTCAGGTTGAGGCTTTTACCCAGTTCCTTCGCGTTGTCGCTGGCGTTGTTCATGGCCGTCATGCGGGCCGCGAGTTCACTAGCTGCCGACTCCTGCAGCGCCCGCAAAATTTGATTGTTCAAGTATAGGGGCAGCAACGCGTCTAAAATCTGCACCGGATCCTGCTCAAAAATCATGTCCTGGGGATAAGGGGCAGGGGTAGGGGCGGTAACCTTACTGCGCTCGACCTCAAGCACTCCACCCTTGGTGGTGAGGCGAAAGATCTCATCATCCGGTGTCTCTAGACCCTGGGGATCAAGGGGAAGTAGAGTTTGGATCACAGGGCGCGAGCTGACCAGCGACACAAACCGGGTGTAGACCAGCTCCACCCGGTCAACTTCTTCGGCCAAAAATAACGACAGTAGCGCATCGGCAATCGTAGCCGCTTCGGCGGCGGTAGGAATTTGCTCCATGCCGGTAAAGGCTTCCTCAATGGGCTGCTCGCGGCGCTTAAAATACTGGTTGGCCTTGCGCCCCACCAGCACGTAGCGGTAATTCAGCCCCTCAGCGGCCAGCTCCTGGGCGCGGATTTCAGCCTTACGAATGACGTTGGTATTGTAGCCGCCGCATAGACCCCGATCCCCAGAAATCACCAGGATGGCAACGGTGCTCACCTGACGCTGCTTCAGCAAAGGCAGCTCGGCCTCCTCAAACTTGAGGCGACTTTGCAGGCCGTAAAGCACCTGGGCCAGCCGATCCGCAAAGGGGCGCGTGGCGATCACCTGCTCTTGGGCACGGCGCACCTTTGCCGCCGCCACCAGGCGCATGGCTTCGGTAATCTTGCGGGTGTTCTTAACGGACTTAATGCGGTCTCGGATTGCTTTCAGGTTAGCCATGGTGTGTCCTTAGCAAGCAGTGATAAACGGCCAGTCTTTCAGCCTATCTGGCTGAAAGACTGGCCCCGGTCAGAAACTAGGCCGCCGCCATAAAGGCTTGCTTAGCTTCGTTAATGCCCTCCTTGAGCAGAGCCTCGCTTTCGTCGGTGAGCTTTTTATCGTTGAGCATCAGCTCGGCGAACTTAGGCTTGTTGTTGCGGATGTAGTCGCGCAGTTCCTTGGCAAAGGTGCCGACCTGGGCCACCGGCACGTCGTCCATATAGCCGTTAATGCCGGCATAGATGATCACCACCTGTTCCTCCACCGGCAGGGGAGAGTACTGGGGCTGCTTCAGCAGTTCCCGCAGCCGCTGCCCTCGGGCCAGCTGTTTCTGGGTGGCCTGGTCGAGATCCGAGGCAAACTGTGAAAAAGCCTGGAGTTCGTCGAACTGGGCTAGCTCCAGCTTCACCTTACCGGCGACCTGCTTCATGGCCTTAATTTGCGCCGCCGAACCCACCCGAGATACCGAAATACCGGCGTTAATGGCGGGGCGCAGGCCCGAGTTAAACAGGTCAGAGGAGAGGAAAATCTGGCCGTCGGTGATGGAAATCACGTTGGTGGGAATGTAGGCCGACACGTCCCCGGCCTGGGTTTCAATGATCGGTAGGGCCGTCATGCTGCCCTCTCCGAGCTCGGGGCTGAGCTTAGCGGCCCGCTCGAGCAGGCGAGAGTGCAGGTAGAACACGTCGCCAGGGTAGGCCTCGCGCCCCGGCGGACGGCGCAGCAGCAGCGACATTTGTCGATAGGCCTGGGCCTGCTTGGTGAGGTCATCGTAGACCACCAGGGTGGCCTTGCCCTTGTACATAAAGTACTCGGCCAGGGCCGCACCGGTGTAGGGAGCTAGGTACTGGAGGGGAGCCGGAGCGTTAGCGTTGGCCGCTACCACGATGGTATAGTCGAGGGCCCCGCGCTCCCGCAGAATATCCACAATCTGGGCGACGGAGGAGGCCTTTTGACCGATGGCGACGTAGACACACACCACGTCCTCAGACTTTTGGTTGAGGATGGTATCAATGGCGATCGCAGTCTTGCCGGTCTGTCGGTCGCCGATGATCAGCTCCCGCTGGCCCCGGCCAATCGGGATCATGGCGTCGATGGCGGTAATCCCCGTCTGTAGCGGTTCGTACACCGACTTGCGGGCGATAATACCAGGGGCCTGGGAGTCGAGCAAGCGAGTATCCGAGGCCTGAATGTCGCCCTTGCCGTCGATGGGGCGAGCCAGGGAATCGACCACCCGACCCAGCATGGCATCGCCTACGGGAATAGAGGCGATTTTCCCCGTGGCGGTCACCGAACTGCCTTCCCGGATACTGATGCCGTTGCCCATCAGCACCGCCCCGACGTTGTCTTCTTCCAGGTTTAGGGCGATACCCACGGTGCCGTCTTCAAACTCCAGCAGCTCACTAGCCATGGCGTTTTCCAGGCCATAGATACGCGCAATCCCATCTCCCACCTGGAGTACCGTACCCACGTTGGATACTTTGACATCCTGGTTGTACTGCTCGATCTGCTGCTTAATGATGCTGCTAATTTCGTCAGGTCTGATACTAACCATAGGACTTGCTCTGCTAAACCTACATAAACATGAAACGTCAATACAAAAAATGCCAGTGGGTTGCCCCGTTGAACCCCACAGTTAAGCCGCAGTGGCCAACTGCATACCAATGCGCCGCAGTTGCCCCCGCAGGCTGGCGTCAATCACCTGCGACCCGACCTTGACCACCAGCCCCCCCAGCAGGGTGGGGTCGACCTGCACCGAAAGCTCAACGCCGCGGGCTCCGGTCAAGCGCTGTACCCGCTCGCGGATGGCGTCTAGCTGAGCGTCGGACAGTTCAACCGCTGCCGTTACATCGGCTAGAACCGTTTGATTCAGCTCCCGGAGTAGTACCTGGTACTGCTGCAAGGTCTCTTTCATAAAGACAATGCGGCCCCGATCGACCAGCAGCAGCAGAAAGTTGAGCAACGTTGGATTCACCTGGCCATCGGCAATTTGCCGCAGCACGGCTTTCTTGGGCTCAGCCTCGACCAGAGGGTTGGCCAAAAATTGAGTTAGCTCATCCGAACTAGCCAAAACCTCCAGCAACTGCGTCGCTTCCGCTCCAAGTTGGTCGGCAATCGCGTTGTCTTGGGCGATGGACATCAGGGCCTGGGCGTAGGGCTTAGTTACCTCGGCACTAAGGGTACTGTCGTTCATTACTGGTCTCCTTCAAGCATGGCAATACTGGCATCCACCAGCCGCCGCTGGACATCATCATTAAGCCGGTTGGGCAGCTCGGCTTCACTGCGCTCTAGGGCCAGGGTGGCTACCCGCTGCCGGAGTTCCCGCATTACACGGGCCTGCTGCGAGCTGACATCCTGAGCGGCGGTGGCCTGCATGCGGGCCACATCGGCCTCGGCCTGGGCGAGAATCTCTTCCTTAGTGCGGGTGGCGGTTTGGGCCGCATTAGCCAGGATGGTTTGGGCCTCTTCCTTAGCTAGGGCTAGCTTTTGCTGCTGCTCAGCCAGGGCCGCCGCCGCTTCCCGCTTCCGCTGCTCGGCATCTAGGATAGCGGTCTCAATGTCGGTCTTGCGGGTGTCCAGGATTTTACCGATGAACTTGCGGCCAAAATAAAACAGCACCCCAATAATAATGGCGAGGTTGATCAAGTTGGTCTCAAGAATGTCGAAATTTAGACCAACCCCTCCCTCTTCCAGCCCTAGAAACCAACCCATAGTCATATCTCTCTTTGCGTCAACAATTAGGTGACTTTAGCTAACCCAGGCCGCCCGCTGCGCCGACCCTGCTTCAAACCGTAAAACCGTTAGGTGAACTGCCCCACCGACCTTCACAACCCTAGACCCCTACGGAGCTGAGCAGCTTGGTCAAAATTTGATGGCTCAGCCCTTCTACCTGCTGCTCTAGCGCCGTCATCGCCGTGCGAGTCTGTTCGTCGAGCTCACGCTGGGCCTCTTCCCGCTGGGCCTGCGCCTGCTGCTGGGCCTCGGCCAGGCTCTGGGCCGCCATTTTCTGAGCGGCGTCCTGGGCTTCGGCAATCACCACCTGCGACTGACGGCGGGTTTCGGCCAGCTCTTTTTGATACTCCTCGGCAATTTTTTCGGCCTTAGCTAACCGCTCAGCAGCCTCGATTTTGGTACGGCTAACGTAGCCATCGCGCTCGTCAATCACCTGGCCTAGAGGCTTGTAAAACAGGGCATTGAGCACCACCGCCAAGAGCACAAACTGAACGGCCATCAGCGGTAGGGTAGCATCTAGGTCAAACAGCCCGCCGCCGCTCTCTTCCGCCGCCGCCTCGACGGCCAATAGCCAAACTGAATACATCATTACCTCTTACCCTTTAATACCCCAATCAGCGAACCCCGAGGACTGACCACCGATGCGTCAACCCAGCTCGTAAAGGGTGAGGGCTAGCTCTACCGCCGCGCCCTCACCCCAATGACCTAGCTAAAGGGGTTGGCGAACAGCAGCACCAGGGCTACCACCAGGCCATAGATGGTCAAGGCTTCCATAAAGGCCAGGCTCAGCAGCAGCGTGCCGCGAATTTTACCCTCAGCCTCGGGCTGGCGAGCAATACCTTCCACGGCTTGCCCAGCGGCGTTACCCTGACCAATACCAGGGCCAATAGCCGCTAAACCAACGGCCAGAGCCGCCGCTACCACAGAAGCGCTTGCAACAATAGGATCCATTTCTTCACCTCGATTTAGACAATTGACAACACGCTAATCAGGTCATTAACAACGCCCGAAGGCGCTTCCTCGGCGGGTGATCCTGAGGATCACCCAGGCTGATGGAAACCCAACCCACCAGCCGGGGGAACCAACTGAATGCCTCTGCGTAACTAGAGGTCATCCATGCTCTTCTGCACCATGCCCCTCGATCGCCTCACCGATGTAGGCCGCGGCCAGGGTGGCAAAGATCAGCGCCTGAATGGCACTGGTAAACAACCCTAGGATCATTACTGGTAGCGGTACGAAGAGGGGCACCAGCAAGACCAGCACGGCCACCACCAGCTCATCCGCCAAGATATTTCCAAATAAACGGAAACTCAGGGAAAGGGGCTTGGTGAAATCTTCCAGAATATTAATGGGCAGCAAAATGGGTGTGGGCTCGATGTATTTAGCAAAGTAGCCCAACCCGCGCTTGCTAAAGCCCGCATAAAAGTAGGCCAGGGAAGTCAGCAGCGCCAGCGCCACGGTGGTGTTGATGTCGTTAGTCGGTGCCGCCAGCTCCCCTTCGGACAGATGAATCAGCTTCCAGGGAATCAGCGCCCCCGACCAGTTAGACACAAAGATAAACAGAAACAGCGTACCGACAAAGGGCACCCAGGGGCGATATTCTTTCTCGCCGATCTGATCCTTCGCGAGCCCACGAATGAACTCTAGGACGTACTCCATAAAGTTTTGCAGACCGCTGGGAATGCGCTGGGGGTTGCGGGTGGCTAAAAACGCCACTAGTACCAGCACCCCAATTACGAACCAGGAGGTCAAGAACACCTGGCCATGGAGCTTGAGGTTGCCGACCTGCCAGTAAAGGTGTTGACCAACCTCTAGCTTCGCCAGGGGCAGGGGATGAAACATAAACATACTGAGCGCCATCTCCACCAAACTTAAACTCGTCCTAGGAAATGCCGTAGAGCTATGCTAAATTAAATGACTATCTAATTTAGATTTACTCTGTCGGCAAAACCGCCGTCCACAGTGTGTAGGCAATTAAAGCCGCCTTGTAGGTCAAAAAGCCAAGAAAGACTGGAACAATCTCAAGCTGCTCCCACTGGGTGGCAACTAAGATCAAGCCAATCACAATGGCTAGGCGACCGCTGGTAACTTTTTGCTGACCACGCCCGATGCTGGCAACGTTTTTTGCCAACATCCTCAAGTAAACCACACCACCGCACGCTCCAATTAAATAATTCAGCGCCACTGATGAAGAATAAACCAACCACACGCTGAGAAAAATAACCCCCGTAAACCCTAGGGTGCATAGCAGCAGGTTTTGCTGAAGGCGATAATATTCGCCCATGGCAGAATCTGAAGGGGGGGGCAGAGTTAGGCCGGGGCCGGGTGCTGCCGTTAGCTGAGCAGTCGCCTCGACGGGGGGCGTCACTAAAGCCTCGTTTTCTTTCTGGTCAGATGGAATTGAGGCCACGAAAGCGTCCAATCCTTATCCGGTAGGGGTTTAACCTGGGTTATCAGGCCGTAGCAGATCATATCACGGCAATAATACTTAATGGGCAGAACCGGGGAGGAAAGTCGATGTTTTTTAGACAAAGCCTTTGAAAAGTCTGTGGCGAAGGTAACGCTATCCCCTCAACCCTATCCCCTCAACCAGATTTTTGGGCCCACTCCTGGGCAATTCTGGGCGAATACGAAAGTAGATACCGCCGATGGGACTGTACCGATGCGGCTGACTGCCGCTACATTAGTAAATCCAGTAAATCCTTGACTTAATAGATTCGGATGAAACTTTTTCTGATGCTGGTGTTAGCGCTGGGTTTTCTGCTCCCTGCTGAGGCCGTCAGTGGTGGTGAAATTACCCCAGGCTCAATTCTTTTAACTGGGGTACTGACCCTGGGGCAAAACCCGACGCTGGCCCCGACGATTCCTACGGTAGAGCCTGCGGCTTTGCAATTTGGGCCAGATCACAGTACGGCAGTTATTTCCAATGCCCAAAAGTTTATTCTGCCGATTCCGATCCTGGGCGCGGGGGGTGAGCCGCTGGTCTATCCCCCGCGCCATCACCAGGCGGGGCAGCCGATTGTGGACTATCGAGGTAGCTCGATTGGCGATCGCGGCCTGGTGTTCTTTAATCAGGCCGACCAAACGGTGCAGGCGGTGGCGGGGGACGGTAACGGAGTCATCATTATCAACGAGGTTACTGGCGACCAGGCGATGGCGTTGCATCAGCACATTCAGGGGCTGAGTACTGAGCTCAGCCAGCTGACGCTGGAGCAGCTCAAACAAATCCTGGCCTTTGCCCAAGACAGTCTGGGCCTGGGGGATATGTACAACTCTACGCGCGCCTATATCACCGAAAAAATGAGTCCGATTACCGCTAGCGGTGTTGTCATTACTAGCCCAGACGATATAGCCTACGGCTTCAAAAAACGGGATGACCGGGACATTAGCCAAGCCATTTACATCCCTGGTGCATTCCGGTTTGAGGGGCCAGCGGCTACCCCCCAGGTGTTTGACAACGGTGGCGTGATCGTTCAACAGCAGGACAATATTCGTGGGGTACAGCCTGAGGTGTTTATGCGTACCTACACCTTCAGCGATGGACGGCCCATTTCTGCCGCATCAGATTTAGCGTCGCAGCAGCCGCTTTAAACTCCGCAGGGGCGCAGCATGCTGCGCCCCTGCGGGATTGATTGTGCCCCTGCAAATCAGAGGCACTCAAACGGCGCTTGGATTAGTAGCGATAGGTGCTAGCCCCAGGCTTGTGCACAATAAAGCTCAAAATCTGACACTGCTTGACGTTGTCAAAGCCCACTACACGAATGTAGCAGTTGGAGTACTCTGACCGACAGGCCTGCACTTCGCTCAGCACTTCCTGGGTAGAGGTGGCGTTGAACAGGGGCAGCTTCCACATAGTCCAGTAGTAGACCTCGGGGTCAGAGTTCTCGTTGAACTCGATGGCAGGAAAGTAGCCCATCTTGAGAATGTAGGCGATTTGCCGCTCAATTTGGGCATCGGTCAGGGGGGGCAAGTAAGAGAGCGTTTCAAAACGACGCTCTTTGGGCAGAGTTTTCATGGATCCTCGCTAAAGTAGTAGGTGTGCAATCGGCCAGGGCCGTGAACTAAACAGATGAGCAACCCTAGAGCAGGGGGGTTGGGCTTATTCTGGGGAGCGATCGGCATCAGCGGTCGACTCCTGGGGAGCATCGGTCTCCTCGGGTAGTTCAGCCTCTGCCCCAGGCTCAGTGGCTTCAAGCTGGGTAATGCGTTCTAAATGCTGACGACGATGCTCCATGTTGGCCTGCTGGATACTGGTGACCACCATTTCGGGCAGAAACTCGCAAACACCATCCGCGATGATCTGTCGCACGGTCATCACTCGCATAGCCAGGTCAGGGCTTTCGGTCAGTAGGGCGCTCAGGTAGGCTTCGCCGTCCTGAAGCGATTCTTTGGTCGAAAACCCATTCAGCCAATAGGCGCGGGCGGGGTTGGTTTCCTTGAGCTGATTCAGCACCGTTTTAACGGCCTGGAAGGTCAGATAGCTAGTGAGCACCTTAGCGGTCTCTTTAGCTGATTGCTTAAGGTCCATCGATGTCTCTCGAACGATTGACGTAGACCCCCGCCAGCGGGCGGTAGGTAGCCCTGATCTAAGCCCGAACGATGTTCAAATTCGGTAACTTAGGCCGCATTCTCGACAGTTTTCGAGAATCTACGGCTGGGATAAACTACCTAACCCGCCCTGAGCTGCGCCGCCAGGCAAGCCACCAAGCCCCTGCTAGCCGCTTTAGATGGTGTCAACGGTTTCGAACTCGAACTTGATCTCCTTCCACAGCTCGCAGGCGGCGGCCAGTTCAGGCGACCACTTGCAGGCTTCGCGGATGATGTCGCCACCCTCACGGTTGAGGTCGCGGCCTTCGTTACGGGCCTGTACACAGGCCTCCAGGGCTACGCGGTTAGCGGTAGCACCGGGGGCATTACCCCAGGGGTGACCCAGGGTGCCGCCGCCAAACTGCAGCACCGAATCATCGCCGAAGATTTCCACCAGGGCGGGCATGTGCCACACGTGGATGCCGCCGGAGGCCACGGCCATGACGCCGCCCATGGAGGCCCAGTCTTGGGTGAAATAGATGCCGCGAGACTTGTCTTGCTCGATGTAGTTTTCGCGCAGCAGGTCTACGAAGCCCAGGGTACCGGCCCGATCGCCCTCCAGCTTGCCCACCACAGTGCCGGTGTGGATGTGGTCACCGCCGGACATGCGCAGACACTTGGCCAGCACCCGGAAGTGGATACCGTGATTCTTCTGGCGGTCGATCACGGCGTGCATGGCGCGGTGGATGTGCAGTAGCAGCCCATTATCGCGGCACCAGTGGGACAGGGTGGTGTTGGCGGTAAAGCCAGCGGTGAGGAAGTCGTGCATGACGATGGGCATGTTGAGTTCCTTAGCGTACTCGGCCCGCTTCAGCATTTCTTCGCAGGTGGAGGCGGTCACATTCAGGTAGTGGCCTTTGATTTCGCCGGTTTCTGCCTGGGACTTGTGGATCGCGTCGGCCACAAACAGGAAGCGATCGCGCCACCGCTGGAAGGGCTGGGAGTTGATGTTTTCGTCGTCTTTGGTGAAGTCGAGGCCGCCGCGCAGGCACTCGTACACGGCCCGACCGTAGTTCTTAGCCGACAGACCCAGCTTGGGCTTAATGGTGCAGCCCAGCAACGGACGACCATACTTGTTGAGGCGATCGCGCTCCACCTGAATGCCGTGGGGCGGCCCCTGGAAGGTTTTCAAGTAGGCCACAGGGATACGCAGGTCTTCCAGGCGCAGGGCGCGCAGGGCTTTGAAGCCAAACACGTTACCCACCAGGGAGGTGAGCAGGTTGGTGACCGAGCCTTCCTCAAACAGGTCGAGGGGATAGGCCACATAGCAAATGTACTGGTTATCTTCACCGGGCACGGGCTCGATGTCGTAGCAGCGACCTTTGTACCGGTCCATATCGGTCAGCAGGTCAGTCCACACCGTGGTCCAGGTGCCGGTAGACGACTCCGCCGCCACCGCTGCCGCGCACTCCTCGGGGGGCACGCCGGGCTGGGGAGTCATACGAAACGCCGCCAGAATATCCGTATCTTTGGGGGTGTAATCCGGGGTGTAATAGGTCAGTTTGTAGTCCTGAACCCCAGCTTTATAGCCCGATTTTGACTGAGTCGTTGTCTGAGAGTAAGACATATCTCCCTTCCTGTGAATCTAAGAAATCCCTCGATCGAACCTCTGCAGCCTAGCCATTAACAAACTAGTTTCCCGACCAAACGGGAACCCTTTGCTCAGCCAAAGCCCCAATCAGATGTCCACGAAAATGAGGCACGAACAACTGTAGACAAACCTTGAAACGTTTGTCCTACAAGCATTTTAGGTATTTTACATTACCTTACGCTTTAGCATACTACCAGCGATTGGATAAGTTTAGTTTTGGAAGATCTGTATATATTCATAACTTAAGATTATGAATGAAGGTGAACCTAAGTGTTGGTTTCTCAAGTTGTTTGAAGTCGCGATTTTAAGTACCAGTTAATGGTAAAGAGAACCTCAGAAGCCTGGTCTGATCGCAGTACCGACATGGATAACCGCATCCATCGGCGGAGCGAAAACCATTGGAGACTACTGGCCAAAATTGCTCGCCGGTGGCCGAAGCCAGCCGGATAGCTCCATTTGTTAACCCAGTAGATATACTGTGACCCTAATCCGGGGCATACTGTGGGCCTCAACGGGGCGGTAGTCAGCCGCACCACTACTCAACGTGGGGAAAAATTACGGTGCTAAGTCTACTTGCCTTATCGTCACTCATGACATCGCCAGGGCCAGGGCTCTTCTCGCCTGGAATTGAGCCGCCGGCCTTGGCCTTGGCGGATCAGTCCCAGCCCTCCCTAGTGGCCCAGGCGGCGGTCAGCAACGACTATCGGGTCACCGACCTGCTACGCGACTACACCGGTGGCCTCTGGGTCGGCTCGTGGATGGGGCTGGCCCGGGTTGACCCTGAGACGGGGCAGGTGCAGCGGCGCATTCAAGTTCCCAGCCGTACCATCGAGGCCCTGGCCCAGGATCGGGTGGGCCGGATTTGGGTGGGCACCTTTAACGGCCTGGTGCGGGTTGACCCCAGAACCAACGCCATCACCGCCCAAAACTATCAGCTGCCCTCTAACCGGGTGCTGGCGCTACTTGTTGATCATCGCGG
Organism: Nodosilinea sp. CTOTU7336; assembly: GCA_036848635.1. Classification (GTDB taxonomy): domain Bacteria; phylum Cyanobacteriota; class Cyanobacteriia; order Phormidesmidales; family Phormidesmidaceae; genus Nodosilinea. The sequence goes on from DAIUJR010000047.1 coordinate 36,036, forward strand.
CTTTCTCTGGGCCGGCACCGACCGAGGGTTAGCCATGATCAGCCCCGACCGGGGTTTGCTGATGACCACCCTGCAAGATCTGCCGGGGGTAAGCGCCAACGCCCTCAGTCTCGATCGCCACAACCGCCTTTGGGTCGGCACCCTGGATGGGCTGGTGCAGGTCAATACCGCCAACGCCTTTGTGGGGCGGCGGGTAGGTAACTTGCCCGGCGGCGCGGTGCAGTCCATTACCCTGGGGCCTCGCGGCAATCTTTGGGTGGGCACCCCAGTGGGGCTGCTGGTTGTAGATCCGGTGCGGGCCGAACTGGTGCGCTCGGTTACCGCCATGCGCGACAAAAGCGTGATGGCGGCACAGTTTGACGCCGCTGGCAAGCTTTGGGTCGGCACCACCAGCGGACTCTTTAAGCTCGACCCCGCCACCGGCGCGGTGCTGGGCCAGGTGCCGTCGCTGCCTTCCGGTCAGGTGCTGTCCTTAGCTACCGATACCGGCAATAAGGTCTGGGCGGGTACCAGCGAAGGGCTGGGCTGGGTCAGCCTCTCCACCGGGGCAGGAAACCCCCATTGGGGGCTAGTTAGCCCCACAGTCGCTGAGTTTCGATGATCTACCATGACGACCCAGCCCAGCCCAGCTCGCTACACCCTGCGCATTGACCTGTTAGACAGCGAACCGGCCATCTGGCGCCGCCTGCGGGTAAATGATAGCCTTTCCCTAGATCATCTACATCGGGTGCTGACCACCGTGATGGGCTGGTCGGGGCAAGCCGACTATCGATTTAAAGGACTCCATCAGGTCTTTGAGGGGGGATTAGATCTACCCCCATCAGAGGAGTCTACGGATGAACCACGCGGCCTGGAGGATTTTCTCAGCCAGCCCGGCGATACCCTGCTCTATACCTATGACCTAACGGAGGGGTGGCTGCACAGAATTGTTTTAGAGGCCAGTGAGGCAGCTACCGCCGATGGTATGAGCCCCCACTGTACCGAGGGAGAACGCGCCTGCCCACCAGAATTTTGCCAGGGAATTTGGGGTTACGAAGACCTGCTTGACCGCCTCAGCGACCCCGATAATCCAGAAGCCGATGCCCTTTGGGAACGGGTAGGCTATGACTTTGACCCAGAATATTTTGATCGCAGTGGCGTGAATCAGCGGCTTCAGGCGCTGGAAATTTAGCCGAGACGGTCATGGCCAATCTGGCTAGGGAATTTTCGCAGGCGGCGGCAGCAGACACACGCTCTGGGGCTCTACCGGACAACCAGGTTCTGCCAGGGGGTTATGCCGCAGGTCTAGCCACTGTAGCTGGTCTAGACGACGTAAGGGCCGCACGTTGGCAATTTGGTTGTTATAAAGATCTAGCCAGGACAGCTGCGCCAGGGTTTGCAGCGGCGCAGGGTCGGTAATTTGGTTATTAAACAAGAGCAGTTCCCGCAGGTTTTCGTTGGCCTGCAAGGCGCTGATCGACTGAATTTGATTGTTGCCGATGGACAAAAATTGCAGCTCAGTCAGGGCGGTCAGGGGGGCTAAATCGCTAATTTGGTTTTGAAACAGCGCCAGCCATCGCAGGTTAGTCAACGCCCCCAGCGGCTCGATGGTCTCAACCTGGTTGTCGCCCAGGGATAGCCGCTGCAACCCTACCAGCCCAGCCAGCGGGCTGACGTCCCGAATTTCGTTGCCCATGAGCGATAGGGTGTGCAAATTCGTTAGGGTCGCCAGGGGCTGAAGCTCAGAGATTTGGTTCTCAAACAGGCTGAGGCTACGGAGGTTGGTCAGGGTTGCCAGGGGGGCCAGGTCAGAAATTTGATTATCGTAGAGAACGAGGGTTTGCAGCTGGGTGAGGCTAGCCAGGGGGCGCAAATCTGCGATTTGGTTGCTGTCGAGGTAAAGGGTTTCAAGGTTGGTAAGCGTGCTAAGCGGCCCGATATCCGTAACCTGGTTAACGCTGAGGGAGAGCCAGGTCAGCTGAGTGAGGGAGCCAATGGGCTGGAGATCGGCAATCTCCAACCGCTCTAGATTTAGGGTCGGCAGACTGGCCAGGGCAGCTTCGGCCTCCAGGCAGTCTTCGGTACCGGCGACCTGTAGCAGTAGATCAACGGTGGCACGGGTCTCGGCGGGTAGGGTGGCGCTCTGTTCGCACCAGGCTTGAAAAGATTGAGCTGAGGCTAAAGCCCCCTCCGGCAAGCTCAGCATGCCTACTAGGCCGCCGCCAATAATTGCGCCAGTGGTTAAACCGAGGCGGTGGTGTGGCTGAAGGTATTTGTTCATCAACTGGATGTCCAGGAAGTCGCCCTTGATATTCACCCTAGCTTATCCCGCACCTTCTGTCGGCCTAACGACCAATCTCACCAGACGCAGATGACGGTGACTCGACCGACCCGTTGTCGGCGTTTCGGCGCAGCGACTTGGGATGTAATTAGGGAGGCGGGATTATTGATCAGCTAAGAAGCGCCCTTCGCAAAGCATCAAATCCTTTGACAGAATGGGTTACGCTGCGCTAACCCATTAGAGTTGTTGTGTAATAAGCTGGAAAATCCTTGGAAGCCTTTCTTGGCATGCGTTTCAGCGATTTTGTCGAAAAATCCTTGAAAGCCAGTCTATATAAGGATTTCAGCGATTTTTATCGCTATTTCCCAACAGGTCTATTCTACATTTAAGTCCACCCACCTCCACAGCTGGGGTGATCGGCTATGGTACAGATTGGTAATCCCAAACCTGGTGGTGCTGAATTGAGGCATGAATTTGGGGTAGGGGCAAACGGCCGTTTGCCCCTACGAGGGACGTTAAATGTTTGATTCATACCTGTATCCCGCCACACCCCAAAACTTGCTTGAGCTTGCTTGCAGTATGTTACCTTAGCCCGCGATGGCCAAGTCAACCTAGATGCCTACCCCCAGGTACTCAACTGGATCGATCGGGTCAAACAACTCCCCGGTTACCTCCCGATGATAGGCCTATGACAGGACTGTAGCCCGCGCATCTGACACCCCTCAAGAAGAAATCGCCCGCGCAACCTCAATTGTTCGTTATGCTGCCAATAGCCATTTCTCGGCACATACGCATGGCGGGGGTGAAGAGTTTTTGGTTCTGGACGGCATTTTTTCAGACGAACATGGCGACTACCCGGCCGGAACCTACGTCCGCAATCCGGTTGGATCGACCCATACCCCGTTCAGCCAAGACGGTTGCACCATTTTGGTCAAACTCTGGCAAATGCACCCCGATGACCAAAAACGAGTGGCGATCGACACGACCCGAGCTCCTTGGATGCCTGGATTGGTAACGGACTTAGACGTGATGCCACTGCATGCCTTTGGCACAGAGCAAGTTGCGCTGGTGAAATGGGCCGCGGATACTCAATTTCCGCACCATAGCCATTACAGCGGTGAAGAAATCTTCGTTTTGGATGGTGTGTTCGAGGATGAATTTGGCGCTTATCCAACAGGAACCTGGCTACGGAGTCCCCACGGTGGCCGTCACACACCATTGAGCCGCCAGGGTTGTGTCATTTATGTCAAAACTGGACATCTACCCGAGCGTATTGATTCAGTTGCAGAAAACTCAAGCCCCGCTCTCCATGCTGGACGCAGATATGAATCAAGCCTTCAACGTCCCTCGTCGGGGCAAACGGCCGTTTGCCCCGACCCAAATTCATGTCTCAATTCAGCAACACCTTTTTTTCGGCTCTTAGCCAACGATGTTTGGGCATCGCAGCCAAATCCTGGAATCTGGGTCTGCTGGTATAGCCATCGCCACCTCGGTTAGGACACAGCCAACCCGGCGCGATCAGAGGGGCGATGGTGAGCCAGCTAGCCTCCCAGTTGTGGCTCGATCCGCCAACCCTGTCCTAAGCTATCTGGCCAGCGCTATATGAGTCTGCCTCTCTGGGGCTGATTCGACTGACCGACAGAGCATTAAAGAAACGTTGAGCGTTTTGCTAAATGGCTATCTGAATTGATTAGGCTGGTGACAAAGGGCACAATTTTGGCACTGCCATGACCCCTCAGCCCAGCCTCGATTCAGCCACCCACCCGCGCCACACCCCAGAGACGCCGATTATTTTCTCTGCTCGGCATCTGACTAAAACCTACACCATGGGCGAGGTACAGGTGTTAGCTCTGCGATCAGTGGATCTTGACCTCTACGAGGGCGAGTTTGTGGTGCTGCTGGGGCCATCGGGCAGCGGTAAATCGACGTTGCTAAATATTTTGGGCGGGCTGGATGTGCCCACTAGCGGCGAGGTGTTTTTCAAAAGCCAAAACCTGACGGCGGGGGGCGACCGATTGCTCACCCGCTTCCGCCGCGAATCGATCGGCTTTATCTTTCAGTTCTACAACCTGATCCCCAGCCTGACCGCCAAGGAAAACGTGGCCCTGGTAACGGATATTGCCCCTCGACCCATGGCACCAGAGGCGGCGCTGGAGAGAGTCGGGCTGGGCGATCGCCTCGATCACTTCCCCTCTCAGCTCTCGGGCGGCGAGCAGCAGCGGGTGGCGATTGCTAGGGCGATCGCCAAGCGACCCGAAGTGCTCTTCTGCGACGAACCCACCGGAGCCCTCGACTTTAGCACGGGTAAACGGGTGCTAGAGGTGCTGGCCCAGGTGAACCAGGAACTGGGCACCACGGTGGTGGTGATTACCCACAACGCGGCGATTGGAGCCATGGGCGATCGCATCATCACCATGCGCGACGGCCAAATTCACACCCTTGAAACCAACGCCCGCCGCGCCTCCCCCGACGAGTTGGAGTGGTAGGTGTGAGCCGATGCCAACCCTCGATCTGAAGCTATGGCGAGATCTCAAGGGCCTGCGGGGCCAGGTGATTGCGATCGTGGTGATTGTGGCCTGCGGCATTGCCAGCCTGGTGACCATGGTGAGCACCTACCAGTCGCTGCTGCTTTCCCAGGAGCATTACTACAGCCAGTACCGCTTTGCCGATGTGTTTGTGCAGCTCAAGCGCGCCCCCAGCGGCGTAATGGAGGAAATTTTAGAGATCCCAGGGGTGGGCCAGGGGCAGGCGCGGGTGGTGGCCAATGTAACCCTCGATGTGCCAGGGCTAGAGGACCCGGCTAGCGGGCGGCTGATCTCGATCCCTGAGCGGCGGCAGCCCATTTTGAATGATCTGGTGTTGAGATCGGGGCGCTACATTCAGCCGGGTCGGGCCGATGAGGCGATCGCCAGCGTGGCCTTTGTGAAGGCGAATAATCTAGCCCTGGGCGACACCATTAGCGCGGTGATCAACGGGCGTTGGCAGCCGCTGCGGATTGTGGGTACGGCTCTGTCGCCCGAGTACATCTACGAAATTAGCGGCACCGAGCTGCTGCCCGACAACCGCCGCTTTGGGGTGTTTTGGATGGGCCGCGAAGCCCTGGCCACCGGCTTTGACCTAGATGGGGCCTTTAACGATGTGGCCCTGACCTTAACGCCGGGGGCCAACGAGCGGGCGGTGATTTTTCGTCTTGACCAAATTTTGGAGCGTTATGGGGGGCTGGGGGCCTTTGGGCGCGAAAACCAGCTTTCCCACCGATTTTTGTCTGACGACCTGACCGGTTTGCAGGTGATGGCGCTGGTCTTGCCGCTGATTTTTTTGGGCATTGCGGCGTTTTTGGTGAATCTGGTGCTGGCCCGGCTGGTGAGCACCCAGCGCGACCAGATTGCCGTGCTCAAGGCCTTTGGCTACGGCAACTGGGCCGTGGGGCTGCACTTTTTTAAGCTGGTGGCGGTGGTGGTGGGGCTGGGGTCGGGGCTGGGCATTGGGGTGGGGCGCTGGTGGGGGGCCAACTTCACCCAGTTCTACACCCGGTTTTACCAGTTTCCCGCGATTGAATATCGGGCCGGGCTGGGGCTGATGCTGGGAGCGGTAGGGGTGAGCGCGATCGCCGCCGCCACCGGAGCTTTTAAATCCGTGGGCAGTGCGGTGAGCCTGCCCCCCGCCGAGGCCATGCGGCCCGAACCGCCGACCAGTTTCAAACCCACGCTGATCGAGCAGCTAGGGTTGCAGCGGTTGCTCTCCCCCGCCGGTCGTATCATTCTGCGCAATGTAGAGCGGCGGCCCGCCCAGGCGACCATGGCGGTGCTGGGCATTGGCCTGGCGGTGGCCATGCTGGTGGTGGGCCGCTACTTCAGCGACGGTATCGACGCGATTATCGAGGTGCAGTTTCGCACGGTGCAGCGGGAAGATATCACCCTCACCTTTACCGAACCGCTGCCGGGGCGGGTACAGCACGACCTGGCCCAGCTGCCGGGGGTGCTGCGAGTGGAGCCCTTTCGCGCAGTGCCGGTGCGGCTGCGGTTTGGGCCGCGATCGCGCCTGGGGGGCATTGTCGGCCTCTCGTCGCCCAGCACCCTGCGGCGGCTGATCGATGCTGATATGCAGACCGTGCCCCTGCCCGCCGATGGCCTGGTGCTGAACACCAAGCTGGCGGAAATTTTGCAGGTTCATGTGGGCGATCGCCTCACCGTCGACGTGCTCGAAGGGGCTCGCCCGACACTTTCCGTCCCCCTGGTGGGCCTGGTGGATGAGATGGTGGGCCTGGCGATGTATATGGATGTCACCGCCCTCAACCAGCTGATGCAGGAAGGCCCCACCTTCTCAGGCGCTTACCTGACGGTGGACCCATTGCAAATGCCGACTCTGTACCGGCAGATCAAGCAAATTCCGGCGGTGGCCAGCGTGGCCCAGCGCGAAACTGCCCTGGCCCAGTTTGAAGACACCGTCGCCGCCACCTCTGGGGTGATGAACAGCATGATTTTACTGTTTGCCTGCATCATCGCCGTAGGGGTGATCTACAACGCCGCCCGCATTGCCCTCTCAGAGCGTAGCCGTGAGCTGGCGACCCTGCGCATCATCGGCTTTACCCAGCGCGAGATCGCCTTCATTCTGCTGGGCGAACAGGGGGTGCTGACCCTGATGGCGATCCCAGTGGGGTGGGCCTTGGGCTACGGCCTCGCCTGGGTGTTGAACCAGTCTCCGGCCCAAAATACCGAGCTGTTTCGGGTGCCCTTTATTATTCAGACCGCCAGCTTTGGGTTTGCGGCCCTGGTGACGGCCTTGGCGGCGATCGCCTCGGGTCTGTTGATTGGCCGACAGTTACAGCATTTGGATTTGATTGCCGTGTTGAAGACGAGGGAGTAGGGAGTAGGGGGATGGGGGGATGCATAGGGACAGCCCCATGGGTCTGCCCTGGGTGTTTGCATTAAATAATCGGTATCAAATTAAGCAGTCAGCCCACCACGCCCTGAGGTTTGTTTTTGAACACGAAAGGTAAATCAATGACCAGCACAGAACCCACGAGCGATCAACGCATTCTCGGCAATGGCGTGACTCTAGTGCCGTCACCGAAACGTCGCCGCTGGCGATCGTGGCTCTACAGCATCGGTGGGCTGAGCCTGGTGGGGCTGATCGCCTACGCCGTTCGCCCTCAGCCGATCGCAGTCGATCTGGCCCCAGTGGAGCGAGGGGCTTTGCAGGTCACGGTGGGGGCTGAGGGGCAGACGCGGGTGCGCGATCGCTACGTGATCGCCGCCCCGGTCGATGGCGAACTCCAGCGCATTGACCTCAAGGCTGGGGATACAGTCACCGCCGGAGCGATCGTGGCCCGCATCGACCCGCTGCCGCTGACCAGCCAGGTCGATGCCACCCAAGCGCGACGCAGAGCAGTACAAGCCCAGCTCGCCGGGGTCGATACCCAGCGGCCCAAACCCGCGACTCTCGGCCAGGCCGAAACCCGAATTCGCGCTGCCCAGGCCCAGGTTAACCAGGCCCAGGCCCAGGTGACGGAGGCCGAGGCCACGTTGGCGCAGGCCCAGAGGGAGCGCGATCGTATGGCGACCCTCTACGCTCAGGGCGGTATCTCCCGTCAATCTCTCGAAGCTATAGAGCTCACCGTCACCCAGCGCCAGCAGACCCTAGAAACCGCCCGCCAGCAAGTAGCAGTGGCCCAGGCCGATGGGCAGGCCGCCCAGGCCAACCTGACGGTGCTCACCGCCGAGCAGCAAGACCCCGACTACCTGGTGGATGTCTACCAGGCCGAATTGGACGCCCTGGACGCTGAGCTGGCCAATCTCACCGACGATGCCCGCCGTACCACCATGACCGCCCCTGCTGCCGGGCGCGTGCTCGACGTGCTCGAACCCAGCGCCCGGTTTGTGGCAGCGGGTACGCCCCTGATCACCGTGGGTGACCCCAAGGGCCTAGAACTGGTGATCGACATTCTCTCCACCGATGCGGTGCGGGTGTCGCCGGGGGATGCGGTACAGATCGACCGCTGGGGTGGCGACGAAAACCTGCAAGCGATCGTACGTCAGGTAGAACCCTCCGCGTTTACCGAAGTATCGGCCCTGGGGGTAGACGAACAGCGGGTCAACGTGATCGCTGATTTTGCTGACCCTACTGTGCCCTTGGGCGATGGCTTTCGCGTCGATGCCCAGATCGTCGTGTGGGAAGGGGAAGAGGTGCTGACGGTGCCGATCAGCGCCCTGTTTCGCTGCGACACCGACTGGTGCGCGTTTGTGGTTGAGAACGGGCGTGCCCAGCGGCGCAGAGTGGCGATCGGCCCCCGCAGCGACTTTGCCGCTGTCGTCGAGTCGGGGCTGGACGAAGGGGCGCCAGTGATCTTGTACCCCGGCGACCAAATCGAAGCCGGGGTTAGGGTAAAAGGGCGCTAGTGGAACTCGGCACCCGCTGATAGGCGGGGGTGCTAAATCGCACCTTAATCCGCGCCTTCATCAGCCCATGCGCCTCGGGGTAAAACATCGTCACTACTCGAAAAGCGCTGGTAGTAGCAGGATCCATAGACTAACCCTCAAGTCGCTATCCCACCTGCTGCGCTGAAGCTTTAGCTCGGATCATAGCCGGTAACGGCGGTATTCGGTCATCACCGCAAACCCGGCAGAGGAGATACTGCCAGAACGAAAGGCCTAACTTCCGACAGGTTTTCTTGAGCCCCACCAAGGTATCGCAGGCCTGTCACCCCACCGCCGAGCGGGTGGTGCCGCTAATCTTATGAAGGTGCTCATTTTGTGCGCGTAACTGTAGGAATGATGATGCCTACACTATCAGTAACAATGTGTGCGATGATCGCGGTCAGCAAATCTCCTGTGCCCAAATAAAAAAGGGTCAACAGACATCCTGACAAGACTGTCGTGAACGCTGACACCCATCCCCAAATCGGCACATGGGCTAGACCAAATGCGATGAGAGCTAGCCCACAGCCGATCCAATCACTTCCAGTCAGTAATGATAACCGCTCACTTGCATAGCCTCGATAGAGTCCTTCTTCTACAACTCCGCCGATTACCACTGCCAAAACAAGATACCAAACTGGAAATAGACTTAACGTTGCCAGTCCCCTTTCAAACCCAGCAAGGCCAAGCTTCGCCATACTCCACATCAGTAATGGCGAGTAAACTAAAATAAGCAAACCAGCAAAGATGAAACCCCACAACATGGCTTGCCATCGAAATGTATGTAACCCAATCGAAACGAGCGGTTGTTGCTCCCAAAAGACCAGAATTCCCAGAACGACAATAAACAGCGTTGCTAAAGCAATCTGCTGAAGTATCTTACTAACCAGGCTTTCTGAATTGCCAAAAAGCTGGTTCCCAAATCGTGCCAGCAACGCCGGGCCAACCAATGCAAAACATAACCCTATAGTGGTTGAAAGAGAACTCATGAGATTCAGTTTTCAGGCTGACTACAATGCAAGGCTAATGCCAATTCTAAACCTGCACGATCGCTTAAGCCTAGGGGCTTGTAGCCTAAAGAGTAAGCCGCGCAATCGCCAAACAGACAGACTAGAATCGTCGGATAATCTTGAGCTGAGCGGTAGGGTGTGATAATTTCACGGGTGTAGGTGATGTTATTGGCATCATGATCGATCTGGGTGCAGCCCGCCATTGCCATCGCATAGCCCTCTTGGGTCAACATTTCTTCTAGGGTAAGAGCAAATCTATGCCGTTGAATATAAACTGCCCGATACACCGTAGTGAGCACCGCTTCATGCACCTTTTGCTCAGATGGCACTTCACTAGTCCATAAAATTCCACTCAGCCAACCCCGTTTGAGGCTTTGTTGGGTCTCAAAGCGAGCGCTGAATTCACTGGTATAACGATTTGTCCATCCTCCCATGCGATCGTCCGCAACCACTAATCCCAACTTGAATTGACCAGGAATATCCTCGAATTGATCGATCACCTCTGAAATTGCTCTGGCTGCCACAGCATCTGCTTCTATCACCAGCAAAGCGTCCAGTATTTCTGCGATGTGATCTTTACCCATTGGGTTCATGATGGCCAAGGGTGGCATCTCAAGATCTGAACCATCGGCGTTGATGATAGTTTCAAGATAAGTGCGAAAGCGCTCTTGACCCTGTGGAATGGTGTAAAGACTACGCTGAAGTTGCAGTAGTGAGACAAATTCGATATTCATAACACGGCTACTCCAAAGAGCTGGCAGCACTATTGGATAGGCAACAACAGAATGAGTTCCTTCTGGCTTTTGTAAAACTCAATGCGGGGTCGGTCTGGGTCAACGCGGTTCTGATAGGCTTGACTTAATGCCGAAAAGACTTGGGATATTTCCCGGAGACATTCTGGCCAATTTTCTATCTTCTCCCGTGCATATTTGCCACCTGAGATCATCCAGGTATCTAACCCTAGCAAATTGAGATCGTCATCGTCTTCAAGTGCCAAGCAGGCACGATAGGGGCCATTGGGATATTGCAAGGTTCCATAAAATTTTCTACCTTTAAGACTTGATAGACGAGACTCAAGTTGGTTAAACGCTTCTCGGGCACCCTCTGAGCCATTGGCGGACTCCACAAACACGACTTTGATTGCTTCCAATAGGGTTTCCATATCATCACGTTCCTCAATTCTGGAAGTATAGCGAACGATCTTCACAGGTTAGGTTAAGACTGGGCTGCCTCGTGGAAACTCACCAGGTTGATTGCTTCAGTTCCTTTCAACCCGCACAACCCAAGGAGCTGTTGCCTCTGCGATTGGATTGCCAGACTGAGTCAGAGCAACATTAGATCAGGCAAGTTCACCCATTTGCAGTCTGTGTACCATCAATGGGCGCTGGACTTGCCATTGAGCAATATTGGTGTTGAAGGCTTGATTATAACTGGCAACTGCCATCGTCAACTGCTGCTCTTGACGCTGCTTGTAGGCTAGCATCACCGATTTCGGGGGTGGCCCACCGATGATAGAGAACGTTCTGCAATCGCTAACTCCAATCCGATTATCCGTTGCATCGCAGGCATGGGCTGGTGCAACAAAGCTCAATATTCCCAGGGCACCCGCTACGGCATAAGTGAGACTGATCGCGACAAATTGTTTGTTCATAACATCGATCAAGGAGATTTCAAGGTGTTCGTCAATAGTTTATCCACAGGTGCAGACTCACACTCTTGACCCATGTCATCGATAATTCATGACTTTTGTCATACAGAAGCTCACAGTTGGAGATGTTGCTTTGCCCAAAGTGCAGCTTGTGTGCAATCGCGCATCCCTAAACGATTCAAAACTTGGCTGACATAATTTTTCACCGTGCCCTCTGTCAGATATAGGGTTTGAGCAATTTCTCGATTGCTTTTACCCGTTGTCAATTCCCGCAAAATCTGCCGTTCTCGGGCTGTAAAATAGTATTGCTCGTTGGATTTTGCGATCGTTGGAGCGTTCAGTTGAGCAATGACTTTGGGGGCGATCGTGGGGCCAAGCTGGCAATGACCCTGATATAGAGTCCGAATTGCGGTAGCCAGTTGTGGGGCAGGTGTACTTTTCAGTAAATAGCCCAACGCGCCAGCTTGCAGTGACTTCCAGATATATTCATCTTCATCAAATGTAGTTAGCACCAAAATTCGGATCCAAGGAAAGCGCTGATGAATAGACTGAGTTGCCATGACTCCATCACCAACAGGCATTCGTACATCGAATGTCCTAAAGAATCGTGAATTTCTCTGGCAATGCGGGTGCGCTCCAAGGTTGCTGCTTGGATTTCAACTTGCTGTGCCAAGGCCTCTGCCCGTTGACGATTGTGCCGCTCTGTCACCAAAACGAAGCCAAATACGATTGCAAATAAGCTGGTTCCTATATAGCTGATCGCATTGACCGTCGTGATTGCTTGTACGTTATAAACGCTCGTATCGCCAGATTGAATTCGAGTCACAATGGTGGCCAGTCGTTCCGGTAAAATCCAGGCATTGATGGTCGTAGAGCCAATGCCCAGGGTAATCATAGCGATTACCACATCCCGCCGAGGCAGCAAAAAACAACTTTTAGCCAATAGAAAATACATCAGCAAGTCAACCCACAATCGCAAGTTCAATGCCACCAGGATGAGTGCGATTTCAACACCTACATAAAGGCGACGCTGCCATTGTGGGCGATCGACCGGGAACCACCAACTCAAGCTAAAGAAAACGCTCACGTACAGCCAAAATACAGGCAACAGATCGGGATGATCCCGAAAATAGGTACTGAACAAGCCTGAGAGTAGACAGGCTAGTAGCACCAACCACTCGACGTAGCGGGTCGGTTGTCGTAGAGATACCAAAGGATTTTTTATCGTCATCATGCCAACTGATACCGAAGCCCGCTCCATGTTGATCTTGCAATAAATACGCTTATATAACGATGACGAAAGTCATGAGATTGACCTGGCTTTGGTCAAGCTTACAATCTTATTTCGCCCTTTACAGTGAAACTGTTCACATTGTTTAGGACTGGACAGTCATAAGTTCTGGATGTGATGACTAGGCTACCAAGCCTGGGGAGTCCTGAGGGGGCAAGGGGTTAAGCTTAGCGGCGATGAATTTA
>DAIUJR010000048.1:0-47458 GCA_036848635.1 Nodosilinea sp. CTOTU7336
TACCGACTTTTCCCTCATTCGCAATAGCCCCGTCTTGTTGCGGTGACTAATTACGGGAAAAAGTCAGCCCTCAGGCAGTTGCCATTGACTCAAAGCGGCGCAATTCTGGAGACAGATGAAACTGAGCAGGCTTAGCGGTAAAGATGCCCTGGATCTATGACGACTGCCCAATCTCAGTCGGTCACAAAGTCCCTGCTGGCCCACCCAGCTACATCCCCCAGCCCCTTCGCCCAAAAGTCAGTACCATGAGTAGACTAATCAACATTATTTTAAGTCTAATTTTGACTAGATCGGATCTTATAACTAGACTATTTGAATCAGGCTTTGCTGTTTTAATCAAGGCCTCTTTGAGATGGGTATTGCTCATCAAGCAATTGCTAAGGATCAAGAATTAAATAACGTAGAATAGTTGTCCCGGCTGTCCATGGTCAGGCCGGATGCCTATCCTATAAAACTTGGGTTTTATTTAATCCTCATTCCTAAGGGGCTGGCGAAGTACCTGCGTCTCAATAACAACTTTTTCTGCGCCTTTTGAGTTACGACCACTCTGCCCGGAAGACGGCTCACCCATCCACAGAGTGAAGATATCTCGTGACGAGACTCAAAAATCTCTTTAAGAGTCCTTTATAAATACTCTATAGTCTTGCTTCAAGACTATTTCAGTCAGAATTCATCCCTGGGTTGACGGCGGTGCAGGGCTATACTGGTAGCCCGTGTATTGAGGCTTAAAGCCAAAACTTGGCGTCGAGACAAGAATCGGTTCGGTAAATTTAGTCCAAATTTAGTCCGCGAAAATTAAATTGATCGTGGAATCCTCTCTGGAAAAAGCTTTTGACCAATAGACTAGTTGCGGGTACCGCAACTAGTCTATTGGTCTACTCAACTGTCACATTTGACCTCAGCGCCCCTACTCAAACACCCTGAGTCAGGGGCGCTAGGGGCCGTGTACTGTGCCGACGTGGAAGCAAAGCGGAGGTGTTGCTGAATTCAGGCCTAAATTTGGGTAGGGGCAAACGGCCGTTTGCCCCTACAAGGGACGTTGAAGGCTTGATTCATACCTATACCCGGCAACGCCAAAGCGGAAGTACGTACCAGACTGGTCGCCAGCCCAGGGTAACGAGGCGTGCCAAAAGACTATCGAATCTCATTGCAAGACTTCTAGGGAGATTTAATAGTCTTATTTTGAGATTATCTTGGATTGGCCCGTCTATCAGGGAATTGGCGTACTCTCCAGTACCTGGGTCACGAGCCTCTGGGGTCGCTGGTTACCCACCGGAATCAGGCGGTGGGCTAGCACGTGGGGAGCCAGTTGCTTAGCATCGTCAGGGATGGCATAGTCGCGACCCTCTAAATAGGCCAGGGCCTGCACCGCCCGATAAAACGCCACCGACCCACGCGGGCTTACCCCCAAGGTAATATCGCTGTGGTTGCGGGTGGCCCGTACCAGGTTGAGCAGGTACTGTTGCAGCGAAGCCTCCACCCTGACCTGGGCACACTGCGCCCGCAGCGACAGCACCTCATCCAGACTAATACAGGGCTGAATCTCCTGGCGCGCGCCCGCTTCTCCCAGCCGCTGGAGCATACGCAGCTCTTCATCGGCGCTGGGGTAGCCCAGGCTAAAAGAGAGGGCGAAGCGATCCATCTGCGCCTCGGGCAGGGGGAAGGTACCCTGATACTCCACCGGGTTTTGGGTCGCCATCACAAAAAACGGGTTGGGCACCCGGCGGGAGACGCCATCGGTGGTGACCTGGTTTTCTTCCATGACCTCCAGCAGAGCCGACTGGGTGCGAGGGGTGGCCCGGTTAATTTCATCCGCCAGTAGAATATTGGCGAACACCGGCCCCGGCATAAACTGAAACTCTCCGGTGCTGGGGTTCCAAATGTTGGTGCCGGTAACGTCCGTCGGCAACAGGTCGGGGGTGCATTGAATGCGCTTAAAATTGCCGTCGATGCTGCCCGCCAGGGCCTTGGCGAGTAACGTTTTGCCCACCCCTGGCACGTCTTCGAGCAGGGCGTGTCCGCCAGAAAATAGCGCCACCAGCACCAGGCGAATGGCGGATGACTTACCGACGACGGTTTTATTTAAGTTTTGAACCAGCGACTCGATTCGCTCGCGCATGCCTCTGCCCTTAGTGATGTAGGCCTATGATGCCCCGACTCCGCCGAAACTGGCTACCGGAACCGTGGCCAAGGCGGCCTCGGCGGTGCGGCAATCCTGCTGAATTTGGGTTTTTAGATCATCGACGGAGGCAAATTTTTGCTCAGGGCGCAAATAGCGATGCAGCCGCACCTCTAGGGTTTTGCCGTAAAGATCCCCGGCCCAGTCGAGCAGATGTACCTCTACGGTAAGGGCGAGGCCGTTGACCGTGGGCCGCACGCCAATATTCATCACCCCCGGCATCCAGGCAGGAGCCGCCGTCACCCCACTCACCCAGACGCTGTACACCCCGTGGCGGGGCAAAAACTTCTCCGGTGGCAGGCTCAGGTTAGCGGTGGGAAAGCCCAGGGTGCGGCCCAGCTGCTGGCCCTGAACAACCCGTCCGGTGAGACTATAGGGGCGACCTAGCAGGGCCTCGGCGGTGGTCAGATCAGCGGTTTGCAGGGCGGCACGAATGCGCGAGCTGCTAATTCGCTCGGTGCCCAAGCAGGCCAAGGGCACCACGCATACGTCGACTCCATGGCGCCGGGCCAGGGTTTTCAGGTCTTCCACCGTGCCCTGGCGGTTTTGACCAAAGCAAAAGTCTTTGCCCACGCTAATGCGCCGCACCTGGAGCTGCCTGATTAGCAGGGTTTCCACAAAATCAGCGGGGGAGAGGCGAGCCAGCGACTGGTTAAAGGGTAGCAGCACCAGTTGGCCAATCCCCAGACGGCTAATCTGGGTGGCCTTCTCCGTGAGGGGGGTGAGTAGAGGCCTGGCCTGGCCCGAAAAAAACTCCTGAGGATGGGGAAAAAATGTCATCACCGTGGGCATGGGGGTGGCGGTGAATGGGGCCTGGCCCTGGGAGCCAGAATCACAGGAGTCGGAACCAGGATTTGAACTGGCTTCACGACGATGGCTAAAGCCCTGTAGGTTGCTTTCCCATCGGTCGGGGTGAGTCGGTAGCTCGGTCTGGGCGGCGGTTACGCCTAACGGAGGAGCGGCGGGCAAGACCCGGTTAATCACATCCTGGTGGCCCAAATGAACACCATCAAAATTCCCCAGGGCAATGGCCGTTGGGGTAATGGCGGTCGCGAGAGAAGACGTAATCCACACGCTTTACATTTTGACACATATTCATCCCCCCCGCGCCCCCTGCACTGAGGACAGAAAGGGTTGAGAAAGGGTGGATAAATCTAGCACCATACCCTCTTTCGCTACCACGCTGTGGGGAAAGGCCGCCGCGGTGTCAATCGCCACCTGTTCCATAAAGTCATCATCGTGGGTGGGGTCGTGGTGGAAGATCACCAGGGTCTTTACCCCGGCAGCTTGGGCTACCTTAACCGCTTCCTGCCAGGTGGAATGCCCCCAGCCCACTTTACTCGATTTTGGATCGTGATATTCGGCATCGGTGTAGGTCGAGTCGTAGATCATCACCTCAGCCTGGTGGGCCAGGGCCAGCACATTGTCGTCTAGCCGGTCGGGAAAATGCTCGGTATCGGTAATGTAGGCCACACTGCGCTGGCCCCAGGTGACCCGGTAGCCCACCGCCTCCCCCGGATGGTTGAGCAGGGCATTTTCGATGGTGATTTCGCCTAGGTGGACGGTTTCGCCAATGTCGAGATCGCAGAACTTGAGGTCGGCCCCCATGACCTGGAGGGGCACCGGAAAGTTAGGGTGCAGCATTTGGTCGTTGAGGCGCTGCTCAATGGTGGAGCCGTTGGGGGCGATCGCACCGTAAATGTTAAACCGATTGCCCCGTACAAAGGCGGGTACAAAAAACGGGAAGCCCTGGATATGGTCCCAGTGGGAGTGGGTGAAAAACAGGTGAGCTTCCAGCGGCATTTCTGCCAGCAGCGACACGCCTAGCTCCCGCAGCCCGGTACCGCCATCAAAAATCAGCCGCTGCCCGCCTACCTGCATCTCAACGCACGATGTGTTACCGCCGTAGCGAACCGTGCGGGCCCCCGGACAGGCAATGCTGCCGCGCACGCCCCAAAACCGAACTAGAAACTGCTGGGTTGGCTCAGCCATGAAGTATTACACAGCACCTACAAAATCGGATGAAGAGTAAAAACCTAAGCGCCTGGGGGTGATGCAGCCGGATGATCCTAATAGTAATGAAGTTTGTCAATTATGCGCAGGGTGGGTCAGCCATCTCCCCCAGTGAGATCTCTGCCCAATTTTTTCAAACTTCCCCCAGGGTGCCCTTAATCAAAGCGGCAATTCCCATCGGCGCGTTTCATCACATTTTTCCGCCTATCCAGGCGAGCCCGGAGGGTAGGGTAAGCTAGTGCAACGACCCCGTAGAGCGCCAACGGAACCTCCAAAAAGCCTGTTGCTGTAGAGTTCCATTTCGGTTTACTCAACCTATAGGCGGCCGAAAGGTGGTGCCCATTGGGCCAGATCACTCAGCCCCACTGCCGAAGTTAAGTTATATTGCAGAGGCGTAATCGAAATGTAGCCCTCCCGAATCGCCTGCACATCGGTAGGCACTTTTTCGAGTTCTCGCTGTAGTTCCAGCGGCCAGCCGGGGTGGTCGATCGGCGCTTCGATCTCCTCAACCACTTCCCCGGCCAGCCAGTAATAGGTCTTACCCCTGGGGTCAACGCGTTTTTCAAACTGATCAAAATACCGCCGAAGGCCCTGTCGGGTGACCTGGGCGCCTTTGATGTCAGCTGCCGCTAGGGCCGGTACATTGACATTCAGCAGCAGCGGTTCGGCGTGACTTAGCGGGGCCGGATGGGCCAGCAGGTCGCGGATAAATTCGGCGGCGGGGGCAAAGCTACCCTGGGTAAAGCTGGTCAGGCTTACCGCGATCGCCGGTATGCCCTCCATTAACCCCTCCATCGCCGCCGAAACCGTACCAGAGTAGAGAATGTCGGTGCCCAGGTTAGCTCCGTGGTTAATGCCTGACACCACTACCTCCGGGGGCATTTCCATCAGTGCCCCAAGAGCGAGCTTGACGCAGTCGGAGGGGGTGCCCGAGCAGCTCCAGGCCTGAACCGACTCCCCAAATACTGACTCAATGGCTTCAGCCCGAAGCGGCTTATGCAGGGTGAGGCCGTGACCCGTCGCCGAGCGCTCGCGGTCGGGACACACCACCGTTACACCATGACCGGCGGCGGCCAGGGTAGTGGCCAGGGTTCTCACCCCCTGGGCAAAAATACCGTCGTCGTTGCTGACCAGAATATTCATGACTTGACCCCTGCGGCACTAGAATAACTAAAGTTAGCCCATGCCGAAATTTTGTGCCGCCAGCCTGGCCCTGCTAGGGCCGCGCCGCCCAGACGGCCGCCAGACACTACCAGCCCCCAGTTGTTGTTGCACCCAAACCCAGGATGACCCCGGCCCCCCCCAGCTTAGAAACCGACTTGATGGTCCTGAAGCAGGCGGCTCAGAGCGCGATCGCCGCTGCCACTACCCTAGAAGATCTTGAGCAGTTACGAATTGGCTACCTGGGTAAAAAAGGTCAGCTGTCTAAGGTACTGGGGGGCATGGGCAAGCTGACGGCCGAAGAACGCCCCCGCATTGGGGCCATAGCCAACGACGTTAAAGACCTGATTCAGGGCCAGCTAGAGCAGTCTAAAGCGGCCCTAGAAGCGGCCAAAATCGAGGCTCAGCTAGGAGCTGAAACCCTTGATGTGACTATGCCGGGGGTGTATCGACCCCAGGGACGCATCCACCCAATCAACAGCATTATTGACCGCATTGTCGATATTTTTGTGGGTCTGGGCTACACCGTCGCCAGCGGCCCTGAAATCGAAAATGACTACTACAACTTCGAAGCCCTCAATTTTTTGCCCGACCACCCCGCCCGCGACATGCAGGATACCCTCTACCTGCCCAACGGCGACCTGATGCGCACCCACACGTCTAACGTGCAAATTCGCTACATGCAAACCCACGAGCCCCCCCTGCGGGCCGTGGCCATTGGCCGCTGCTACCGCCGCGATACGGTGGATGCTACCCATGCCGCCGTGTTCCATCAAATCGAGTTCTTCGCGGTGGATACCAACATCACCTTTACCGACCTGCGCGGCACCATCAAGGTGTTTCTCGAAGCCCTCTACGGCGACATTCCGGTGCGGTTTCGGCCCAGCTACTTCCCCTTTACTGAGCCCTCTGCCGAGGTGGATGTGCAGTGGCAGGGCAAATGGCTGGAGGTGCTGGGCTGCGGGTTGATCGACCCCAACGTGCTCAAGTCGGTAGGCTACGACCCTGAAGTTTACAGCGGCTTTGCGGCGGGGTTGGGGGTCGAGCGGCTGGCCATGGTGCAGCACCAGATCGACGATATTCGCCGCCTCTATTCCAGCGATCTACGCTTTTTGCGGCAGTTTTAGCCGTGCTGATTCGTGCTGATTGCAGCCCTAAAATGGCTCGGTGCCACAGCCTTCTATAGAAGGCCGATTTAGGCTCAGTAGATCACAAAGCCTCTGCTGGCCCACCCTGCGGAAGCAAGCTATATCCGCCAGCACCTTCTCCTAAGCTTGGGAGGGGGGCTGGGGTGAGGGCAATTCTGCGGCTAGGCACATCGTTTTCGATCTACTGAGGCTGAGTCAAGGGTAGGCCATCTTTCTGAAAGGGATGAAAGCTGATCCCAGCTAATCTCAGCATTTTAGTAGAGTTTCCCTGGCAAAGGTTTAGGGGACTCTCATTTTTCTTCGGGGTGAGGATCTTTCAATGGGGCTATCCGCTGTTGAACCCAGTGGATTGTGTGCAGGGGTTGTAACCCACCGAACCACCCACTCACCAAGGAGACCCCATGAGACTCACCGGAAAAACGGCCCTGGTCACGGGCAGCAGCCAGGGCATTGGCCAAGCCATCGCCATTCGCCTCGCTGCTGAGGGGGCCAAAGTCGTAATTAACTACCGCTCTCATCCCGAGGGGGCCGAAGATACCCTGGCCAAAGTCAAGACGGCAGGGGGCGACTGTCACCTGGTCGAAGGCTACTGTAACGACGACCGGGGCTACAGCATCGGCGCTGACCTCGGCATGGTTGACGATGTACGCCGCTTAGTGGCCGAAAGCATAGACCATTATGGTCAGTTAGACATCCTAGTCAACAACGCGGGCATTGAGAAACATGCCCCGTTTTGGCAGGTGACCGAAGCTGACTTTGAGGCTGTTCTAAACGTCAACCTCAAAGGGGTGTTCTTTGCCGCCCAGGCCATGGTGCAGCATTTAATGGAAACGGGCCGCCCTGGCAAAATCATTAACGTCAGCTCGGTTCACGAAGAGCTGCCCTTCCCCAACTTTGCCGCCTACTGTGCCAGCAAGGGCGGATTGAAAATGCTCACCCGCGATCTGTCGGTAGAGCTAGCCCCCTACGGCATTACCGTCAACAACGTCGCGCCGGGGGCAATCGAAACGCCAATTAATACCAAGCTGCTGAATGATGCCGAAAAGCTGGGGGCGTTACTCAAAAACATCCCCCTCAACCGGCTGGGGCAACCCCAGGATGTATCGGGGCTGGTGGCGTTTTTAGCCTCCGCCGATGCCGACTACATGACTGGTAGCACCTTCTTTGTGGATGGTGGCCTGACCTGGAACTACCAGGAGCAGTAGGGGTACAGCATGCTGTCCTCCCACGGCCCCGGCGTTCTTGTTTGCAGTTAATGATTAAACCCTGGTTTGCACCATGCTCTCTACCCTGCGTCAACACTGGCCAGAATACTTGATTGAAGCCTGGGGCCTGGGCACCTTTATGGTCTCGGCGGGCGGGTTTGGAACGCTGCTGTTTTATCCCGAGTCACCGGTGTACGGGCTGATTCCTAACCCCCTGGTGCGCCGGGTGCTGATGGGGGGAGCCATGGGGGTAACCGCGATCTCGCTCATCTACTCCCCCTGGGGCAAGCGCTCCGGTGCTCACCTAAACCCAGCGGTGACCCTGGCCTTTTTTCGCCTGAGCAAGCTAGCCCCCTGGGATGCCCTGGGCTACGGACTGGCCCAGTTTATCGGCGGCTTTATCGGAGTCGGGCTAGTGGCTCTAACTGTGGGCACTCCTTTCACCGATCTACCCATTGACTACGTGGTAACAGTGCCCGGCATCTGGGGCTGGCCAGGGGCGCTGCTGGCCGAACTCACCATGGCCTTTGGGCTGATGTTGATGGTGCTGGTAGTCTCCAACCATCCCCGCTGGTCACCGTGGACGGGGGTATTTTCGGGCCTGCTGGTGGCGACCTACATTATCCTAGCGGCGCCCATTTCAGGCATGAGCATCAACCCGGCCCGTACCTTTGCCTCAGCCCTGTCGGCTCAGGTCTGGACCGCTGTTTGGATTTACTACTTTGCCCCGCCCCTGGCCATGCTGGCGGCGGTCGAGGTCTACCTGCGGCGCACCCGAGCCAACCCCCGCCAGCTCTGCGGCAAGCTCTGCCCCAATGCAGAAACGCCCTGCATCTGTACTCCCTGCTGCTGCGAGGTTAACGGGGCGTGGACTGCAGCAACCAGAAGTCAGAAGTCAAGAGCCAGGAGCTAGGAGCTAGCCGCCAACCCCCAGAAATTTTGCTCTCACCCCTCCCTACCCCCTACCCTCTACCCCCTACCCATCCACCCCTACCCCCTCACCCACCCGGAGAACCCCCACCATGCCCGACATCCTAGAACGCATCCCCAACCCTTTCTTCAGAGCTACCCAGGCGGCGCTAATGGGCGCTTCGGCCACCGCTATTTTGGCAGGCGGGCTGCTGGGGCTGACCCAAATGGACGATCAGCGGGTCAGCCGCCTAGCTGTCTATGGGTCTTTGCTGGGGGCGGGGGCGGGGGCCGTGTTTGGCCTAGTTGGGGTCAAGCCTTTGCCCAAAAGCGCTACCGAAACTCCGTCCTCCACCACTTGGCAAGACTGGCGCAACTTTGTAGTCGAGCGCAAGGTGCCCGAAAGCCAAGAAATCACCTCCTTCTACCTAAGACCCCAGGATGGCGGCCCCCTGCCCGCCTTTTTGCCCGGTCAGTTTCTCACCATTAAGCTGCCAATTCCCGGCCAGCCCCGCCCGGTAATTCGCACTTACTCGCTGTCAGACTACGCCGTTATCCCCACCCACTACCGCCTGTCGATTAAGCGGGAGGGGCCACCGAAGGATCAGGATGTGCCCCCCGGCCTGGCGTCTAACTTTATGCATGACCAAATTCAGGCCGGCTCGGTGATTGAGGCCAAGCCCCCCACTGGCAAGTTTGTGCTAGATGTGCCCAGCCCTCGTCCGGCGGTGCTAATTAGCAATGGGGTGGGCATTACCCCGATGATCAGCATGGCCAAAGCCGTCAGCCAAACCAACCCCACCCGTCCCCTGTGGTTTTTGCACGGCGCCAGGAATGGTCGCTACCACGCCTTTCGCGACGAAGTGGGCACCCTGGCGACCCAAACTCCTAACCTGACCGTGCACTACTGCTACAGTCGCCCTCGGCCAGAGGATGCTCCCCATCACCACAGCACCGGCTACGTCGATGACCGATTAGTGCGGGCTTTACTACCTGTCGACCCGGCGGCAGCCGATTATTTTCTCTGCGGTTCCCCGCCGTTTATGGATTCCCTCCGGTCAGGGCTAATGGCGCTGGGCGTTCCTACTCAACAAATTCGGTTTGAGTCGTTCGCCAAGCCCGTTTCCACCCAGTCAGCGACAGCCTCGACTACGGAGGCAATCATCGTCGGCGAGGCCGCTGCCACCGCCGAGGTAGTCTTTGCCAAGTCGGGCCAAACGGCCACCTGGAGCCCTGAGGACGGCACCCTGCTGGAATTTGCCGAAGCCCAGGGCATTGACCCACCCTTTAGCTGCCGGGCAGGCATTTGCCTCACCTGCATGTGCCGGTTGGAATCTGGTGAGGTGGCCTACGCCGAGCCTCCCACCGGCACCCCTGACGTTGACTCGGTGCTGATTTGCGTCTCCAAACCGCGTTCTGCTCAGGTGGTTCTTGATCTGTGACCCTCGCCGCTCAGAACCCTGGGTTTTTGAAAAACCCAGGGTTCTAGTCCCACCCCTAAGGAGCCCCTATGACCCCCCACTACGACATCATTATCATCGGCACCGGCGCAGGCGGGGGAACCCTGGCCCACCGGCTGGCGACCAGCGGCAAGCGTATTTTAATTCTTGAGCGGGGCGATTTTCTACCCCGCGAAAAGGCCAACTGGAGCGCCCATGAGGTCTACCAGGCCGAGCGCTACCACACCCACGAGCGTTGGTTTAACGAGGCCGGTCAGCCCTTTCGCCCCCAGATGAGCTACTGGGTGGGGGGTAACACCAAAGTCTATGGGGCGGCGCTGATGCGGCTGCGAGAGCAAGACTTTGAGAGGGTAGAGCTAAAGGACGGCCTTTCCCCAGAGTGGCCGCTCAAGTATGCCGACTTTGAGCCCTACTACGCCGAGGCCGAAACCCTTTACCACGTCCACGGTCAGCAGGGGGAAGACCCCACCGAGGCCCCCCGTAGCGGGCCGTTTCCTTACCCGGCGGTGAGCCACGAACCGCGGCTGGCGGCGATCTCATCCACCCTCACCCAGCAAGGTCTCCAGCCTTTTCACCTGCCTCTGGGGCTGAAGCTCAACGAGGTCGATCAGACCCTGGCCGCCTGTATTCGTTGCGACTCCTGCGATGGGTTCCCCTGCCTGGTGCAGGGCAAGGCCGACGCCGAGGTAATTGGCATTCAGCCCATTCGCCACGGAACCAACGTTACCCTGCTCACCAATGCCCAGGCCATGCGGCTGCAAACCAGCTCCACCGGGCGGGCCGTCACCGCCGTAGAGGCCACCGTCAACGGCGAATCTCAAACCTTCCAGGGCGACATCGTGGTGCTGGCCTGCGGGGCGATCAACTCCGCGGCTCTGCTGCTGCGCTCGGGTAGCGACCAGCACCCCAACGGCTTAGCCAACCGCTCTGACCAGGTGGGCCGCAACCTGATGAAGCACCTGACCACGGCCATCGTTGCCCTGGGTACGACGCCGAACCCCTCGGTGTTTCAAAAGACCATTGCGATTAGCGACTTTTACTGGGGCGAGGCGGGCTTCCCCTACCCGATGGGGTTTGTGCAAAACACGGGTAACGTACTGAGGGATATGATTCCGGCGGAAGCGCCTAAGCTGCTGGCCCCCTTTGTCAAGCTGGTACCGGGGCAGGAGCTGGAGCGGGTAGCCCAGCATTCTACCGGCTGGTGGCTGCAAACCGAAGATTGGCCCGACCCCAACAACCAGGTGCGAGTGGTCAATGACCAGATTCATCTGCACTACACCCCCAACAACACCGTTGCGGGCGATCGCTTAATCCACCGCTGGACGCAAATTCTCAAGGCGGCGGCCCGCACCGAGCACGTCATTCCCTTTGGCATCTATCCCCGCACCAAGACCCCCATTCAGGTGGTGGGGCACCAGTGCGGCACCTGCCGGTTTGGCCCCGATCCGGCCACGTCAGTGCTAGATCTGCACTGCCGCACCCACGACCTCGACAATCTCTACGTGGTAGACAGCAGCTTTTTCTGCTCTAGCGCGGCGGTCAATCCCACCCTAACCATCATCGCCAACGCCCTACGGGTAGGCGATCACCTCCTAGAACGGCTGAGATAAACCATGAAAAATCCCAAGCCCCTCCCCTCCTGGACGGGGTGAGCCAAACCCAAGGGTGCATAACGCTAAGGCGAGGCTCCGCCAACGCGAAGCAATGCACCAGACCCCAACCCAAAGCAAAACCACACCTCCCCACGGCTTATCCAGAACATTTCCCATGCATCCCCAAACCTTAAGCCCCCATCGCATTCAGCTCCACTACGCCATTCAATTCATCGCCGCCACGGGCATGGCCCTGGGCGAGGCTCAGCCGGATGGCAGCCAAATGACCCTGACCTGGGCCGAAAATCTCCACGGCTTTGTGGGTCAGAAAATCCCCGCTACACAAATTCAGGTGGCGTTATTTCCTAAAGCCCTGGCCAGCGCGATTCTGAATCAGCACCAGGTGGTGGCCACTCTGCCGCTGGTGGGCCAGACCCTGGCGACGGCCCTGGCCTGGCACCGGTCTGAGCTAACTAAGCTAGGGGTAACCGCGGATACCCTAACGCTGCTGGACTATCCTCCCGATGATTTTCCCGACCATCCCCTGGCCCATGGGGCGACCTTTGAGATGGGGGGATCCGCCGGTCGAGAAGCCCTAGCGGCTTACTATGCCCAGACCCGACCACTACTCGACGCCATTGTCGCCGCTAACCCAGCGGCCTCCCCCACCTATATTTGGCCCCACCACTTCGACATGGCGACCCTCCTCACTTACCCAGGGGCCACGGAGGCCGAGACGAAGTACCTGGGCGTGGGGTTCTCTCCAGGCGACGGCAGCTACGCCGAACCCTACTGGTACATCACCCCCTACCCCGCCCCGGAGCGGGCGCAACTGCCGGAGCTGCCCGGCGGCGGTTGGCACACCGACCACTGGGTCGGCGCAGTGCTCAGCGCCTCCCAGGCTGCGGATGTGGCGGCGTTTATCGAGGAGGCCGTGGCCGTCTCGAAGGAGCTACTCCATGTTGCCTAGGGAACCGGCACAGATCCCTAGGTTCTAGCCTCGGATACACCACAAGTTGTCGTTAATGGCCACAGAACCCTGGGATCTTGGCCTATATACCGATTCATTCAGGCCAGGGTTTACAGAGAGCACCTTATTCCTCCAGCCTAAACTTTGTTCTACGTTTCCCGTTCGTATGTTCTAAGGAATGATCATGTCCTTGCCATCAAAGCGAGTCATTACAAGCTTCCTCCTGGTGATCGGGGCCATCACTACGGTGGTGCTGGCTCCCTATAGCCGGGGACTGACCCAGGGGCTGCCCCCTGGAGCACTTGGGGAGAGGATGCTTCCCCTGACCCCGGTGGCCAGCGTCACCGTGCAGCAGGTCGCCACCATCGGCTTGACCGTGTCGGACATGGATCGGTCAATGGCCTTCTACTCCGAAGTGTTGGGCTTTCGAACCATCTCTGACCTGGCTCTGTCAGGCGCCGTCTTTGAGTCGCTGACTGGGGTGGCCGGTGCCCAGGGGCGGGTAGTGCAGATGCAGCTCGGCAATGAGGTCATCGAACTCACCGACTACCTCACCCCTGAAGGCCGACCCATCCCCCTAGATTCCCGAAGTAACGACCGCTGGTTTCAGCACATCGCTATTGTGGTTAGCGATATGGAGGCCGCCTACGGGCAACTGCGCAACGCCAAGGTGCAGTTTGTCTCGAATCTGCCCCAGACCCTGCCGGATTATTTGACGGCGGCGGCGGGCATTAAAGCCTTCTATTTCCAAGATCCCGATGGCCACAACTTGGAGGTAATTGACTTCCCCCTCGACAAGGGCGACCCCCGCTGGCAAGAGCCTACGGATCAGCTATTTTTGGGTATTGATCACACCGCCATTGCCACCGCCGACACCGCTAGCAGCCTAGGCTTTTATCGAGATCTGCTCGGGCTGCGAGTGGCTGGGGAAAGCGAAAACTACGGTACCGAGCAGGAGCACCTGAACAACGTCTTTGGTGCCCATCTACAAATCACCGGGCTGCGGGCACCCCTAGGTCCAGGGATAGAATTCCTGGACTACCTCTCCCCGCCTGGGGGCCGCCCCATTCCCGCAGATATCCGCGCCAACGACCTGGTGCACTGGCAAACCACCCTAGTCGTCGAAGATGCCGCTTTCGCTGCTACCCAGCTCCAAGCCGCCGGATATGACCTCGTCTCTGCCGGAGTTGTCGCCCTCCCCGATGCCCGCCTCGGCTTTGTTAAAGGCTTTTTAGTCCGGGATCCTGATGGCCACGTGATGAGAATTGTTGAAAAATAACCCGTGACCCAGCGCCACTCTCCACCATCTACATTTCTGTCCCATCCACCCATCCACATTTCTGCCCCATCCACATTTCTGCCCCATCCACCCATCTACCCATCCACCCCCTATGAACCTCCAACTCGGCCGAGATATCTGCGGCGACCTGCCCAACGCCGAAGCCCGAGAGTGGCTCGTCACTAACGGCATCGGCGGCTACGCCTCGGGCACCGTGGCCGGGCTGCTCACCCGCCATTACCACGGGCTGCTGGTGGCCGCCCTCGACCCGCCCCTAGGCCGCACCCTGCTGCTGGCCAAGCTGGAGGAAACCGCCCGCTATGGTGACCAAGACTATCCCCTTTCCACCAACCGCTGGGCCGATGGCTCCGTTAGCCCGGCGGGCTATCGCTTAATTCAGCAGTTCGAGCTAGAGGGAACCACGCCGGTGTGGCAGTTTGCCCTGACCGACGCCCGACTCGAAAAGCGACTGTGGATGTCGCCAGCCGCTAACACCACCTACATTCGCTATCGATTGCTTTGGGGCACCCAGCCCCTGCACATCGATCTCAAGGCCCTGGTGAACTACCGCGACCACCACGGCAGCACCCAGGCTAACGGCTGGCAAATGGCGGTAGAGTCGGTGGCTCAGGGGGTTCGGGTGACGGCTTTTCCAGAAGCCACGCCAATTTATCTATTCAGCGATGGCGGCCAGCTGAGCCCCGCCCACGATTGGTTCTATGGATTTGACCTGGCCGTGGAGCGCTATCGGGGGTTGAGCGATCGCGACGACCACCTCCACGCCGCCACCCTGGCCATTACCTTACAGCCAGGGGAATCTCTCACCGTGGTGGCCAGCACCCAGGCCAACCCCAGCCTGGATGGCGCGATCGCCCTCCAGCAGCGGCAGACCTACGAACAAAAAGTCCTCGCTGGCTGGCCCCAGCGAGAAACCGCTCCCGACTGGATTCGCCAGCTAGTGCTGGCCGCCGATCAGTTTGTGGTCACCCGCAGCTCCGAGGCTAACCCCAACGGCAAAACCGTAATCGCGGGCTACCCCTGGTTTGGCGACTGGGGCCGCGACACCATGATCGCCCTCCCCGGTTTGACCCTAACCACGGGCCGCCCCGACATAGCCCGCTCCATCCTGCTCACCTTTGCCCGCTATGTCGATCAGGGCATGCTGCCCAACCGCTTCCCCGATGCCGGGGAGGTGCCCGAGTACAACACCGTCGATGCCACCCTCTGGTACTTCGAGGCGGTAAGGGCCTACTACGCCGCCACCCAAGACAACGACCTGCTGCGGCAGCTCTATCCTGTGCTGGCCGAGATCATCGACTGGCACCAGCACGGCACCCGCTACCAAATCCACGTCGATCCAGAAGACGGCCTGCTCTACGCTGGCGAAGCCGGGGTACAACTCACCTGGATGGACGCCAAGGTCGGCGACTGGGTAGTCACCCCCCGCATCGGCAAGCCCGTGGAGGTCAACGCCCTCTGGTACGCAGCGCTGCGATCTCAGGCTCGCTTTGCCCACCACCTCGGTCATCCCGCTGAAGCCTACGAGCACCTGGCCGCCCGCGCCGCCGACGGCTTTGCCCGCTTCTGGAACCCTGACACCGACTACTGTTACGACGTGCTCGACGGCCCCACCGGCCCCGACCCGGCCCTGCGCCCCAACCAAATCTTCGCCGTTTCCCTCGTCGATAGCCCCCTCAGCCCACACCAGCAGCGGCGAATTGTGGACGTTTGCGGCCAGCATCTGCTTACCTCCCACGGTCTGCGCTCCCTGGCTCCTGGCCACCCTGACTACCGAGGCCACTACGGCGGCGACCAGTACCAGCGAGATGCGGTCTACCACCAGGGCACTGTCTGGGGCTGGCTCCTCGGCCCCTTCGCCCTCGCCCACCTGCGGGTTCACCACAATCCCACCCAGGCCCTGGCCTTCCTTCAGCCCCTCGCCTGCCACCTCCAGGCCCACGGCCTCGGCAGCATCAGCGAAATCTTCGACGGCGACCCACCGTTTACTCCCAGAGGCTGCATTGCCCAGGCCTGGTCTGTGGCCGAAACCCTCCGCGCTTGGACCTTAATTACAGATGCAGCTCGTGATCCTAGGCGGGGATAGAGAATTTTGAATTCAAAGTTCAAAATTGTATTCCCGCCCCATCCACCCATCCACCCAAAGAATCCCCATGACCTCCGAACACCACCGCCTCGACCAGTGCCACACTATCCCCTGGAAAAAATGGGGCCCCTACCTGAGCGAACGTCAGTGGGGCACCGTGCGTGAAGACTACAGTGCCGGGGGTTCCGCCTGGGACGACTTTTCTCACCATCAGTCCCACAGCCGCGCCTACCGCTGGGGGGAGGATGGGCTGCTGGGTATCTCCGACGAAAAGCAGCGGCTCTGCTTTGCCCTGGCCCTGTGGAATGGTCAGGATCCCATTCTCAAAGAGCGCCTGTTTGGCCTCACTGGTAACCAGGGCAACCATGGCGAAGACGTGAAGGAATACTACTTCTACCTCGACAGCACCCCCACCCACTCCTACCTCAAGGCGCTGTACAAGTATCCCCAGGCTGAATATCCCTACGCCTGGTTAGTGGACGAAAACCAGCACCGGGGTCGCGACGTAGGCGAGTTTGAGCTATTGGATACGGGGGTCTTCGACGACCAGCGCTACTTTGATGTGCTGGTGGAGTACGCCAAGGCAGGGCCGGCGGATATTTTGGTGCAAATTTCCATCGCCAACCGTGGCCCCGAAACCGCGGCCCTGCATGTTTTACCCACCCTCTGGTGCCGCAATACCTGGAGCTGGGGGGATGGCCATGATAAACCGAATCTCCGGCCCTCTTCTAGTTGCCAGGGGGGCCTGGGATGCGTGACTACGATTGAGGCCACCCACCTCGACCTGGGCCATCACTGGCTTTACTGTGAGGGTCTGGATGGCGAAGCACCGCCCCTGTACTTCACCGAAAATGAAACCAACTACGCCGGGCTGTACGGCGGCACCAACGTCAGCCCCTACGTTAAGGACGCCTTCCACCGGCTAGTAGTTCATGGTGAAATGGCGGCGATCAACCCTGACCAGGTCGGTACCAAGGCCGCCGCCCACTACCGTCTAAACATTCCGGCGGGGGAAACCCGGCAAATTCGGCTGCGGCTGAGCGACAGCGACGCCCTCGGCACCCCCTTTGGGCCTGAGTTCAACCAGGTCTTCACCAATCGTCTGGAGGAAGCCAATGATTTTTACGCCAAGGTCAACCCCTTCCCCCTGCGAGACGATATGCGAGCAGTGCAGCGCCAGGCGTTGGCGGGGCTGCTGTGGAGCAAACAATACTACCGCTACGACGTCTGCCGCTGGCTGCATGGCGACCCCAACATGCCCGCGCCCCCCGATGGCCATCGGCTGGGCCGCAACCGACAGTGGAGCCATTTAGACTGCGACGATATTATCTCCATGTGCGACAAGTGGGAATACCCCTGGTTTGCCGCCTGGGATCTGGCCTTCCACGCCATTCCCCTGGCCATGGTTGATGCCGAGTTCGCCAAAGGCCAGCTCGACATCATGACGCGGGAATGGTACATGCACCCCAATGGCCAAATTCCGGCCTACGAGTGGGCCTTTGGGGATGTCAACCCCCCCGTCCACGCCTGGGCTACCTGGCGGGTCTACAAAATTGAGCAAAAAATGACGGGCCGCAAAGACCGGCAGTTCCTTGAACGGGTGTTCCAAAAGCTGCTGCTGAACTTTACCTGGTGGGTCAACCGTAAGGATGCCGAGGGCAGCAACGTCTTTGAGGGTGGCTTTTTGGGCCTCGACAACATCGGGGTATTTGACCGCAGCGCCCCCCTGCCCACCGGCGGCTATATCGAGCAGTCTGACGGCACCAGCTGGATGGCCATGTACTGCCTCAACATGCTCGTTATCGCCCTGGAGCTGGCCCAGGAGAACCCCGTCTACGAAGACATGGCCACCAAGTTCTTCGAGCACTTTATCTACATTGCCGACGCCATGAACCACATCGGCGGCGGCAAGGCCGAGCTCTGGGATGAAGAGGACGGCTTCTTCTACGACGTACTGCACCTGCCCCAGGGGGAACGCCTGCGGCTAAAGATTCGCTCGATGGTGGGGCTGATTCCCCTATTTGCGGTAGAAACCCTAGAACCGGAGCTGCTGGAAAAGCTGCCGGGGTTTCGCGAACGGCTGGAGTGGTTTGAGCAAAACCGCCCCGGTCTGAGCCACAATGTAGCTGCCTTTACCGTGGAGGGTATGGCCAAGCGGCGGCTGCTGGCCGTGGTCAAGCCCGACAAACTGCCTCGCATTCTAGCCAAAATGCTGGATGAGGATGAGTTTCTTGGCCCCCACGGCATTCGCGCCCTCTCCCGCTACCACCGCCAGCGGCCCTACGGCTTTAATGTGGACGGCCAGGAGCATCGCGTTAGCTACGAGCCGGGGGAATCGAGCACCGGGCTGTTTGGGGGCAACTCAAACTGGCGGGGGCCGGTGTGGTTTCCGGTCAACTACCTGCTGATTGAGTCGCTACAAAAGTTCTACCACTACCTGGGGGATGACTTTACCGTGCCCTGCCCCACCGGCTCAGAGCACCAAAAAAACCTCTGGGAGGTAGCCCTGGATTTGGAACACCGTCTAATTAGCACCTTCTTGAAGAATGAAACCGGCCAGCGTCCTGTGTTTGGCCAATCTCAACCCTTTCAGCACGATTCTCACTGGTGCGAGCAGGTGCTGTTTTACGAATACTTCCATGGGGATACGGGGGCGGGCATTGGGGCTAGCCACCAAACCGGCTGGACGGGGCTGGTGGCTAAGCTGATTCAGCAGTACAGCAAATATAGCGCTGGCCAGGCCATCTAGGGGCTCCCCGGCATCAATATCCAATTGTTGTGCCGCCTGAATGACTGGCGAGGATGTGGCGCGAGGTTGCCCGGCGGGAAGCCAGCTACGTCGCCTCAACCCAACCGACGCGAGCAACTTTCGTCGTAAATCTACGCATAAATTTAGCCCTGGCCCCTGGGTACTCTGAAACAGCTGGAAGAAACCCCGAAATCTTAAAGCATTTCCGGTTGGGGGCAGGTTTTGCTGAAGACCTGATAAGCCCCCTACCTTCCCTGAATTAAATTTCCATAAACCGACTACGGTCGGGGCTCTATCGTCGGCATTCATTGTCAGGGTACTAGAGTCTGCATTCCCTGCCCCCAGGGCCGTCTCGATTCATGAACTGCCCCCTCCGCGTTACCGACACAGGCATGGCCGAATGCGAATTTTGATCTATTCCTACAACTACTATCCTGAGCCGATTGGCATTGCCCCCTTGATGACCGAACTGGCGGAAGGGCTGGCGGCCAGCGGTCATCAGGTGAGGGTGATTACCGCTATGCCCAACTACCCCGAACGGGCCATTTATCCACCCTACCGGGGCCAACTCTACGCTACCGAAACACGAAATGGCGTGTTAATTCAGCGCTGCTATGTGATGGTACACCCGCAGCCCAGCCTAGCCTGGCGCTGTTTGCTAGAGCTCAGCTTTATCGGCCTGAGCTTTTGGCCCGCACTGCGAGGGTGGCGGCCCGATATTATTCTCAACACCAGCCCGTCGCTGCCCGCCTGTCTGCCAGTGGCGGTGCTTAAGGCCTGGTTTCGTTGCCCCAGCGTGCTGAATTTGCAGGATATTTTGCCCGAGGCGGCAATTCAGACCGGGTTGCTCAGCCATCCCTTGGGTATTCGCCTGTTTGAGGCGCTGGAAGCCTTTGCCTACCGCAGTGCCACCCGCATTAGCGTAATCGCCAGTAGCTTTCGGGACAACCTTTTAGCCAAGGGGGTGCCCAACGACAAAATGGCGTCCATCCCCAACTGGGTGGACGTTAACTTTATTGCCCCGCGCCCGGTGGAAACCAGCCAGTTTCGCCAGCGCCATGGCCTGCGGGATAAGTTTGTGGTGCTCTACACCGGCAACATTGCCGAAACCCAGGGGGTGAGAACCGCCCTCCACGCCGCCCAGGCACTGACCGCTTACCCCGACATTCAGATTGTGATTGTCGGGGAAGCCGGGCAGCTGGAGGAACTGGAAAAATTTCGCCGCCAGTTAGACTTGACCAATGTGTCGCTGCTGCCCTTCGTGCCCCGTGCCGAGCTACCCGACCTGCTAGCGGCAGCGAACGTGGGGCTAATTCTGCAAAAGCATAGCGTGGTGGGGTTCAACATGCCCTCTAAAACCCAGGTGCTGCTGGCCAGCGGTCGGCCCATTCTGGCCTCGGTACCCGCCCACGGTACGGCGGCCCAGGCGGTTTTAGCCAGCGGCGGTGGCCTAGTGGTTGAGCCTGAAAACCCTACTGCACTGGCGAGGGGCATTTTAGAGCTTTACCACGACCCCACCTGGGCCCGTCAGCTTGCCCACCAGGGACGGCGCTACGCCCTAGAAAACTTTTCCTTTGAGCGGGCTCTAGAAAAATACGAGGCGTTGTTTGAAACTCTGATTGGCTCTGGCATGACCGCCCCCAAAATCCCTGAACCGGCCTACTCATTGCGGTCTGTAAGGGAGTAAGGTGTGCTGACGGCGGTTGTTTACCCCAGTCCGAAAAGTTAGCCCTCCTCAATCGCCAACGACACCCGGTCGCCACCGATGGTGCGCATTTCCCCTAGAAACTGCATCACCTGCTCGTAGGGCAGTTCTTGGTCGGGGAGGAGAAACACAATGTTGTCGGGGTTGCGGCTGAGGTAGGTTTCCATCTGACCCTTTAGCGAAGCTAGATCGATGGACTGGCCGTTGAGCTGCACCTCGTTTTCGCCCACCAGCTCCACAATAAACGGGTCGGCGGGTAGGGGCGGCGGGGCCGCATCGGTCTGCTCGGCGGGCAGCTGCACCTCGATGAGTTTTTCACTGCCCAGGGTCATGGTGATCATGACAAAAAAAGCCAGAATTCCCATCATCACGGTCAGCATGGGAACCAGATCTACCGGGGGCGGGCCGGGGCTGTGCTGGGATTTAAAGCGCATGGGCTAGCTCAAACTCGCTCTGCCGGTATGGAGGTGCTGGCGAAGCCACCATGGCGGGCCTGGTCGGCGGCCACCAGGGCAGGTTCATACCAGTACTGACGGTAAATTAGCTCCAGCTCGTTACCGGCGTCGGAAAAATAGTCGATCTGCTGAGCCTGCAACGAGACCAGCGTGCGAAACACCAGCAGCGCTATGATCGCCACAATCATCCCAGCGGCGGTGGTAATCAGGGCTTCGCCGATGCCCGCCGCCGCCGCGCTGGTCTGCTCACCGGTGCCACCGCCGCCAATGTTGAGGTTGCCAAAGGTGGCAATTAGCCCGGTTACAGTGCCTAGCAAGCCCAGCAGGGGCGCTACGGCCACAATGGTTTCCAGGATTTTATCGCCCTTGCGCATCTGCACAAATTCTTTGTCGCCAGCGGTTTCCATAGCCAGACGAAAGGTTTCGGGGGAGGGGTTTTTGAGCCGCAGGGGGGCCAGCAAAAACCGACCGATGGGCAGGTCTTGGGCCTGGGCGGCGATCGCCGCCGCCTCACTCAAATCTCGCCGGGAGGCATCCAGCACCTCATTCACGACCTGCCCCTCGCGGCGCAGCAGCTTCGTCCAAAACAGGGTGCGCTCTAGGGCGGTGGCGATGGTTAACACCGAGCAGCCCATAATCGGCACCATTACAGGCCCGCCTTTGACCAAAAAATCCAGAACAGTTGACATGGTATAGGACTAGGGTGAAATCGTGGGTAAGACCAGCATAACCGTTGCCACGCTAAGCCTAGCGAAAGCCGTGGGGCCAAGCATTAAGATAGGGAAATTTATCGGCTAAGAAAACATTAAGGGACTGGCTGTTGAATGACCTCTTAATCATCATCCCCCGCCACGTAGGGACGGTTGATGACTCGCCCGGTGGGACCAGTGGCCGGGGCCACTTTGGGCGACTGTGTAGCTTGACCGGCAGGGGCGTCCTGGGTTGCCGCGGTACCAAGCGTCGATTGGGCCGAACCGGTTGCCGCTGCCCCCTCAGCGGCCAGGGCCACCGGGCTAGACGAGCGCAGCTCTTGCCAATCAAGGTTACCGTCGGGGTCGATTTTAACCAGCACCGAGGCGATCGTGTCCGCCCCAGCGACAATGCCCCCCACCACCTGGCACTCGAATCGGTCGCCGGGCTGGTTCACCCGGTAGGTAGCAGTGCCGCAATCTACCACGGCGCGCTTGCCCAGGGATTGGGAGAGCCCCTCTTGCAGGCTGGCCTCTACTTTGACCAGGTTCAACATCACTTTGGAGTTGGGCACCTCCCAGGTGACGTTGCCCTGGGAGTCTTGTTGGGTGACGTTAATGGTGAAGGTGCCCTCGGGGTCTAGCTCGCCTACGCAGCGAAAGTACGCCCCGGCTTGCCGAGTGATATCCGCAGGGCAGCGCACCTCCCGCAGCGACAGGCGACGGCCTTGGCGCTCAATATCGGCTTTGATGGTGGCCTCTACGTCGGGGGTGTTAAGGCGATTGCCGCAGGCGGTGAGGGCCAAACCGCCCAACACCAGCAGCCCAGTTCGAAACCATTGGGAAACCATGCGATCGCACCTATGCAGTACCCCACATGTACCATCTTGCTTTGAGTTCGTCACCTGGTTCATGGCAACCATTCCTTCAGCTCAGTTTGGCTTAGACCGATATCTAGCCTGGGAGTGCGATAGATAGAGAAAGGCTGCGATTCACCCCATGTACCTGCCAGACATGTACCTGCCAGATTCACCTGCCAGGCTATCTCTGATTCTCTGGCCGATGCTTGTCACCCACAGATAGGGATTATCTACGCAGGGGAATGATAGGAATTATTAAAGAGGATAGCCAAAATTAGGCTGATATTGCAAGATTCAGGTCATCATATTTCCCAGGTTTCACTGGCGGCTAAATCGTTGTCTCCATTACGCTTATTTAACCTGATCAGACAAGTTCCAGCCCGGCTGCCGCTGCGGGTGGTGTTGTCAGTGCCCTTCATTATTCAAATTTTGGCTTCTACCGGAACGGTAGGATATTTAGCCTATCGCAATGGCCAGCAAGCCGTCAGCGATCTAGTCAATCAGCTCATGCTCCAGGCTGGGGAGCGGGTTGATGAGTATTTAAACACCTATTTATCTGTTCCTGAGCAGATCAATCAAATCAATTTAGACATCATTGAGGCCGGCTTTCTCAATGTCTATGATCTGCAAAGCGCAGGAACCCTTTTTAGGAAGCAACTTAATACTTATGATGTCAGCTACATCAGCTACGGCCTCGAAAATGGCGATTTTATTGGCGCAGGGTACATTGAAAATGGTGGAGATATTTTTATCGAAGAAGTGTCTAAAAAGACGCAGAGCAAAAATTACGTCTATGCCACTGATAGCCTAGGGGATCGGCGCGAACTAGTTGACATTACAGAGTACAGCTTTTTCGAAGAGGATTGGTATAAAGCCACCTTTGAAATAAATGACTCAACCTGGAGCGAAGTATACGAATCAGAAGGAGAGCCAGGACTGTTATGGATTGCCAACAATATCCCAATTCACGATCAAAGTAAGCGAGTTATTGGAGTATTAAGCGTTGATTTTCTTTTGTCAGAAATCAGTCTTTTTATAAAAGATATGAGCATCAGCGCAAACAGCAGAGTGTTTATTTTTGAAACCAATGGGTTGCTAATTGCCAGCTCTGATCAAGAGTCTCCTACAGTGACGGATATAGATCGACCTGAGCAAATTAGACGGCGCAGCATTTTTGAAAGTCAAGACTTATTGCTACGGTCATCTGCAATATATTTAGAGCAACATTTCAAGGATTTCTCATCAATCCAGGAGATTCAACAGCTAACCTGGCAATATCATGGGCGGCGGCAGTTTATGCTTGTCCAACCCTGGCAGAATGAGTATGGGTTAGATTGGCTAGTCGTTACCATGGTGCCAGCCGATGACTTTATGGCTCAAATTAATGAGAATACTCGTAACACTATTTTGCTCAGTATTTTGACCCTAGCAGTAGCCACTCAGGTAGGCATTTGGACCGCTCGCTGGGTCACCAACCCACTGCAGCAGCTCAGCCGTGCTGCCCAAAATATTAAAGCGGGCGATCTGAGTCAGTCTATCAAACTCAATCGTCAGGATGAGCTGGGTGTGCTAGCTCAATCGTTTAACCACATGGCGATGCAACTTGATAGTTCCTTCCGTGAATTACAGCACTTGAATTTAACCCTGGAAGAACAGGTCAAAGAACGCACCCAAGAGTTATCTCAAGCTTTAGAGCAGCTCAAAGCTACCCAGGCCGACCTGATTGAATCCGAAAAGCTGGCGGCCCTGGGCCAACTGATTGCCGGTATTGCCCATGAGGTTAACACTCCCCTCGGGGCAATTCAGGCGTCAATTGGCAATATTGACTACTCTCTTAAACAATCCCTCAGTCAGATTCCAGAGATTTTTCAGATTCTTCCCGCTGACCGGCTCAAGGAATTTTTTAGGCTGGTGGATATTGCGACCCAGCCCAAACCGCTACTTTCGTCGCGGGAAGAGCGTCAGCTGCGTCGCCAGCTCAACCAAACCCTTAGCGCGCGCGGCATTGACCATGCTAACGAGCTAGCAGTAACGCTCAGCAAAATGGGAATTTCCACAGGCATTGATTCCCTGCTGGATTTACTACAGCATCCAGATATTCTGGTCGTTCTAGAATCGGCCTATTCCCTTTCGTCTATCCAAACCAATAGTCAAAATATTCAGCTGGCGGTAGAGCGGGCGACTAAGATTGTCTTTGCGCTCAAGGCCTACGTCCGCCAAGACCAAACCGGCCAAAAATCCTTAGCTTTAATCACCGATGGCCTGGATACGGTATTAACCCTTTACCACAACCAAATCAAGCAGGGAATTAACGTGGTCAAGCGCTATGCTGAAATACCCCCGGTGCTGTGTTACGCAGACGAATTGGTTCAGGTTTGGGCCAATTTAGTCATGAATGCTATTCAGGCGATGGACTATAGGGGCACGCTAACGATAGCTGTAGCCCCCCAAGACCAGCATGTTTGCGTGGAGGTATCGGATACAGGATCTGGGATTCCGACAGAAAATCTTGAGAAAATATTTATACCGTTCTTCACTACAAAGGCAATGGGCGAGGGGAGCGGCCTAGGACTTCACATTGTGCGCCAAATTATTGAAAAGCACCAGGGCAGTATTGAGGTCTCTACCCAGCCTGGCCACACCGTTTTCACCGTTCTGATTCCCTTTTCTGAAGAATGATAATGTCTGATAAAGCCATCCTCTGTGTTGATGACGAGCAAATTGTCTTGATGAGCCTGCGGGATCAAATCGCCAGAAACTTTGGCGATACCTATGCCTACGAAATTGCCAGCAGCGTAGAAGAAGCCTGGGAAGTAATTGAGGAGTTCTGTGAAGAGGGAATCTCAGTGTTGCTGATTGTCTCAGATTGGCTAATGCCAAACGTGAAGGGCGACGAATTTTTGATTGAGGTGCATAGGAGATTTCCGCATATTATCACTATTATGCTGACCGGGCAGGCCGACGAAGTCGCGATTGAAAAAACTCGAACTGAAGCAAATCTATACGCCTGTATCTTTAAGCCTTGGACAGAGGATGAGCTCGTTAGTACCATCAGGACTAGCCTAGAAAACAACCGTCGGCAGCCTGAACTATCGGGATGCTCTTAGGAAGTGACTACGGACAACTCCATGGTAATCAAACAGGGCACTAAGCCGATCATAGCGGTAGCCCAAGACATACAGTCATGAATAATCCTACGATAGTTTGTATTGACGATGAGCAATTCGTCCTCAATAGCTTGCGAGATCAGCTGTTGCGAGGCTTTGCCGGAAAATTCATGGTTGAAATTGCAGAGAGTGGCGAAGAAGCCCTGGCGCTCATAGAGGAGCTACTAGCGTCAGGAATTGATGTGCCGCTAGTCATCTGCGATCAGATTATGCCTAATTTTTCTGGTGATCAGCTACTGTGCGAAATTCATCAGCGTTATCCTAAAATATTCAAAATTCTGTTGACCGGCATGGCTAGCTTTGACAGCGTAATTAACACCATCAACCATGCCAACCTGTATCGCTATATTTCTAAACCCTGGGATGAAGCCGACCTCAATCTGGCGGTTCGGGAGGCCATTCGCAGCTACCAACAGGAAAAAAGGCTGGCGGTTCAAAACTTGAAGCTTCGAGCCATGAATCAAACGCTTGAGCAAGAAATTTCTGAACGTAAGCAGGCCGAACTACGGCTAACCTATCTGGCTTTTCACGATACGCTGACTGGGTTGCATAACCGCAAATTTTTTGTGGAGCAGGTTGATAGTCTTCTGCAAGCCATTCAGAATAGCCCCTCCACACGGTTTGCCGTAATGTTCATTGACCTGGATCGCTTTAAGATCATCAATGATAGCCTTGGCCATGACGTTGGCGATCAGCTCCTGATTGAAATTAGTAATCGGCTTAGAAAATGCGTTAGATCTCAAGATATTATCGCGCGACTGGGGGGAGATGAATTTACGATTTTAATGAACCCCATCGATAGTATTTATGATGCAACGAAAATCGCAAAGCAAATTTTATCTGTCTTATCTAGACCATTTAATCTAAGCGGCCAACTATTTAGCCCAAGCGCCAGTATCGGCATTCTTGAAGGATCAAGTGAATACAGCAGTAGCATCGACCTGCTGCGCGAT
Organism: Nodosilinea sp. CTOTU7336; assembly: GCA_036848635.1. Classification (GTDB taxonomy): domain Bacteria; phylum Cyanobacteriota; class Cyanobacteriia; order Phormidesmidales; family Phormidesmidaceae; genus Nodosilinea. Next base: position 26,599 of record DAIUJR010000048.1, read on the forward strand.
GCGGATGTGGCGATGTACAACGCTAAGCACAGTGGCAAGGCCCGATATGCTATTTTTAATCGCGACATGTATAACCAAAATCTTCAGCTCTGGCGACTGGAAAGCGCGCTGCAAAATGTGCTTGAGCGTGACGAATTATATATAGACTATCAGCCCATTATATCCCTAAAGACGGGGAAAGTCGTTAGTCTAGAGGCCTTAGTGCGCTGGCAGCATCCGACCCGAGGATTAATTTCGCCAGAGGAGTTCATTCCGGTGGCGGAAGAGTCTGGATTAATTCTAGTGATTGGGGAATGGGTTTTACGGCAGGTTTGCCAACAGCTTAGGGAGTGGCACCGCCGCTTCCCACATTTTGGTTTTCTCGCCGTTAGCGTTAATGTTTCGAGCCGACAAATTTATGACCGGCATTGTGTAGAAAAGATTGACCGTATTTTGGCCGAGACGGGGCTAGACGGTCGGTTTCTAATGTTAGAACTGAATGAAGCCATCTTCGCGTCAGCGGCTGACGTGGCCATTGACACTATGCACCAGCTTCGCGATCGCAACCTTCAGCTCAGTCTGGATGATTTTGGCAAGGGCCATTCATCCCTCAGCTACTTACATCGTTTGCCGCTGCAAAGCCTCAAGGTTGATCGTCTATTTACCCAGCAGGTTGACGCTCATCCCAAAAGCGTTAGCATTTTGCAGAGTATCGTATCTCTGGCCCATAATCTAGGTCTGGGGGTGATCGCCGAAGGGCTCGAAACGATCCAGCAAATGGAGCGGGTGGCCGCGTTGGGCTGTGAGTTTGGTCAGGGCTATTTTTTCTCGCCTCCCTTGAAAACTGAGACCATGGGGCAGTACCTTGCCGCTTTGGGCCATGATTAAGAGATTTCCAGCCCAGAGCTTACCTCGTCATTCCTGCCCAGACAGGAATCTAGCCGGAGAGTCTGTTTCTATTGGGTATCTTCTTTTCCGGAAATCGCCTTAAGGTTCCAGGGCTTTGGCCTCCCCGGCGGCCTGCCGTCCCCCATAATAGAAGGACGCACTTAACACTCGTTCACAATGGCAAGAGACCTGCAGCAGTTTTTGACCGTTTTAGAGCAGCGGGGGCAGCTGCGGCGCATTGCCGCCCCGGTTGATCCAAACCTGGAGGTGGCGGAAATTGCCAATCGCCTGCTGCTGGGGGGTGGGCCTGCCCTACTGTTTGAAAACGTCAGGGGTTCTAGCATGCCCCTGGCAATCAATGTGCTGGGCACGGTCGAGCGGGTGTGCTGGGCTATGAATATGGAGCACCCCGCCGAACTAGAGACGTTAGGAGAAAAGCTAGCCCTGCTCTACCAGCCCCGCCCGCCCAAGAGTTTTTCCCAGGCGATGAATCTGGGCAAAGCCCTGTTTGACGTGGTAAAAGCCAAACCGGGGCGCGATCTGCTGCCCCCCTGCCAGCAGGTGGTGCTGAAGGATGACGCGGTCGATTTGACCCAGCTACCCCTGCTGCGGGTGTATCCGGGGGATGCGGGTAAGGTGATTACCCTGGGGCTAATGATGACTAAAGACCCGGAGAGCGGCATCCCCAACGTGGGGGTGTACCGGCTGCAGCTGCAGTCTAAAACCACGGCGACGGTGCAGTGGCTGTCGGTACGGGGCTGTAGCCGCCACCTTCGCAAGGCCGCCGAGCGAGGCCAGAAGCTGGAGGTGGCGATTGCCATTGGGGTTGATCCGCTGCTAATTTTAGCGGCGGCCACCCCGCTACCGATTGATTTATCGGAATGGCTGTTTGCCGGGCTGTATGCCGGTCAGGGGGTACACCTGACGAGGGGAAAAACTGTCAACTTAGATGTTCCGGCGGAAGCCGAAATTGTTCTGGAGGGCACCATTACCCCTGGGGAAACCGCCGTGGATGGCCCCGCCGGGGATCACATCGGCTACTACGGCGGTGTTAACGAGCAGGCGCCGCTGCTGCGGTTCCACTGCATGACCTACCGCAAAAACCCGGTTTATATGACCACCTTTAGCGGTCGCCCCCCGAAGGAAGACGCCATGATGGCCATTGCCCTCAACCGCGTCTACAACCCGATCCTGCGGCAGCAGGTGCCGGAAATTCAGGATTTCTTCTTGCCCATGGAGGGGCTGAGCTATAAGGCGGCAGTGCTGTCGATCGAAAAATCTTATCCTGGACAGGCGAAGCGGGCGGCCCTGGCTTTCTGGTCGGCCCTGCCACAGTTTAGCTACACCAAGTTTGTGATTGTGGTCGACAAAGCCATTAACATTCGCGACCCCCGCCAGGTGATGTGGGCCGTGACCTCCAAGGTTGACCCCGCCAGAGACGTATTTATTTTGCCCGATAACCCCTTCGACAGCCTCGACTTTGCCACCGCCAAGCCGGGACTGGGCAGCCGTATGGGCATCGATGCCACCACCAAGGTCTATCCTGAAACCGATCGGCCCTGGAGCGAGGAGCTGAAGCCCGACCCCGATACCGCCGCCCTGGTGGATCGCCGCTGGGCGGAGTATGGCCTGGGCGACCTCAACCTGACCGATGTTGATCCGAATTTGTTTGGGTACGACCTGGGGCGTTAGAGCTGTTTTCTCCAATGCTCTAGGCCAACTAGAATGACATTTTCTAGCCATTGCTGGAAGCGCATTAACACAGATTTCTTGTCTTCATTATACGAAAACTGAAAGACTTCATCACAAATAACGTGAGGCCCGTCTATATCCACATCTCCGTCTTCTGCTTTATCTCGATATTCAATGAAGGCAGATGCAGCAATTACCCCGACAAATTCAAATCCTAGAGCATGAAATGAAACAACTAATTCAGCCTGCCGTTCTTCTCTAATCTTAAGGCGTGACCAGGCTCTATAGGAACGTGTATCAGCATAATATTCCAATTTTCTGGCCGTAGAGACAATCTGTTGTCTGAACCAAAAGTCAGTTGCAGAGTCACTCGCTTCAGCATCAGAATAATAATTATTGTCAATCGATTGAAGCTCTGAAGTCAGCAACTTAGATGTTTCTCGAAATCTGCAAAATGCATAATTTTCAAGTTCCTTTGATATTTGAAATGACTTTGAGCGAATCTCTGCGGCCTGCGCCTGTTTTCTGGCTTTTAGCCGCTCGACTCCTGCAGAAATAACCTGGCGTACCGGCTCTTTCTCATAAAGAATATTGCCAGATAAACTTAAGGCTTTAACAAAAGCTTTTTTTTGAATTTTGCCAAAAAGATCTATTAAATATGATAGGTTGCCATGATCAGCTTCTTCTAGAGCAGTAATATAGTCTTCCCGTAATTCTCTATTAATAACTAGTGGAAACCACCCATCCCTTAGAAAAACCAGAGAGGCTAATGCCCTGGCTACACGACCATTTCCATCTTGAAAGGGGTGAATTTGGGTGAACCGATGGTGTAGCCAGGCCGCTTCTACTTCTGGAGGAACGTTTGATTCTCGATGCTGAAGATGCATTTTGATCAAGCTATCCATTTCTGAGCCTACATGAATCGGCGGGCAATATTCATGAAGTTCACCATTAGGCCGAGTAGGATTATTGGGTCGCTCTTTCCATTGTCCTTTGATGAGGGAGATTTGTACGATGGCTCCAAACTCATCAACAGCATCAACAACTTCCTGGTTTAAGGTCAGGGCCTGGTGAAGCTCACGAATATAGTGAACAGATAGTTCTCTACGCTGGGCGACAAACGCAAAAATTCCTTCCAGAGCATCCTGTTGAGCTTTCAGGATTGGAACAATATATTCTGGAGGCTTGTCAGTTGTGCCATGAGCAATTAAGCTTGCTTCAATTCCTCTCTCGATCAATAGCTGAGTTGTGCCTTTATCAATCGAGTATAAATTTTCAAGTACTCCTGTTTCAATCGCCCATTCTCGTGCCAGGCGAACGTTAAACTCCCGCAAAACGTCTGAAGCTTTTAGGGTGTTTGCTTGCTCTCTCCAAATGCTCGCTAGTTTCTCTAGTTCATCAGAGGCAAGCAGGGGCCAGTTTTCAGGCAAATCACTAATAGGGATCCACTGATAGCTGAAACTCTTAGGAGATTTCTCAGATCTAGAAGCTACTCGCATTTTTTGAATAGCTGAGATAATCTGTCCAGCCTCTGCCTGGTCAATAGTGCTGCTGTGGCTCTTCACGGCAATATCTAGACGATCACAAATCGCTAAAATATCTCTATTGTCAAGATTAAATTCCTTTGCCAGTTCGTAAATTCTGACTTTTCCACTGCTCATATATTTTTCTATATTCTGCTTCAGATGTTTCGATTACCATATCGTTATAAATGGCAACACTCCGGACAGTTTTTAACAGATCACAAGAGAATGCGGGTTGGAGTCCTCTTCAATAATAGTCAAGTCAACGAGAAATTAAGAGTTTCAGCTCTTGCTCAAAAAAGTGTCCGGACTATCGAAATAGTCGTCATCGGCATGATTATGCTAACGCTAATCAACCTTACCCCCCTCTCCATGATGACTTGTGTGGGTGGCAACCATAAATAAGATTCCAGTCAAAACGTTGCGTCTCTATTCTAGGCTGAGCCCTACGCCTAGCTTGAAATGTCAGCCCTTACAGCCAGGAATCGAATAGCCGGTTTGAGGGCTCTGGCAATTAGCACTAACGTAGAAACCTGTTGCCCAAACCAGCTGACTATGACAAAGCTTCTACCGGCTGCTCCTGCCTGATCGCCGCTCTCACCGCCTCAATGGCCCACAACGTCGCCTCCGGGGTGGCCGGTAACCCGAGCGCTACATAATTACTCGCGCCAAAAGCCGCCACCGCCGCGCGAATCGCCTCCCGCACCGACATGGCTAGCATAAAGGGCGGTTCCCCCACGGCCTTGCTGCCGTAGATCACCCCATCCTGGGCGGCTCGCTCTAGCAGGTGCACGGTGAATGCCTCGGGCACTTCACTAATGGTGGGAATTTTATAGGTACTGGGGGCAAAGGTGCGCAGGTGGCCCTGGTCATCCCATACCAGCTCCTCCATGGTCAGCCAGCCCATGCCCTGCACGAAGCCTCCTTCGATCTGGCCCCGATCCACCAGGGGGTTGAGGGTTTGGCCCGCGTCATGGACGATATCCACCTGGCGCAGCTTAAAGGTGCCGGTAAAGCCATCCACCTCGACTTCGGATACGGCGGTGCCGTAGGCAAAGTAGTAGAAGGGGCGGCCCTTATTCAGCTTGGCATCCCAAAAAATGTTGGGGGTGCGGTAAAAGCCCGTAGCCAAGAGGCTGATCCGTTCGCTGTAGGTCTGCTGCACCACCTCGTCGAAGGATATACGGGCGCTGGGGTAGGTGCAGCAGTAGATCCAGTCATCCTCAAAAACCATGTCTTCGGGAGCATCCAGGTTAAGCATGCGGACGGCAACGGTGGCCAGGCGATCGCGCAGAGTCGCGCAGGCATCCTTGACCGCCTGGCCATTCAGGTCAGACCCGCTGGAGGCGGCGGTGGCGGAGGTGTTGGGCACCTTGTCGGTGCTGGTGGGCATCAGTCGGATGCGCTCGATTTTGACCCCCAGAGCTTTAGCCGCCACCTGGAGCATTTTGGTGTGCAGGCCCTGGCCCATTTCGGTGCCGCCGTGGTTGAGCTGAATGCTGCCGTCGGTGTAGATCAGCACCAGCGCCCCGGCCTGGTTGTACTGCACTTTGTTGAAGGAAATGCCAAACTTCACCGGGGTAATGGCCAGGCCGCGCTTTTTGTGGGGGCTGGCGTCGTTAAAGGCGGCAATCGCGGCCTGGCGGTTGGCAAAGTCCGACTGTTCCTTGGCCGCTTGCCAGACCCGCGCCACCCGATTATCGACAATTTCCTGGCCGTAGTGGGTGGTGCTGGTTTCCCCCGTACCGTGGTAAAAGTTGCGCTCTCGCACCTGATCGGGGGGCAGGTTGAGGGTTCTGGCGATCCGGTCGATCACCTCTTCGATCACGATCATGCCCTGGGGACCACCAAAGCCGCGATAGGCGGTGTTAGAAACGCGGTTGGTTTTGGCAATTCGCCCTTCTACCACCAGATTGGGCATGTAGTAGGCGTTATCCACGTGGAGCATGGCCCGCATCAGCACCGGGGGAGACAGATCCAGGCTCCAGCCGCCATCGGCGACCAGGGTGGCCTTGAGGACGGTGATTTTGCCGTCGCGGTCAAAGCCCGCTTCGTACTGGCTCAAAAAGCCGTGGCGTTTGCCGGTAATCAGCATGTCGTGGCGGCGGCGCAGGCGCACCCGTGCTGGTCGGCCGGTTTTGTAGGTGGCCAGGGCGGCGGCGGCGGCAAAGGGGTTCGCCTGGGATTCTTTGCCGCCAAAGCCGCCCCCCATACGCAGGCAGGTGCAAACCACCCGATTGTTGGGCAGGCCCAGAATGCGAGCCACCACCTCCTGGGTTTCAGTGGGGTGCTGGGTAGAGGCGTAGACCTGGAGATTGCCCTCCCCATCGGGGATGACCCAGCTGGTTTGGGTTTCTAGATAAAAGTGATCCTGGCCCCCGATGTCCACTTCCCCAGCAATCGTGTGCTCGGCCTGGCCCAGGGCGGTTTCGGGGTCACCCCGGCGAATGACTTGAGGATCGCTGTGGAAGCTATCCGCGGCGATCGCCGCCTTGACGGTGGTAATGGCGGGTAGGGGATGGTACTCTACGACAATTTTGGCGGCGGCGGCGCGGGCAGCGGCTTCGGTGGCGCCGACGGCCCAGGCTACCACCTGGCCATGGTAGCTGACCTCATCAATGGGCAGCAGCACCTCGTCGTGAAGAATGACGCCGGTGTTGTTTTCCCCCGGTACATCGGCGGCGGTGAGCACGGTCACGCAGCCTGCCACGGCCAGGGCGGGGGTGGTATCCAGGTGGGTGATGGTGGCCCTGGCATGGGGGGCAAGCACGGGGTAGAGGGAGAGCATTCCCGCCGGTTCGCGCTGGTCGTCGGTGTAGACGGCGGTGCCGCTGACGTGGCCGACGGCGCTTTCGTGACTTTTTCGCTGGCCAACTGGACTCATTGGACTGCCTCGGTAGGGGATGGGAAATAAACCGTCAAGGAAATTCCACAAAAAACTTCTCAAACAAATTCACCACCAGGCGGTTGCGATACTCGGCGCTGCCCCGCAGGTCGCTGAGCGGGGTAAACGCCGCCTGAAGCAGAGGTTTTACGGACTGGATAGTATCGGCAGTCCAGGGTTTGCCGATCAGGAACGACTCCGCCGTGATCGCCCGGGCCGGGGTCGCCGCTACCCCCCCGTAGCCCAGCCAGGCGTGAAGAATTTGGTTATCCCCATCCACATCCACCACAAACGCCGCCGCCACAATGCTGATATCGTCGGTGCCGCGCTTGCCAATTTTGTAAGATTGGGCCAGCCGCCGTGCCGTTCCAGGGGTCGGCACGGTGGGAATTTGCACCGACACAATCACCTCCTGGGGCCGCAGCTCCGTTTGGCGATAGCCCCTGAAGAAGCTGTCGAGGGGAATCACCCGCTCCTCCTCGGCGCTGGCCAGGGTGAGGCTGGCATCCAGCGACAGCAGCACCGGCAGCAGATCGCCAATGGGGGAGGCGGTGCCAATGTTGCCCCCCAGGGTGGCCCGATTCCGCACCTGGCGGGCCGCGAACCAGTGGATCATCTCATCCAGGCTGGGAAAAACCCCGTGCAGGGTCGCTTCGATATGGCTGAGGGGCACCGCCGCGCCGATCTCGACGGCCGCCTCCGTATGGCGAATGTGCGTTAGTTCCTCCACCGCTTCCAGGGAGATCAGCACGGGGTAGTGCTGCCGGTGCCAACTCATTTCCAGGCCCAGATCCGTAGCCCCCGCCACCAGGGTGGCCTCGGGGTGCTGCCGCAGCAGGTCAAACACTTCCCCCAGCTGGGTGGGGCGGTGGAACTGCCCGTCCGGTGCGGCGTAGGCCAGGGTCGAAAGCCCGGTAGAAGCGGAACTAAGCTGCTCCGAAAACCGATCCGCCGGGGCCAGTTCGGCCACCATCTGCGCGGCGCGACGAATGGGCAGGTACCCCGTGCAGCGGCAGAGGTTGCCCTCCACCGCCAGGTCATCGGGCTGGCCGTCGTAGTAGGCGGCAAACAGGCTCATGATAAAGCCAGGGGTGCAGTAGCCGCACTGCGATCCCCCGGTCTCCACAATCGCCGCCTGCACCGGGTGGAGCTGCTCGGCGGTCACCGCCTCTTTCACAAAGCAATCCTTAGGAATGCGGCCGCTAGTAATGCCCTCGGCGGTCAGCACGGCCCGCCCAGCCACCGCCCCCAGGGGAATCAGGCAGCTATTCACCGCCTGGTAGTGGGGCTGACCGTCGGCACCGGCACCGATCATCGCCACGGTACAAGCCCCACAATCGCCGTCGCCACACCCTTCTTTAGTGCCCGCCCGCCCGCTGAGGCGCAGGTACTCTAGCAGGGTCGTGGCGGGTGAAACATCCTTCAGGCAAACCGGTTCGCCATTGATCGTGAGATTGAGCTGCATGTCGAGGGGCTGAGTCACGAGGGCTTCCTAAATCTAGAACCACAGTACCGATGAACCAGGGGATTTTATACTAAATCCGAATCGCATAGCCCCGATTCCCAACCGGCCAAACCGCAGGGACAAATGGCATTTGCTCGATTGAATCGGGGATAACCAAGCAGGATTGGGGCTTAGTCCCCAAACTCTCTCTCCCAGCTTGGGCTGCCCTAGCCAAACCGCACGGTCGTAAACACCTCCCTGGCGATGAAGATAGCCGCCAAGATCCAGGTCACCGTCGGGATCTCGTGGCTGCGGCCGCTAACCACTTTGGTAAAGGGGTAGACAATCATCCCCACTGCCAGACCGGCCGCAATGGAAAAGCCCAGGGGGATAAAGAACATGGTCAGAAAGGCCGGAATCGCCTCGGTCAGGTCGCCCCACTCAATATTCACGACGCTGGCCATCATCAGTACCCCTACGATCACCAGGGCCGGGGCCGTGGCAAAGGCCGGAATGGCCTCAAAAATCGGCACAAACAGCAGCGCCACGATAAACATTCCTGCCGCTACTACGGCGGTGAGGCCCGTGCGGCCGCCCTCTGACACCCCGGCGGCAGACTCGGCGAAGGTGGTCACCGTCGAGGTGCCCAGAATTGCCCCGGCGGTGGTGGCGATCGCGTCAGCCGACAGGGCCTTATTCACCCTGGGCAGCTGGCCATCTTCGTCAATGTAGCCCGCCTGGGTGCCCACCCCCATCAGGGTGCCGATGGTGTCAAAAATATCCACAAACAAGAGCACCAGCAGCACGGCGATAAAATCAAAGAGATTACCGGCGTTAATGCCCCCTAGCCCGGTAAACGCCGCCCCAAACAGCGTACTGGGAAAGGCCGGAAACGCCACAATCCCCGTGGGGGCGGCGGCCACCCCAAACACCCAGCCCAAAATAGCGGTGCCCGCAATGCCCCACAGCAGCGCCCCCTTAATGCGGCGAATGATGAACATCGCCGAGATGAAAATGCCAAAGGTGGCCAGCAGGGTGGCCGGTTCTCGAAAGCTGCCAAAGGTGGTTTTGGTCACTTCGTTCGCCACAATTAGCCCCGCCCCGCCGGTGGCGGTGTCGCCAGAGACGCCAATGTAGGCCAAAAACAGGCCGATACCGACGGTGGTGGCGGCCTTAATGCAGTTGGGCACCGCCGTAATGATGTGCCGCCGCACGTCGGTTACGGTGAGGCCAATAAAAATTAGGCCCTCAATCAGTACGGCGGCCAGGGCAACCTGCCAGGCGATGCCCAGCCCCAGCACTACCGAGTAGGCGAAGAACGCATTGGTGCCCATGCCGGGGGCCTGGGCAAAGGGATATTTGGCATAGAGCCCCATGATCAAGGTGCCAATCGCCGCTGAGATGCCGGTGACCACCACCAGTTCTCGAAACAGATCTCCAGGTTGGGCCACAAACACCGCATCTGACATGATCAGCGGATGCACCACCAGAATGTAGGCCATGGTCATGAAGGTGGTCAGCCCGGCCAGAATCTCCGTGCGAAAGCCGGTTCTGTAGTGGGCAAAGTCGAAGTAATTCGCAATATTAGCCTGCCAACCCGAGTAGGGCGGCGGTGAAGGATCAGGACGCCGCGCTTGCAGCTCGATATCGCTCTGACTCATGGGGTTCTCCAGCGGTAAGACGGATGGCTTCAGGGTGTTGTAGACAGTGCACACTACAATTCTTCTGAAACTACAGGCTCCCCTGATTTTGGTTTGTTACTGCTAATACCAATGCCCTAGCGCCAGTAAGGGCGAGAAGGTAGGGGTGAGCCCCCGGTGGGTGTCGGTGCTGTAATTCTGTTACATAGCGAAGACACCATTCTGCACCTGATGTTTCAGTCACGTCCTGATCTTGACATGGTATTTCGCAGGGCTGACTATCGCCTGCGGGTATATCGAGAATGTCTTCTTAGCCTTCGTCAAATTTTTGGTCAAATACTTCTGCCTTCATACTTGGTGGCGCGACTCAAGGCCCAAGGGGGCGCTCGCGTTCGGCGCTAAACTCAACCTTAGAGCGCCGCAGGTAATCGAGGCGGTTAGCAGGCAGGGTAAGGTACAGTACATCGCCGTTGGCCAGGGTGACATCCAGCAGGTCGTAGCCGTGCAGGGTGCGACCGTGGGCCTCAATGTAGAGGGGTACCAGGTTGGCGGTTTTAGCCACCGCCTGAATCGGCTGGTTATGAAAGGGATGGTTGGGGGTAATTAGCGTGGCGATCGCGACCCAGAGCACATCCCCAGCCATGCCATTGCCCAAAATGCGCTCCCCCAGGGCGGCGGCGGCGAAGGCAGGGGCGGCCAGATCCATCGGGCTGAGCACCTGGTCAAACTCAAACACCTGCTGCATCTGGCGGGCAAATTCGGCATCCTGGGTGCGCACCACGCTGGGCAGCTTGGCGCTGAGATTGCGGGCGGTGAGGGCAATTTCTAAATTAACAGTGTCGTTGCTGGTCACCGCCAGCAGCGCCGCCGCCCTGGCCGCGTTGACGGTTTCTAAATTGCAGGTGAGGCTGGCATCGGCGATAATGACCGGAATCTTGAGGGCCTTAATCGAGGGCAGAAAGCGGTTATTGGCGTCGCGCTCAATTACCACGACCTGGTGTCCAGTGGCGTGCAGGTGGGTGACGGTGCGGTAGCCCACCCCCCCCAGGCCGCAGACCACAAAATGATGCTGCTGGGGCATCCGCGCCACGCTCCAGAGACTCTGAAAGTGGGCCCCTAAGATGAAATCGTTGAGCAGGGCATAGCAGATGCCGATCACCCCGGCCCCCACCAGCATCATCACGGCGGTGAAAACTTTTATCGCCGCTGAGGATTGTTCGGCCACCTGCTCTTGGCCCCCCGCGCCGGTAATCATGCCCACCGAAAAGTAGAGGGCATCGACCCAGTTGGTGTTGAGGTTTTGCCACAGGTAGGTAAAGGTAGCCAGGCCAATGGTAATGAGCAGCACCAGCAGCACCAGCAGCGTGGCCCGGCCCCGCCGCTGCCCGTGGTCGAGGGTAACTAGCAGCCGCTGCCAGAACTGCGCGACCCGGCGCGATCGCAGCCTTGACTGGGGCGGCTGCTGGGGCTGGGTGGCGAGCACCAGGCGATCCCCCGGCTGTAAGATCTGCCCGGTGACCACCGCCGAGACTAAATCCATCGGCTGCTGGGGGGAGTGGTAGTGGATCAGCAGCTGGGTACGGTTATCCCAAAGCGCTTTGAGGGGCTGACCGTTCCAGGGATGGGTGGCGTCAATCACCTCTTCGTACATGGGCCAGGTGAGGTCAAACAGGTGGAGCTGACCAATGGCGCGGTTGCCCTTGGCCGCAAAGGCAAACAGGGGTGCGGCCAGGGCGGCCACGCTGAGACTAGTGTGGTGGGGCAGGGTATGGTCAAGGCGTTTGCCCAGGCTTTCGTTAAACAGTCGATTAATAATCCGCACATTGGGGTTTAGCAGTCTAGCCTGGGTCAAAATGGCCAGGTTCATAGCATCGTCTGAGGTGGCTAGTACCAGGGCCTTGGCGTGCTTAATTCCGGCTCGAATTAGGGTGTCAGGGTTGCGCAGATCTCCTACCACGATGTCGCCTGGGGCATCGGGCAGGGGATGAGCGCTAATGCCCACCACCTCCGCCCCCTGCTGACCCAGCAGGGTAAAAATGCGATGCCCCGTCTGCCCCAAGCCGCAGATGATAATCTTTGGTCGGTGACTCGACGCCTCCAGGGGCGGCAGGGATGTGGCAACGGTCATGGCAGTGTCAAAAACAACTCTGTTCTGTTGTCCTCGCTCCCCAGGGTTGCTGCTGTAGCTTCGGGCACCTTGGCGTAAACGTTAGGCTTCGTAGAGGCGGCATTCAGAGGCATCGGGATAGGCTGAGCAGTAGCGCATAAAGGTGGTAATTTGGGCCTCTTGCTGACGAGATCTGGCGGTTTCAAGCTCTTCGACGGTTTCCCAGGCCAGGGCCACATCTCGGTTGGCGGTGCCGTACAGCGCGGTCAGGCGGCGGGCATGTTCGAGGGCATCTTGAAGGGCGATTTTGAGGCTAGAACGACGGGCCGAAAACAGATTGGTAATGGCCGTCTGGGCAGGATCGAGGGCAGAGGTCATAGATTTTTATAGATTCCTTGGGCCGATGGGTAGGCATAATCTGATTTCACTGTAGCGAGCACACGGCCCAGGGTTGGTTCACCCAAAACATCCGCGAATAATGTTTTGTTTGGCTTGTCAAATATTAATTACAAAGCATCACCAACTGTAAAGGCCGACGGATTGACCGCAACACTCTCCCCAGGGTCGGGTAGTGATTTTTGGCGAGCCATGGTGAATGATAGCAATGGCGAATTACCTGATTCTGCGGATTAATCGGGGCCGTGGTCATCAAGTCCACCTTAAAAACTGGTGCCTTTTACCGGCAAAACCCTAGTTTCTGGGCTTAGATGAGAAGGTGTGTTCATTTTTTCCTGGGAAATTGTTATGTGGCAACGGGTTGTAGGTGCGTTTTCGGCGGGTAGCGCGGTGGGTCTGCTGGTAGTGCTGAATCCCACCTCCAATGCCGCCCCGCCGCTGGAACCGCCCCCAACAGCGGCTACCACCACCCCCTTCGTGCACCTGTTTGAATGGACCTGGCCCGACGTGGCGGCAGAGTGCGAAAATTTTTTGGGCCCAACAGGGTTTCAGGCCGTGCAAATTTCGCCTCCCCAGGAGCATATCGTCCTCCCCGACCTGGGCTACCCCTGGTGGCAGCGCTACCAGCCGGTGAGCTATCGGCTAGAGAGCCGCAGCGGCACCCGGGCCCAGCTGATCGACATGGTGCAGCGCTGCCACCAGGCCGGGGTGGCCATCTATGCCGACGCGGTGATTAACCACATGGCGGGCTTCGAGTCAGGCCTGGGCAGCGCCGGTACCGTATTTACCAAGTACGGCTACCCAGGGCTTTATAAGCCAGAAGACTTCAACCGCTGCCGTGAGCCCGTGACCAACTACAACAATGCCCTGGATGTGACCCAGTGTGAGCTGGTGGGGCTAGCCGATTTAGACACTAGCTTGCCACGAGTTCAGGCTACTATCGTGGACTACCTCAGCGACCTGGCCAGAGTCGGTGTGGATGGTTTCCGCATCGACGCCGCCAAGCACATTCGCGCCGCTGAGCTGGGCCAAATTCTCAGTCAGTTTCGGGCGGCTACCCCCGATGACCATGCCTACATTTATCAAGAGGTAATCGACCCTGGCACCGAGGCCATTCGCAAGCAAGATTACTACGATAACGGCAGCGTGATTGACTTTCGGTATGGGGAGTTTGTTGGCGAAGCCTTTTTGGGGCACGATGGCCAAACCCTGGCCAACCTGCAAACCCTGGGGGAAAGTTGGGGGCTAGCCCCGTCGGATCAGGCGGTGGTGTTCATCGACAACCACGATAAGCAGCGCGGCCACGGCGGTGGCGGCAACTACCTCACCTACAAAGACGGCAACCTCTACGCCCTGGCCAATGTATTTATGCTGGCCTTTCCCTACGGCAAGCCCCAGGTGATGTCGAGCTATGCCTTTGAAAATGGCGACCAAGGCCCGCCCACCGACGCCGATGGCACCACCCAGCCCGTGTACCAAAACGGCACAGCGGTTTGCGGCGAGGCGTGGATCTGCGAACACCGCTGGGCGGCCATGGCCAATATGGTCAGGTTTCGCGAGGTCACTCAGCCGGTGTTTGAGGTCACCGACTGGTGGAGTAATGGAGCTAACCAAATCGCCTTTGGCCGTGGCGATCGGGGCTTTGTGGTGATCAATCGTGGAGCCGATGCCCTGGTGCAAACCTTTCAAACCCAGCTACCCGCGGGTCGCTACTGCAACGTCATTCAGGGCGCTTTAACGGCGGATGACACCGCCTGCGACGGGGGCGCCGAGGTGGTTGAGGTGGCCGCCGACGGTAGCTTCACCGCCACGGTCGAGGGCCTGACGGCACTGGCCCTGCATGTGGGGGCTAAGTTGTAGCGTCATTCGGCCTCGGCGGTCGGTTTCTTCGGACGGTTAAAGGCCCTAAAGGCAAACCAAACTAAGACAGTAAACAGTAGGGTCACCCCAACCAGCGACAGCAGAGGTACCACCAGGGAGGTGACGGAAATGATCAGGGCGCCCAGGAGTTCTGCGATCGCCACCACCAAATTAGTTGCCCCCCCGGTGGTAGCGGTAGATACCAGGCGAGTTAGCCCGCTCAACCCCTTAACGGCGACCGCCGCCCCACCCCCGGCCACAATCGCCAGGCTCCACTGGGCAAAGGGGTCGAGCTGGTTAGCGGCCAGAGCCATCAGCAGGGTACCGGCCACGGCGGCAATGGGCAGAGCCACCGTATCCATGACGTTATCCAGCCAAGGGATGCTGTAGGCCAAGATTTCCACCCCCAGGGCCACGGCTAGCCCGATAAAGGCCGTATTGGTGCCCAGCCACTGCATGTTTTCGGTCAAGGGAACGTGGCCAAACAGGGCCGCCGCGCTCAGCACTAAAAAGGGCACGACTACCCGAAACCCCGCCGCTACCCCCAGCCCCAGGCCAATGCCAAGACTTTCTAGCAGGTTTAAATCCATATCCATAGGTCAAACAAGGCTCCCTATCGCCCAGGTGCGCTGTTCCTATTCTGCTATGGATTAGGAAATGGCTGTACTTTTTTGCTGTGCGAACGCGAAATGACGCCGGTATGTGAGGGCATGGCTGAGCTCCAGATATGGCTTGATGAGGATAGGCAGGCGTTCAGCATCCCGCGAGTCTGCCCCAGGCTCTGGGCAAGACGTCATCGCTAACCGCTAACCTCAGCCAGGATCTGATTCCCAGTACAAGCTCCTCAGGACGCTCTTACAAAGCGGCGACGCATTCAATTTCAACCGCTACATCCTTGGGCAGCCGCGCCACCTCTACACAGACTCGGGCCGGGGCGGTCTCGCCGCCAAAGTATTTAGCGTAGACTTCGTTGACGGTGGCGAAGTCGTTCATATCTTTGAGAAATACCGAGGTCTTAACGACGGTGCTCAGGCTGGCCCCGGCGGCTTCTAAAATGGCCTTGAGGTTGGCGATCACTTGCTCGGTCTGGGCGGCGGCATTGCCTAAACCCACTAACTCCCCGGTGACCGGGTCAAGGGGAATTTGACCCGCCACAAACACCAGCGGCCCGGTGACAACCACGGCCTGGTTATAGGGGCCAACGGGGGCCGGCGCCTGGTCGGTGGTAATAATCTGACGTTCCATAGGGTTACTGCGGTAGAACAACGGATGAAGAAACCAATCTCTAGGTCAGTCGGTACCCAGGCGGGGCCGCTGGCCGTAGTGGCGATACTGCAAATAATCCCTCAAAATGCGGTCATGATCAAAGCACAGTGGCGCAGGAATTTCCCAGGGGTTGACGATCACGGCGGTTTTGGCATCGTCTCCGGCCACGGGGTCGGCGGTAGCGGTGGCTAAAAACACCACGCTGAGGGTGTGCTTACGGGGGTCGCGGGCGGGGTCAGAGTATACGGCTAGCTGCTCAATCAGGGTGACGGTCAGACTGGTTTCTTCGAGGGCTTCCCGGCGGGCGGTGGCTTCCACTGAGTCGCCATAGTTAACAAACCCCCCCGGCAACGCCCAGCCCAGGGGCGGGTTGTGGCGCTCAATCAGCACAATGGGGCGGTGGGGCCGGTGGAGCAGCTCAATAATTAGGTCTACGGTGGGGGCCGGGTTGCGGTAGGTGGTCATGAATTTAGGGGTCGGAAAGGGAAATTACCCTGATGGTAAGTCTACTGGCCCACCGGTCTACTCGCCGAGGCAAAAAAGCCCCGGCCGTGCTGCCGGGGCCATGTAAAGATGATTCAACCTCTATCAAAAGGAGGCTCTGATGCCAGAGCCTCCCTAGCGTAACCTGAGAACCCAAAGGGCTAGTTTTCGAGCACCAGTGGCGCTAAAACTAGTCTTTGTCCAGGTTTTCCTGGCGGAGTTGGTCAAAGTTAACCGCATCCTTATCCAAGTTTTCCTGGCGGAGTTGGTCAAAGTTAACCCTAATGCCGCCGCTCACTTCGTCGAGCTGTTCTTCAGAAACCTGGTCTTCCGGTTTCTCTTTTTTGTCTTCAACCATGGCAATACCTTTGAGATCAACATCTATACCTTAGGGCTAAGACCCGGGTGTCACATGAATGCAAGCTGAAAATAGATGAAGTAAACCTGGATAGTTTTGAGCCAAAAACTTAAGCCCTAGCAACCGTGATCTTTAATCAGGTTCAGGGGGATGATCTACCAGAGGATGTCACCCTTGGGCTTTAGAGGGCGTTTGAAAAGTGATGAGGCAACTGCTATAAAAAAGGTTCTCTAAAACACATAGAGAACCTTAAGCATAATTAATTAGCCTTAACGACTATTTTTGAGCATTGAATGGCTCTAGACTAGTCTTTCTCCAGATTTTGCTGACGCGCGGTATCAAAATCAACCGCATCTTTGTCGAGGTTCTCCTGGCGGAGTTGGTCAAGGTTTACGCCACCGGCAACTTCCTCAAGCTGCTCGTCAGAAATTTGGTCTTCGAGCATTTCTTTCTTATCTTCAGCCATGTTAGTACCTTGGAAATCAACAACAGTGCCGAGCTTTAAGAGCCGAGAGGGAGGAATTTAGGTCTCGCCTCGCATTACCTTCAAAGCGCGAACATCTATACGTTAGAGCTGAGTCTGAGTGGGTAAGTGAATAGAAGCTGAGAAAGCTGGGGGAATTTCCTTATATTTTTCAGTCAAAAAATTAATTTGAGTAGAGATATTTTTTAATGGCGGCACCAGGGAAAATTAATATTTTGACCCATCAGCCTCAATGACGAGAAGTTTACAGGCAGGCAATAGCCATTTTTCGGGATAAATAACCCAAAACTGACCAAGACAGGAAAAATCGGGAACTATTAAGGGTTTATACAGGCTGTAAAGTATGTTGAGTTTTATGGCGAAATATAATGTCAATTGTAACGGTTCAAGGGGCTAAATTCCTAAGCCCTATTTAACCGACTCTCAGGTCGTTCTAAGGTTAGTGCCGAATAGTGACTATCGATGGGGTTTTATGAGCCATCGCTTAACTACAGGTCATCCCTAACACCTTTCAAATGCATTCTTTATGGACGACATTCTGCTACGCGAGCTAGCCAACGCCGACTTAGACTGGATGGCGGACCACGGAGTACGATCTTCCCTGGCCCCTGGCGAGGTTTTAATTGACCCGAAGCAGCCTCAGAGATCGCTGTATCTGCTGATTTCAGGGCAGCTGGGCCTGACCTTTCCAGATGCCGCCGAGGGTGCCGCTACCGTTAGCCCAGAGCTGGTTGAACAGATTGTGCCGGGGGAAATTGTCGGTGCGGCCCCATTATTTGAGGCCGAATCCGCGGCCCAGGTCGTGGCCCTTACCCCCGCCCAGGTTCTGGCCCTAAATTTAGACCTGCTACAGGTTAAGCTGCGTCAGGATGTTCCCTTTGCGGCTCGTCTGTACCGCGCCATCGCCGTGATGTACACCACCCGGCTGCGGCGCATTTTTGCCCAGCCTGGCCGCGTCCGGCTCTGGGGCAGCCACAGCCGCCAGGAGGCGCTGACTATTTTTTGTGAACTCTACAACAGCGACCTCGACTGGCTGGTGAGTTTTGGAGAAATCCAAACTCTGCGACCCGGCCAGCTGTTAGTGCGGGCGGGTCGTCCGGTGGATGCCCTCTATGTGGTGCTGGATGGCAAACTGGCCGTCTCGGCCCCCGCCCCAGGTCTAAATCCCCTGGAGCTTGGCTTTGTTAAGTCAGATCAGCCCTCCCAGGGTTCGACCGCCTTTGCCACCATTGACCGGGGTGAACTGCCGGGAATTATTTCATTTTTAGACCTCCGTCCGATGCCGGTAACTATGAGTGCCCAGCAGGAAACCTACCTGCTGGCTGTGCCCCGGCCCGTGGTCACCACCAAACTTCAGGTAGATGGGGGTTTTGCCATCCGGTTTTATCGGGTGATTGTGGGACAAATTTTGGATCTGCTGCAAACCGTGGGCGAAAGCTTGGCCACCGAGCCAATCCCCCCCCTTCCGGAGGCGCAGGATGGCGCCATGAACGGTCAAGGCATGGCGGATCTAATGGATGACCTGATGGATGAAATGGAGAATGAAGAACTTGCGCTGGAGTCGCTGCAAAACCTGTCTGAGGGGGCGGCCAAGTTTAACTGGATGCTGCAACGGCTAGGAGTGTCCCATGGCTGAACCCCAAAAATCAGAACCGCAGGCCCCGCTATTTCGTCAGGTCTCCCTGGAGCGGTTGTCTTCTCCCGAGCGTCTCGACGAGCTAATGCGCTTGGTCAGCCCTCGACAGTGGCTACCCGTTGGCACCATAGCCGTCATTCTGGGGCTGGGGCTAATTTGGAGTATCGTCGGGCGAATTCCGGTCACTACCCGGGGGCAGGGGCTGCTGGTGCAGTCTCAGGAGCTGGGTCATTTGGTCGCCCTGCTGTATTTCGAGCCGCGCTACCGAGGCCACATTCAGCCCGGCATGACGATTAAGCTCAGACCAGAGACCTTTCAGGGGGCCAGCGCAGATCCGCTCACGGCCCAGGTGCACACCGTCGATGCCCCCGCCGATCTATCCCTAGAAACCGCTAGACAGCAGGCCAACGCCGGAAACTCTCCCCAGCTCGGGCCGGTGGAGGTGGTGGCGGCGCTCTCCGAGGCGATGCCAGATATGGCTGAGATGGGAGAGATGTCGGAGGATAGCATCGCCCCCGGGGTGGCCGTGGAAGGTCGGCTGATTTTGGCCGAGCGGGCACCCATTACCTACGTGCTGCCGTTCTTAAATCGGTAAGACGGTTACTGGCCCAAAAACTGCCTCGGCCAGTCCCGCGTCGGCGAGAACCCAAAGCGAGCTTCTCGCTTCAGCCCTGAGCTGATTTCAGCGTAGCCCTCATTCCCTTTCCCGACTGATCGGATTCTTCGCATTAGCAGGACTCGTTTCATGTTTATCTCTCCCTGGCGGGCCAAGCGTCAACCCCATCCCAAGCGGGCCAAAACCCCCACCGTGCTGCAAATGGAGGCGGTGGAGTGTGGGGCGGCGGCCCTCGCCATTGTGCTGGCCTACTATGGCTGTGCGGTGCCCTTGGCCGAACTGCGGCAGACCTGCGGGGTATCGCGGGATGGGGTAACGGCGGCTAACGTACTGAAAGCGTCGCGCACCTATGGTTTGGAGGCCGCAGGCTTTAAGAAAAGCCTAGAGCGGGTACAGCAGCTGACCCCGCCGTTTATCGTGTTCTGGAACTTTAACCACTTTTTGGTGGTGGAGGGGTTTCAGGGTAATCAGGTCCACCTCAATGATCCGGCCACCGGCCCAAGGCGCGTCTCCTTTATGGAGTTTGACGAGGGCTACACCGGCATTGCCCTCACCTTTACACCGGGGGCATCCTTCCAGCGGCAGGGCAGGCAGATGGGGATGGTGCAGTCCCTCAAGCAGCGGCTGGAGCATTCCACCGGGGCGCTGCTGCTGGCGGTGGCGGCCGGGCTGTTGCTAGTGGTGCCCACCCTGGTGCTACCCGCCCTCAACCGGGTGTTTATTGACTCGGTGCTGGTGGGCGAGCAGCCAGGCTGGCTGTTCTATGTGCTGGGGGGGCTGCTGCTGACGGCGATTTTGCAGGGCTGGCTAACGGCCCTGCAGCTGAGATACCTCCAAGGGCTGCGCATTAAGCTGGCGGTGGGCATGACTAGCCGCTTTGTGTGGCACCTGCTGCGCCTGCCGGTGGGGTTCTACGGCCAGCGCTTCGCCGGGGAAATTGCCAGCCGCATTCGCCTCAACGACGAGGTGGCGGCGGTGCTCTCAGGGCGGCTGACCACCACGGTGATTAGTCTGGCCTTAGTGGGCTTTTATGCCGTCGTTATGGCCCTTTACGACTGGGTACTGACGGCCATTGTGGTGGGCTTTGCCGCCCTTAATTTAGTCATGTTGCAGTGGGTAGCCCGGCACCGGGTAGACGCCAACCTGCGCCTGGCCCAGGAACAGGGAAAGGCCGCCGGGGTCGCGATCGCAGGCCTACAAACCATGGAAACCCTCAAAGCCTCTGGCCTAGAATCTGACTTCTTTGCCCGCTGGGCCGGTTACTACACCAAGTCGGCCAATGCCCAGCAATCCCTCGGGCTAACCAACCAGCTTCTAGGCTTACTGCCCACCCTGCTCTCGACCCTCACCGCCACCACCCTGCTGGTCATCGGCGGCTATCGCGTCATCAACGGCAGCCTCAGCCTGGGTATGCTGGTGGCCTTTCAGTTACTCATGACCAGCTTTCAGCGCCCCGTCAACCGCCTAGTCAGCTTCGGCAGCACCCTGCAAACCCTCCAGGGCAACCTCAACCGCCTCGACGACGTGCTCAGCAACCCCACCGACCCCCAATTCGACCCCTCACCCCTCACCCCTCACCCCTCACCCCTCACCCCTCACCCCTC
>DAIUJR010000049.1:0-46982 GCA_036848635.1 Nodosilinea sp. CTOTU7336
ATCATCCCTAGTCTCAAAGCGTGAGCGAAAATACTGAGGTAATAGTGGGTAGCGGCTATTGTTTATAACAATTTGTTGTGGTATTTATTTCTTACAAGCTCTCAGAGGTGCCCCTTTAACGGACTGGGAACTGTTCGGTTTTAACCCCGTCTCTGGTTCCCTAGCCGTAGTCCATAAATTGAACCCCTAAATTAACGCTCTAATCCCCTGATTAAGTTGGTTCAGTATGCGTGATGTCTATTAAAATCTGTAGCCATCTAAGGTCCTGCTCGTGGGATAGCTACTAGCCAGGTTGGCTAGGGTTTCATTTGGCGGAGTCTCGTACTCCATGGTGGACTGCGGCAGGTTTGTGACATGGGCACCCAAATTTGATTCCCTCGGTTAACGCCGAGCATTGCTTGCCTGGTTTTGTGTTTCGCTGGGCTAGCCAGCACTTCCTCCTGAACATCGCCGTTGCCTGAACGTCACTACTATGCATCTACCAACCCTAAGGAGAAAGCGCGGCCATGAAAATTGCGCTGGTACACGACTACCTAACCCAACGAGGCGGGGCCGAGCGGGTCTTTGAGCTGTTGTGTAAACGGTTCCCGGAGGCGGATATTTTCACCTCCCTCTACGACCCTGAACGAACTATCGATCTGCGCAATCGGGTGGTCAAAACGACGGCCCTGCAAGCTATTCCTGGAGCCAGCCGCTACTTCCGCCTCTTTGCCCCCCTTTACTTTCCAGCCTTTCGCCTACTCAACCTGGACGATTATGATTTGGTGTTGAGTAGCACCACCAGCTTCGCCAAAGCCGTCCGCACCCGTTCTGACGCACTGCACATCTGCTTTTGCCACAATATCACCCGCTTTTTGTGGGATACCCGCACCTACCTGCGCGGCTTTAAGGAATATCAGATGCTCTATCCGATCCTGAAGCCGATTTTTCAGCAAATGCGCAAGCTCGACCTGCACTACGCCCGCGAGCCCGATGTGTATGTGGCCAACTCCAGCACCGTAGCCGACCGGATTGAGCAGTTTTATCGCTGCCCGGCCTCGTTTATTAACTACCCCATTGACGGCAGCCAGTTCACCTTTTCGGACGAAAAGGAAGACTTTTACCTGGTGTCCTGTCGGTTACTCAGCTACAAGCGCATTGATATTGTGATCGAAGCGTTTAACTGGCTCGGCTGGCCCCTGGTGATTATGGGCGACGGCCCCGAGCGCGAGCGGCTAGAAGCCATTGCCCTAGATAACATTACCTTTGTGGGCCACGTCAGCGACGCCAAGCGTAGGCAGCTCTTCGCCAAAGCCCAAATGGTGATCGTGGCCGCCCTAGAGGACTATGGCCTCGTCCCCGTAGAGGCCAACTTTAGCGGTACGCCGGTGGTAGCCTACGGGGCCGGAGGGGTGTTAGATACCCAGGTGCCGGGGCTAACCGGGGTCTTTTTTAATCGCCAGACCCCTGAGGCCCTGCAGGCGGCATTAATATATGCCGTTAGTCAAACTTGGCACTATCATCAAATTCGAGCCCACGCCCTGGCTAATTTTACCCATGAGGCCTTCTTTAAAAAACTAGATCAGTTTTTGTTAGAAACCCTGGATACCGACATGGCCAGTCGCTTAGGATTGCCAGCCCTTACGTTGATGCCGCGTTAACTATGGTTGCTACCTCAGACGTTTCCTATCCCCAAGAACCCGAGCTCGGCTATGGCCAGCTGCTCGGCGTTTTGCTGCGGCGCTGGCCCTGGATTGCGGGCACCCTGGCCCTGACCATGGCCGGAGCGGTGTACGTAGCGCTCAACGCCGAGCCTACCTACGAAAGCACCATGCAGCTGATTGTTGAACCCAACTTTAACCAAGACCTGCAGCGGCGCGACTTTGTTGGTCTAGCCGACAGCGGCGTGAACCAGACTGACTACGCTACCCAGCTCGCCCTGATGCGCAGCAGCCAATTTATTGTCGATGCCGTCAACTCTCTGCAGGGGGAATATCCCGATCTCAAACCCGGCGACGTGGAGCGCTACTTTTCCCTCGAACAGATTGAGGAAGGGGATAACGCCACCCGCATTTTTGAAGCGATTTATATTGATGAGGACCCGGTTAAAACCCAAAAAGTTCTCAATGCGCTACAGGCCGTTTACCTGCAGTACAACAAAGACCAGCAGGCCAATCGGCTGATTCGAGGCCTAGAGCATGTCAATCAGCAGCTCAGCCAAACCCAGAAAAATCTCCTCAAGGCCCAGACCGATTTAAAAGAGTTTCGCCAAAATCAAAATCTGCTGGATCCCAGCGTACAGGGGCAATCGGTCGTTGAGTCGCTTGGTCGCATCCAGGCCGAACAGCGGACGCTGCTGGCCGATCGTAGCCAGCTTCAGCAGCAGTTTGCCACCCTCAAAGACCAGCTGGCTCTGTCGCCCGAATCAGCCCTGGTGGCCTCTCGACTCAGCCAGTCGAGCCGGGTACAGTCGTTGCTCAACCAGCTCCAGGAAACTTCCCTGGCCCTCGCCGACCGACAAATTCTCTTTACCAACGAAGATCCCCAGGTGCAGGTGTTGATCAACCAGCGCGATAATCAGCTGGATGAGTTGCGCGACGAAATTAGCATTGTCGCTCGCCAGCCGGTGACGGATTTAGACCCCACTCTCCAGACCTTTCTCCAACTTGGCCAGGTCGATCTAAATTTGGTCGGCAGCCTCATCGAAGCCGAGGCTTCGATGAAAAGCCTAGAGGCTCGGCTCGCCACCCTGGCCGGCATGGAGACCGAACTGCGCCAGCAAATTGACCGCTACCCCAATCTAATTGCCGAATACGATCGGCTTCAGCCCGTCGTAGAAATTGAGCGCAACACCCTCGAAGAGCTGCTGATACAGCGGGAGCAGCTGAGTTCAGAGCTAGCCCGGGGCGGCTTTGTGTGGCAGGTGATTGAAAGCCCCAAAAAGGGTCGCCAGATTGGCCCCGACCCAATTAAGCCCCTGGCCCTGGGGCTGATCTTGGGAGCCTTCCTAGGTGGCGCCCTCGCCTTTGCGGTTGAAAGTATGGACAAACGAGTACGCACCTCAGCGGAACTGAAGAAACAGGTGCCCCTGCCGCTGCTGGGCATTTTACCCCTGCAACCTATCCGCCGCGGCTTCGCCCTGCCCCCCTTTCGACGAGATGATGGCCACGCCAACGGCCTGCATCCCGAACTGGCCGATTCAGAGCTGGTGCAGACGGTGATGGGACACCAATTTCGAGATTCCCTGGATCTAATCGCCAATAATCTGCAACTGCTCCCCGGCAACCAGGGTTCCCAGGCGATTGCGGTCACCTCTGGGCTACCAGGGGAAGGCAAGACCACCCTGACCCTAGGTCTGGCCCTTAGCCTGGCTCGGATGAACCAGCGGATTCTCATCATCGATGCCGACCTGCGGCAGTCGGGCATCCAGGCGGGGCTAGGGCTGTCGATGGAGCGGGGGTTGGCCACCCTGCTGGCGGGCCAGCGCGGCAAAGTGCGGCCCCACCGCCTTGACTTTGGCTTGGCTCGGGTGGATGTACTGCCCGCTGGGCCAGTCCCCAACGACCCGATTGTGCTGCTCAGCTCGCCTCGGTTCAGGTCGCTGCTGGCCCGCTGCAAAGCTCACTACGATGTAGTGCTGGTAGACACGCCGCCAATCCTAGGCATGGCCGACTCGCTCAAGGTGGGGGCTGTTTGTGACGGCACCCTGTTGGTGACTCGGCTAGACCGCATTACCCAGCCAGAGCTAACGGAAATTATGGAGCTACTCGCCCCAATACGAGTGCTGGGAATCATCGCCAACGGGGCTAAAAGTACCCCAGCAGCTCGATATTCGGCTTACTCTACCCCGTCTAATAGCGTTCAGCTCGTTAACCCCTGACCGGGTCAACGGGCTCAGGCGTTCAGGTGTTGCCCTCCCCTTGAAACCAGTTATGACTTTTTCCAATAGCCCAGTAGTTCATCCAGAGCCTGTTTTGGCCGCTCGCCCAGCTGCGGACGAGAGCTACCCGATGGCCTGTTCGCTGCGGTGGCGCCAGGGCAAGTTATGGGTCAGTGCTATGGTGAGTGGCCGCGATGTGCCGCTGCCAGCGCTGGCTAGCGAGGTCTGGTTTCAGGCTTGTTTAGCCCGATCCCAGGCGACGGCGGTGTGTATCGATCTCGATCTGGGCCGGGTTGTCATCGATCTGTGGGCCAAGGCCTGTGAGGGTGCTCAAAAACCCCTTTACCTGAGAATTCCAGGGCTGCCAAACCCGCCCAAAAATCAGCATCCTACCGCTTGGCGGATTAAACGGCTGGGCGATTTAGTGGCCGCTGTATTGCTTTTAATCGGGCTTAGCCCGTTACTGCTGCTGCTGGCCGCATTAATCAAGCTTGAAAATCAAGGTCCTGTCTTTGAGACCCAGTGGCGGGTGGGGGAACGCGGCAAACTCTTTCGGCTCTATCGATTTCGATCCACGGTCATCGATGCCGATACGCGGCCTCTCAGGGATCGCTATGGCGCGACAGAGCAATCCTTCGAAGGTCGTGATGTCAAGGTAACGGTGCTTGGTAAATGGATGCGCAAGCGGAAGATCGACCACCTGCCCCAGCTCATTAACGTTTTGCGGGGAGAAATGAGTTTAGTCGGCCCGCGACCATGGAGTATTTGTGCCGTTGTTCGAGAACCCCCAGCGCTACGCGCTCGCTTTAATATACTTCCCGGCATTACCGGCTCGATGACCATGGCAGGTGCCGCTAGTTCAAACCAGCAATGTGTTATCCCCTGCAATGATTTAGCCTATATCAGCCACTGGACGTTGCTAAAAGATGTGAAAATTTTGGCCTTGATGGCACCCAGGGAAGTTATGGGCATTGGCCTTGCGAATGTCAGTCGGCCCTAGGCTCAGAGGTTTAGGTTTAGATTTGCCTACTGCTGCTCCGACGCTCCACAGAGCTTGGCGACTCAACCATAAAGCCAGCTGTTTTTGGCAGAAACTCTATTATCTAGAGCATTCTCTACCCTAGGTCAACACCAATCTTGCCACATCTAAATTTCTTAGATAAATGCCTCCGAAAAACTTGGAATTTCAAGCCTGATCGTTATTAATAGCTCAGCATGAACTATCTGGATCAAGACATAGTGAATCGGCTCAGGTATATTAAGGTCGAACTGTATCTTCACTTAGGTGACGTCTCTTTTGACTTTTTAGGTGTTAGCAAGAAGAAAAAGTCCATCAGAGAAACGGCCCATCAAAAGGTGGGCATAACCAATAAACTTTCCGGAGGGAGGCCTCTACCTGATCAGCCTAGAGCTTTTTTAGGGAAAATATTTGCAGGCGAACTTGACCAAGTCGTTGTCCGACTTGGTCAAGTTCTGACAAAATAATGCTGTTAACTTAAATACGGCTTGCTCCAAATATTAGGTTTCTCGTTGCTATCCATCTAAAGCGATTATGATATCCCATGAATTGAAGTGCATTTTTATTCACATTCCTAAAACAGCTGGAACCAGTATAGAGTGCCAGCTAGGGCATTTTGAAGAGCTAACCCGCGGCGTTCAAGATCACAGAACACTTAGGCAAATTCAGCCGATAGCGCTGCTGGACTTAGTGCTTCAAAATCCAGCCTATAAAACTCATTATTCTTACCCAGATGTTGTTAAAAGCTGCTATCGCCAAAAAATTAAGCACGCCGCGCTTCTATCGTTCAGTCAGTACGAGGTGTACTACAAATTTGCGTTCGTTCGCAACTCATGGTCTAGGGCAGTCTCTTGGTACAAAAACGTCATGAGAGATCCCATTCACCAAAAGAGCCTGAATATTCCTGCAACCTGTTCCTTCAAAGACTTTTTACTTAAGCATACTGACCAATGGGCGCTAAAGTCTCAACTTTTTTGGCTGCTGGATAGCCGCGGCAACTTACCCTATGATTTCATTGGCCGATTTGAAAATCTAGAGGCAGGCTTTGCAAAAGTCTGTACTGATCTAAAAATCCCCTGTAAAGACCTGCCAAAACTATTAATAGATAGTCAAAAAAGCCCCTATCCCAACTTCTATGATGAAGAAACAAAAAGCTATATCGCTAAGACCTACAGGGACGAGATCAATCTTTTCGGCTTTAAGTTTGGAGAATAATCGGGTTAAGCTATGGCTTAAGGAAAAGCAGACAAACTGTTATTGCATAAATTTGATCGCCTGGAATTAACGATCATCTAAGTCCTGTTCTAGCTCAAATTATGACCACATCAAACTCGTCACCGCCACCGCCAAGAAAATCACTCCATGTAGCTCGTCGTAGCACCTGGAAAATTTATCGCCCTGCTAGTGAAATACGCCATCCCCGGCGGCTATTCCAGTCTATGTGGCTAGACTTGTTAGGTTCCCGAGAACTCGCTTGGCAGCTTACCAAAAAAGATATCAGCTCCCAGTACCGAGAATCGTTCTTAGGGCTGGCCTGGGCGATTATTCCGCCTATTATTGCGGCGGCAGGCCTCAGCTTTGCAGCTAATGCCAAAGTGCTTAATGTTGGCACGACGGATATTCCCTTTCCGGCCTACGTTATGGTTAGTACAGCTCTCTGGCAAACCTTTGCCGAGGCAATCACGCTGCCCATACAGCGAGTAGCTGCCGCTCGAATGATGTTGGCCAAGATTCAGTTTCCCCGCGAGGCGCTCATTCTGTCGGCGGTTGCCCAGGTCATTTTCAACTTTAGCTTCAAGCTGATTTTGATTGTGGGCATGTTTTTGTGGTTTCGTCTACCCGTGCCACCCACCATTGTCTTGGCTCCGGTGGCGCTGGTGCATCTTATTTTACTGGGTACCGTACTAGGCATTTTTTTAGCGCCCCTCAACGCCTTATACCAAGATTTTCAGCGGGGTATTCAAGTCCTGCTGACAATCTGGCTGTTGTTTACGCCGGTCATTTATCCCCCCCCGACGGGAGATGGCCCCTTTGCCATGCTAGTACGATTTAACCCAGTTACACCGCTGCTCGTAACCACCCGCGAACTCGCCACCACCGGGCATATATCCTCGCCTCAAGGGTTTTGGCTGGCCAGCGCCCTGGCCTTTGTGGGGCTACCCATAGCCTGGCTAATTTTTCGGCTGACCATGCCCTACGCTATCGAGAGGTTTAGCTCCTAATGACAGTTGTCACTTCCCATCAACCTGCTATGAAAGCGATCCAGGACACCGATCTAGTCCTCTCGGTGCAGGGGGTGTCTAAAAAGTTTTGCCGAGATTTAAAGACCTCGCTATTTTATGGTGTCCAAGACATGGCTCAGGAGGTCTTAGGCGTGCGAGGCAATGTTAACACTACCCTGCGGAAAAAGGAATTTTGGGCGCTCCAGGAGGTTAGCTTTGAGCTGCGGCGTGGTGAGACACTTGGCTTAGTCGGTAAAAATGGTAGCGGCAAATCGACCCTGCTGAGAATTATCGCCGGGCTGGTTAAACCCGACGTCGGCACGGTGACTGTCAATGGTCGAGTAGCACCCCTGATTGCACTAGGCGCTGGTTTTAACCCGGTGCTGACTGGACGAGAAAATATCTATGCCAATATGTCAATTTTGGGGCTGACCCAAGAAGAAATTGACGAGCGTTTTGAAGATGTGGTGGCCTTTGCCGAGATCGGCGACTCAATTGACTCTCCCCTGAGAAGCTATAGCTCGGGAATGCAGGCCCGACTTGGATTCGCAAGCGCTATATTTACGGAACCTGAAATTTTGCTAATCGACGAAGTGTTAGCGGTTGGAGATAGCCGCTTCAGGGCCAAGTGTTTCAGAAAACTCAGTGATTTACGGCAGCAGGGCACTACCTTCATTCTGGTTAGCCATCATGCTAATTCAATTCTAACAGTTTGCGAATCCTCACTTTACCTCAAAAAGGGGGAGTGTATTGGCTTCGGGGATTCTGCCTCAATCATGAAAAAATATGAAGAAGATCTGTTTTTTTCTGAAAATTTAAGGGCTTCAGGATCATTAGACATTTCCCCTAAGAGGTCAGTGGAAGATCTTGGCTTAGAGGTTCAAAAACTTTTCTTTAGAAATAAATGGGGCGAAGAGACTGCGTTTCCTGAAACGGGTAAACCGGCTCAGTTTTGCGTAGCGTGCAAGGTCACAAAACCGCTACAAAAAGTAGGTCTGTCGTTAATCATAAAGGGCCTTGCTGATGGGGGAGAAGGGTCACTTTACCTGAATAGTTTTCGAGATCAAAAGACCTTCGATCTGATGCCAGGAGAGCGAGAGATAAGGCTTGACTTTCCTTACTTGGGGCTAAAGCTTGGCACCTACACATTGGATCTTTTTATTACTGAAAATGAGCTCAGTCGACTCGACTGTATAGAGGGCTTCTTGTTCTCTGTGACCAGCCAAGAAGTTATGGATAGATGCATATTTTACCAACCGCGAGAGTGGTCTGTAGCCGACACTATAGACTGAGCTTTTATTCGGTTCGCCGTCAAACTAGCAAAATGTTCTTAATTAATTCTCAAGCTGTTGAGCTACGGCTAAATAAAAAGAATAAATCGTTTCCTAGCGCTTTACAAAAATCAATTCAAGTGACCTGACGAACTAGTTAGAAACCATGAAGACCCTCCATAATTTAGTTAGCAACAGCTTATCTTTTTATCGAACCGAACATTATTTTGAATATTATGCTGAGTTCAATACGATTCAGCAGTTTTGTGAGTACGTTGACTTTGCCAAGACCGCCAATAGAAAGATTTATATTCTCGGGAATGGCTCGAATACGTTTTTTTTGAAACGACGAGTCAGATCCCTGGTATTGAAGAATAAGCTCAAGCCAGACATAGTGCCGATTTCGACGTCTGATTCAGGGGCGAGAATAAGAGCTACGTCGTCAACCTTAGTCATTGACGTTTTAAAGTACTGCTTTGAGAACTCGCTAGATTCCTTTTATTACCTGGCTTCCGTTCCAGCTACGATTGGGGGTGCACTTGCCATGAATGCAGGGAGGGGGCAGAAATTTAATTTGACTATCTATGACTTTGTTGAGAGCGTTGACTTTTTTGACTGCGCCCAAAACTGCATTATAACCTTAGGCACAGAAGACATAGTCCGGGGATATCGTGAAACAATTTTTTCAGGTGTTCAATCCCTTCTGATTACTAGCGCGATTTTTAACTTTCCGGTAGCGAGCCTCAGCAAAAACCCCATCGCAGAACGCTGTAAATGGTCAAAAGCTAATCAAGACTATACTGGTTCAAACTGCGGCTCGGTATTTAAGCAAGCCGACGCTAAGATTCTAGAGAGCCTTAAAGGTTTACGCGTTGGCGAATCCAGTTTTTCTGCGAAAACAAGTAATTGGATAGTTAACAAGTCCAGTCATCCCTTCTCAATAATTTTCCTTATATATATAGCTCAAATAATTCATTTTATAAAGCGGAAGAAGTCTCAGCTAGAAATTATTGTAGTCAGATAGTTTGTTGATTTCAAGCTCATCACTCAATGCACCTACATGTCAAAACTGAAAGCCATGAGAGTAGGAATTCTCACTTATCATCACACCACTAACTATGGCGCAACGCTGCAAACATACGCGCTCTATAAAATAATTCAGCAGCACGGTTTTGACGTTGAAGTTATAGACTACAGGCACCCAGCAGCCGTCAATTACTACAGACAGAAAATCTTTTTCCCGATTGAATCAAAATCGCGCAAGATTCTTACTGAAAATCTGATCAAGTTTTCGCTCCCAGGCCTGCTAAAATACTTTAGAATGGGCCATTTTTTGAATACAGAGGTGAAACTTAGCGCAATTAAAATCTTTGAAAAAGATAAGCTAGACGAGTTTGTACAGGTCGACAAAAGCGGCCAGTATGACGCCATTGTTTGCGGCAGTGATCAGATTTGGTGCACCGACTCCATTCGTGGTTTTGACTCAGCTTACTTTTTAGACTTAGGTGAAACTAAATGCACGTTCAAAAAGATAAGTTATGCTGCTAGCTGTGGCCCTACCGTAGATTGGGGCAAGCACTTCGGCACAATTCAGAACCTACTTTCTGACTTTGATGCTATCTCTGTTCGAGATTCAAATAGTTATGACTTAGCAGTAGTGGCGACCGAAAAGCTGGTCTCTCTAGTGTTAGATCCCACCTTTCTAATTGATTTTAATGAATTTATAGATGCTCAGTCAAAAGTCCCAGAGCCCTATCTCCTACTCTATCTTGAGGGCAGGCTAAACGCCGATCAACAGAAGTTTATCGAATCTATTGCGGCAGCTAAAGAGTTAAAAATATTGTCAGTTGGAGAGCCGGTTGGCATAGGTGAAAACTGCATGGATGCCAGTCCTGCCGACTGGATAAACTACTTTAGTAAGGCATCTTATATCGTCACTAATTTATTCCACGGCACTATTTTTTCAATTAAGTTTAATCAGCAATTTACGACGCTGTATCGCCCTAGTAAGTCTAACAAAACTCCTGACCTGCTAAAGCGACTTGGGCTAAGCCAGCGCCTGCTAAGTGACTTTAGTTCTGATCCCCTGGGCAGACAGCTGCTGCCGATTGATTATGACTCGGTGAATGCAACAGTGGATGCGGAACTGGAGCATTCCAGAAATTTTTTGCTGACTGCTTTGACCGTAGAAAAAGTGTAGAGTTAATTGCCCTGGAGCGGTATCTGACCATGAAAGAGCAACCAGTTGTGAGTGTGGTCATTCCTACATTTAATCGGGCCTGTTTAGTTAAAAGGGCTATTGATAGTGTCCTCAGTCAGACATTTGAGGACTATGAAATTATCGTAGTTGATGACTTTTCTACCGATCACACGCCGCAGGTTGTGACAGAGCTTAACGATGCCAGGATTAATTATGTACGCCACCCCCAAAATATGGGTGGTGCCGCCTCAAGAAATACCGGTATTGTCTTGGCGAAGGGGCACTTTATTGCTTTTTTAGACTCAGACGATACCTGGGTCGCTAACAAGCTTGAAGTTCAGCTCAAAGCAATTGAGCATTATCAAGCCTCTTCTCACATTGTGGCCTACAGTCAACGAGTGTTTGAACATTCTGCCGATCAAAAAACTATTCCTGAGCGGGGTAAAGAAGCCACCTTACCCCTGGCAGAATACTTATTCTGTGAGCAGGGCGATATGCAAACAAGTACTCTTGTGCTGTCTACGCAATTGGCCAATACGATAAAATTTCGCCCTAGCCTCAAAAAACACCAAGATTGGGACTTTTGCCTTAGGCTAGAAGCCGCAGGGGCAGATTTTGTGTTTATCAATCAGCCTCTGAGTATCTGGAATAATGAGCCCAGGACAGATCAGGTCTCAAGGATTGCTGACTATAGACTGTCCATAGACTGGATCAACGACTGGGGCTCTGCGATTAGTTCTAGGGCAAAATCAGGCTTTCTCTATATAGAAGTTTTACCTAAGTTGCTCAGGCTTAAGGAAAATAAAATTCTAGCTCAGCGGATACTGTTATCTTCTTTCTTTCACGGACTCATTCCCTTTGAAAAGCTCAAGGATTTGACCGACGTGAACTTTGGGTATAGCCACAACCTGCACCAGTTTAAGAAGCGGCTTAAGCGGCTCAAGGATAAGCTTATGGCCTAGTCGTCTATTTTGGCTGCGACCAAGTCTATTGGTTGCAGCTTACACTTCTTAGTTCTTTAGTCCGTTAGGCATCTAAATCATTAATATGGAAATTCTCATATCTGCTGTCATCTGTACCTTTAATCGATCGACCTACGTTGGCAAGGCGGTTCAAAGCCTTCTAGAGCAGACCCTTGACCATAGCCAGTATGAGATTATAGTAGTCGATAACAATTCAACGGATGATACCAAGGCTGCTATTGACCAACAGTTTAGCCAGGTCAATAACCTGAAGTACGTGTTCGAAAAGAAAGTGGGGTTATCCCAGGCTAGAAATACAGGGCTGGCCCAGGCAGCAGGGCAGTACATTGCCTATTTGGATGATGATGCGATTGCCGCGCCAACTTGGCTGGAGCGGATTGTGAATTGTTTTCAGAACATTCAGCCGGTACCGGGGAGCGTGGGAGGTAAGATTGAGCCAATTTGGGAATCGCCCCGACCGGAATGGCTACCGGATCAGTTCCTGGGTTATCTGACTATCGTGGATTGGTCAGATGCACCGTTTTGGGTAGAAAAGCCAAAATATATTGCGGGGGCCAATATGGCGTTTCTAAGATCGGTGCTTGATCAGGTTGGGGGCTTTAACGTAGCGCTGGGCCGCCAGGGGAAGAAGCTCCTCTCCAATGAGGAGCTTTACCTACAGGGACTCATCCAAAAGCAGGGCCACGGTATTTACTATGATCCTGCTATCAGCGTTAAGCATCACGTTACTCCATCCCGCCTAACCCAGTCTTGGTTTATCCAGAGATTATATTGGCAAGGGGTATCGATGGCTAAATCTGAGCTTCAAGATACTCCTTCAAATTTTCTAAAGCGACTGGGCTTGGTTGCTAGATCCCTAAGAAAATTCGTCAGGAAACCGCAGCATCTAATTTATGTGTTTATTCCTGCCAAGACTAAAGAATTATTTTTGGAAAAATGTACTCGCTTTAGGGAACTTGGATATTGTCGAGGTTTGCTTTCTTAAGTGCTGGTTATATGTCTGAGTTATACCAGGATACATGCTATGAGTTATTCGCAGTCCAAATAATATCTTCAAAGGAATTAACAATCACTTAAGTACAGGATATATCTAAAGCTAATTTTCTTAACGCCTTATCAACATACCTCCAGTGAACATTGTCCACAGATCGCCAGTAGGTTTAGTAAGTGATGGAATTCAAAAAATTAAAGAATTTGAGAGCATATTTTAAGCAGATATTACGTCACTGGCTACGGAAAAAACCTGGCCATGAACATCTATCTACTTATCCATCAGGCTTCAATACTGAGACTCTAGATATAAGCGCCACCGCCTTAAAAGTCGCCAGAAGAATTCGTGAGGCGGAGCGAGCCCCTGCCATCATGATTCATGGCGTGATGCAGCGCTCTGGAACGGTGTTTTTGGGAGAACTTTTAAGACTTCACCCCGATCTCTATGCTTACCCCAACGAAATCTGGGAAATTCCCTTTTTGAAGTTTACAAATCACCTACTCGATTTTGAAAATGATTTTCTGAATGCCTATCCTAAAAACCAAGGAAAAGTAAGAGCGCATGACTTTTTACCTCTATTTGGCTCTGCCTTCATAGGCTATTTATATGATTATATCCCTGAGGGAAAGCGTATGTTACTTAAGGATCCTAATGTTAATTATCTGGCTTATTTCTTTGCGCTCTTTCCCCATGAAAATTTGTTATTGCTGTTAAGGGATGGTCGGGACGTAGTTAACTCTACAATAAAAACTTGGCCTAATTCAGATTTTGTTGAAGTCTGCCAACGATGGAATGACTCAGTCACGGCAATTCTAGGTTTTGTCGATCGCGAAGGTGATCGATCCGAGCAATTTATTTTAGCTAAATATGAAGAAGCTGTTCAAGAACCTGCTGAATTTGTCCGGACTGTCTGTCTACATTTCAATCTAAATCCTGATAAATTTCCTTACGAAGAAATAGAAAATATTCCGCTTAGGGGGTCATCCTTTAAAAAACAGGAAGGCAAGGTTACTTGGGAGCCTATTGCCAAAGATGGTTTATTTCAGCCATCAGGAAAATGGAATGATTGGCCAATTAAGTTGAAAAGAATATTTAAAGCTATTGCTGGCCAGACACTAATTGATTCTGGCTATGTGTCTGACTTTGATTGGTGAATTAAAGCGGTTCCTAGATAGGTGAAGTGTACCTCAACTTTGGAGTTATTGAAACGACTAGATTTGAAAAATTAGCATTTGCCTGACCCGAATGAGCACTGTTATGGACGGTAGGAATATCTTTTATGTCAAAAAGAGTGCTGTTTATTTCCCCGATCTCATCTTATCCCAAAAATGCGGGTAATCGTGCTCATGTCAATAGTTTGCTGCTTTCTCTTCAACATTTAAACTATGCCGCTTACCTTATTTACATCCAGGCTACGGAGGGAGACAGTGTCGCTACACCAGACCTGCCTGATCAGCTTATTTAAATCAATTTCTATGGCTGACTCATCTAGTTCTAGCTTATGCCCTGAAGCTATGATGGAGTGGGTTTGGGAATGAGGAATATCTGGACACCGTGATTCATTTAACTTTGTATTCAGTAATACTTTACATTATCGAGATATTTGATAATTTAGTGTTTTTTAGTAACTCCTAGCTTATCTGTTGTGGCAAGACCTGAAGATTCAAATTTAGTACTTTCGGTGCAAGGCGTATCCAAAAAATTCTGCCGAGGCCTAAAAAGCTCACTATTCTATGGTATTCAAGATATGTCTAAGGAGGTTTTAGGATTGCGAGGCGACATCAACGCCAAGCTTCGTAATCAAGAGTTTTGGGCTCTTCAAGATGTTAGCTTTACCTTAAACCGAGGTGATGCTCTAGGTTTGGTAGGCAAAAATGGTAGCGGTAAGTCAACGCTGTTGCGAATCATCGCTGGCTTGATTAAGCCAGATATCGGTATGGTAGGTGTAAATGGACGAGTTGCTCCGCTGATTGCCCTAGGGGCTGGCTTCAATCCAATACTAACTGGACGAGAAAACATCTATGCCAATATGTCAATCTTGGGTTTAACTAACACGGAGATTGATAAGCGATTTGATGCCGTTGTCGATTTTGCAGAGGTCTCCGATGCTATTGATACGCCTGTAAGAAGTTATAGCTCTGGCATGGCTGCTCGTTTAGGGTTTGCATCAGCCATATTCACGGAACCAGATATTTTGCTGATTGATGAAGTTCTCGCTGTTGGTGATAGTAAGTTTAGGGGCAGATGCTTTCAGAAGCTGCATGAGCTGCGGCAAAAAGGAGTAACGTTCATCTTAGTCAGCCATGATTCACACTCGGTTTTAACCGTATGTGACAAAGCGATTTATCTCAATCAGGGAAGATTTAGAGGTTTAGGTGATGCGAGTTCTGTTCTTTTAGAGTACGAAAAAGATTTATTTACGCAAAAAACTACAGATGCTTTTGAAGGTCTTGATGCTCTTAAACGCAGAGAACAAGTGGATGTAGACATACAAGAAGTCTTTTTTCTAAATCAGTTTAGTCATAAAATGGCTTCACCTGTATCTGGAGAGCTAACTCATATTTGTGTGAAAATTATCGCCCATCATCCAGTTGAGCAGTTTGGCCTGACGCTTTCCGTCAAGGGTATGGGTGCTGGTGGCCAGACAGTTCTCTTAATTAATAGCCTACAAGATGGTCAGGCAATTAATCTTAAGCCCGGCAACCATGAGATTCGAATGAAAATGCCTTATTTGGGGTTGTTGGCAGGAAGTTATCTGATGGATATCTTTGCCAAAAAACAAAAGCTGTATCACCTTGATGCCGTTGAAGATTTTCGTTTTAATGTTCAAAGCCATCAAGAAGCAACTGGGCGGTCTATGTATTATCAGCCAAGGGAGTGGGTTCATATTTCCTCTAATGATTTACCTTGAAGTAATATTTTTGAACCGCTTTTTCACAATCTGAGTTTTTATTTTGGAGAAAAAATGACTTTAGCATCTACTCTGAATCGGTCTAACTCAGCCCCAAAAATTGAACTTTCTTTCTCAGTCATTTATGAAACCGAAAATCTCTCCAGTGTTGAGTTAGATAACGTTTATAGAAGCCTGGATTCGATTTCAAGGCAGACAATTAAGCCTCAAAACGCGAATGAGTTTATTATTATTGATGGCGGGTATGTTTCCCAAGATGTGATTGGTGAGCTGCAAAAAAAATATCCCTGGATATCAATTCACTATGCGAAAGGTGTCCAGTATTATGACGGGAAAATGCTTGGCGCTTCGCTAGTTTCTGGAGATATAGTGTTTTTTCTGGACTCTGACTGTGAGTATGTTTCTGATTTGTTTGAGCAGACACTTGAGTTTCTTCAAGAAAATCCAGACGTACAAATTGTGGCTGGCGAAAGCAGCACCCCCATCAGGAACGTATATGAGCTGGCGATTGCATGCCATTTTTTCTTTCCTAGATATTCTAAACACCAACAGCCTTATGAATCAAATTATTATTTCTTGAACAATGTTGCTTTCCGCAGGCAGTTTTTGCTAGAGAATCCTATTCCTATTAACCAGCCTACCTATCGGGGCAACTGTAATTTACATGCTTATTATCTGTGCGAACTAGGGCAACAGAAAATTATAAAGCTGCCCTTGAGCCAAGCTCTCCACGAACCTCCACAAGGGTCTTTCATCTTCTGGCGATACTTGCTAATGGGTAGGGATGAAGTTTTAAAGTCACATCTTAAGCTGTACATGGCCAAGGAGCGTGACAAAACCCTAAAATCCCTGTGTGAAGAAGGTCTATCATCTGAAGAAATTTTTCGGGTTACCAATGTTAATCGACTCAATGGCATATTCAAAAGTTTTTTAGAATTTAAGCCATTTAAGTGGAAAAAGATTAAACCTGTGCTGCGAGAAAATAGAAAATTAGTTGCTTCTTTTCTACTTGCGGCTGTTTATATTTTGATGTTTGAGATACTTTATGGGATCGGAAAAATTATCACATTTATTTGGCCAGACTTTTTGTTTGATTACTACAAAAAACACTCACTATAAAAGTCTGTTTAACTTTTGAGTTACCTTGCTTGAGGATTTACGAGGAATGTTGCATCTTCCCGCGGAAATCAATCATAAGACTTCTCCTGAGCCAGAAATTTCAGTTATAGTTCCTGCTTATAATGCTCAGAATAGTATATGCTTGCTGTTCGAGAGGTTGCTGTCTCAAGTTTATCCTCTTAATCAGTGCGAGTTTATTTTCGTTGATAATGGCAGTACGGATAATACAACTAAGGCGATTCTTTTTATCTGTCAAGAAGCTCAAAAGCAAAACCTCAAGTTTCGCCATGTGGTAGAAAATCATATTCAAAGCTCATATGCTGCGCGTAACCAAGGTATTCGGTGCAGCAAAGGGAAGATTCTAGCCTTCACCGATGTAGACTGCTATCCTCAACCTACCTGGATAGCCGATATTGTTAAACTTTTTGGTTCTTTACCTGACGTTGGACTAATAGGAGGAGCAATTGTTGCAGCTAAGGGCCAAACCCTGATTGAGAAGTATTCAAGCCGTAAACAAATTCTTCATCAAGCTCGATCTGGGAGTCATGCTTTTTTGCCCTATGCCTCTACCGCCAACTTATCGGTGCGGCGGGAGGTATTTGAACAAGTAGGTCTTTTTCGACCCTACCTAACAACTGGCGGGGACGCTGATTTTTGCTGGCGTGTTCAACAGGGTTCTGAATGGCAACTCTATATCACTGAACAAGCTGTTGTTGAGCATAAACATCGTCAATCGCTCCGGGGGTTAAGAGCTCAGTTTCGTCGTTACGGAAAGTCCCATAAGTATCTTGAAGAGCTCTACCAGAGGGCTATTTTTCCGCCTTCTATCACCCATGAAAACTATCTTCAAAGCTGGAAGAAATGGATTATCAAAGACATGCCTTCTGGTATCAAGAGGATTTTATTGAAAAAAGGAAACTTACTTGATCTCTTGGTAACACCCCTTGACTTATTAGTGGCAAGAGAAGAAATGCTTGGTCGTTCCCTTTCTAGCTTGCCTGAGAATGGACATCACATAGAGTCTCTTGATTCTTCTTTAGAGGAATAACCGATCATCATACGTTGATACCCAGGTAAAGTACCTTAAGCGGCTAAGCTCTATCCATGTTAAGGTTCGGGGTTTATGAGAGCTTAGAAAATGAGCTTCTAATTGCTGCCTAGAGGGCTTTTTGGGTCTATTTTAAAAGCTATAATTTTCCCAGGTTAGGCAAGGCGTATTCAAAGCAGTTGAGCATCTAAAATGTCTTCCGAATAAGCTCGTTAGTGAGTACCAGCTCATCCTAAACTAGGATCGAAATTTTAAAAATAAACGCACAACTGCTTAACCTACCCTTCGTTTAACTCTACCCACCTGCTTACTCCAGGGATAGCCCATGTCTAAGAAAATTATCGTTATTTCACCCGTCCCGTCCCATCCCCAGACGGCAGGCAACCGGGCGCGAATCTATAGCCTCTTGATCGTTCTGAGAGATTTGGGCTACACCGTACATTTTGTTCATATTCAAGAAACTCTGGGAGATACGGTGGCAATGCGCGAGGCCTGGGGGTGCAATTTTCATGTCATTCCTTATCGGGCTCCTGATACCCGCAAAAAACGTTTTTCTAGGCGCCTTGATCAGCGGATTGTCCGCCGTCTTCAAGCCTGGGCAGGCAATGATCCTCGCTACAACTTTGAGATTGATGATTGGTATGATGACAGCGTTACCCCATACCTAAGTAAACTAGCTGAGGAGATTCGTCCTGATGTTGTTATGGTTGAATATGTTTTCTTCTCAAAGGCGTTAGAGTGCTTTGACCAAGACTGCACCAAGATTATTGATACCCATGACATTTTCGCGGGACGGTATAAGCTATATCAGCGCCAAGGGCATACTCCCCAATGGTTTTCTACTACCTCTCGTGAGGAATGTAAAGGCCTAAAACGGGCCGATATTATTGTCGCCATTCAGAGTGGTGAAGCCAATTATTTTGCAACTCAGCGACCTGCTCATCGGGTAGTTACCGTGGGTCATTTAATGCCCGTAGTTTGTTTACCTAGGCCTCAGCAAAGCCATAAGCTGCTTTTTTTAGCTTCGCAAAATCCAATTAATGTTGATGCTTTCAACTATTTCATCCAAACTATATTTCCCTTTCTGAAAGACCAGGTCGCCGAGCTAGAGTTACTGCTGGTAGGCGATATTTGCGACCATGTTGCAGACTATGATGGTTGTAGGAAATTGGGTTCTATTAGCAATTTGCAAACGGCCTATGAAAAAGCTGACATTATTATTAACCCCATTCAGTTTGGTACTGGGTTAAAGATTAAGAATATTGAGGCTTTAGCTTTTGGGAAACCCTTGGTTACTACTTCTATTGGGGCTTTTGGCCTAGAATCTGGGATTGGATCGGCCTTTGTGGTAGCCGATAACCCCCACGAGTTTGTGATAGCCATTGTTGATTTGCTGACCGACGAAGACCATTATCAGCGTCTATCGACGGCGGCGTTGGCCTTTGCTAATCGCTGGAATCAGATCTGTTTGGCAAGCTTGTCTGATCTGTTGGCCAAGGCGACAGTACCTAGCCCTGTCAGCTCAATGCCTCTATGACCCTCGAATCTCCTGTGCACCCCATGGCTTCCTCCGATCCAGCTACTCATCTGTCTATCCTCTGGCTGCGGGAGCGCTTTGGCTGGATGGGGAGCCATAGCGGCTACGATCAGCTTTGCCGGGTGATGCCGACGGTGCAGGCCGGTCGCTACCTGACTACCTGGCGCGACCTGACCCAGCCCCCGCCCCGGCGCAGCCAGCGATTTTTAAGCTGGATGGCCCGCAACGTTAACCCCAGCCCGTTCTATGGCCTAACCAGCACGGCTGCCGAGGTCGCAACTGTGTGGCAATGTTTTCGGCAGCGGCCTGATTTAGTGCATGTCACCTATGTCGAAAATCAGTTAGGCTTGCTGCCAGGCTACGGGCAGA
Organism: Nodosilinea sp. CTOTU7336; assembly: GCA_036848635.1. GTDB lineage: Bacteria > Cyanobacteriota > Cyanobacteriia > Phormidesmidales > Phormidesmidaceae > Nodosilinea. The sequence goes on from DAIUJR010000049.1 coordinate 19,529, forward strand.
GACTGTCCTATAAAGTTGTGGGAACTGGTCATCAACCAACTAGCTGGTGGCGACTCCATCATCCCCATCCCGAGTCGGTGGCTGACCTTGACGCGTTGATCGTACTTTCTTCTTCAGAATCAGCTTACTTTCGACAATTTTTGGGTGATCGCGTTCACGTCATCCCCCATGGTGTAGATACTCAATTTTTCCGGCCGACCGACTCTGTCGATGGCAAACAGGATCCACGATTTATTTTTTCAGGCAGTTGGCTAAGGGATCTAACTACCTTATTGGCTGTCATTGAACGGGTTTTAGCTAAGGCTCCAGCCATTCAATTTGACATGATCGTACCCTACTCTAAGCGCCAGAACGATTATTTCTACCGTCTAGCCCGCTATCCTCAGGTCAACTGGCATGGGGGCATTAGCGATCACCAACTTTGTCAGCTTTACCAGCAAGCCAGCGGTTTACTGCTACCTCTGCTAGACTGTACAGCCAATAATGCGCTGCTAGAAGCCATCGCCTGTGGACTGCCAGTGATTACCAATGATGTTGGGGGTGTACGAGATTACACTCAACCTAGCTTTAGCACGCTTCTTCCGCTGGGGGATGTGGATGGCTTTGTTGACGCTATTCTAGAAATTGCCGATTCCCCTGATCTGCTCCGCAGGCGCGGTACCGCCGCCCGCCAGTTTGCGGAGCAAAAGTTGGACTGGCATCGAGTTGCCCAGCAGACCTTCGACCTCTACCAAAGGGTAAGCCATGAAGATCGCCTTCATTAGCCATGAGTATCCGCCGGATACGGCCCAGGGTGGAATTGCAACCTATGTCTATCAGGTCACGCGGCTGCTGCAAAGCCGGGGGCATCAGGTGGAGGTGTTTTCCTGTAGCCCCTACCGCCAGGGCACATTTAACGAGGATGGGATACTTTGTCATCGCATTACCGATGTGACGATGACCGAATTTGGCCTAAAAATCGGGCCGATTTTTGCCGCTCGCCACCGCGACGTTAAGTTCGACGTTATTGAAGGTTCAGAGATCGAAGCCCCGGCCCGCGGTGCTGTAAATCTTGTTCCTGATATTCCACTAGTGGTTAAGCTGCACACCCCTAGCTTTTTGACGGCAAAGCTAAACCGACAACAGCTTTATCCAGGTACTAAGGTTCGCCACACCCTCAATTTGCTTCGCCAGGGTCTCAATCCCCTTGATTTCTGGGTTTACAATTTAGAACATGATATCGAAAGATGCCATGCCCTAGAGGCCGATGAAATTGTTATTTTAACGCGCTCAATACTCGAACAAGTGGTCAAGCCATGGCAGCTAGATGTCACCAAAGTTAGCTATATTCCCAATCCCTATGTGCCTGCCCAGAAACTGCTTGATATTCCAGCTGAAACTGATACTAATGTCATCACTTTTCTGGGTCGGCTAGAAGCCAGAAAAGGAGTTTTGGATGTAGCCAGGGCAATTCCTCTAATCCTGCAAAATCATCCAGCAGCGAAATTTAGATTCGTGGGTAAGTCGAGAATCGCGCCTAACTTAAAAGTGCCTATGAAGGAACACTTAGAGGAAATCCTTAAAAAGTATTTAGATGCGGTGGAATTTGTAGATGGAGTCAGCTTGGAAGAAATTCCTGAAATTCTTGCCGACACCGACATCTGCGTATTTCCCAGCATCTGGGAAAATTTTCCAAATGTTTGTCTTGAGGCCATGGCCGCTGCCCGTGGCATTGTTGGTAGCCAAGCTGGAGGCATGAATGAGATGCTTAACTATGGTCTTGTGGGTGCCCTCATCCCGCCCCGCGATCCGCCCAGCCTGGCTAAAGCTACCACCCATTTACTCAAGCATCCGACCCAAAGAATAAAAATGGGGTTGGCAGCTCGGAATCGCCTCAGAGAAGAATACAATGCCGATAACATCGGCAAAGAGATTGAATCCAGCTACCTTAGAGCCATTCAAAGAAGGCAGCAAGCGGGAGGGAGATAGTCTATTTACCAAGGCAGTTTTATGATTTTGCTAACATTCTTGCCCATAAAACATCATGCTCCCTATTAACTGGTTTTTGCATAGAATAAAAATAACTAAAAGAATCCACTGCAGCGGTGAATAATATGCCAGTAGAGTCGCCCAAACTGTCAATTCTGATGCCTGTTTATAACGGAGAAAAATATTTACAGGATTCGATTGATAGTATTTTACTGCAAAGCTACGGAAATTTTGAGTTCATTATTATCGATGATTCCTCAATCGATAAAACCTGGGACATATTGCTGCAAAATTCTAGTCAAGATGAAAGAATAGTCTTGGTTAGAAATACAGAGAATTTAGGTCTGGTTAGAACCTTGAATAAAGGTTTAAGCCTGGCAAGAGGAGAATATATTGCTCGCCAAGATGCCGATGACATATCTTTGGCAGGTCGTTTAGAGCACCAGGTCAAGATCTTAGATGAACAGTCAGCCTGCGCTATGGTTTCATCCAATATTCAAATCATTTCTAAAAATCATAAAAAGCCGGATGAGATTCTAAAGAGAGCCTGTAATCCCGAGCTTGTAACCTGGTATTTATTGTTCTATAACCACATTGGTGGCCACAGTCAAGTGATGTATCGAAAGGATATTATTTTGAGTTTAGGTGGTTATTCTGAAGCCTGTCCACACATCGAAGATTATGAGCTTTGGTGTCGTCTCTCTAGAACCGGCCATAGGATAATAATTTTACCCCAAATATTCTTGACCTACCGAAGACATAGCCAAAGCATATCTTCAGTTCAAAAGGAGGGGCAGGAAGAGCGACGATGCAATCAAGTGAAAAGAAATCTTGAGGAATTGCTTAATGGTCAGATTGCCCCAGAAGACGTCAAGCGTTTGATCGGATTTTGGCGAGGTAACTATAAACCATTAGGAGCTTCCTTGCACCATATATTTCCTTCTGCTGACAAGGCAGAGTTGATTAGCAAAGAAATCTTGACAATCAAAAAAAGGTTTATTGAAAGGTATCAGACAGTGTTTTCAGAGGTAAATCTGGATGAGGAATTAGATGACTTAATATCTAAACAGTTTCTGACCTGGCTGTGCTCTCCCCTAACTAGCCACCATACCGTTATGTCAAAAATAAAGATTACCTACTATGCCTTACCCTGGTGCGGAGCTAAGGTTTTAGGTGCCTGGCTAATCTGGGGCATTCGACTACCCTGGGATAGTGGAAAATCGCTTTTTCATAAAATCTCAAAATTGAATCTGTTTAATACTAGCTTAGGCATGGAAAGTTAGGTGAATAACTTGCCAAATTATCGGTTTTTCTATGGCAGATCCTGGTATGACTGAGCCCAAAATTAGCGTTTTAATGACTGTATTTAATACCTACAGCTATCTTTCTGAGGCTGTTGACAGTATTCTTAATCAAACCTTCAAAGATTTTGAGTTTATTATTATTGATGATGGCTCAACAGATGGATCCTGGGATATTTTGTCTAAGTATGCTGGCCATGACTCGCGGATTATTTTACAGCAAAACTCTGTCAATCTAGGCCCGGCCCGATCTTCAAATAAAGGTCTAGAAATAGCAAAGGGTAACTATATAGCCCGATTTGACTCTGACGATATTTCTTACCCCCATCGATTGCAGGAGCAGCTTACCTATATGGAAGCTCATCCAGAGGTCGGGCTAATCACCACCGCCGTCGAGTATATCAACGATGAGGGTGAATATCTAGATTTATATATCCCGCCCATCGATCCCATTATGGTACGCTGGCAGCAGATTTTCAACAGCCCTCTGCGTCACCCTACCGCCTTCTGGCGACGGCGGCTAATTCAGGACTTAGTAGGTGCATATAACACTGATTTTCGATATTCCCTGGATTATGACTTTTTTGTCCGAGCCGAGCAAAACGTTGTTATCCACACGCTGCTCCCAGCATTAGTCAAAATGCGTCAGCGCAGCACCTCAATTACATTCTCAAAGGGCAGTCTACAGGATAGCTTTGCCTGCGTTGTTACCTATCAACAGTTTGAGCGCTACTTTGCTGAAGGGGCACTAACCCAGGCTGAGCAGCATCAGCTACGGGCGCTGCTGCGGCGCTATTCACCGCTTCAGCAGCAGGAATTTGCTGACTTAGATGCTAAAAGCTTAGCCAGCGCTTTAAAAAACTATCTGAGATTATTTGAGAATTTTTGCACCATCCATCGCCAAGATATGGATGCTAGTCAGGTCAATCTGCTCCACTCTGAAATTGAGCGTCACTTACCCGCCCTGGTTCGCCATGGTCTACGGCGAGGATGGCTGCGCCTGAGTTTTAAATTAATACTAGACTATCTGTCTCGCTATCCCAGCCGGATTTTTCCGACCTTGAAAACTCTAGCTGCCTATGCTGGATATTATAGTTTGCGCTCTATAAAGCCCCTAAGTAATCTGATAAACAGCCTCCGTTCTGATCAGCTTAACAAATGGAACAAGTGACAGTTTTCCTGACTTATATTGTTGTGTAAATCGATGAAAATCGCCTATATTCTGGAAGTCTTTCCTTCCCTTTCTCAGACCTTTGTTCTCAACCAGATCACCGGGTTGCTTGACCGAGGTCACGAAGTGGATATCTATGCCGAATATACGGGCGATAGCCACAAAGTTCACGCAGACGTGGAAAAGTATAATTTACAAAAAATTACCTACTATCAACCTCAAACCCCTACTGGAAAGCTAGAGCGTGTTGGGCAAGGTTTCTATTGGTTTTGGCGATATTTTTTCCGAGCTCCTTTTTTAATGCTCAGATCGGTCAATTTTTTTCGCTATGGCAAATCAGCCACTTCACTGCGATTACTCTATGCTGTTATTCCTTTCGTTCGCCGCAGACCAAAATACGACATCATTATGTGTCATTTTGGGTTGCTGGGGCTCAAGGGCATGGCGCTTCGTGACTTGGGGGCGATCAGCGGTAAGCTCGTCACGGCCTTTCATGGGGTCGATATGAGTCAAAACCTTGAGATGTTAGGCCGTCATCTATATGCCCCATTATTTAAGGCCGGAGAGGGCTTTTTGCCGATTAGCGGCTACTGGAAAAACCGCCTGATTGAATTAGGCTGCAACCCTAGTCAAATCGCTATTCACCCCATGGGTATTGATACTAAAAAATTTGTATTTCAACCGAGAGAACGCGAGTTTCAGGGGGCAACCCGGCTTATTTCAGTGTCGCGGCTAACCGAGAAAAAAGGGATTGAGTATGGCATTCAGGCCGTAGCCGCCTTACTAGAGCAAGGTCTCCTGGTAGAGTACTTAGTGATTGGCGATGGCGAACGCCGAGCATCCTTAGCGGCTTTAGTTACTCAGCTAGGCGTTGGCCATGCTGTGAAATTGCTAGGCCCTAGGGATCATACCGAAGTCCTCGCCGAACTGAGCCGTGCTCATATTTTGCTGGCCCCCAGTGTAACCGCCCAGGACGGTAACCAGGAGGGCATCCCTGTCGCCCTGATGGAGGCGATGGCCATGGGCATGCCGGTTGTCAGTACTTACCATAGCGGCATTCCAGAACTGGTTGACGATGGCGAATCTGGGTTTTTGGTGCCCGAGCGAGATACCGGTGCCCTGGTGGCCGTTCTGACTGGCCTAGTGCAGCGGCCCGAGACATGGCTAGCTTTAGGTGCCGCCGGGCGGCAAAAAATTGAAAATGAGTACGCTATTGACAAACTTAATACCCGCTTAGTCAGTCTGTTTAAACAGGTTTTAAGCCTGGATAAGCGCTATGGATTAACCACTAGCCCGCTTGGGGATAACGCCACCGATAACCTGGCCCCCTACTCGGCACCAACCCAGTTATGAATATCTTGCTGACCATTCACCACTACCTAGATCCTGATTCGGGGGCTCCCGGCACGGTGCTCAAGCTAGGGCAGGCCTACGAAAAACTGGGGCACGAGGTCACCTACTATGGCTTCGACCACCTCCCTCGCTGGGCGCAGTCGCGATCGCCAGAGGTGGTGTTTCCAGAATTTTTGGCCGCCTATCTGCTCAAGCAGGGGCATCGCTTTGACGTGGTCGATACCTCCACCGGTGACGCCTGGGTCTGGGGCTGGTTTTTGCGCCGCTCTCGTCAGCGCTCTCCGGTGCTGGTGACCCGCAGCCACGGGCTAGAGCACACCGTCCACCAGCAGTATCTCGAGGATGTGAACCAGGGCACCCAGGCCATCAGCTGGAAGTATCCCCTCTATCGCGGCGGTTTTCGGCTGTGGGAGGTAGCCCAGTCGCTCCGTGCTGCTGACCTCGCCTTTCTACTCAACCAGCAGGATCTCAGCTATGCCGTGGAGACGATTGGGGTACACCCTGAAAACGCCTATGTTACCCACAATGGTATTCCCGATCATTTTCTGAACCATCCCCTAACACCCAGCCCCGAGGAGCCAACTTCAGCCATTAAAATTGCCCAGGTGGGCACCTACATTCCCCGTAAAGGCATCCAGTACAGCATACCGGCGCTCAATGCCGTTCTCCAGCGCCATGGTCAGGTTGAGCTCAGCCTGCTGGGCACTGACTGCCCGGTAGAGCAGGTCTTAGCTGACTTTACCCCGGAGGTGCAGGATCGCATTCGCATAGTGCCCCGGTTTGACCACGGGCAGCTCCCTGACCTGCTCAAGGATCATCAAATCAAGCTGTTTACGCCTCTGGCGGAAGGGTTTGGTAAGGTGCTGGTCGAGGCTATGGCCCTGGGGCTGGCCCCCGTCACCACCGCCACCGCTGGCCCCCTAGAAGTCGTCCAGCCTGACTACGATGCCCTGGTCGTGCCCATTCGCGATACCCCGGCCATCGAACAAGCCCTAGAGCGGCTGATTGGCGATCGACCCTACCTCAACACCCTGCGCCGCCGGGCCCAAGCGACTGCCCAGCGGTTTGGCTGGTCTTACCTGGCCCAGCAGCGGCTTAATCTCTACCATCACGCCATTAAGACCAGGAGCTGCACCCGATGAAAACAACCGTAGTTGTCCCCACGTTTAGGCGTCCCCGCGATTTAGTTCGCTGTTTAACCGCGCTGCAGCAGCAGGCGACGGCCCCCCACGAAGTGATCGTGGTGGTGCGCGCCGATGATGCTGAAACCTGGGCCGCCCTGGGCACCTTTCCGACCGCAGGGCTGGCTCTAAAGCCCCAGACGGTAACGCAGCCCGGAGTAGTTGCCGCTATGAACCTGGGTCTAGAAGCCGCCAGCGGCGACATTATCGCCTTTACCGACGATGACGCCGCCCCCCACCCCGACTGGATAGCTCGCCTGGTTGCCCACTTTTTACAGGATAGTGCCGTAGCCGGGGTGGGGGGGCGCGACCTGATTCAAAATCCTCAGCCCTGGTTTTTGGGCCGCAGCGAGCGGGTCGGGCAGCTGCAATGGCATGGACGCCTGATCGGCAATCACCACAACGGTGTCGGCAAAGCGCGAGAAGTCGATATTTTAAAGGGGGTGAACATGAGTTTTCGGCGCAGCGCCATCGGCGACCTGCGGTTTGATACTCGCCTGTTGGGCACCGGCGCCCAGGTGCATTTTGAAGTTGTATTTTGCCTGGCCCTCAAGCGCCAGGGCTGGAAGCTGATCTATGACCCCGACATTTTGGTGGATCATCATATGTCCCAGCGGTTCGATGAGGATCAGCGGTATCAGTTCAATGCCGTTGCCTATTTCAACTTAGTGCACAACGAAACAGTTGCGATAGCCGGGTACCTCTCGCCCCTGCGGCAGCTGACGTTTCTACTGTGGAGTATTCTCATCGGCACCCGCGATGCCTACGGGCTGGCCCAAAGCATTCGATTTTCTAAGCGAGACGGGCTCACCGCCTGGAAAAAATGGTGGCTTTGCCTCAAAGGGCGATGGCAGGGGTGGCAGACTTTACAGCAGAGCGGTTCATCTCGGGGTGCTAGTGGTGTTTATCCATCGATGGCGCAGAACCCATGAGCTGATCCCAGACGACTAATCCACTATAATCCCTCAGCACTGGTTGGCCAGTATTATGACCCAAGCCTTACAAAACCCATCGCCGAACGCGGCCCAGCGCCAAACCAACCCTGGAGAAAAACAGGGCCAGGTGCTGATGATTGCCTGGGCCGTAGTGGTAGGAGTGTGTTTGGCGGTCGGTGCCGGCCAGCTGCTGATTGTGATCTTTCCCCTCGGTTCACTGCTGGTGGGATTATTTTTATACTTTCGGGCTCCGGTTCTATACATCAGCTTTACCCTGTGGATGATTTTTCTGGGCACGCTGGTGCGCAAAATTATCGACTACCAGAGTGGCTACGTCACCCCAGGGCGCTGGGGCTTTCCGGCTTTGCTGGTGGCGTCCATTGCGTTGATTACGCTAGTCAAGCAGTTTCCCAAAACCCATCGGCAGGGGGGGCTGCCGTTTGTTATTTCCGTCTTAGGGCTGTCCTACGCCTTCTTGGTGGGCATAGCCTCCGATAGCCTCAGTCCGCGCTATCTGATTGGGGCCGTAGAGTGGTTTGTGCCCCTCGCCTTTGGGTTCCATTTATTTTCCCAGTGGCGGCAGTATCCTGCCTATCGCCAGATCATCTTAACTACTTTTATCTGGGGCACCCTGGTGATGGGAGTTTATGCCCTGTATCAATACTACGTGGCCCCCGGCTGGGACACCTTTTATCTGGCCGAACTTGAAGTCACCTCCTTTGGCACCCCGGAGCCCTTTAAGCTCAGGGTGTGGAGTACCTCAACCTCACCCCAGGAGTTTTCGGCGCTCATGCTGGCCGGGATAATTTTAATTTTCAGCGGTCAGGGGGTGGTTCGGTTCGCGGCAGCGGGGGTTGGCTATCTAGGGTTTATATTAACCATGTCGCGCTCGGGCTGGCTAGGCTGGTGTGCGGCTATGTTGATGTTTTTGCCCTTTGTCACCTTAAAACTTCAGATGCGCCTGATGGTCACTATCTTAGCCATCGCCCTAGTCGTCATTCCATTTACCCAAATGGAGCCGTTTGCATCAGTCATTGGGGAGCGCATCGAGTCGTTTAGCAGTGTCGATGACGATCAAAGCCTCAGGGATCGAACCGAGGGCTATCAAGCCCTTTCTAAGGATGCTTTTTCAGAATTTATTGGGCTGGGGTTGGGGAATATGCCCAAAATCGGCACCCCATTAGGGGGTAGTGATTCATCTATCTTTCCACTGTTGTTTGGGCTGGGGTGGGTGGGCACGGTGCCTTACGTGGGTGGAATTCTGCTGATACTGATGAAGCTATTCGGTGTCCAGCAGTTTAGCACCGATCCGTTTGCCAGTGCTTCGCGGGCTATTGCCCTGGCCATCTTTGCCCAGCTTGCCCTCAACCAAATTTTTACTAATGTCTTTGGCTATGTGCTTTGGGGATTTTTAGGGATTAGTTTAGCGGCTGTAAACTATCATCAATACAATCCTCATAGGCGTAACCTGCCCTCAAGCAGCCACCGAGACTAAAATCATTCTATCGAGGGGGCCTGTCGCGGTGCTCTTGGATACGCCCAGCATACTGATCTATCCCGAGGTGTTTCAGCTGCTGCCCGTGCATCGTGGCCCAACTGTAGGCCAAGGCAGGCGACTGCCTGCCCAGATCATCTACCTAACCGCTAGCCCACTGCCCTAGCTGCCCAGCTTGAACGCCTCTAAACAGAGGGCATAGATAGCGCCTAGCTTAAAGCTGTTGAGGGCATCGAGCCACAGCGGCTTAGGCACGGTTTTAACCTGGTCGGGGAGGCGCCAGCGGCGACCGTAGACCAGCCAGCTAATGATTTCAGCCATGATCACCAGAATGGCAGATATGGTTACATCCTGAGTCGCCGCCTGGCCCGCAATGGCGGCGATCGCAACGCCAAAAAAGTAGCCCGACAGTAGGCTAATCAGCACCAGCGAAATGCGCCGCCAGGGATTCAGCAGCCAGAGGGCAAACTGGCCGCCAATATCGTCAATTAATGTGCTTAACCGGGTGCGCTGCATAACAGTTGAGTATTTTCCTACAATTTACCAGCACAGGCCGGGTGGGTTCCCCCCTGGTTACAGATATACCGCAGCTGATCGGCATCCAGGTTCAGGGCCTCAGAAAAATCGACCCCAACCAGGGCACTGGTGGGCGCAGGCTCAGCGATGGTGGCAATGAAGCCATCCGCCGGATTAACTTCGGCGGCAAAAAACGTAGCTCCGTCAAAGTTTGCCCTGGCCAAGTTCGCCCCGGCTAGGGCTATTCCCTGGAGGTTGGCGTTTTGCAGATTGGCGTTGGTTAAGTTCGCCCCGTTCAGGTCGGCGTCCTCTAGACGGCTATGGGTGAGATTTGCCTCCACCAGCCTGGCCCCTGACAAACCCGCGCGGGTCAGATCGGCGTCGCTGAGATCAGCTCGCGTCAGGTCGGCCTTGGCCAGGGTGGCCCCCACCAGGTAGGCTTGCTTCAGCCGCGCTTCGACAAAGCTGGCCTGAATGAGCTGGGCGTTGGTTAGGTCGGCCCCTACCAGACTGGTGCCGTTGAAGTTTCCGTGGCTGACATCGGCTTCAATCAGCCAGGCGCTGCTGGCATTAGCGCCGGAAAAATCGGCATAGGGCGCCTGGGCATTGCTGAGGTTAGTCCGTAGCAGGCTGGCATGGCGGAAACTAGTGTGCCGCAGCTGAGCCGCTACCAGGCTAGCCTCGGTCAGGTCAGAGCCGCTGAAGTCCGTAATCCAGTCGTCGAAGGTGTCGGTACGGCCATCGGCCCCAGGGTCAAACAAGCTGGCCTTGCGCAGCCGCGCCCCGGAGAGCACCGCATTGCGCCAGAGGATCCCCGCCAGGTGCTGCTGTTCTAGCACCAGTGTGAACGTATCCGGGCCTTCGACTACGGTACTCAGATTGGTATCGCTCAGGTCAACGCCGTTTAGATGGCCGCTGTGCAGCACTAGAATGTTGGCCAGGGTATGCTTTACCGTGCGCTGTCGCAGCTGAGCCCTGACCCGCGGCTCAGGGGGGAGGGCCATACTATCATTGGCCAGGGTTAGATTTAGGCGCTGCAGGGCAGGAATGGCAGCAGGCCCCAGGGTCATTAGGGCCTGCTGAAGAGTGTCGCGCAGGGTCGGGTCGTCGGTCTGGGCCAGCATATCTACCAATAGGGTAATCGCCCTTGGATCTGCGGTGCTGGCCAGGGCCAGGGCTGCGGCCTGCCGGTCGGTAAAGGAGGTAGCGTTAAGGCTGAGGTTTTCGACCAGGGCCAAAAATAACTCGTCCTGCTGCTGGCCTGAGACGGCTTCCCGGCTGTGGAGACCGCGGCTGAGCAACAGCCCCCCTACCCCTACCAGGGCCACTATGCCAGCCAATCCTCCCAGCTTGGGCAGGGTGGCATAGTGTCGCCACCCCTTTGGTTTGGCAATCCCCTGGGCCGCATCAGCAGGGGATAGGACGATGGCCGTGAGCCCTCCGAATTCTTCGGTGATCGTCAAAATTTGCGCCTGGGTGAAGGGCAGGATGTCGTTCTCCTGAGTCGCTAAAGGCTCAGCTTCAGCTGATCCGGTCAGTTGCTCAGCAGCGGGATGATACGTAACGGCAACCTCGCCGCCCCGTCGCAAAACGACGCGGGTGCTCCCCAGGTAGTCGTGCCAGGCGCGCCGCGACCGATTGGTTTGTCCGGTCAGCCCTTCCCCTAGCCCACAACCGAGGGCTAGCACCCCCAGCCCCACCAGGTCAGGGTAAGCCCCACCCCCCAGCCAAAGGCCATAGGCCACTACCCAGGGCAGGCCCCAGCGGCCTATCCCTTCCCGCCACAGGATAGCTCGATAACCGGGAACAGGACGGTCTAAACCCACGACCTGAAGCTTTAGCCAGGCCTTAGGCCAGGTTTTGCCGGTTCGAGCCAGCCCCTGGAGCTGGCTACCAGCAAAGGCCAGGGGCATCACTAGAGCGCCAAACCAAAGCAGGTTGGTGAGCGGTGGCACTGCCGCCACCCGGTACGATCTAGACAATCCCAGGGGTCGAGCCAGCCCCGTTTGAACCAGGCTAGAGACCGGGTTGAGGGGTACCGGCTCCGCCTCAGAATGCCGCCGCACCAGCTCTCCCAGGGCCCAGGGCAGCGCCGCGCTACTCACTAGCAGGCTAACTTCTAACCCCCACGCCAGCAGCCGTCGCAGGGCCAGGCTGCGCTGGGTAGACCGCCGCTCCTCGACCGCCGCCGATACCTGCGCCGTAATGGGCTGGCGATGAGAGATTTGCGCCATAGTTAACCGTTGAAACACCAACCCGTCGCGCTTTTGAGCCAGGTCGCGGCCAGATTGCTTTTGTTTTAGCACTCAATGGCGATTCCGATCACACTTTTCCGGAACCGGGTAAATGGCTTAGTATCCCTTCTAGGGAGGCTCTAGCCAGACCCAGCACCCAGAACTATCACCCATAGGGGGAACTGTACCCCAGACCAGCCGGACATCTTGGCAAACTGTCACACTTACTGTCACACCTGGCAGGCCTAAAATCTAAGATAGGTACAGAACAGGGACAAATCTACGCTTCCCAACCGCTAAATTAGCTCGACGAGTCCATAGGCGTCTTCGCCCCAACGAGTTTAGCGGCCAATGCTCACTTAATCGGTTATTCCAACCCTGGCCCTAGGAGGTCACACCTATGCAATTCCTTGTCCAAAAACTTACCCTCCCCACCCTGGCCCTAACCCTCGCCCTGGCCAGCAGCGCCGCCGCCCAGCCCGTGGCCCAAACCCCCCTCGCCCAGCCGGTGCAGACCAGCGGTTCGGTTAATCCCACCCGCTCCTCCGCCTGCGGATTTTTGGCCGATGGGGCAGCCCAGGTTCTCCAGGTCACCCAGGAATTTGCTTCGGTGGACATCACCGTTAGCGGCGATAGTGGCCTAACCCTGCAAATTCAAGGCTCCAACGGCTTTAGCGAATGCTTGACCACCAGCGGCCTCAGCGGCAACAGTGTCAGCGCCCCAGGGCTACTGAACCAGGGCACCTATAACTTCTTCGTGGGCAACGCCAGCCAGACCCCAACCAGCTATACCCTCACCATCAGAGAAAACTAGCCCAGGGAAAGAGGCAGAGGGCAGACCTAATGATCAGGATCGCCCCTTCACCCATCCATCCCGTCACCCTCCAACCGGCTCCCCCTCGACTCCGGCGTTACATCCACCGCCGTTACGTCGATGGTGCCCGCCTCCTGGAGCCGATGAAAACCATCGGCCTCAACTTTAAGGGGGGTGCCGCAGCTGGGGCAGAGGGTTTCTGCCCCTTTGATGCCGGTTAGATCAGCCGTGCATACCGGGCAAGGAGCCTGAACCAAATTACGCCGCACCCAAAACCGCAGCCCCAGAAAAATCAGCACCGGGGCCAGCAGGATCAAAAACACCAGCACCACCAGCGACTTGACCAGCCAGCCCAGGCCAATGGCCCCCAGCAGCCAAACTACGCCAATTAGGGCAATCCAGCAGCCCAGACCCGACAGGTTAAAGCGAATTTGGTTAAAGCCGTTTTGATTCACGACGGGCGCTCTCTCTAGCTAGCGTGGGCGGGCCGGGGGTTGGGATTCCCTAAACAACCTGGGGAAACTGCTCGGCACCGGAATTATTCTTGGTTCTATGCCTGAGTCGAAATTTTATTGTAACGCTGACGTTGCTCCACCATAGATTCAGGGCTGGCCCAGGGCTAGGGCCAGATGCTGGGCCAGGGCGGCGGGGCTAAATTTGGCCAGGGTTGCCTGGCGCAGCCAGGCCCCGTCAGCGCGAGGATCCTGCCCCTTTAACATCTCTATACAGGCATGGGCCACCGCATCGGGGTCACGGTGGGGCACACGCCAGCCCAGGTGACCATCCTGAAGGGGGTCAGCGGAGCCATCCTGATCCCCGGCCAGCACGGGTACGCCGCAGGCCATGGCCTCCAGATAAACAATGCCAAAGCCCTCCTGGGAGGGCATAACGTAGGCATCGGCGAGACGATAGTGGTCAACTAGGCGATCGGTGGGCACAAACCCGGCAAATACCACCCGATCGGCGATGCCTAATTCCGCAGCCAGAGTAGCCAGTCGCGGTTGGTCATCGCCACGACCAATCACCAGGTACTTGACGGCGGGAATGGCGGCGGCAATTTTCGGCAGCGCCCGAATCGTCACATCCACCCCCTTATAAATATCTCCGGACCAGAGCCGGGCCACGGTCATTACTACCCGGCAGCCCTCTAGACCATAGGCCGCGACCAGGGCCGGATCGGCGGGGGCGGGGGTAAAGATATCCCCATCCACCCCGCAGGGCATCATGACGACCCTGGCCGGATCGAGGTGGTTTGCGGCACAGGCGCGATCGCGGCTGTAACGACTAATCGTCCAAATTTGATCAGCGCCCTGGAGGGCCCGCTGCAGCCTCGGTGGCAGGGGATACCAGACCTCCTTACCGTAGGTGATCACCGTATAGGGCACTCCCAACCAGCGACACAGGGGGCTGACCAGGGGCAGCAACAGGCTGTGTCCACAAATGACTCGGGCCGGTGATCGTTGTACCAGGTTGGCCAGCAGCGCCGCCAGCAGGCGCACCCGCCCCACCCAGGCCCAGCGCGAAGCCAGGTAGTAAAACCGCAGCGCTGCTCCCTCTTCTGCTGGCCCATCCGGGGGGGAGTCGCGCAGGAGATAAACCTCGGCTAGGGCAGGCTGGGGCTGGTTGGCGTAGGCGGCTAGCACGTCCTTAACGTAGGACTGGATGCCCCCCTCGCAGGAAAAAATTTCTAGAAAGACAAAGACGTTGTGGCCCCTCGCAGCAGGGGGAATGGGAAAAGGCATGGTGGGTTACGATCCCAGGTCAAGAAATAACCGCCCCTAGGCGGGCCAGGATGCCTTTAGCCTACCCAGTTGGCCCCGGCCCTGGCCTACCTAAATCAGAGGTTCAGATCCCTAGCCTGAATTATTCACCAGTACAGGATTTAACCGCTATTATTCCCACGCCAGCGAGAATGCCAGAACATTTTCCTGGCGAGAAGTGTCCTAACGTCCTCACCCTCAGCCCAATCGATCCAGGACAGCTATACGCCGTACTTAACAATGGATAGGCAATTGCGCCCATCCTTAAGCCGTCGGTAGGTGACTTTATCAGCTAGCCGACGAATCAAAAACCAGCCGTAGCCGCTCTCCAGCAGCTCCCCTGGCTGGGGTTCAGGTAGCAGCTCCGGATTAAACGGAGCGCCCTGATCCCAAATCCGGATTTCGACGTGGTCGGTGGCCAGGGCCAGGTCGATGTTAATAGCCGTTTCGGGAGGCAGGTGGGCATGGGCGTGGCGAACGGCATTGGTAAACCCCTCGGTCAGCGCTAGGGACAGACGGTCGGTGTAGTTGCTGACCCAGGCTGAGTCATCATCCAGAGAGTGGCAGACGTCGGTAAACCAGTGCTGCACCTGGGAGACGACATCTAAACGACTGGTTACCCTTAGATGCTCCTGCCTCATGGTAATGTCCATCCTGTTGTGACCCCTGTTGTAACCCATGTGGATGTCAGAACTTGACCTAGCGCCGACCCGGTAGTTGGCGCAGCGCAGACCGATGATTTTGGATCTAGACGAGTCTAAGCGAACGCCTTGGCAGAATGTCCCTAAAAAGTAGCTTACCGAAAAAATTTCCGCTCACAAAAAAGCTTGCGTAAAACGATACAGTTCTACGCAAGCCTCAACTGTCAAAGCATCTTCACCTAGAACAAACCTAGGGTTAGAGACTCTTGAATCGGGAAAGTAGCGCCAATGCCTAGCCACAGGGTAACCAAGGTGCCAAAGAGAAACACTGTGGTGGCCACCGGGCGGCGAAACGGGTTCTGGAACTTGTTGATGTTCTCAATGAACGGTACCAGCATCAGCCCCAGGGGAATCGCGGTCATAGCGCCGATCCCTAGCAGCTTGCTCGGCAACACTCGCAAAAGCTGGAAAGTAGGATACAGATACCACTCGGGCAGAATTTCCAGGGGGGTGGCAAAGGGATCCGCTGGTTCGCCAATCATGGCTGGATCAAGCACCGCCAGGGCGACGCAGCAGGCGATGGAACCTAAAATTACCACGGGGAAAATGTAGAGCAGATCGTTGGGCCAGGCAGGTTCACCATAGTAGTTATGACCCATGCCCTGCTTGAGCATCTCTCTTAGCTTAGGATCACTCAGATCCGGTTTTTTAATGGTTGCCATTGAAACTCTCTCCTTGTACAGTCGGCCTGGGCAGGGCCCAGAAATAATTGTTTCCAAGCCGCCATCAGCTCCATAGCTAATGGCTGCAGGACGATGGAATCTAGACTCTCATGCCTAGAGCGGGCCAGAAATGCCCTGCTTGCGAATCATCAGGAAGTGCAGCAGCATAAATACCGCTATCGACCAGGGGAGCACAAAGGTGTGCAGACTGTAGAAACGGGTGAGGGTGGCTTGACCCACCGCTTCGCCACCCCGCATCAGTTCGACCACGGTCGTGCCGACCACGGGAATCGCGCTGGGCACGCCGGAAACAATTTTGACCGCCCAGTAGCCGACCTGATCCCAGGGTAGAGAGTAGCCGGTAACCCCAAAGCTAACGGTAATCACCGCCAGCACCACGCCGGTAACCCAGGTCAGCTCCCGAGGCTTTTTAAAGCCGCCGGTGAGGTAGACCCGAAAGACATGGAGAATCATCATCAGCACCATCATGCTGGCGGACCAGCGGTGGATCGACCGAATCAGCCAGCCAAAGTTGACGTCGGTCATCAGGTACTGCACTGAACTGAAGGCTTCCGTGACCGTGGGCTTGTAGTAAAAGGTCATGGCAAACCCAGTGGCAAACTGGATTAGGAAGCAGGTCAGGGTAATGCCACCCAGGCAATAAAAAATATTGACGTGGGGGGGCACGTATTTGCTGGAGATATCATCGGCCAGTGCCTGAATTTCCAGCCGCTCGTTAAACCACTGAAAGGCCCTAGAGTCGGTAACTTGCTTGGTAAACATGAAGCGGAAAACTCTATATATCGATAATAGCTATCAAGGAAAATGTAACATAGCTGTAATGGCTTAGCCGTAAGGAATCCCTGAAATTCTTCCTTAGGATGACCGGATAGGATGGCCGCCAAGGTTGCCTAGAAGAGGCTTAAACCCTCTTAGAATCGGGATTCTGCTCCCAGGCACCTGAGCATCAGTCGCCTTTCTCGCAACATTTTGTTACATTTAGATGACCGGATCATTGGGCGAGGCTGGTCTAGTTTCGACAGAATCAGTCAATATGAAGGGCAATGGCCTGCCGCTACCCTCTGGCCTAGGGGCCGGGTGCAGTTAGCCCTCAGCCATGGCTGGTTGCATCCAAGTTCAGGCCCCCGCCACCTGCCTAGCAATAGCGAGATTTATGAGAGCATTGTTCCGCCTAGTTGTTTTGATGGCCTGTCTAGCTGGGGTGACAATAGGGGGAGTGGCGGCGGGGCCAGCCCTGGCCCTCACCGCCGAGCAAGACTTGGTGGCCGAGGTTTGGCGTATCGTTAATCGCGCCTACGTGGATGAGACCTTTAACCACCAAAACTGGTGGTTTATTCGCCAGCGGGCGCTAGAGCGGCCCTTAAAGACCCATGCCGACACTTACCAGGCCATTGAAGCCATGCTGGCCAGCCTGGATGACCCCTACACCCGCCTGTTGCCTCCGGAACAGTACCGCAGTCTGCAAACCAGTACCGCCGGCGAGCTAACCGGGGTGGGGCTACAGATTACTAAGGACGAGGGCCAGGATGGCCAGCCAGGCTGGCTGCGGGTGATTGCCCCCATTGAGGGATCTCCCGCCGAGCAGGCGGGTATTCAGCCCAAGGATACGGTGCTGAGCATCGATGGGGTAGCGACTACCGAGTTTTCCCTAGACGAAGCCGCGGCTCGGATGCGGGGCCTGCGGGGCACCACCGTTACCCTTGAGCTGCAGCGGGGGGATGGCGCGACGGTGCAGCAGGTGTCGTTAACCCGCGACGTAATTACGCTGAACCCGGTGTATGCGGCCCTGAAAACCACGTCGTCGGGTCGGGCGGTAGGCTACCTGCGGCTCAGCCAATTCAACGGCAATGCCGCTACGAGTCTAGCAGCAGCGGTACAAACCCTCCGTGATCAGGGGGCCGAAGGCTACATTTTAGACCTGCGCAATAACCCCGGCGGGCTGCTGCAGGCGGGCATTGAAATTGCCCGGCAGTGGCTACCCCAGGGCACCGTGGTGTACACCGTTAACCGCCAGGGAATCTTAGACAGCTTTGAAGCCTTTGGTCACGCTCTCACCGCAGCCCCCCTGGTGGTACTGGTCAACGAGGGCACCGCCAGCGCCAGCGAAATCTTGGCGGGTGCCCTACAGGACAATGGACGGGCGCAGCTGGTGGGCAGTACCACTTTCGGCAAGGGGCTGATTCAATCCCTCTTTGACCTCTCCGATGGGGCCGGGCTGGCGGTAACGGTAGCCCGCTA
Source organism: Nodosilinea sp. CTOTU7336 (assembly GCA_036848635.1). Classification (GTDB taxonomy): domain Bacteria; phylum Cyanobacteriota; class Cyanobacteriia; order Phormidesmidales; family Phormidesmidaceae; genus Nodosilinea. Next base: position 37,879 of record DAIUJR010000049.1, read on the forward strand.
CGAAACCCCCGCTCACCACGACATCAATCGGCTGGGCATTACCCCCGACCGCTTGGTCAGCAGCGTGCCCCTCAGCCGCGATACCGTTGCCACCGAGGCCGATCCGCAGTACCAGGCGGCCCTAGATTTACTCAGTCAATCCACCACGGTGGTGGCCGGTGTCCCCTAAGCCCTCCCGCTCGTACCATGACCCCCTGCACGGGGCGATCACCCTGCACGCCAGTGACCCCGACGAGGCGCTGCTGATTCGGCTGATTGACACCCCTGCCTTTCAGCGGCTGCGGCGGATTCGCCAGCTCGGCCCGGCCAGTCTCACCTTCCACGGGGCCGAAAGCTCTCGCTTTACCCACTCCCTGGGAGTGATGGCCATTGCTCGCCGCGCCTTTGACCAGCTGCAGCGGCGGTACCCCGTGCTCCAGCCCCACCGGGCCACGGTGCTCTGTGCAGCCCTGCTCCACGACCTGGGCCACGGGCCGTTTAGCCACACCGCCGAGGAGGTGTTTGGCCTCCACCACGAGCAGTGGACCCGCCGGATCATCCACGACGTACCGGATATTCGGATTCCCTTGGATCATCACTCCAGCGGACTGGTCGAGGCCATCGCTCAGGTCTATACCCACAACCATCCCCTGCCCCTGGTGTGGCAGCTGGTGTCAAGCCAGCTCGACTGTGATCGCCTCGACTACCTGCTGCGCGACAGCTACTTCACCGGAGCCAGCTACGGCCAGCTCGACCTCGACCGAATTTTGATGGCCCTCCGGTTTGAGCCCGCCAGCGGTCGCCTGGTGGTGGCCCACAAGGGGCTTTCGGCCATTGAGCACTACTTGGTGGTGCGCCACTTTATGTACGCCCAGGTCTACAACCACGCCAAAAATATTTCGGTAACCTGGCTGCTAGAGCAGGCCTTTCAGCGGGCTCGCCTGCTCTGGGCCGCCGGTGACCTGGAGGCCGACGACATCGTCGCCGCCTGGCTCCAGGCCCCCCAGCGGGAGCTTGACCTGGCCACCTATCTGGCCGGAGATGATATTGTGTTCACCTACCATCTACAGCGCTGGCGGCGCAATGCCGACCCGCTACTGGCCGACCTCTGTCGCCGCTTTTTGGATCGGGATTTGCTGAAGACCCTGGAGGTGACTCGGCTCCGGCCTGAACAACAGGAGCAACTACTGGCCTCCGTCCGCGCTGGTTTAGACCAGCGGGGTATCCCTGGGGAAGTTTACTGTACTCTGCGGCCAATCTGGAGTCGGGGCTACACCACTTACCACCAGGGCATCCACATTTACAGCGACAATGCTTTTGTCGATATTAAGGAAATATCGCCCCTGGTGCAGACCCTGAGCCAGCCCTCCGAGCGCACCTGGCTGCTCTATCCAAGGGATATAGAGGCTTGGTTCCAGGAGTTATGGCGCCACTACAGTAAGGCTTCGGCGGCTTTGTAGGCGGCCAGATCTAACCGCTGCAGCCGATCATAGGCATTGTCGATAGCCCGCTGCCCCCGCAGAAATCCGGTATTGGCAGCGGGGCACAGGTAGGCCAGGGTATCGGCGGTAAATCGCGTTTTCAGGGCTTCTACCTGGGCAAGCTGACGGGGCCAGTGGAAGGTCTTAGCAAACCGTAGGGGCACCGGGTTGCCGTCGCGGTCGGGCAGTAAATGTCGCCCCGTAAACAGCACGCCGCCGTAGGCGCTGTGGTACAGGCAAGCCGAACCAGGGGAGTAGCCTGGCGTCCAAAAGGCTGTAGTTTGGGGGCTAAATCTAAACGTGTGTTGAAAGGTGGTTTGAGGCACGTTGGGCAGCAGGTAGGCTTCCTGTTCCTGAATCACCAGCTCGCAGCCCAGGGCCTTTTGCACCTTGGCGGCCTGGCCCAGGCTGGCGCGATGGGTAATGAATAACCAGCGCACTCCCCCTTGGGCCAGAAGAAACTCCTGGGTAGCGTCATCCCAGGGGGGCGCATCCACTAGAATATGGCTAGACCCCTCAGCACCATGATTGATGATCAGGTAAGCGGTGCCCCCCAGGGTGTCGCGGTTGGGGGGAAAAGCCAAGACGGTTTCGAAGACCTGGCGGGGTGACTTCGCTGGGGAAGATGAAATTGAGTCGGCCATCGGGGTGATCTGTCGTTCTGAGGGAGAAGACGGCGGGGGAATGCTTATACTAGCTGAAGGCTGGATGCTAGGTTCCCAAAGCTCTGGCGATGGCGATGGTTTTGCCCCCTTGCCCCGGTAAACTTCTTGGCCCCGGCCTGCCCACTGACGTTTAATTCTCAATGCTGTTTTTCTGGCTATTGCTTCTCGGTGTTTTCACCTTCGTCATTGTACGACGGAGCGTTGGCAGCATTACGCGCACTCCGGTTTGGCTACTGTGGCTGGTGATGATGCTGCCCGCGTTTATTCTAGCCGCCTGGGTGGTAGTGAACGGCACCGCAGAACCAGCCCCCACCGGGCTACTACTGGTGCTGTTTATTGTCTGCCCGATGCTCTACTGGCTGCTGATTCAGCGGGGCCGCATTCCGGTAGCTAAGCCCATCCCGGCGGAAACCCCGCCAGCGCCGGTCGCCGTCGAGCCTCCTAAACCCGCCCTGCGCCCCATTGACAAAGACGAAGAAGCCGCCCTCCAGGGCTGCTTTCCCTGGTCGGTGTACTACCTGCAAAACATTGAGTACCGGCCCCAGGCGATGATCTGCCGGGGCCAACTCAAGGCCTCCCCCACGGTGGCCTACGAAACCGTGCGAGATAATATTCGACAGCACTTTGGCGATCGGTTTTTGGTGGTGTTTCAGGAGGGGCTCCAGGGCAAGCCCGTCTTTGCCTTAGTACCCAACCCCCAGGCCCAGGCCGACCGACCCGCTGGGCCAGCGAAAGAGCAGCTAACGCGGCCTGGGTTAGCCCTGGGGCTGCTGGTGGTCACGCTATTTACCACCACTGCGGCGGGGGTCTACCTGGCAGGCATTACCCAGCCCCAACTCCAGGATGCTCCGGCCCTGCTGCTGCGGGGGTTGCCCTACTCCCTGGCACTGATGGCCATTTTGGGCTGCCACGAAATGGGTCACTACCTGATGGCCCGCCGCTACGATATGCGGGCGACTCTGCCTTACTTCATTCCGGTGCCGTTTTTCTTGGGTACCTTTGGGGCGTTTATTCAGCTCAAGTCGCCGGTGCCCAACCGCCGCGCCCTGTTTGATGTGGGCATTGCTGGGCCGCTGGCGGGGTTGGTGGTGGCCCTGCCGTTGCTGCTGTGGGGGCTGGGGCAGTCTACGGTAGTGCCGATGCCCGCGGATGGGTCAAGTCTGCTCAATTTCGAGGCCCTTGATCCCAAAGCCTCCCTAATGCTGACTCTGCTCACCAAGCTGGTGCTGGGGGCCGAGGTGGGTGCCGAGCAAGCGATTCATCTGCATCCGGTGGCGATCGCAGGCTGTCTGGGCCTGGTGGTTACCGCCCTGAACCTAATGCCCGTAGGCCAGCTCGACGGGGGCCATATTGTCCATGCCATGTATGGCCAAAAGACCGGTGGCCTGGTGGGCCAAATTGCGCGAATTTTAGTCTTTGGCCTGGCCCTGGTGCATTCTGAGCTCATGATCTGGGCGATTTTGCTGTTCTTCATTCCGGCGGTAGATCAGCCTGCCCTCAACGACATTAGCGAACTGGATGACCGCCGCGACATGCTAGGGCTGCTGACTTTGACGGCGTTAGTTATGATTGTGCTGCCAGCCCCTGGCCTACTTACCCAGCTGTTGTTTTAGCCCTGGGTCAGGGGTGACCGTTCACTTTACCCCCAGCACACGCTATGGCCGACGACATTACCCAGTGGATTGCGGAGGTGCGCACCCTCCAGCGACAGCTTGCCGACACCCGCAAAGAGCGCGACCAAGCCTACACCAGCGCCGCCAACTGGCGACGACTCTATGAGACTGAGGCCAGCCAGCGGCGGCAGGATGCAGAGCAAGCGAGAACTCAGCTCCAGGCATTACAGGTGCAGCTTAACCTGCAGAGCGAAGCGTTCCATCCAGGCGATTTAGCGTCTAATTCTCCTGAGTCCGCTGAAAGTGGGATACCCGCTGATTTGAACGCTCGCTGTCAAGAGCTAAGCCAGCGGCTCTTGGCCGAGCAGCAGGCCCACGCCCAAACCCGCCAAACCCTAACCGCTGCCCTGGCAGATACCATGGACACGCTCAAACCAGGAGTAGGCTGCTAAGCTAATTTGCCCTAAGCGGGTAACGCGATTCGAACGCGCGACATTCACCTTGGCAAGGTGACGCTCTACCACTGAGCTATACCCGCAGAGTCAAGAACCTTTATTTAAGTTTTGACCTTATCTAGGTTCTCAAAAAGATGTACATCTGTCAACATCTTTTTCAGCCTTTCATCCATCGTCTCGATTCAACTGACGGCCCTGGCAGTCATCCTACCAAAGCGCAAGCCAAGCCGTTCATAACGCTGGTGGGCGAGAATATTCCGTGCCGGCTGGGCTGAGAAAACCAGAGTTGGTGCTGTTGGGTTGTAATCCGTTGCATTCAGTCCGCCCTCCTCTGGGGGGATGCCTTACCCCTGCAACCCGTGTAGCTCAGCATAGAGCCCCTCCACCTCTAGCAGTTCGGGATGGGTGCCAATTTCCACAATTCGCCCCTGGTTAAGCACCAGAATTTGATCGGCCCGGCGAATGGTAGAAAGGCGGTGGGCCACCACAAAGGTGGTGCGATTCTCCATCAGCCGCTGCAGGGCCGATTGGATCAGGGTTTCAGAGGCCGTATCCAGCGAAGCAGTAGCCTCATCTAAAATCAGCACCCTGGGATCGCGAATCAGGGCACGGGCGATGGTGAGTCGCTGGCGCTGGCCGCCGGAGAGCTTGGCCCCGTTTTCGCCGATGGGGGTGTCGAGCCCCTGGGGCAGGCGGCGAATAAAGTCGTCGGCGTTGGCATCAGCCATAGCCTGGTGGAACTGCTCCTCACTCACTCCCTGGGTGCCGTAGAGAATATTGTCGCGCACCGTGCCCTCAAACAAAATCGTGTCCTGGGACACCACCGATACCCAGCGGCGGTAGGTGCGCAAATCAAGGCTGTTCATGTCCTGACCATCCAGGTAGAGGGCACCCTCGGTGGGGCGCAGGAAGCCGATTACCAGGTTAATGAGCGTAGACTTCCCCGCCCCCGACGGCCCCACCAGGGCCACGGTTTGCCCCATGGGCACGGTGACGGAAATATCCTCCAGGGCAGGATGGGTTTGCTGGGGGTAAGTAAACCCCACCCGCTCGAAGCGAAACTCGCCCTGCACCCGGTCGATTCGGGGCTTGCCCTGGTTTTGCTCCAGATCGGAGCATTCCAACACTTCCCCCACCGAGCGAATGGCCTCAAAGCCGGTGGAAATTTGAGGCAGCACCGTTAAAATCATCACCGTCGATTGGGTGAGGGTATCGAAGTAGCCGGTGAGCAGCACCACATCCCCCGCTGTCAGCCCATAGCGGCCCTGGTAGGCTAGCCAGGCGGCAGTCATCAGGCAAGCGCCGTTAAACAGCCGCAAAATCATCCAGGTGGAGGCATTGGTGATGGCGTTGATGCTGTCTAGGCGTATGCCCGCCTGCTTCACTGCCAAGAGCTGCTGGTCAGTGCGCTGAATGGCGGCGGCCTCGGCCCCGTGGGCGCGGGTAACGGGGATCAGCTTCAGCATGTCGCTGAGCTGGGCCGACATGGTTTCGACCTGGGTGCGAAAAGCGTGGTTACGATCGCGCATCGGCTGCCGCAGCAGCCAAATGAGCACCACCGCCGCCGGCACCGTGGCTAGAAAAAACAGCAAAAACCAGGGGGCCCGCCGGGACGTGACAAAAATGGCAATGATGATGGTCAACACCGCCGAGGGCACAAACTGGAACAGGTAACTGGTTAGCTGTTCGATTTTGTGCACATCCTGGAGCAGCTTAGCCTGTAGTACCCCGGTGCTGCGCTGGCGATAAAACCCCATAGAAAGCTGCTGGAGCCGCTGGGTCATGGCCGAGCGCAGGTTGGCCTCCATTTGTCGGGTGGCGGCACTCATGGTGCGAATATGCAGGTAGTGGGTGGGCAGGTTTTGCACAATCATCACCGCCAGCACGGCGGCATTCAACCACAGCTCGCGAAGCTCGTGCTGGTCAGGCCGAGCCACAATATCCACCACGTTGGCAATAATCAGCGGTCGCACCCACTCGGGGCTGTGCTTGACCATGTAGAACCCAAAGGACATCGCCAGCTTGCCCCAGTCGTGGCGGTAGAGGCGCATGAGGGTCCAAAATGGGGCATCGCTGCGGTAGTGACCGGCCAGCAAGGTTTGGGCCGGGCGGGAAGGGGTAGTCCAAGTCATAGAGCAGTGGGAAAAGGCCAGGGGGCCAGGGCGACAATTAATCCTAATGGAGATCCCCCCCGACTTTTCAACCCGCTGCTGTTCAACCGGCCTCGGGGCCAAACCGACCAAAGGCTGCACCAAAGGCCGCACCAAAGGCCGCAACCGACGTCCCACGACCTGGCAGAATGAATAGACCGAGGTAAGTTCTCCCTTGGCGCTGGCCCTATCCCCCGTTCAGGTACCCTTAGCAATGACCCCGCCCACTTCCTTGGTTCCTTCCGCTGCCCCCCAAGTTACCATCGTGGGGGCGGGGAACGTGGGCAGTGCTCTGGCTCAGGGCATTCTGGGACGCAACCTGGCCAACGTGATGCTGGTTGATGTGATTGAGGATCGACCCCAGGGCATTGCCCTGGACCTGATGCAGGCCAGGGGCTGCCAGGGGCAATACCGCCGCATTCTTGGCACCAACAATTACGCCGATACCGCCAACTCCGACATTGTGGTAATTACCGCCGGGCTGCCCCGTCGCCCCGGTATGAGCCGCGATGACCTAACCCAGGTGAACGGCAAAATTGTGATCGAAACTGTCCGGCGAGCCCTAGAGGTTTCCCCTCAAGCCCTGGTGATTGTGGTCACCAACCCTCTGGACGTAATGACCTACCTGGCCTGGAACGTGAGCGGGCTGCCCCCCCATCGGGTCATGGGCATGGCCGGGGTGCTTGACTCGGCGCGGTTTCAGACCTTTATTGCCCTGGAGTTGGGCATCCCCCCCGGGGATGTGGCCGCCATGGTACTGGGCGGCCACGGCGATTTGATGGTGCCCCTGCCCCAATATTCCACCGTCAGCGGCATTCCAGTAACGGAGTTAATCCCCATCGCCCGACTGGAGAAGCTGATCGAGCGCACCCGTAATGGCGGCGCCGAAGTGGTGCAGTTGCTCAAGCAGGGCGGTGCCTACTACGCCCCCGCTGCTTCGGTCTGCGTAATGGTGGAATCAATTTTACTGAACCAGACCCGAATTTTACCGGTGGCCGCCTATCTAGAGGGGCAATATGGCCTAGAGAATGTCTATCTGGGCGTACCCTGCCGCCTGGGCCAGGGGGGCATAGAGAGCATCCTGGAATTGCCCCTAACGCCGTCAGAGCGGGAGGCTTTGCATCAATCGGCCCAATCCGTCAAAGACATGGTTCAAACCGCCCTATCAACCCTGCTGTAGCCATACCCCCGCCGCTCTCGTTGCCACCCCTCGTTTCAGCGCTCCGCGCTGAAACGCCCCCCAGAGGCTCCAGTCTTCTTTCCCGATTCCCGTAATCTGCGCTAGACCCGCCACCGCCGCTCCACCCCAGCTCCCAAATCCCCCTCCCCCAAAACAGCCTGCCCTTTTCCCGATATCCTAGAAAAGCCTTCTCCCAGGACATCCCATTGAACCTCCAAACCCCTATTCACGTGATCGGCGGCGGCCTGGCGGGCACCGAAGCCACCTGGCAAATTGCCCAGGCTGGGGTGCCGGTAGTGCTGCACGAAATGCGCCCCCACCGGGCTTCCCCCGCCCACCATAGCAAGCATGTGGCCGAGCTGGTATGTAGCAACTCCTTTGGAGCCCAGGCCACCGATCGAGCCTCTGGCCTGCTCCACGAAGAGCTGCGACGGCTGGGGTCGGTGGTGATTGGCAAGGCCGACCAGCATCGGGTGCCCGCCGGGGGGGCTCTGGCGGTAGATCGGGCAGTCTTTAGCCAAGACTTGACCCAAACCCTAGAGCACCATCCCCTGGTCGAGCTGCGCCGGGGGGAGGTTACCCAGATTCCTGACGACGGTATTGTCGTGCTGACCACCGGGCCGCTCACCAGCGAGGCCCTATCGAAGGCGCTACAGCGGTTTACCGGCCAGGCCTACCTGAGCTTTTTCGACGCCGCCAGCCCCATCGTGCTGGGGGAAAGCATTGACCAAACGGTGGCGTTCATGGCCTCGCGCTACGACCGGGGGGAAGCCGCCTACCTCAACTGCCCCATGACCAAGGCCCAGTACCTCCACTTTTGGCAAGCCCTCGGCACAGCCGAGCAGGCCGAGCTGAAAGATTTTGAACGCGAAACCGCCAAGTTCTTCGAAGCCTGCCTGCCCATCGAAGAAATGGCCCGCCGGGGCGAAGACACCATGCGCTACGGCCCCCTCAAGCCAGTGGGCCTATTTGATGCCCGCCTGGGGGACTTTAAAGATCCCGCCAACCGCGATAAAAAGCCCTACGCCGTCGTGCAGCTGCGCCAGGAAGATAAGGGCGGCCAGCTCTGGAATATGGTGGGGTTTCAAACCAATCTCCGCTGGGGCGAACAAAAGCGGGTCTTCCGGCTAATTCCTGGCCTGGAGCAGGCCGAATTTGTACGCATGGGGGTGATGCACCGCAACACCTTTATTAACTCCCCTGAACTGCTGCACAATACCCTCCAGTTTAAGACCCGCCCGACCCTGCTGGCGGCAGGGCAGTTAGTGGGCACCGAGGGTTACACCGCCGCCGCCGCCGGGGGCTGGCTAGCGGGGACGAATGCCGCCCGGCTGGCCCTGGGGCAAGCCCCCGTCGCTCCGCCCGTGACCACCATGATGGGGGCGCTGATTGACTTTATCAGTTCCGCCGAGCCCAAGCACTTTCAGCCCATGCCGCCCAACTTTGGCATCTTGCCTGCCCTGCCGGTTAAGGTACGCTCAAAGCCTGAGCGCTATGGGCAGTATCGCGATCGCAGCCTCAGCGATCTACACAGCTGGGGCCAGCAGCATAATATTTCCCTCCGCCAGCATCCGGTCAGTC
>DAIUJR010000050.1:0-46031 GCA_036848635.1 Nodosilinea sp. CTOTU7336
GCAATGCCAATTACCACCCTGGCAGGCCGCCTAAAGATGTGTCAGGCAGTCAGGGCACGGCCTCTGAACATCAGGTGTATGTGGCGATCGCCTGTCCGCCTCCCTGGGAGCGCAACGACATGGCCTCCAAGGGCATCCCCGCCGCCCTCAGCACAGATAACTCAGAGGTCAGGCAGCTGGTCTGGGTCAATGCCCTGCGATCGCAGGTAGGCTTCTAGGCGCTCCTTCGCCTGTCGCTCTTGCTCTGCCTGTTGCTGCGCTTGCTCTGCCCGCTGTCGCTCCATCTCTTCCGGTAGCGGAATCAGCTCCCCTTGTGCCGTAAACCAGCGCAACTGGCGGTCGTGAATCCCCAGCTGTAACCCTAGCTGCTCACTGGGCAAGTGGCCCTGTTGTGTCGGCGCGATCGCTTCGTAGTGCCCATCCACCAGATGAAACCCGGCAAACTCCAGGGTCTCTGGGTGGAACCAGTAATACTCTGGCAACCGCCACACGTCTTGGTACAGAGCTTTTTTGGCTCCTTTATCTACCCTGGCCGTGGAACTAGAGAGCAGTTCAATCACCACATTTGGGTACTTGCCCCCTTCATCCCAGATTGCCCAACTGCGGCGATCTTTCTTTTCGGTGCCCAAGACCACAAACACATCTGGCCCCCGGAAGTCCCGCGATTTTAGCTGCTGGGTGTTGTAGTAAACCGTCAGGTTGCCCGAAATGTAAAAGTCTTGGCGGTCGCGCCACCAATGTTGCAGTAGCCGAATCAGTAGATCAATCTGATTGCGATGGAAATCCGTTTCCAAGGGGGGCTCATCACTGTATAGGTTACTCGGAGGCAGCCCAACATCGTCGGTGATATCCTCACCAAGCCGAGGGAGATTCTCGTCTAGACGAACCATAGCCAACCGCTCCGATGATTCTGCGTCCAGTATAAAGGGAATTCTGTGTGGCCGATGCGAAAGCCGACTATGCGAACTGGTGCGACGCGTCTACCGTGACAGAGGAGGGCATGATGACCGATTCTTTTGCTTCTCGAATGGCCCGTGGCTCCTCAAATTCACCCTCATACCAGAACAAGTTGCGAAGATCCCCCCTGTCCCCCTTGCCAAGGAGAGTTACAAAGTGAGACTTAGACAGCTAGGAACTGGGGGGATCTAGAATTCAGCAATTGTGTACCTCACTCAATCAGGAACCGCTATAGGATCTAGTGGAGTGAATTTATATTTACTCTAATTGGTCATAGTGACCGCCAATTGCAAAGATATAGATATAACTGCTGTCAAACTTGTAGATTACCCGATCCTGCTGAGACAATCGTCGAGACCAAAGGCCAGATAGATTATGCTTAAGCGGTTCCGGCTTCCCAGTACCTGAACTTGGATCTCCTCTCAGCATTTCCTTGAGTATTCCGCAAAGATTTTTATGAAGTTTTTTGTCTTTTTCCCTCAATTTTTCGTATTCGCCCCAAGTTTCTCCTTCAAACACTAAAGATCTCATCCATTTCCTCACTCGTTGGCAAGTAGCCCTGCTTGTGAATATGAGTTTCGATAGACTCGGAAATTTGCTTCATTAAACTGTTGCTTTGCAAGACGTGCAAGGTTTCTTGCTCTCGCTCCCAATCCTCAGCACTAACAACAATAAAGTCTTCTCCATTTCGGCGAGTTACTTTAATGGGGCGATGCTCACTAATCACTCTTTCTACACAGTCTTTTAATGTATCTCGAAATATATTTACACTCACAGTATCCATTGAGGCACCTTAGCTTGTACGGCAATTCCGTACATTATATGTCATTGTTCCCTCATCTAACAAGAGTCTGCAAAGGATGCTCGAAACACCAGCAACCTTAGGCATTTTCAAAGACCTGCGAGCCCTCGGTGAGGATATCTCCAACAACTGCGATCGCTACCAAACCCGCTTTCTGCTGATCCACAACGAGTCTCTGCCCAGGGTTCTCGAACCCGTTTGCAGCCCACTGGTCACATCCCTGGGGTCATCAAAAATGGCAAAAGTGATGAAGGCAGGCAGCACTATCGCTGCCGCAACACCGACTGTTCGTGGGCCTCTTTCATCCGCGACTACATCTACCGAGACTACCTGCCTGAGGTCAAGCGGCAAATCAGTGACAGGACAATGATTGGCAGCAGCATTCGGGATACCGCGCCATCGGGAACACAGGTGAGGGATATTGATGCCAGTTTAGACCGCACCCAAGTCCAGACGGGGAGGTTTGCCTGTAGGAAAACTACAGACCCCGAGCTGGATCTGGATAACAAGGTAACTACTTACTGATACTGCGAGATTCCTGAATTTGGCTACTCCCCACAGCCAAATTCTAACTTTCGCTGCTATCAGACGCCCGTTTGCATCAACGAAAGTTAGAGATCGGGGCTACAACCTCAGCGATCGCTGCCCCTGAAGCTATGTCTTTCGTTGAAGAGACTTCAAGACGTTCTTCAGATGGGTTCATGGGGGGTCGATTCATAGGATGGGTAGCAACGGTTACTAAAACCGCCGTTTAGATTTACTCATTCATCTCTTCGCAGGTCATAACATGAACCGCCTACAAGTCCCCAGGCTTTCAACTCAGGTCATGGTCGTTGATCGCTCGCCTGCGCTCGATCGCAGGTCGGAACTGGTCATTCTCGATGCCCAATTGGATGATCTCGATACCTTAATCGCTGGCCTTGACGCCAGTATTCCAGTGGTTGTCCTGTCCCCCGATCGCAATGGTATCAACCAGATTAGCGAGATTCTGCGCGATCGCACCGGCATCACCGCTGTGCACATCCTCTCCCACGGTGCCCCTGGCGCAGTTCAATTGGGCAACAGCGAACTCACCCGTCATACCTTGGAGTCTGAGTCGGATCAGATTCGCCAATGGCGATCAGCGCTGGCCTCGGATGCCGAAATATTGCTCTACGGTTGTCAGATTGCGGCTCATCCGACCCGTCCTGGGGAGATTGAAGCCACCCTATTGCATCAATTGCAGGCCCTCACGGGTGCACGAATTGCTGCTTCGAGTACGGCGATCGGCGATGGGGCTCAGGGGGGCAATTGGGTACTGGATGTACAAACGGGGGAAATGCTCACCCCACTGGCGTTTATGCCGCAGGCCCAACCCGCCTACCGTCATCTGCTAGCCACGTTTACGGTCAATACCAACAGGGATATCGTCAATGCCAATGATGGCGTTTTAAGTTTACGAGAAGCGATTATTGAGGCAGGTCGCTCACCCGAACGCGATACGATTTCGCTCTCGTCAGATGTGAATTTATCTTTCTCCTTACCTACCCTAGGTGAGGGCAATGACATTACTCTTGTTGGCAACAACCGCACCATCAATGGCAACCAACGCCAAATTTTTTCTGTGGATGGAGCCAGCGTCTCATTCCAAAATCTGACACTGGTCAATGGATTCGCAAGAGGCGGCAGTGGCTCGAGTGGCGGCGGCGGCGGCGGCGGCTTTGGCGGTGCCCTGTATGTGAATGGCGGCACCGTCTTTGTAAACAATGTCACCTTTGAAAATAACCAGGCGATCGGTGGCAATGCCTTCGGCTTTGCAGGCAGTGGGGGCAATGGCGGCAATGACTCTGGCAATGGCTTCAACGGCGGCAGCGGCGGACGCGGGGGCCGTAGCTCTATTTTCAATACCCTGGGGGGGAGCGGCGGCAGCGGCGGCGCTGCATCAGTAATCATCAGCGGAGGTATTGCCTCCGGCGCTGGCGGCGGTAAAGGCGGCGGCGCGGGAAGTTTTGGGGTTGGCGGCGGCGGCGCGGGTGGTGGCGGTGGCGGCGCGGGTGGTGCGGGTGCATTTCGCAGGGGGGCCGCTGGCGCTGGCGGCGGTGGCGGTGGTTTTGGCGGCGGTTTTGGCGGCGGCGGTGGCGGCGGCGGTGGCGGCGGTGGCGGCGGTGCCAATGTGCTGGGTGGTCAAGTAAGGACGGGAGGGGATCCGGGGGGCGGCGGTCAAGCAGGAACCTTTGGTGGCAGCGGCGGTAGTGGCACGCGAGGAAGTGATGGTCGAGTCACATTTGACGGTGACAGTCCGGGGGGCGGCGGCAGAGGGGGGCAGGGAGGCGGTGGTGCAGGTTTAGGTGGTGCCATCTTTACCCGAGCTGGGAATGTGACCGTGGTTAACAGTCGGTTCTCAACCAACAGCGCCCTTGGTGGTACCGGATTTCAAAATGGGCAGGGTGTCGGCGGTGCCATTTTTAACTTCGGTGCCAACCTCAATCTGGCTGGGTTAACCTTTCAGGGCAACAACGCCACCACTGGAAGCGATTTATTTACGTTTGGGGGAGTAACGAACCAAATCCCTCTCCCTGTAGCAACTATTCAAATGGCGAATACAGTTGCCGAAAATAGTACGCAGCCTGTGCTTGCCACAATTAATCTCTCCAGCCCTTTTCTGGTGGATGTTTTGGTGAGTTACACCATCAGTGGTAGTGCTACCCCTGGGCAGGATTTTCAAACACTCCCCGGCAATGTGCTAATTCCCACGGGATCCACCACTGCTACCGTTCCCATTCAGATCATTGATGACAAAATCTTTGACCCCAACGAATCTTTGACCATGACCCTTCTCTCAGGCCAAGGCTATACGGTTAGCCCCACAGCATTATCGGCAACGTTAGTGATTACAGATAACGAGATCGGGGGACCCATTGATGCTACAGGGCAATGGCTGGGCGACGGTGGGCAGCGAAACTTTGTGGTGCAACAGGGGGAACAGCGGACTGCGATCGACTTTACAGGCGTGGGACGGGGAACCCAACCGGCTCAGAGCGTAACTGACGAAGTCGATACCATTCAGTTTGAAGGGGCAGATCTGGTGGCGAAAAACTTGCTCCTCACTCAGGACGGCACCGACCTTATCGTGAGTTTTGAAGGGGTGAGCGATACCCAAGCCGTGTTGAAAGATTTTGCCCTGGAAAACCTGGATAATCTGACCAAAGCGGCCGGGGCTTCCGTTGATTTAGGCAATATCTTATTTGAGGGTCAAACCACCTTTCAGGACAGTTTCGATGTGTTCAATGCGGAGGATACTCGCACCGTGGTATTTAACCGCAATACCGTCACCTTCCTGAATGATCTGAATAATACGGTCTTTGGGTTTAATGACTCCGATGATGTGATCAATGGTCAGGGTGGCCATGGCCGCCTGTATGGTCTCAGTGGAGACGATATTCTGCGCGGTGGCGAGGGCGATGACCGTCTGTTTGGCGGCCGGGGAGCCGATATCCTGGTGGGCGGTGCAGGCGATGACACGCTTTACCTGGGACGAGATCGCGATATGGATACCGTCATTTATCGCTCTGGTGACGGCAGCGATGTGGTCCATCAGTTTACCGCAGGTGCGGGGGGCGATCGCCTGCAATTTGAGGGAATCGCCGCGATCGATGTGGTCAGCCATGGCAGCAGCACCTTTTTCCACTCGAGGGATGGCGTTGCCAACAATGACGGATTTGGCTCGGGTCAATTGCTGATGGAACTGCGCCATACCAGTGGCTTCACCGCTAATAATATTGGGCTCAACCTGGCTAGCGGCAACACAGCACAACTCTTGTTTGCTTAGGGTATAGGTTAAATCAGATGCAGTGGCAGGGCGGAGTTTGACCACCCGCAGTAACCCTACCCATACAACAAAGTTTCGTTTGATTCAATCCGCATTTCTGAGTCCTAAAAATAGGTTTCAGCGTTACCAATCCTGACACCACAAACGGTCTCAAGGCGTGATTGTATCGCTTGATTAATGTGTTCAATTCCTGTGGATGACTGATCAGTTCTACTAACTCATCAGGAGAAAATCCAATGTTTACTCAATCTAGCCTTCAAGACAACTTCACGACTATTTATCGCGATCGCGCCTATCAATATTCAACCCTTGTTCGCCATAACGGCATCGTGATTGCCTTCGCAATGGATCAGCAGCGTAAAATTTATTACTCAGTTCTAGATTTGAATCAGGGCAGTGGCGATGCCAGTGGTACAGCGACAAAGGTGCTCGATCGCGATAACTGGCTACAGCAACCCCAGGAACTTTACTTCACCAATGAAATTACCCAGGTGGGCTTTGGTGGCTTAGATCTGACCACGCTGCCAATCGTAAAACAGAATGGTGAAATTGTCGCAAATCCGGCCACTGTGCGCCCAGAAGAAATTGATCAGTATCGATCCTCTACCGCCATTCTCACGGCAGATGCCCCGTTTCAAGTTTTGTCAGACGGTCGGTTTCTCTGCGTATTCCGCCAGGCGATCGCCGCCGCCGATGCCAACGCCGTGTTTAAGCGCAGCGGCGATCAAGTTGTCTTAGACAGCCAGGGTCAACCGGTGCCTCTAGTCGATCGCACCCTGTTACTCGATCGCTTTATGTTGATGGGCACCACCCTGCAACCCAAAATGGAAGTGCGCTATCAACGCAGCCGCAACAGAGACTTTCCTCAAAGTGTCAAAGATAGCCTCAGTGCCATCGACATGGAAAGTAAGCCGTTTTATGAACCCACTCAAGAAATCACGTTTATCGATCACTTGAGCCAGGGACGCTTCACGGCGCTGCTGTTGCCGACCAAAATTCCGGAGATGAAACGCTGGCAGATTTTTGCCTACGACAGCCAGCAGGACAGGATCGCCAGTTGGAATATTCCCCAATCTGAAGATGGGCTGTTTAACCTGTACGAGCCCGATCAGCAAGCCATGGATGGCGCGACCCCTCCCTCGATTGAGCAGCTGTTGGCCACTGATCCACTCAAGTCATTCCGGTGGGATTTTCGAGCCAGCGATCGTGCCCTAGAATCGGGGTTTTCTGCGATTCTCTACTTCCAGCAAGAAACGGCAGCCACCGGCTATGACAACCTTGAAAAGCCGATGAAAACCAGCGCCCGATTGCTGCTGACCATGGCCACCCGCGATTCATCAGATCCCCAGAGTCGAGTCACAGCGCTAGATTTTGCGGTCTCCATTGACGGCAAAATCGTGCAGGTGCCAGAAACCCTGGACTTGCAGACCATTACGGCGACAAAACCCGGTGAAATTCCCATCCCGACCGCTCTGCAACAGCTCAAAGCATTGGATCAAGCCATTCCCCAAACCCAGGCCGAGATCGATCGTTTGCGGTTGATGGTTGACCCAACCCTACGCTCTCAACTAGAGCACAAGCAGACGCGGTTGAGCCGACTCCAGGATGTGTTGAATTCGCCGACGCTGTTTGATCCAGCCAAAAATCCTTCTGTGCTCGTTACCTTAACGGGAGCGATCAACTCCACGGCAGGGCTGATGCAAGAGCTGCAAGCAGATGCGCGACGGCTGCAAGAACTCAACATTCCCGTCCATCTGAAGCCGACCCAACACCTTGCCCTTGTTCAGAGTTTCACCAGTCGAGTGAGTATCGCGGCGGTGCCGACGCTGGTGAGGCAATTGCAGCCCATCGTGCAAACTTTAAACGCTCAGCTGGCAGCGCAATTGCGCCTGTTGGCTGACGCCAAACTGCAAAACCAATTGGCAGCCGCTCAGGTGAAATTGGCAGACCAAATTGCCGAGCGCGATCGCCTGAGAGCCATCCTTCGCCATGATGCGCGTGTGCCCATGTTACCTATCACCACCGATGACAACGGGTTGAACGTCATGGGTGCGGTGTTAGAGTTTGCCAAAACGATTGATACCCCTCAGCTATTTGACAGCGCCAATGGTCATGTGATGCTGTACTTTCGGGGGGTAAATCAAGAGTTTTTGAGTGCCCATTACAGCCCGTTGAGTCGTCGAGCGATCGCAGCCCCCGAAAAAGTACAGATGCCCCACTGGGTTGGGCTGCCGCCTGGGAATGCGCTGCAATTTGACGGCAAAGGCAATTATATCGGCTTAGCGAACGAGGGTGCCGCGCTGGCCGCAGATCAAGATCTTACCCTCGAAGCCTGGGTCAACCCCAGCGATCAACTGACCGGGAGCACCCGGATTCTGCACCAGGGCTCTCCCACCTCGGGCTATACCCTGGGAATGGATAAACTACTGAACCCAATCCAGTTTACCGGCACCGATGCCCTCCAGGTCACCTGTCCGTCAGAGCTGACCGGCAACACGTCTTTCACCGTTTCCTTCTGGATGAAGTTTGAGGCCACCCCTCAGCGTCAGGCGGTGATCCATTTTGGGCAACCCGGCCAAAACACCGCCGCTCACTGGCTGATTCAACCCAATCGTCAGGCGCAATTTGGCTTCTTTCAAGGGGTGCAAAACCAATTTAGCCTGGCGGATTATGAGCATCAGTGGGTGTTTGTCACGACGGTGTATGACGCGAGTGCAAAGCGATTGACAACTTACCTAGACGGCGAGCTCGTGGATGAAGCCCCCGTTTCCCAACCGGTAAGCTTAAATCCAGCCATATTTCACATCGGCAGCGCCGTGATGCGGGGTGAAGCCGCCTTCCGGGGAGAACTGGATCACCTGCAAGTCTGGAATACGGCGCGATCGCAGGCCAATATCTGCCTCGACATGTACCGCCGTCTTGCCAAAGAATCGGGCTTAATTGCCTACTGGCAGTTTGACAATCGAGATCTCAAAGAGCATATTCGGGGTGCTGCCCCGCTCAGCACCAGTGGCAAGCTGCAAGCCAGTACCGCTTCACTCTGCACCTTCTACGCGGGCGTTGGGAAGCAGTTTGCCCAAGCCAAAATGTTGGTTTTGCCCGCAACCTGGCATCATCTGGCCGCGGTTTACAACCAATCCTACGCCCTAGCCTTTAATGGCAGCACCGATGTCGTCGATTGCGGTAACGATATCACCCTCGACATCGCCCGTGACCTGACGGTAGAAGTCTTTTTGCAGGTAAATGCTCTGGGTCAACGGCGCGGCATTTTGAGCAAGGGCAGGTTTAATGATGGCACCGCCCAGGACGTGCCCTACGCTATCTCTGTGGATACAGACGGTACGCTGGTGTTTGCCTTTGAGGACGGCGATCGCCAGTACCAAGAATTCAAATCCAATGCCCGCCTGACTCCAGGACAGTTTTACCGAATTGCGGTCGTCCGCAAACATAGCGTGGATCAACCTCCCGCATCGACAACCGATCCTGGCACCATTGATCCAAACAATCTCCAGCCAACACAATCGGCCGTCATCACCTTCTATATCGATCGCAAACCCGTCGGCACGGACGTTTATGACGGTGGCAGTGTGGGCAGCGGCAACCAGAGTTTGGCAATTGGCCGAGCCTACCTGTCCAATGGCAGAATCACCCCCTTTGCTGGCACCATCAGCGAAGTCCGGATCTGGAATACCGCCCTTGGCACCGACCTGGTGGGGCTTGACCTCAAAGGCCAGGCCAGGGGACTGGTGGCTTGGTGGCGCATGGAAGAAAACGAAGGCACGACTACCTTTGACGCCAAGAGCAACAACCACGGCCAACTGAAAGGCACAACCTGGGTGAAAAATCCCGACCCTCAAGGGTCTAGCCTGACTCTGTACCACAACGGGGCGATCGTGCCTGCTCAGCCAATGTCCACAGGGCCTCAATTGGGGGATGCCGATCAATTCACCCTCGGCGCAGTGCTAGTGGCTGGTAAACCGCAGGAACACTTTAGGGGCGACCTCGAAGAAGTGCGAATCTGGCAGGTACCCCGTACCTCTGAACAACTTCAAGACAACCTATTTCGTCGCTTACTGGATGATCAGGAGAGTTTGATGGCCTGCTACACCTTTGATGCCGAATCCCTCGATCAATTGCTCGACCATTCCTTCAATGGGCACCATTTGCCCCTCGCTCAAGCGCCCCACCGCCCTACCTTTGTGGTGTCTACGGCGCCGGTCAGCGACGATGTTCCCCAGGTGCGAAATGCTCTAGCGGGGATCGAAACAACCTTCAACGACGTCATCCACAGCCAACCGAATGTGCAGGAATACGGCGACATGCAGTATGACGGCGATGGCAACCTGATCGGGATCTTGAAACGCTGCCACACCTTCATCAACGCGGGGCAGTGGCATTTGCTCACCGGCTATAAGGTCGGCAATCTGGCCGCTGAGTGGGTCGGTCAGGTGCAGTTTGATCCTCAGTTAATCGGTTATATCGAAGGTGCACCTCCGATTCCAGGGGAAAACCTGACTCGCCAGGAAGACTATGGCCAGGCGACTTCCGTAGAAATTGTGCAGGCCGATCGCACCACTCACACCTATTCGGTCTCTAAGGACCAGGGCTTTGATATGTCGGTTGAAGCTCAACTGGGTGTGGGGCTCAAGCTCTCAACCGCCGCTGGCATTGGCGTGGTTCAAGACATCGCAGACGCCAATGTCATTCTCGGCGTAAAAACGACCTTTGAACATTCCCTGGGCTGGCTGGAAGATGCCACCGTTGGCTCAGGTAAGCAAACCACCAAAGTCAGTCGGCTCGATTTGCAGGGTCACTGGAACGGTGAGCGATTTGTGCCTCAGAATGTCGGCTTTGCCCTGGTGCAGTCTGAAACCGCCGATGTGTTTGCGTTGCGCTTAAAGCACAATCACGCCCTGGTTTCCTATCAAATGCGTCCCAATCCCGATATTCCCAAGGATTTCAATATCCTCACCTTCCCGATTAACGCGCTCTATACCAAACAGGGCACTTTGGATGGACGCCTTGGCCTCGACGCTGACCCCAGCAGCGGTGATGCCAGCTACTTCAAACCCATCGAAGCGTTTGCCCTGAAGAATCGCATTCAGCGGCAGGAAGAGGAGCTAAAGAGTTTCTTCGCCCAGTTTGATGCCGGGGCGATCGGACGTCGGCAGAATGCCACCCATTTCTCTCAAGGCGATCTGGCCGCAGGACGGGCCCTGGAGAAACTGCCCCGCCTAGAGAAGCGCAACCTGGTCAATACCTACGTCTGGACGGCCAATGGCGGCCTCTTTACAGAGTCGCAGGAAACCCTGGATGTGATGCAGGAGAAGGTGGGTGGTTCCTTTAGCTTCACCGGCAAAGCCGGGATTACCGCGAGTGCCGATATCTCGATTTTGGGAGCGGCGGCTGAGTTTTCCATGGAAGCCATGTTCGGCGGGCACCTGAATCTAACGGTGACCAAGAGCCAGGACTCTGAAACCAGCTTTGGCTTAAATGTGAATCTGGACGGCGTAGAGCGGGATATCCATCAACGTGATCCCCAGGGGCGCGTGGTGCTCGATACTCACGATCCGTTGAACCCGGTGCCCAAAGGGCAGCCCGGCAAGGTCGATGCCTATCGGTTTATGAGCTTTTACCTGCAACCGGATGTGCAGCACTTTGATGACTTTGTCGATAAAGTGGTTGACCCGGTGTGGCTGAATCAGAGCAATCATCCGAATGCGATCGCCCTGCGCCAGGCGATCCAGGCTCAACAAAACGCCAGCGATCGCGATAAAAGCATTCCCTGGCGACTGCTCCACCGGGTCACCTTTATCAGCCGGGTGTTGCCCGATGTCGATTCACCCCAAGCCACCCCCATGGAAAAGGCCTTAATCAAGGCCAACCTCCGCAGCGGCTGGCAACTGGCTCGACGATTGGCACCGTTTATTCAGGGTAAGGTAGGCGCTGATGTCAATCTGGCGATTCAGGAGGCGATCGCCCTCCATCTCCCTGAACTCAAACCTCACACCCGAGAGGTGATTGCCTACATGCGGGACTATTTCTCGATCCCAGAAACCGCATAGCTGTAGCTGTAGGTTGGGTTAGGAAGGAGGATTAAATAAACCCCAAGTTTTGTAGGTTAGGCATCCTGTCTGACCATGGACAGCCGGGACGACTATCCTACGTTATTTAATTCTTGATCCTAAGGAATGTGGATTTATTAAAGTGAAATTCTTGGATAGGGGCGAACAACCGTTCGCCCTCACAGAGAATCCAGCCGTTACAAGTTGTTCAATCCACAATCCTAAGGGGGCAGGGGACTAGCAGAAACGGGGGGGCTGCACCGGCGTTCTAGGCTTTAGTCATCAGGTCACCAGCCGTGCCACCAGCTGCGCCTCGAAGACCTCTTCAAAATAGTCTTTCTTATAGCCCAAGCTCCACAGCTCCGAGGCGCAGTCTTCGCCAGGATGGGCAGGCCTCACATCCATGTGTAGGACGTGGGCGTCGGCATCAAAATAGCAGTGGATGCTCTTCACCGCCCCAATGCCGCGTCGGTCGAGGGCCACCGCTACTCGCAGCAGGGCACTGAGGTGGGTAATCATCTGGCGGTGGTAGCGGGTAGGCAGGTTGCGGTAGTTTTCGTGCTTCTTTTTTGGGACGCTCTTGCGGTGGTAGCGGGCGATGTTGGCGATGACCTCTAGCTCGGTTTCGGTGTAGCCCAGTAGCTCACCGTTGCGAATCAGGTAGTAGGAATGCTTGTGGTGGCTCGAATGACTGATGAAGTGGCCGCAGTTGTGCAAAATCGCCGCCGCCCACAGCAGCTCTTGTTCTAGGGTGCCCCAGGTGTGCAGGCTGCCCAGGGTTTGCTCAAACAAGTCCATCGCGAACTTAGCGATGCGCTCGGAATGGTCGAGGTGCACCTGGTATTTGTGGGCGGTTTTAAGAATATTGCGCTGGCGCACCGACTTTTGAAACTGCATGCGGTCTTCAATCAGACCGTGGGTGAGCATCCAGTCCACCACTACCCCTTCCCGCAGCGCCCGCTCGCAGATAGTGATGCTGTCGGCCTGAAGCAGACCCATGGCCTCGTGCAAAATCACCGCCCCGGCCACAATAATTTCCGCCCGGCGCGACGACATTTCAGGCATGGCTAGCCGTTCGGCAAAGGTCTTATGGCGTAGTTCGTCCACCAGTTTAGCGAGATCCTCATAGCTCATCTGATAGCCGTTGAGGGGGTCAGGCACTAACCCCAGGCGCTTATGGGCGGTAAGGGCGGCTAGGCACTCAATGGTGCCGGAGGTGCCAATCAGGCGGATAGGCTCATGGGCCGCTAGCCCCTCCCTAAGCTGCTGGGTAGGCGGTTCTAACATACCTCGCACGTAGGCCCGCAGGGCGGTAAATTCCAACTCACTAACCGGGTTCGAGGTAATAAACTGGGCCGTGAGTCGTACCGCCCCAACCTTGGTGCTGCTGAGGTAGCGGTGGGGTTCGCCGGTGCCTAAAATCAGCTCCGTAGAGCCGCCGCCGATGTCAATGATGGCGTGGGGCTGGCTATGGAACTCCATCCCCGACAGCACCCCCAGGTAAATGCGGCGAGCCTCTTCGGTGCCTGAAATCAGGTTGACGGCGAGCCCCACCTCCTGGTAGACCCGCTCGATAAACGCCTGGCCATTAGTGGCCTCGCGCACGGCGCTGGTGGCCACGGCGATCACGTCCTCGGCTTCAAAACTAGCGGCGATCGCGCAGCACCGCCTGAGGGCATCAATAGCCCGCTGCATGGCTGCTTCGGTCAGCTCACGGGTGTTTTCGTCAAAGTTGCCCAGGCGAACGGTTTCTTTTTCGGCGTCGATAATGCTGAAGGCTGGTAAATCGGGCTGAATTTTGACGACCACCATATGAATAGAGTTAGTCCCTACATCAATGGCGGCTAAGATGCGATCGCCCTTAATTTGCTCTGGCGTAAAGTCTGAAAAATAACTCATCCGCTTGCCCAACTTGCGTGCAGCAGCCGTGTTTACCATCATTTGCCCAAACCATACTGTTTCAGATTTTACCTGGCTCCCCCCCCCAGGACAGAGAGACGCAAAAACTTTACCCGCCCCTTAAATTATGTCCCCAGACAACCCCCTGGGGGCATACCTGTGCCAGACCCCTAAGCGGCGACCCCAGCCATGAAAATCCCAAATCCTTTCTCCCCGACCGAGTCGCCCCCGTGGCGCTACACTCATGGAGAAAAACGCAGGCCCACCATGACCGTTGACTACGATGGGGTAATCATTAGCGGCACTATTCAGGGTCGTGAAGCCGCCGCCCTAGCCGCCCGCGAGGGGGCCAGGGTGGCGCTGGTAGAGGCCCCCGGCGAGGTCGAGCGGCTGATTTGGCGGCAGTTGACCATTCAGGTCTGTGCCCAGCTCGGGCAGCAATCCGCGATCACGGCGGGATGGGATGGCTCCCCACCGTTTGCCCAGGAAGATTGGCCTGGCCTGCGTCAGCGAGTGGCAGCCTGTGCGGCGGTGGCCTATCCTCACCTCACCCTGGCGGGGCTGGCCACGGGCGGGGTCGATGTGGTGACCGAAGCGGGGCAGTTTAGCCTCCGCCCTAAGCTGGCCTTTACCACCGCCAACCGGCGACTGCGGGGGCGAGGCTTTGTACTCTGCCCTGGCCCTGGGGTAAGGGTGCCAGCTATACCAGAGCTGGCCCAGACCCCTTATTTGACGGTAGATACCCTGCTAAACCTGGTGGCCCAACCCCAGAATCTAATCGTGCTAGGCCGTAGTGGAGACGCGATCGCCCTGGCCTTGGCCCTGGCCCGCCTGGGCACCCGCATCACTTTGGTGAGCCGAGGCCAAACGCTGCTGCCCACCGAAGACTCAGATATTGCCGCGTTTATCGCCGCTCTGCTGCTGGCCGCCGGGGTAGACCTGCATCTAGGGGCTGAGCTGGAAACCATTTACTATCAGGGACAATTTAAGATTCAGCTCACCAATGGCCAACTGCTTCAGGCGGAGAACCTGCTGCTGGCCACCGCCCCCCGGCCCCAAATTGCCGACCTCAACCTGGCCTGCCTCGGGCTTGACCCCACCGCCCTCCGCTTGTCGGTGGATGACCGCCTTGCTACAGCCCATCCCAGGGTGTTTGCCTGTGGCCCTAGCCTGGGGGGCTACTGGGCAGAAACCACCGATCACCGGGATGTGCCGATTGCGGTTCGCAACGCCCTATATCTACCCCGGCGGCGGCTGGGCACCCTCAACCGCCTGGGGGTACTCTACACCGCCCCAGAATTTGCCCGCCTGGGGCTAACCGCCACCCAGGCCCAGCGCTGGTATGGCGATCAGGCTCAGGTGCTCCAGATTTCCTACGGAGAATGCCTTAAATCGCACCTGGTGGGGGATATTACCGGCTTTTGCCGCTGGGTGGTTCACCGCGACGGGCGGCTGCTGGGGGCGCAGATCTGTGGCCCCGAGGCCAGAGATCTGATCCAAACCGTAGCCCTACTGGTAGAGCAGAATATTCGCATTCAGCAGATGGAACACCAGCCGGTTTTACCCCACAGCTTTACCGAAATGCTTGCTCGCATGGTAGACCTGTGGCAGCGAAGTCGCTGGCAACCGGGCACCGGGCGGCGCGACTGGGCTGAAAACTGGTTTAACTGGCGGCGATCACGGGGGTAGGGATGAGGGGTGTCGGGTATCAGGGATGGAGTGTTGCATCAGTCTTAAAGCCTAGAACCTGAAACCTAGAACCTGAAACCTAATGATTATTTACGAGGTGCTAGCCGGTTGATGACCCAGATCGTTTCTTGCTGGAGGGTAGTCGCCATACGGCCAGCTGTGGACACCATCGACTGCCACTCCACCAAGGTATAGACCAGCACATCAACCGCCACCGGCAAGGCCGAAAAATCCCATGCCAAGGATCGTTGATGGAGGGGTACGTCGCTATGAGCCACGACTAGAACGATGTCTAAGTCGCTACCGACTCCAGCGGTGTTAGTGGCGTAGGAGCCCAAATACCCCGCCCCCAGGAGTTGATCAGTGATAGTGTGATGTTCACACCACTAATGTCATAAAGCCTTTGGCTAGGCTGCGCCAACGCCCCTACGAATTGGCCTTGTGGGAATCGGGCGGATGGGACTCGGATTTGGTCTGAAACCTGACACCTGACACCGATTACCCTCGGTTAAAAAATTCTACCCTGGGGAGGCGAGGTTCCTCCACCATGCCCATGCCCTCAAAGTTCCACCGGCCCATGAGGGCTTTGAGGCTGGAGGAGGTAGCGGCTTCTACCGCAAACTGGTGGGTGACGTCGGGGGCGTGGGCGTTGAGGTAGCTGAGGGCGTCATAGTCGGCGGTAAACACCAGCAAAAAACCGGGGGGAGCAGGTTGATCGGGGGCCGGGGAGTCGGTGCCATGGGGATGAGCCACCAGGTAGCTGCCGTCAGCCCGCGATCGTAACAGGTAATAAAGCTGAGACACCATCCGGGTTAACCCTAACTAAACCTGTACTATACAATCGGGCTAGCCCCGCCACAGCAGATTTTGGCGGCCAACCACACTGCCCCTAGATTTCTTCCCTCCTCCCTCTTCCGCCCTCCGCCCTCTTCCTCCGCCCTAATTCAGCTCCGACAACCGAATTCTCGGATCCACAAAGCTCAGGGCCAGGTCGGCCAGCAGGTTACCAATAATTAGCATCACGGCCCCCATCATCAGGCTGGCCATCACCAGGTAGAGATCCTGGGCCGTCACGGCTTCTAAAATGAGCTTACCCAGCCCCGGCCAGTTGAAAAAGGTTTCGGTAATAAATGCGCCCCCTAGCAGCCCGGCGAACTCAAAGCCCAGCAGCGTAATCAGCGGGTTGACGGCGTTGCGAAGGGCGTGAATGTAGATCACCCGATCCTCAGACAGTCCCTTGGCGCGGGCCGTTTGAATGTAGTTTTGCCGCAGCACATCTAGCAGTTGCCCCCGGGTAATACGCTGCAAGCCCGCAAAGCTAGTCACGCTCAGGGCCAGGGTGGGCAAAACCAGGTGCCAGCCCACATCCAGAAGCTTGCCAAACCAGTTGAGGTCGTCGTGGATGATGCTGGTGCGCCCCCCAACGGGAAACAGGGGCGTGGTGAGCTGGGCAAAGAACAGCAGCAGCAGGCCGGTAATAATGGTGGGCATGCCCTGGCCCAGGTAGCTCAGCACCCGCAAGCATCGGTCAGCAAGACGGTTTTGGTTGACCGCCCCCACTACCCCCAGGGGAATGGCAACCAGCCAGGTAACCACAATCGCCGCCAGAGACAGCAGTAGGGTATTGGGCACCCGCTCCCACAAAATATCGACTACGGGCCGCTGGTAGGCGAAGCTAAGGCCAAAATTGCCAAAAAACACCACCTGATACAGCCAGTTAAAGTACTGCCGCCAAACCGGCTGATCGAGGCCAAACTGGGCTTCGAGTTGCTGAAAGGTTTCTTCAGAAAATTGGGGGCTTTGACGATACTGGTCGAGAAAGTTCCCCGGCGCTAGCTGAATGATAAAGAAACTCAGGGCCGAGGCCAGGAGCAGGGTGAGCAGGGCCTGCAAAACCCGCTTCAGCACATATAGAAAGGTCTCGCTGGTGACAAAGGAGACAAGCCTTTCCCAGGGGTTGACTGGGGTGGTGGTTAATGACGACTGGGCCATACTACAGGGGTAGGAAGAATAGTAATCTGGGATGATTTTAGACCAAACCAGTCGGGGGAATCTGAGTTATCCCTAGGATTATCCCTAAGGGGGCGGGCGACAGGCCGCCCCAAACGTTGATTGGGCCTGAGGCGGGCAGCCCACGAGCATCACGCCTAGGCATTGGGGCTGACAATCGCTGAAATCCTTATCAGGCAGACTTTCCCGAAGCCATTTGACCTAAAATTTAGGCTTTGCCAAGGCACTGGGTTGGGAGAGAGCTTGAGGCGGCAGGCCACCACCAGCAAAGGACAGACACTGCGATGCCTAACCTGGATTTGGGTAAACCTGCCGCATCAAGTAGGCCATAGTTTTTGGAAAAGTCTTTGCTGTGAATTCAAAAAGTCAAGAAACTTCCTGGACTCCGGAGACTGATCAGGGAAGATAGTCAGCAACTCGAAATACTGGCGGGTTACAACCGGCATCGGGCGCTGCGGATCTTGGGGATCTTTTACCCGTCGTACTTTGGGGTACATCCAGTGCCACAGGCGGCCAATTTGCCCCATCTGCCCTGTTAGTGAAGATCGATAAACTGAAAACCCTTAATTTATAGGCCTTTAGGGCTTCTAAATCAAGGGGTTCAGGGGTCTTAGGTCTGTATGGGCGATACTGGTTTCGAACCAGTGACCTCTTCCGTGTGAAGGAAGCGCGCTACCACTGTGCTAATCGCCCGTTGGACTTGTAAGAATAGCACATCCTCTGAACGGCCTCAAGCTTAGCGCGGAGTAAAATCGCAGGAATGGTCGCCTGCGGATTGTCAAAAGTGCCCGGTTCAGCCTATACTTACAAGGTTGTGAAGTATTAACTGTTGCTGACATGGCGGTTCCAAAGAAGAAAACCTCTAAGCAAAAGCGCGACCAGCGTCGCGCCACTTGGAAGCGCACGGCCACCCTCCAGGCTCAAAAAGCCTTGTCCTTAGGCAAATCGGTGCTCACCGGGCGTTCCACCAGCTTTGTCTATCCATCCGATGAAGACGACGAAGACGAGGATTAAGGTCGCGTTTTCGTATACCTGGGCCTAGCCCATCGGGGCAAAATCAACCACGTTTAAAGAGCAGAGTAGACTCACTACCCTGCTCTTTAAACGTTATTTGGGCCAGTTTGGGCAATGGCTAACCGGCAGCGTAACCTTCTATGGCCGACTCAAAACCAACCCTGAAGCGTGCCTTTGACTGGCTTGGGCAGCATTCCCAAGCCCCAGAGCCGGGTGGCGAAAATCAGCGGCTCAGGCTTAGCCCCTTGCCGCCGCCCCTTGCCAACCATTACCCCTAACTACCGTACCAGCACCGGCTTTTCCACCTGGTGAGCGCTGAGAATGCGTTCGGCCATTTGGGGCGGGGTTAGCCCCAGGGTCGCCTTCGACTGGTCGGGGGAGGCATGGTCTACTAGCACGTCGGGCACGCCGATGCGCATCACCGTGGCCGGAATTTGGGCGTCTAAAATGGCTTCTGCCACCGCTGAACCAAAGCCGCCCATGATGCAGCCTTCTTCTAGGGTGACGACCTTGCCAATGGTTTGGGCCAGGGGCAAAATCAGCTCCGTATCCAGGGGTTTAACAAAGCGGGCGTTCACTACCGTGGCCTCAATGCCGTGTTCGCTGAGGATTTCCGCCGTCTGCATGGCCGGGTATACCATTGACCCATAGCCCACTAGCAGCACGTCGTCGCCCTGGCGCAAAATCTCGCCCTTGCCAATCGGTACTGGCTCCCAGCCTTCTTCCATCAGCGGCACACCGTAGCCGCTGCCCCTGGGGTAGCGCAGGGCAATGGCCCCCTGGGTATAGTTCACGCCGGTCACCACCATGCGCTGCAGCTCGGCCTCGTCCTTAGGAGCCATTAGCACCATATTGGGGATGCAGCGCAGATAGGCGATGTCGTATAGCCCCTGGTGGGTGGGCCCATCGGCTCCGACGATACCCGCCCGGTCGAGGCAGAAGAACACCGGCAGCTTTTGAATGCAGACGTCGTGAACAATCTGGTCGAAGGCCCGCTGCAAGAAGGTGGAGTAGATCGCCGCCACCGGCCGCATGCCCTCGCAGGCTAGGCCCGCCGCCAGGGTAACGGCGTGCTGCTCGGCAATGCCCACGTCGATGTACTGCTTGGGCAGCTTTTCCTGGAGCTTGTCGAGGCCGGTGCCGGTGGCCATGGCGGCGGTAATGCCGATGATTTTAGGATTTTCCTCCGCCAGCTTGATCAAGGTTTCGACGAACACCTTCGAGTAGCCCGGCGGCTTGGGCTTGCTGGAGGGCATGCTCTTGCCGGTGGAGAGGTTAAAGGGTGACTGGGCGTGGTAGCCCACCTGATCTTTCTCGGCGATCGCGTAGCCTTTGCCCTTGGTGGTGGCCACATGCACCAGCACCGGCCCGGTGTGCTTATGGGCTTCCTTGAAGGTGGCGATTAGCTCCGCCAGGTTGTGGCCATCCACCGGCCCCATATAGGTAAAGCCTAGCTCCTCGAACACGGCCCCCACCTTGGGTACCGCCAATCGCTTCATGCCCTCCTTCACCCGATCGAGCTCGGGGGAAAGGGAGGTGCCGACGAAGGGCAAATGCTTAAACTGCTCCTCTAGATTGTCAGTCAGAAACTGCACCGGGGGGCTAAGGCGCATTTTATTCAGGTAGCGCGGAATTGCTCCCACATTGGGGGAAATCGACATTTCGTTGTCGTTTAAGACGACGAGCAGGTTGGTGTTAGGCAGGTGTCCGGCGTGGTTGATGGCCTCCAGGGCCATGCCCCCGGTCAGCGCCCCATCACCGATGATGGCCGCTACTTTATAGTCTTCTCCAGCCATGTCACGGGCCAGGGCCATGCCCAGGGCCGAGGAAATGCTGGTGGAGGCGTGCCCCGCCCCAAAGTGGTCAAACTTGCTTTCGCTACGCTTCAGGTAGCCCGCCACCCCGTCTTTCTGGCGCAGGGTGTGGAACTGGTGGTAGCGGCCGGTGATCAGCTTGTGGGGGTAGGCCTGGTGGCCCACATCCCAGGTAACCTTGTCGCGGTCGAGGTCAAGGGTCTGGTAAAGCGCCAGGGTTAACTCCACCACCCCCAGCCCAGGGCCAAGGTGGCCGCCGCTGGTGGCTACGGTCTCAAGGTGCTTTTCGCGAATCTGGCGAGCGATGTCTTCCAGCTCTCGAAGGGTCAGACCATGCAATTGATTGGGATGAGTTATGTCACTCAGGCGCATATTGAATTAACCTCTGGGTCACGCAATTGAGTTTTTCCTGCTATCTTCACTGTAGAAGATCTAGCGGCTAGAAACCGAAGCCATGGGCAAACCGAACTGAGAAAAGACCTCCCGGGGAGATATCCCATGTCTCCTATTGACTAACACCGGGTGGCCATCGATTACAACTGTTTACTAAGCGATATAACCTTTAACGTTCTGTTATGGTTCATTTTCCTACTTCCCCCTTGCGTAGCCAGTGCCCTGCACTACAGTTTGCCGTAATTGCCCTGATGGTTGTGCCGACGGCGATGTTGTCGCCCTCAGCAGCGGCCGCGAATGAGTTTGGTCGCTGCACCAGTAGCCTAATTGATGCCGGGGTCGAAGCTGAGGTGGCTTCTACGGCCTGTGCCCAGGCGCTGCATCCGGAGGAGGTATCGAGCTGCGTGGTCAACATTACCGGCACAACCGACATTGAGCCTGGCCAGGCCCTATCGGCCTGCGGTAACGATCGCCGTCCCGATGAGCTGGCTACCTGCGTTACTAGTATCCATAGCGCTCTGGCCATAGATAACTCGGCGGACGTGCTGGGAAACTGCCGCCGCAGCGTTTTGCCGGTGCGCTACTCTGACTGCGTGATTGGGGTATCGGCGGCGGCAGATTTGACCACCGTCGACTCTATGGCCGAATGCATTGCAGCGGGCTATCGTCCGGTGGATGTGGCCCCCACGTTTATTTACTCTGAGTAGGGGCGCCTAGCTGTGCGGAGGATAGCTCTAGGCGAGAATAAGGCTGGGATGTCATTTTGATGGCTAGTTCCTGAGGCCCCAAAGTGCTAATCTAGGGCCCTTAACCCTGGCGTAATGCTTCGATGGCCGTCACATAGCTGGGGATAGCCTCCTGTCCAGTCTCACAGGCCTTCGCATCCACGGCCAGCAAATCATCCCCCCAAATCACCTGGCCAACCGGAATGGCTTCTCCCCGGTCGGGCTGCCAGTCGCGGCTGACAAATTTTTGGGTACAGTCCACTACCCCACCCTGAAAAAACTGGCCGATGGTAAAGTACACATCCTGTAGCACCAGGGGCACCGAGGGGCGATGCAGCTGCCCCCTAGAACTAGCACTGCGAGCCTTGTACCGGGCCCTGGGGAAAAGGCCGTAGAGATTTTTCAGGGAAGCCGAAATCAGCGGCTCTCCCTTCAGCTGGGTGCGCTTGAAGGCACTCACCGATAGACAGCAATCGACCTCCTGCAGCAGCTGCGGGGCCCACATGGCCGCAAACCGGGCCGGACGGGGAGAGTGATTGGGGTACTCAACCATCTCTAGGCGATCCGCATCGAGCAGTCGCACCCCGGTCGAGAGCAGGGCATGAACACCGTTCTTGGTCATGATGGCGTCAAACTCTACCTTCGAGCAAACCCCCTCCACGATCAGAATTTCGGCGGTAGGGTTGGTCTGCCGCACCCCCGCAATCACCTGGCTTAGCACCGCCATACTGACGGTGACCGGCGGCCCCACCGGGTAGCCCAGGTTGGGCTTAATGAGAATCCGGCTTGCCCCCTGAACCGCCCCTGGGGGCGTGTAAACAAACTTATCAGCGGCAGCGGTGGAAACCAAAGACGGCAGCGTAGAAACCATGGCACCAGGTTAAAGACCTCTTTGGTGATAAAGCCGGTTTAAATCGGTGTCAAGGTAAATGGCGATGTAAATGGCATCTGCCCAGGGGAGATTTTCCCCAACCCAGTTGAAACTTGACGGATGCTCTGTCAAGCTTGAGGCTGGAGTAGTTCAAGGAATACGCTATCCAGCGCCAGGCTATCCCTCACTTTCTCAACTTCACCCGCGATGTTCGATTTCTTACGCCTCCGGCCCCCTAGCCTCGCTCCCCAGCAAATTGCTCGCTCCTGTCGCTGGCTGGGCTGGGGCGGGTTTTGGCTGCAGGCGCTGCTGGGGTTTTTGCCGCTTTTAGTGGTAGTGGCCAAGATTTTTGCTAGCCCAGCTCAATGGCCCAATAGCTGGTCTTCCCTGGGCCTCTGGCTGGCGATTATTTGTTTGGCCGTTTTGCTGTTTAGCATTCACTGGTGCTATCGCTATACCCAGCTAGCCGCCAGAATTGAGCACCCCGAACTACGGCCCGCTAAGTCGGCGGTGGGGCGAACCCTGAGAATTGGGCTGGTGGCTAACCTCAGCATGATGGTTTTGGCCGTAGTGATTATGCTGTGGCGGGTCAGCGCCCTGACGTTTAAGATGCTGTCTGTGCCCCAGGGGGCCACGGTGGTTACCCCTAACCAGGCGGCGGCGACCCTCACCCCAGGGGCGCTGATTACCCCCTCGAATATGATTGCTCTTCAGGCCATGGGTAGTACCATCGCGGCGGGGTTAGTGGGGGTAATCGTAGCCCTGCTGCTGATTTATCAGGTGGGGCGGCACCGCAATTCGCCCGATGCGTTTTATTGATTTAGGGTGGGGTTTACTGCCCTTGGGCGAGGCCAAAAATTTGTCTGAAGACACTTAACAACTCCTTATTTGCAAGCCCTTATAAGTCCTTTATTATTGAGTTCAAAGACTTGTAGACATTTTTTCTCAGGCAGGAATCAGACCCCATGGTTCGATACATCCGAACGACCGTTTTTCCCTATTTGCGGTCTACCGTTCTACCCTCAAGGCCCGCTCAACTGCTGATTCAAACGGGGGTGAAGTGGGATCGAGATAACTGCCCCGGCATGGCCGCGGCCCTGTCGTACTATGCGTTATTTTCGCTGTTTCCACTCCTACTCGTAATTCTCAGCGTCATCGGTTCGCTGGTCGGCCCCGACACGGAAGCCTTTCAGGCCATTCAGGACATTATTGTGAAGTTTCTGCCTGCGGAAGTGCATGATCTGGTTAAAGATACCGTTATTGCCCTGAACGAAAATAGCGTGGGGGCCGGGGTGGTGGGCTTTGCTCTGCTCTTTTTTGCCGCCAGCACTATCTTTGCCATTTTAAGGCGTTCCGTAAATCGAATTTGGAATTCCCCCAGCCGCATCACTGAGGCGGGTTCAGCCTTCAAAATGGTGCTATTTTTTATCACAAATAACCTTTCGGCTTTCTTACTCGTGCTGGGCACAGCGCTGTTACTCTTGCTGTCACTGGTGTCTAATATTGTCATTAAAACTATTCTGAGCTTAGTGGCCAGATTTCAAGAAACCTTTTCATTCATTCAAGTTGACGAA
The DNA here is from genome assembly GCA_036848635.1 of Nodosilinea sp. CTOTU7336. Taxonomy (GTDB): domain Bacteria; phylum Cyanobacteriota; class Cyanobacteriia; order Phormidesmidales; family Phormidesmidaceae; genus Nodosilinea. The sequence goes on from DAIUJR010000050.1 coordinate 23,622, forward strand.
CTCCAGCTGACTAGGGGACTCCAGCTCAGCTCCTCGCTCCTTTTATTGGCCCTAGCGATCTGCATTTTATTTAAGATTTTACCGGCTATTTCCCTAGCCTGGGGGGATGTTTGGCTGGCGGCGTTGCTTACGGCTCTACTACTGGTGCTGCTCCAGCAGTTGGTGAGCAACAGCGTGATCTCCATCGGCAGTCACTTCTTGTCCTACGGGTTAATTGGCAGCGTGATGATTTTAATGCTGTGGATCTTTCTGACCTGCCAGATCTTTTTTGTAGGCTGCGTATTTTCCTATGTGTATGCCCATATGTTTGGCAGCCGCCGCCACAGCACTGCCCGTCTAGAGGGGCCAGCCACGTAGAAAACACAGGTCAGTCCCCCCCTGGTTCTGCCCGCTGGTGTTTCCCGGTGGAGAACCCGGCCCGGCCAGAGGTGTGACAACCCGTGGGGGCATAACCCCTCCACCCCTAGTACGGTTCTACCCACCCTTGGGGGGCGCGGCGCTTGTTAACTTAGGTCTATGACAAATGAAACCTAGCTGTTGTCTAAGTCGAAATCCCGTGTAATCTGCACTACCCTAGAGAAAGCAACAACTTTCATCCCCAACCCGGCTTAATTTCGGCTATCGCGTATCACTGCAAGCCAAACGAGGTATCAACTGTGAGTAATCCTTCTGGTAAAACCCCCGAACTGTTTAGTGGCTTTAAGTCCTCTGAAGGGGGCAACACCCTGATGCACTACGTCCACGCTATGAGCCCTGAGACCATTGCTCAGCTCTCTAACCCCTCCTCGACCGACGTGCAGCAGATGATGGAGCACAACATTATCGGCTTACTTGGGGGTCTACCCTCCCAGCACTTTGACGTCGAAATTACCACCAATCGCGAGAGCCTAGGCCGCCTGCTGGCCTCGGCGATGATGAGTGGCTACTTTCTGCGGGGGGCCGAACAACGCATGGCCTTCGAAGACTCCCTGATGTCCACCGAGTTTTCCGCCGATTCTGAGTGAGCGATCACCCCGCTAACGGCCACCCCATCCCCAGCGATCCTTCCCTTCGCGATGGGGAGGCCAGTTATCTAACCCGTTTTTTAGATCAGAGACCCCATCAATCCTCTGCCGATCCGGCCAGTCTTGAAGCAGACTGGCCGGATTTTTTGGTGCAGCGGCTCCGGACTTCGCTGCTGGATTGGTATGCCCACCAGGGCCGTGACCTGCCCTGGCGCAACATTGCCGACCCCTATGCCATCTGGGTGTCGGAAATTATGCTCCAGCAAACCCAGGTGAAAACGGTCTGGCCCTACTACACCCGCTGGCTAGCCCAGTTTCCCACCGTGGCTAAGCTGGCCGCCGCCGATCTGCAAACCGTGCTCAAAGCCTGGGAGGGCCTGGGCTACTACGCCCGTGCCCGCAACCTACACCAGGCCGCCCAGCAGATCGTAGCCCAGTACGGGGGCCAAATTCCTAGGGATTTTGATTCAATCACCGCTTTACCCGGCATTGGCCGCACCACCGCCGGGGGCATTCTCAGCTCGGCCTTTAACCGGCCCTACCCCATCCTCGACGGCAACGTGAAGCGGGTACTGGCTAGGCTGACTGCCCTGGCGGTGCCTCCGGCGAAGGCCTTACCTTTCCTATGGCAGCTTTCAGACCGACTCCTAGACCCTGCCCACCCCCGCGACTTCAACCAGGCCCTCATGGATTTAGGGGCTACCCTCTGCACCCGCCGCCAGCCCCAGTGCCCCCGCTGCCCCTGGCAGCGCCACTGCCACGCCTATAATCTGAAGATGCAGTTAGAGCTACCTATGACCAAAACCAAAGGGCCGTTACCCCATAAGCAAATCGGTGTCGCCGTCATCTGGAATGACCAGGGCGAAATTTTAATCGATCGCCGCCGGCCCGAAGGGTTGCTGGGAGGGCTGTGGGAGTTCCCCGGCGGCAAAATTGAGCCAAACGAAACCATAGCAGCCTGCATTCGCCGCGAAATTGAGGAGGAGCTGGGCATCCAGATCGCGGTAGGAGAGCCGCTCTGCACCGTGACCCATGCCTACTCGCATTTCCGGGTCACCCTCAACGTATACCACTGCACCCACCTCAGCGGCGACCCCCAGCCAATTGAGTGCGACGAAATCCGCTGGGTCACTCTGGATACAATTGAGGAGTTTCCGTTCCCGAAGGCGAATATTCAAATTATTGAGGCGCTGAGAGAATATTGGGAGAAGGGCGGTCGTCTGTAAACTCCTTTGCCGCCGCGCCACCGCAACGATGTAAACCTGGTACAGAATCAAAAATGGCAAAATTTATACTGTGGGGCCGCTACTGCGAAAACGCTTTAGAAAAACGCACCCCTTACCGGGAAGCTCATTTGAAAGGGTTGCAAGACCAAAAAGATCAGGGCATTTTGCTGGCCCTGGGGCCAACCACCGACAACACCAAAGTATTTGGCATTTACGCCGCCGACAGCGAAGCCACCGTGCAGCAGCTGGTGGAAAGCGACCCCTACTGGCAAAACGGCATCTGGACGGAGTATGCCATCCACGAGTGGAACCAAGTGTTTTAAAGGCGTTTTCACTCTTCGGTGACCTGCCGAAGAATCGGTTTAGCCCTCTCCCACTCTGGGATACGGGCGGTAAGGATCAAGAATTAAAGGATCAAGAATTAAATAACGAACGTAGGATAGTCGTCCCGGCTGTCCATGGTCAGGCAGGATGCCTAACCTACAAAACTTGGGTTTTATTTAATCCTCATTCCTAACCACCTTGACGGCAATCGAGCCCCGGTCAGGGAGTCGTGGCTTCGGTTTCCCCACGGTGTAACGGAATAGTCAGCGAAATTTTGGCGGCCTATCCCTAGGCCAGCCCCCGCAGCTTGCGGGTGTTGTCATAGAGGCTCTGGGCCAGAGCATCGAGCCGCTGGGATAGTTTCTCATCCAGCAGTTTGCCCTGGTCGTCAAAGGCTTTCCAGGCTTGGCCAATCGCCACCTGTTCTGGAATCACCCAGGTGTGCACCCAGCGCAAAATCGTCCGCAGGTCGTTGAGGGCGTTGCTGTTCGACTGCCCGCCCAGAATGCTGATCATCCCCGCCACCTTGCCGTCGAGCTGGTCGAAGCTCATCAGATCCAGCGCGTTTTTCAGCACCCCGCTGACGCTGCCGTGGTATTCCGGCGTGACTAGCAAAAAGCCATCCGCCGCCAAAAACGCCTGGCGCAGACGCTCCACGTCAGGGTAGTCAGGATAGTCACCGCCGCCTCGGCAAAGGGGTAGGGTCATCTCCCGCAGATCCAGAACCTCGACCTCGGCCCCCAAGGCACTGAGACGATCCGCCGCTACCCGCAGGGCCACCTGACTGTAAGACTCGGGCCGCAGACTCCCAGCAATGCCGACAATTTTCACCATAGTATAAACCTGTTAACTCATAGTCGTTATGACTTTAAGTTAGTAGGTCTGCCCAGATTTGTCAAGGCAGGTCGAGCGGGGTCGATCTGGGTCGGCGTAATCTAGGCGATATCCCACCGGGCATCCTAAATAATTCGTTATTTCGTTATAGTGTCGGAAAACAAGCCCTCCCGTGGGTTGGAGGTCTAACTTGGTGAAACCTACAGCAGATTCCCTTGAGCGCGTCACCGCCGATAGCCCGCTGCGGACGCCGGTAACCCCCCTGGTGGTGGGGGGTGAAACCATTCCTCGCGGCAGGCGGGTGCGGCTTGAGCTGCCGGTGTCTCGGCTACCCACGGGCACCATGATGTCGCTGCCGATTACCGTTATCAACGGCAAAAGGCCGGGGCCGCGCCTGTGGCTGAGCGCCGCCATCCACGGGGATGAGCTCAACGGGGTCGATATTATTCGACGGGTGGCCAAGGCCCTCAAGCCCCACCGCTTAGCTGGCTCGGTGATGGCGGTGCCGGTGGTAAATATTTTTGGGCTGCTGGAGCAGTCGCGCTACCTGCCCGACCGCCGCGACCTCAATCGGGCCTTTCCAGGCTCGGTACGGGGGTCGCTGGCCAGCCGGTTAGCGTCGCTGTTCATGAAGGAAGTAGTCAGCCAATGTACCCACGGCATTGACCTGCATACGGCGGCTCTGCATCGGATCAATTTGCCCCAGGTGCGGGCTGATTTAGAAGACCCTGCTACCTATGCCTTCGCTAAAGCCTTTGGGTCTCCGGTGATGATCCACGCTTCCCATCGGGATGGCTCGCTGCGGCAGGCCGCCGCCCGCCGCAAAATTCCGGCCCTGGTGTACGAGGCGGGGGAGGCCCTGCGGTTTGATGCCGAGGCAATTCAAACCGGGGTGGAGGGTATTTATCGAGTGATGGATTATTTGGGTATGTATGCGCCGCCCGAATCAATGCCGCAATTGAATACCCTGGAATCGCGAGAAACCCGCTGGGTGCGGGCCTCGCGGGGGGGCATCTGGCATCGCTCGGCCAGCTTAGGAGATACGGTGAAGCAGCGCCAGCCCCTCGGGTTTATTACCGATACCTTTGGGGATAAGCCGGTGCAGGTGCGCAGCCCCATGGCTGGGTTGGTGATTGGCCATGGCCAAAACCCCCTGGTGAATCAGGGGGATGCGCTGGTTCACGTGGCTAAAATCAAACCGGATACTTAATTTCAACCTTACCCATGCAGCGGTTTACCCAGCTCTTTCAGGATGTAGACGCCACCACCTCAACTAACGAGAAGGTGCGATCGCTACAGGCCTACTTCCAAACTGCCCCCCCTGAAGACAAGGTCTGGGCGCTGTACCTGCTGCTGGGCAAGACCCGCCGCCGCACGGTCACCTCGCGGGTGCTGCGCGACGTGTTCTTGCAGATTTCCGACATTCCCGCATGGCTGTTTCAAGACTGCTACGCCCAGGTGGGCGACTCCGCCGAAGTCATTGCCCTGCTGCTGCGCGACGTGGATTTGGCGGGTCAGTCCCCTACGAATAGCGCTGTTCCCTGTAGGGGCAAACGGCCGTTTGCCCCTACCGAGGTTGCTGGCGATTCCCAATCCCATTCCTCCAGTTCCATCCCCCTACACCAGTGGATGGAAGAGATGATTCCAATGTACAAAGCGATGGAGACCGACGACGAGCGCCGCGACCTAATTGTCTCCTGGTGGGCGGGGCTGGAGAACACCGAAATTTTCGTGCTCAACAAAATTCTAACCGGGGCGTTTCGGGTGGGGGCCTCCGAAAAGCTGGTGATTAAGGGCCTGGCGGCGGCCACCGAAGTACCGGAGCCGGTGCTGGCCCACCGCCTGATGGGGGAGTTCACCCCCACGGTGGCGTTTTACCATCAGCTCACCAGTCCCGAGGCGACCCAAAATGCCCCCAGCCAGCCCTATCCCTTCTTTTTAGCCACGTCGCTGGATAAGGAAAAATTCAAAACCGAGGATTTTTCGCGCTGGCTGGGGGAATGGAAGTGGGACGGCATTCGCGCCCAGCTGATCAAGCGGGCGGATCAGGTGTTCATCTGGTCGCGGGGGGAAGATTTGGTCACCTCCCAGTTCCCTGAAATTGAGGCGGCTCTGGCTGAGTTTCCCAACGGTGTGGTGATGGATGGGGAAATTCTCGGCTGGCAAGACGGGCGGCCCCTATCGTTTAACCACCTGCAAAAGCGGCTGGGGCGCAAAAAGGTGAGCCCTAAGGTTATGGCAGAAAGCCCCGTTCACTTCATCGCCTACGACCTGCTGGAGTATGGGGGGGAGGATATGCGGCAGCAGCCCCTGGGCGATCGCAAACGTCTCCTCTCCCAACTGTTGGCACAGATGGCCGTCCCTCAACTTCACTGGTCTGAATCCCTTAGCTTCAACTCCTTCGAGGAATTAGCTACGCTACGAGAAAAATCCCGCCAGCAGGGGGCCGAAGGGCTGGTGGTCAAAGCCGTGGATAGCCCCTACCTGGTGGGCCGCAAGCGCGGCTACTGGTGGAAGTACAAGGTTGACCCGATGAGCCTCGACGCTGTGCTAATCTACGCCCAGGCGGGTAGCGGCAAGCGGGCCAACCTCTTCACCGACTACACCTTTGCCCTCTGGCAGGGCGACACCCTGGTGCCCTTCGCCAAGGCCTACAGCGGTTTGGATAATGCGGAGATTGACGCGCTGGACAAGTGGATTCGTCGCCACACCACGGAGCGGTTTGGGCCGGTGCGGTCGGTGGAGCCGATTCAGGTCTTTGAGATTGGCTTTGAGGGCATCGCCGCCTCGACTCGCCACAAGTCGGGGATGTCGGTGCGGTTTCCCCGCATTTTGCGCTGGCGGAAGGATAAGCCGGTGGCCGAGGCCGATACGTTGGAGGCGGCCAAAGAACTGCTAGCGACCTTTCATACCAAACCCGAGTCGCATAGCCCCGATTCTCAACAGGCCAAACCGTAGGGGCATTGGCGCAGCCTAGCCAGAGGCTTGATGGCATGCGCCCAATTATAGCCATCGCCACCTCGGTTAGGACACAGCCAACCCGGCGCGATCAGAGGGGCGATGGTGAGCCAGCTAGCCTCCCAGTTGTGGCTCGATCCGCCAACCCTGTCCTAAGCTATCTGGCCAGCGCTATAAATCGGGGGTAACCCAGCAGGATTGCTCTAAAAATAGATTTTTGGCGTTGGGAGTGCCGCGCCAGTGGCCTGGACGATTGGTATTAAATATCAAAGTGATAGCGCACCGCGCCGGTTTCTGGATCGTTGGTGACGTCGGCATAGCCCGCCCGCAGGGCCTCGTATAAAAGCTGATCTAGAGCATGGGGGGCTAAGCCCGTGGAGAGAGCGGCTTGGGCCTTAGATAAGCGCCCGTTGGATTTTTGGGCGGCCTGTAGGAGCTGCTGCATGGGGCTGGCGGCAGGGGCCTCTACCCGCAGCGGGAGGGGATCAGGAACAGTCTGATCAAAACCCTGAAGCCGCCTGAGCTCGGCATTGCGCCGCCTGACCAAACCGGGAATAAGGACCAAATCGAGCAGCTGGCCCAGGCCAAAAAAGCCAAAGGTAAACAGGTACAGACAGCCCATCCAGAATTGCCCGGCATAAAACCGCTGCAAGCCACAAATACCAAACAGGCAAAGACACCACAGCAGGTAGGCACTGCTCGAATTGCGTTTCGTCATTGCCGCTTGCTCCTGAGACATCACTACGGCGGATAGAGAATCCTGGGATAGCAATCATCATAGACATTGCCACCCTAAATGTGTCATTGAATCGCCCGCGCGAGTAGCCAGAACTAGGTGTAATCTCCGTACCGTTAGCCCTCCGCCAGGGAGGCCGCCAGGGCAATGGCGGCGGGGTAAATGCGGTGCTCCTGGGCCTGAATGCGGGTCTGGAGAGTGGCGGCGGTATCGTCGGGCCGCACCGGCACCGCTGCCTGCATAATCAGGGGGCCGCTGTCGACTTCGAGCTCTACCTGGTGAACGGTGCAGCCCGACAGCTTGACCCCAGCCGCCAGGGCCTGCTCTACGGCCCGAAGGCCAGGAAAACTGGGCAGCAGGCTCGGGTGAATATTCAGCACCCGCTGGGGAAAGGCGTCGATCAGCATCTGGGTGACGCAGCGCATCCACCCGGCCATGATCACCCAGTCTGCGCCATGGGCCTGAAGGGTTTGAATGATGTCTTGATCGAGGGCTTCGCGGCTGGGGTAGTGGCGGTGGTTCAGCAAAATGGTGGGAATGCCGAGCTGAGCGGCGCGGTCGGCCACCCTGGCCCCTGGGTTGTTGTATACCACCACCTGAATTTGCCCGTGCAGATCGCCCCGGTGAATCGACTCGGCGATCGCGGCCAGGTTGCTGCCCTGCCCAGAGGCCATTACCCCCAGCCGCAGGGGTTGCTCAAAGCGTGGCCAGGAATCGGGCAGGGGGGGAGAAATGAGGCCGATCTCAGAGTCAACTATCCCCGCTACGGGGTCTTGAATCACTGGGCCTCGCACCACTGGGCCTTGAACCATGGGCCTTACCGTTCCATCCAAAGGGCTACGGCCATCATCCTACCTGGGCTAGCGGAAAAAACCAGCGTTACAACTACAAAAATTTCCTTGACAAGACTCCAAGCAGCCGAATAGCTTGTACCATGCTCTAGTTAGCATAGGTTTAGCGTTAGGCCGGGAGACATACCCCCAGATGTGCCGTAGCTAGCCTATCCTAACCGCTATTTACGGTTCTCTCGGTATCTGCCCAGGATGGGTGGGGGCAACTATGTTTAAGTTCTTGACTAAGTTCGACTACCTCCTGCGAGAAACCCTGCTGGGGCTACGGCGCGGCGGCTGGATGAACTGGGCCGCGATTAGCACCATTACCGTGCTGCTGTTTTTGTTTGGCATTAGCCTGCAATCGACCTGGCAGCTAGAGCGGTTGCTCAATCAGTTTGGTAGCCAGCTTGAGGTGTCGGTCTACCTAGACAGCGGCTTCCAGGCTAGCGACATGCAGGCGGTGGCCGAGGCCATTCCCAATGTGGTGGGGGTGACGCCGGTGACCAAGGAGGCCGCCTGGGCCAACCTGGTGCAAGACCTGGGCATTTCTGAAATTGAGGGGGCCACCGACCAGCTGAAGGGCAATCCCCTGGTAGATGAGCTAAAGGTTAAGGCGAAGGACTCGGAGGCCGTGCCCGAGATCGCCACCCAGCTCCAGCAGCTGGACGGGGTCGATGAGGTGCGCTATGTCGATGAGGCTGTCACCCGCCTGGCCCAGCTCAACGACGGCCTGAAGTGGACCAGCGCTTTTGTCATTACGATTTTGACCCTCACCGCCACCGCTGTCATTACCACCACCATTCGCCTGATTGTGCTGGCCCGGCGGCGCGAAATCGAGGTCATGCAGCTGGTCGGGGCCACCCGCATCTGGATCTATCTACCCTTTATTTTGCAGGGGGCGGTCTTTGGCCTGGCCGGTGCGACGGTGGCCTGGGCGCTGCTGTACGCGATTCAGCGATTTTTAATCGAAATTACCGCCCAGCAGGCCGACTTTATCAAGTTTTTGGTGCAGGGGCTGACCCTCACCCCTCAACAGCTGCTGCTGCTCCCTGCCGCCCTGCTGGGGCTGGGGATCTTGGTAGGGTTGATGGGTAGCCTGCTGGCGGTGCGAAAGTTTTCGTTGCGGTAGGCTAAATGGTCTCTTATCACCCTCGCGTCGCGTTGCTAAAGCGACACGACGGGTAATAGCGCTGGGTCAGCCTGCTGATCCCTAAGACCACTTTGCTTATTTACGTCCAGGAAAATACCGGCGAATTAAGGCCTCTGCCACCCCAAAGCGACCCAGTGCCCCAGGCAGGTCTCTACGGCGCACCTCTCCTAGGAGTTGTCGAATCGCTTTGACCTGCTCCTCTTCAGTAGCAAGGCCCATGGCGTCTTTAATCCGGGTTTGGTAGCGCTGCTTTTCCTCCTCGGTGAGGGAGATATCTTGGTCAAAGTACAGGGCTAAATATCGCAAACCATCCTTAAAGCCCGCCGGATTTTGTTCAAGGGTGGTTTCCACATCGGCCCAAAAGGCGGTGGTTTGGCCGGTTTGACTGTTCGCAATTTGCCTGTAGGCGTACTTCACCAACAGGTTATACAACTGTTTAATATCTACAGTTGGCAGGGCGGCAATATCGGTGCGGCTGTTGAGCACCACTACAAACCCCAGGCCAAACCCCAGGGCTTGGCCCAGCAGGTTCAAATCGACTGCAGGTTGCTGCTGTAGACTCACCAATAGCCAGAACATCACCGCCGGAATCGTGAACTGCAAAAACGCCCACAGCCAAAACCCAGGGCTGCGATAGGGCTGAAAAAACGGCAGCCGCCGACATTCCCTGAATAGCTCATCCATAGCTACGAAGATGTTTAACCCGCCTGGGATGGCCGCCAACAAAACCAGGTCGCCCCAGTTGGCTAAAAAGTCAGTCACCGCTGCCACGTCCCTAAGAGGATGTTTGAAAGGTCAGAGAGTGTCTTAGTGTTTACCGGCCGTAGCCGTGCTGGCGCTAGAACTCCAGCAGTTTCACCGGCTCCAAGCCGCGAATTGAACCCGTTATGGCTCTTTTCAAACACCCTCTAAGCCTGCTTACCGTGGAACTCAATCACCGGGTTGAGCTTGAAGTAGCCCTTAGCGGTCAGGGTAAGCGGGGTTTGATCGTTCACTGGGCTCGATTTTTGAGGATACACCCCCACCAGGGGCAGCAGCATATGCAAAAAGTTGCCCCCCAGGGGGCTGATGTAGCCACTATTGCACAGGCGGTTAGCCATCGGTCTAATCTGCTCTAGCCCCATAGCTAACCAAAACGACAGGTCTTCCAGGGTGGCGGGCTTGCGCTCTAGCTCTTTCATCAGCCGCACCGAGGCCAGGTCGAGCGTTGATACAGTGCGCTCCAGGGTGGTTAAGAATGGCTGCATTGCTCTATTAGCAATGGGTCGGGCTGAGCGCAGGTCGTTGCGCTGAAGCAATCGCTGCGCAGCAGTGCGAAAATCATCGGCGGTCAAAATCGGCCAGGCTAGATCCGTCAGGGTGGCGGGGTCGGCCAGGGCTACGGAGTCAGCGCTCGCTAGCCCTCGCCCCAGGGCCAGCCCGCCCTTAGCCCGCTCCTGGGATTGGTACTGCTCTTGCAGGCTGAGACGGGCAATTTCGTAGTGCTGCCGCAGGTCGTCATGGCTAGAAACCACTTCGCGAAGCTGGGCAATGGCCTGGGGATCGTGCTCCTTGAGGCGATGGCCCAACCCCTGCACGGTCTGATGCAGCTCCGGGGGTAGCTCGGTTTCAAGCTTGGCCAGGGCAATCAGGCAGGCTTCTAAGGTCAGGGCTTCAGTGGCTTTCATAAAAATGCTGTTGAATACAGACCAACGCCCCATGCCAGGATGGGGTGAGACATCTGGGCTAGGTCTATTGTATCTGCACGGCCTGATTTTTTTGCATTTCTGCAGCAGGGGTGTAGTGGTAGGGGCATTGGGCTGGCCACCAGGGGTTTAGAATGTCAGCGCAGAACCTTGGGTTCTGCTGTGATGCACACCGAGATTCGTTGCGAGATGGCAACGCAATCCGGTTTCTAGGCAAAGACATCAAACTCTCTGGGAAGTCGATTGACCTAACTTGTAAAGAAACTCTGGAGCAAAATCGGCTCCGTTAGGCCATTCAATAGTATTAGTATCGGAATTCAAAAAAACTTGCCTGAATTGCTGAGGATCTTGAAGTGGTTCAAAGACCTCTCCATAAAGTTCTTTTGCTAAATCAATATCTTGGACCACTTGATTACTAAAGGTAAGCCTAAGTTTATAAGCTTCTAAATATTCAAGCCCCTTTACATGAAGAAACATAAAAAACTCTCATTAATTTAACGGCTGTATTTCACGCAGGGTTTTTCGTTGTCTAGCCAGTTCCCAATTATCCATCAATTCTGTTTGATGCAAATCAAGCCATTCAAGAACCATCCGCAGGGCTCGTTTTGACATTCTCCCTTCTACTGTACCGGTTTCAATATCGACGATAACTTCTTGATCTTGATATCGAGCATGAAAATGCGGTGGTTGATGGTCGTTGTAGTTCATGAAAACAATAATTCCATAGAACCTGCTAATGGTGGGCATCTCTATCTATGATGCTAGCCACATTGATTTTGTCAAAGGATATCATGTGTTTTTTATCGAAATTCCCGCTATCACAAAAGCCGCCCAGTAGTAGGGATCAGCATAGGGAAGCTGAGTTACTTCCATTTTATCCCCATCGGGCTGAATGGCACGAATCTCGGTCACCAGGGCATCGTAGGCGTGGGGGTCAGACGCTTCAAGTTCAGGCGTAAGCCAGGCTTGCAGCCAGTTGGCCAGCTCCCCCTGGGTAACGGTGCGTAGCCACTGTTGAGCCGCCCGCAGGGCCACCGCCGGAGATCGCCCCATTAACAGCTGGTCATAGAAATACACCATCAACCACGCATTAGAAACCGACTCCACCGTCCACAGGGTGCTGAGTACCGCCCCAGCCCCCGCCTTCAGGAAGGCACTGGCCAACCCCACATAGTCCGCTTGGATGGTAGTAGACCCGGTCACCGCCGTTTCGCAGGCGGCCAGGCTCACCAAACCGCAGCCTGACAGCGAGAGCGCCCGGATAGCCTCAACCGTGAGCTGGTCGGCCCCGGCCAGGGCCGATTGCCGGGGTTGCCGGTCGTTAAAAAAGCCGTGCCCGGTGAAGTGAACCAGGCTAGGGCCAGCCGCCAGAGCCGCCGTTACCCTGGCCTCAGTAGCCGCATCGGCATCCAGACGAATGGGCTGGCTAAAGGACTGGCAAATTAGCGCCGACTCAATTTCAGCAAACACCAGGCGGGGCAGCTCTGCGCTGGCGGGTTCTTCGACACTGAGAATTGAGGTTTGGGCGGTAACCACCCACCCAGGCTCTCGCCGTTGCAGGGTGAGCCCCACCTGGACACTGGGTAGGTAGGTAACGGTCAACGGGGTTGAAAACAGGGCCTGAAGGGGCAGTCGATGCAGGTCGCGATGGGGCACCAGCCGCACCTGGGTGATGCCTGCATCGGCCAGGGTAGCCTCCAGGGAGGAAATGTCTAAGATGTCGGCCAGGGTAGCCAGCCGCGCCGCCAAATTTTGCCGCCAGGGGTGTGCCTGCAACGATGGCTCCTCGGCTGTTTTGCCCTTGCTGCGATAGTCCTGGTAGTCCTGATCCCAGGTTTTTAGCCAGGTGTCTAGTCGCTGGCTGGGTTGTGTGCTGGCTGTTACCAGGGGCGCTGTGGCACCGGGCAGCACTACAAACCGGGTCAGGGCATCGGGGCTGAGGTGCCACATCACCAGGGCAGTAGCATCATCCACCAGCGTGGCCATCTCTGCCAGGCTGGGGCTAACCACCGTTTCCTGCCAGGCATCGAGCATCCAGGTGAGGGTGCGGTTTTTGTAGCGCTCGGCAGCTTCCAGGGCCGCAACCGTAGCGCCTTCCTGCACCAGCAGGTCTACCGCCAACTGGCTAAAGCCAGAAAACTCCAGCTCTAACCGCTCCCGCTGGCGGGAAGAAGGCTGAGCCTTGAGCAACTCGCGGAAAACGGCCAGGCCCTGCTCTCGCAGCGCCTGGGCCTGGGCCGTGTCACCTAACCCCAGGTAAGCGCGCATGGCATCTTGCAGCACTGCCAGGTGAGCTTTGGGAAAGGCGGCAGCAGTCAGGGTGGTTAGAGCCAGGGTGCACTCGGCAACGGCCTGGCGACAATAGGCCACGGCGTTTTGCTCAAACCGATGGTGAAAATAGTGAGCGCGGCCCATAGCGTGGTGCAATCTACCCCAGCCATTAGGCTGCTGGTCTGGGTTTACCTGCTTCAGCCCGGCCCGGTAGCAAGCCAACTCCCCTGGATAACCCCGCTGGTCAAGTTCAGGGTCTTGCAATTCAGTGGGTAGCGTCAGCCGCATAGAATTTTGGCACTGAAAGGAACTACCTGCCGCACTTCCTCGCCCAATCCAGGCTTGGTGCGGACGGGCTTAATCGCCAGGGCGGCGTCGTAGCAGGCAATCGCCGCCGCCTGTTGCCCCAAGTCAGCCAGCGCAGTCCCTTTGTTGGTGAGCGCGTCGTGCAAGTCGGGCTGAATGGCCAGGGCGGCGGCGTAGCAGGCGATGGCGGCCTCGTTTTGGCCCAAGTCATATAGCGCATTCCCTTTGTTGGTGAGCGCTAGGTGATCGTCGGGTTGAATGGCCAGGGCGGCGTCGTAGCAGGCAATCGCCGCCGACTTTTGCTCTAAAGTACTCATTAACTCAGCTTTTGTCATCCAGGCTCGATGGTAGTTAGGGGCTATGCGAGTTGCTTCGTCGAGAGCTGCTACGCTGCCTTGAAGATTGTTCGATTTAAATGCCTGGATTGCTTTTTCAATTAAAGCTTTAGCCAACGGTTCTGCTTCAGAACCAGAGGAACCTAATGGCAAAGCGCTAGAGTCGCTAATCTGTTTCATCTATGGAAACCTGAGTTATTGGTAGAACTTCTAAGGATGAAGCCCTGTGGAGGTGCTGCCTGCTTCCGCAGCATCTCCTGCCCAATGGCTCCGGCTAGTTCCCCCAGTTCTCCAAAGTCCATCGCTCCCAGTTGCACAACGCGCTTGGCCAGCTCTCGGTTGGGTTCTGGTGCTTTTAGCAGGCGGGTATAGCCAAAGTGTCGCAACCAGTCGGCAAAGCGGCGGTCATTGGCCCGCTCCCCCAGGTGGCTCTGCACCTGCGCCTGCGACCACCCGGCGGCAATGCCATCTATGACCTGCATAAAGAGAAACTCGTAGTCGGTGTCATTTAGGGGTTGGGGGGCGGGCTGAGGCCGCTGGGGGCCAAAGAGCTGTCGCAACCAGTGTCAGAGTTGGTGCAGCATAGGGCGATAGAGAGGGCGAGCTGGGCGGTTGTCTGTTGCAAACGGGCTTTCCTTCGGAACGTTACACGAACGCCAACGCGCCGCATTTCCACTGGAGAAAGAGAACAGACCGCTTTCGCTTTTAGACTGAAGGGTGAGGATACAGCGGAAATGATTGGGTTTGATTTAGATTTTCTACCGCAGCCCCATCTGCACCCGCCACAGGCTGGCATAGATGCCCTGGCGCTCCAGCAGCTCCTCATGGGTGCCCCATTCCACCAGCAGCCCCTGCTCCATGACGTAGATGCGGTCGGCATTGCGCACGGTAGAAAGGCGGTGGGCAATGGCAATAGTAGTACGGTTTTGGGTGATTTTTTCTAGGGAGCGCTGGATCGCCGCCTCGGTTTCGTTGTCTACGGCGGAGGTGGCTTCGTCGAGCACCAAAATCGGCGGATTTTTGAGAATGGCGCGGGCAATGGCCAGCCGCTGCCGCTGCCCACCGGAGAGCTTCTGGCCCCGTTCTCCCACCAGAGTGGCGTAGCCCTGGGGCAGCTGCTGAATAAACTCGTGGGCCTCCGCCATTTGGGCGGCCAGGGCAATGTCTGCCCCGGTAGCGCCAAAGGTGCCGTAGGCAATGTTCTCGGCTGCCGTACCGTGGAACAAAAACACATCCTGGCTGACCAGGCCAATGCCCCGGCGCAAATCCGTCGGGTTCAGCTCGCGGATATCGATGCCGTCGAGGGTGATGCGGCCCTGATCAACCTCATACAGCCGCAGCAGCAGCTTTACCAGCGTGCTCTTGCCCGACCCGGTAGAGCCCACAATGGCGATGGTCTGTCCGGCGGGCACCTTGAGGGTAAGGTGTTCGACCACGGGCCGCCGATCGGGGTAGGCGAAGCTGATGTCCTCAAAGACGATGTCGCCTTGAATGTCCTCAGTGGCCAGCCGCCGCTGGCCTGGGCATAGGGTAACGTGGGTATCCAGCAGATCCATCACCCGGTTGGTCGAGGCCATGGCCCGCTGGTATTGGTCGAGGGTTTCCCCCAGCCGGGTCAAGGGCCAGAGCAGCCGCTGGGTAAGAAACACCAGCACGCTGTAGGTGCCCACCGCCATATCGCCCGCCACCGTGGCCAGGCCGCCGTATACCAGGGTGGCCGTAAAGCCAAACAAAATCACAATCCGAATGAGGGGAATAAACAGGGCACTGAGGGCAATGGCCCGCCGGTTGCTGAGGCGATAGGCTTCGCTTTCAGCGGTGATGCGATTAATTTCGTAGTCTTCAGCGGTGAAGCTCTTAATCGTTACCATGCCGCTGAGGTTGTTGGAAAGGCGGCTGTTGAGCAGGCTAACCCGCTCGCGCACCTCGGCATAGCGGGGGGCCAGCCGCTTTTGAAACGCGATCGCCCCCCAAATCACCACGGGCATGGGCAGCATGGCGAGCCAGGCGACGCTGGGGGCCAGCACAAAAAATGCCCCGCCAATCAAAACCACCGTGGTGATCACCTGCAGCACCTCGCTCACGCCCCGGTCTAAAAACCGCTCTAGCTGGTTAATGTCGTCGTTGAGGATGGCCATCAGCCCGCCGCTGCTGCGCTCTTCAAAGTAGACCAGGTCTAAACTTTGGAGGTGAGCGTAGGCGTCGATGCGCAAGTCTTTTTGAATCAGCTGGGCCAGGTTGCGCCAGAGGATGTCGTAGGCGTACTCAAACAGCGATTCCAGGCTCCAAATCACCAGGGTCAGCAGCGTTAGCACCATAAACTGGGCACGAATGCTCTCGATGCCCCATTGGGCAATCAGCGAATCCTGCTGCTTGACTACCACATCCACCGCTAGACCAATTAGCACCGGCGGAGCCAGATCAAACATCTTATTGAGGATTGAGCAAAGGCTGGCCTGCCAGACCTGGGTGCGGTACCGGCGGCTGTAGCGGAGTAGGCGGCGGAGGGGGTGGGAGGTAGCGGGGGACATGGGGGGTGAGATGGTGAAATGGCGGGAATGTCATATTCTAGGCTTAGGGGTCACCGAACCCTAGAGTTTAGGGTTGTGATTCAATCGAGCGCTGGGCCAGCGAGTTAACTCCCTGTTACGCTGTTAGAGTTCGTTTAAATTGGCCATAATAGCAACGGGGCAAAAGACGGCTTGTACGCCGCTAGCGAGGCATAGAATATGAGCACGGTCTTAGTGGTAGACGACAGTTCAACGCTGCGGGAAATGATTGCCGGACTGCTGCTAAAGGCTGGTCTGACCGTGGTAGAAGCCAAAGACGGCATTGAAGCCCAGGAAATGATCGAGGCTACCCCCCCTGACCTGGTGGTACTCGACATTGTGATGCCCAACATGAATGGCTACGAGCTCTGCCGGTGGATTAAAAATACCGCCAGCACCCAGGCCATCCCGGTGATCATCTGCTCCTCTAAGGGGGAAGAGTTTGACCGCTACTGGGGCATGAAGCAGGGAGCCGACGCCTACATTACCAAACCCTTTCGCCCAGCGGATATGATCAGCACCGTAAAGCAGCTCCTGCGGTAGGCATAGCCATGAAGGCACTAGCTGAGTGACTGCGCCAGGCAACTTAAGCAGAAGTGGCGTTTGACCGCTTCCTCGTTGCGTAGCTGAGCCGCTTCAAACCCGGCCACCGGCTGGCAAAACTTCCGATTCTCAGTTATGGCACATTAACCTTCCAAGTGGCTGGTAGGCTTGCGCTGGAGTGCTGGCCCTACCACTGGTGGGAGCCTGGGGGTATCTCGCCCTGAGACCATCCCTAGAGCCGGAGCATGAGGCGGCCCCTGAGCTTCCCTAGTCAACTGATGCAGGTGTAACCCATTAGACCTAATCACCCGGCGAACTTATCTTAAAGTGGTGTTTTGAGGATAGACCTATGAGCGGACTCGGCGGCCTGAATAAAGCTCCTAACGGCGTAGTGCTGGGCCTGGTGCAGCTTCAGCTCCCCAACGTCGTTACCCCAGCGGATCTGGCGGCCCAAACCCAGCGCATCGTCGCCATGGTAGGCAAAGCCCGCCGCAACCTCTCCACGATGGATTTGGTGGTGTTCCCGGAATATTCCCTCCACGGTCTCTCGATGGACACCAACCCCGCCATTATGTGCCACCTCGATGGCCCCGAAGTCGCCGCCTTTCGCCAGGCCTGCATTGAAAATAACATCTGGGGCTGCTTCTCGATTATGGAGTACAACCCCGACGGCAACCCCTATAACACCGGCCTGATCATCGATCACCAGGGAGAACTCAAGCTCTACTACCGCAAGCTACATCCCTGGGTGCCGGTAGAGCCCTGGGAGCCTGGGAACGTGGGCATTCCCGTCTGCGACGGCCCCAACGGCAGCAAAATTGCCCTAATTATCTGCCACGACGGCATGTTCCCCGAAATGGCGCGAGAATGTGCCTACAAGGGGGCTGAGATTATGTTGCGCACGGCGGGGTACACTGCGCCTATTCGCCATTCCTGGCGCATTACCAACCAGGCCAACGCCTTCTGCAACCTGATGGCTACGGCGTCGGTCTGTATGTGCGGCACCGATGACAGCTTCGACTCCATGGGCGAAGGCATGATCGTCAACTTTGACGGCACCCCGATCGCCATGGGCAGCCACCGCCCCGACGAAATTATTACCGCCGAGGTGCGCCCCGACCTGGTGCGCGAAGCCCGGATGCACTGGGGGGTGGAAAACAATATCTACCAGCTTGGCCACCGGGGCTACGTGGCGGTCAAAGGCGGTGCCCAAGACTGCCCCTACACCTACATGAAAGATCTGGTCAAAGGCAGCTATCGCCTTCCCTGGGAGGATCAGGTGGTGCACCAAGACGGCACTGCCTGCGGGTTTGCCACCCCCAGCCGAACCTACCGGGGAGAAGAGCTCCCGCCGCCGCTTCAGTAGTTAGGAGATTTCCAGCCCAGAACTTACCTCGTCATTCCCGCGCAGGCGGGAATCCAGCCCGAGAGTTGGTTTATATTGGGTATCTTCTTTGCCAGAAATCGCCCTAGGGTGAGTAGCCTAACATGGCGTCAACCTCTGCTCAAGATTCCCCATGGCCACTACCGCAGACGGTGTTTGACGCATTTGATGCCCCACTATCGCAATGTGCGGGCCATGGGAGCGGTAAGCGCCATGGTAATGCCAGAGGATATGACCCGCTAGCCTTGCCGGGGGCGATTTGGGCTGGCCCAATCGGGCGACAACGGGGTGATTCTCAACGATGGGCAATTTCAGCCACGGGCTGGGTCGGTTTGCGGTAGTCAGGAGTATTCCACCGAACCACTGGAAAAGTAAGCCGCAAAGGGAAACTAGGCTGTTCTACCGATAGTTATCGA
Organism: Nodosilinea sp. CTOTU7336; assembly: GCA_036848635.1. Lineage (GTDB taxonomy): Bacteria > Cyanobacteriota > Cyanobacteriia > Phormidesmidales > Phormidesmidaceae > Nodosilinea. The sequence continues at coordinate 42,176 of DAIUJR010000050.1, forward strand.
ACTGCACCGCCACTGGCCACTCTTCCTGCTTAACCAGCTGCATGGCCTGCTGCAGGTCATCCTTAGCCTTACCCGATACCCGCACCGCATCCCCCTGAATTGAGGCCGTTACTTTCTTGAGGTTGTCGCGAATGAGTTTGGTGATCTGCTTGGCCATCTCCGGGCTAATGCCCTTTTTGAGGGTGACTTTTTGCCGTACTCGAGTGCCGCTGGCGGCTTCAATTTCGCCGTAGTCAAAAATTTTCAGGGATAGATTACGCTTGGCGGCCTTTTGGTGGAGTAAATCCTTCACCGCATCCAGAGTCATCTCGCTGGCGGTTTCAATGGTGATGCCATCATCCCCCAGATCAAGGGTGGTTTTAGTATCCTTCAGGTCGTAGCGGCCAGTTACATCCCGGCGAGTTTGATCAAGGGCATTGACCAGTTCCTGCCGATCAAAATCGCTGACGATATCAAAGGAATAGGTAGATGCCATCGGGATACCTCGTGGTTGGGCCAACCAACAGCCTACATCAAGGCCGCCCGACAGCTCAAGACGTAGAGGGTAAAGGTGCCCAGGTTGGCCACGGCAAACATCAGGGAGCGAGCCCAGGGCTGATTCAAGATATAGGCCAGCGGATATAACGTTCGCGCTACCAAGTAGACCACCGCCGCCCCCAGGGCTAGGGCCGACTGCTGCTGGGTGACGTAGGCCATCAGCGCCGCCGGGGCATACAAAATCATCGACTCGAAGGCGTTTTCGTGGGCCCAGGTAGCCCGCTGGGCGTAGGGGGGCAACTTCGGCAGCATAGCCCGAGGAGCGGCTTTGTCATAACCCACGGCAAAGCGACCATAGCCCGCCACTATAAAGGGCAGGTAAATCAGTAGGGCGGCAAGGCCAATACTCACCAACAAAAAACCAGGCATGGGCAGAATGGAGGCCATCAATTTATTTATATCCTTCTCAACAATTTCCATTGTCGGAGATGACGCCACCAAAGCGCCCGCTTCAAGGCAATTACTTTAGCTGCAACCGGCCTCAAATTCCTCGCTCCACCCTTCTCAGCCCTCGTTTCTCATGCCCAGGCTCTGCCTGAAAACGCTCCCCCCGGCGCGCCCGCGCCCGCCAGTCATACCAAGCCCGACCCCTGGCCACCGGCTAGGGCCAGATCCAGGAACTGGCTAAGGTTTCAAGGCGTTTCCCAGACCACTGGCTACAGTCAGATCAAGCCATAGGATGCCGACCCGAACGGACAAACCCCTGTGGAGCCTAATTTTTTAGTCACGGAAACTCCATGCTCCATCGACTGCGTCGTCGCTTTGGCCACTTTTTCAGGCAGGCCCGCACCGTCAATAACGAGCCCGTCAACCGGGCTAGTTTAGCGGTCATTATCCTGATTGATATTTTTATTCTAGTCAACGTCTTCATCGGCCTAGACGACATTGGCCAATGGCCCCTCAGCCCTGCTCAGACCTATCCTTGCTACGCCCCGTGGAGCAGCTACCAAACCCAAACCCAGGCCAATCAAGACTCTGACATCCTGCGCAGCGCCATTCCCCCTGACCCTAACGCCCCGTTTCGCCTGGTGGATAACTACCGCCAGGGGGCCGTGGGTCACCTGGGTCAGGTTTCTACCCTGTGCCTGGACTATGGCGCGGCGGCGGATGCCCTCAACACCACGGCGAATCGGCAAATTATTACCACCCTTAACCAAACCGAACAGGCCATTGGCAAGCTTGAAGAGGCGAATCGCACCATCCGCGAGCAGTATGACTCCACCCTGCTAGAGGAAATTGCCGGTCAGCCGCGCGACCAATCCATTAATCAAACCGAGGCGGCCCAGGCTAAGCAAACCCTGGCTCAAAATGAGGCTACCAAAAAACAGCTGCAGCAAACGGTCAGCGACCTCCGCACCGAGCTCAGCCAAACCCCAGAAAGTCAGGATTTTTTGAGCCTGCTCAACAATCCAGAACGGTTTGAGGCCGTCAAACAGCGCTACAATCGCGCCTCGTTCTGGTATCCCAGCCTGCAGATGGTGTTTCAGGGGCTATTTTTGCTGCCGCTGATTGTCGCCGCCTGGCTGGCTCACCGCCTGGCCCAGCGGCGCGGCTATGGTCTGGTGGCCCTGCTGAGCTGGCACCTGCTGGTAATTTTCTGCATTCCTTTAGTCGTTAAAACCTTCCAGTTTTTGCAGGTTGGGGTGCTGTTTGAGTGGCTCTCCCGCCTAGCCATTGACCTGCTGGGGGGACTGCTATTTCTAGTTAACTATTTCTACATTTTGCTGATTCCCCTGGTGGGGTATGGCCTGATCAAGTCTGTTCAGCGGGTGGTGCTCAATCTTCGGCTCCAGGTGGCGGGGCGGGTGCAAAAACGACAGTGCATTCGGTGCGCTAAACAGGTGCGCTCTCAAGACACCCACTGCCCCCACTGCGGCTATGGTCAATATGTAGAGTGCCCGCACTGCCACCACCGCACCTATAAATACCTCCCCCACTGTCGCCACTGCGGGGCGACCCAGGATCTGGGTCGATTGGGTTGAGGCGGTGGATTTGCCCAGGGATTAGAGCGTCAAAACTCTCGGTTCTGGTGGCGGCGGCTGCCAAACAGATGGCTATATACAACCGAAAACGCGCACCCGGTTAAAAAGATTTGAAAGGTCAGATAAATCCACAGCATCAAGATCATGACGCTGCCGATTACCCCGTAGGATAAAAACTGGCTGCCAATGGAAATCACGCTGTTGCTGACGAGGTATTGCAGCAGCACCAGCAGCCCCCCCACCAGCAAGGCCGCTGGCCAAATATCGCGCCAGGGCACCCGCGTTGAGGGCAAAAACCGCAGCAGCACCAGCGCCGCCAGGGCCAAGATCAGCCACGATGAACCCAGCTGTAGGGCACTGGCCAACTGAAGCTCGTTGAGATTCACCGCCGGGAAAATATCCTCAAACTTGACGATGACCTGTAGTAACGTCTGAATCACCAGCTTAGAGACCAGGGAGAGCAGCAGCACCAGCGCCGTGCCCAGTACCAGCACAAAGGCAAACAGCTTATTCAACCCATAGGTCAAAACCGATTGCTTAATGCTGGCGGGGGCATCGGGGGCGGTACCGTGATGCCAAATTTGATCGACCGAGTTGCTGAGGACGCTGAATACCGTACTCGCTGAAAACAGCAGCAGCCCAAAGCCAATTAAACCGGCGCCTAGGCTACTGGTATTGAGGGCTAACAGGGTGCTTTCTATGATTTGGTGGACTTCAGGGGGTAAAAACTGCTTAATGGTGGCGTTGATTTGCTCAAAGTAGTCGGTTTCAGGGCCAATTAACGCGCCGATAACGCTGAGAATAACCAGCAAAATTGGAAACAGCGAAAACAAGGCATAGTAGGACAGGGCCGCGCTCATGCCAGGGCAGTCGTCCTGCTGCCACTTCATGCCGGTGCGATAGAGCAGCTGTACGGGCTTAGAGGGCCACAGCTGCGAACGAATGTAGTCAATCATGGGGCTAGGAAAAATTAGGCCAATGGAACAGGGCAGACAACAGAACCACTGCCGCTATTAGGGATGTTAAAGCAAGGGCAGCGAACCGGGCGAGGGCTGCCGCGCCGACTCCAGCGACCGATCAGGTTAGCACCGCGGCACCAGGCGGATTGGCCTACAGAAGAGGCGTTAGTCAGTTCAGGTGTGATCTGAATCACAGCCAGGGGGATGATTATAAAATTGACAAACGCGATCTCCAGCCCTTCGATAAATGCTCATGGACGCTCTACGGTCTGATCACTAATTGTTTACTGAAAATGCGGGCGTTGCTAGACATAGGTATGAATCCTTAGTGGTGCAGAAAACTCATGGCAGTCTCAGCATGAGAATGTAACGACCCTA
>DAIUJR010000051.1:0-45795 GCA_036848635.1 Nodosilinea sp. CTOTU7336
GCATGCCTGGCCCTAAATCCCTAAATCTTCTTTAAAGTTTCTGGGACGGTTACCCGCAATCATTGGTATACAGAGCTTCCAGAAAACTTGGAATGTCGCCAGCATACTGATTACCGGAGAGCCTCATAACTTCATCTGCCAGGCGATTAACTACCTTTTGCCGCAATCCTGCCAGACCTCGATTTATCGAAAGGCCATGAGATGTCGCTATACAGAGATTGTCAAGCTTCCTCGTCGATTTCAGGCTTGAGGGTAATCTTGACGAACTTGTATGGGTCACTATCTAAGGAGGGCAAAAACAATTACTCACTAAAAACGGCTTCGTAGAGATCGGCCAGAGCAATGGTGACACCCACCGATGACAGTTCAACGGTTTGGCTGAGGTCGTGATATTCCATAAATAACCACTGGTTTTCTGCCTGCTTCACATATTGCTCAACATGGGGCTTCTCTTGGGCAATGAGTAGATATTCTTGAAATGTGGAAAGAGTACGATAGAACTCAAATTTCGCGCCTCGGTCATACTTTTCGGTAGAGTCTGACAGCACCTCTGCGATTAAAATCGGGTTCATAACGGTGTCTTTGCGGCCTGGTTTTAGATCTACCGGACGTGGTGTCACCATAATGTCTGGATAGGTGTACAGGTTTTGATCTGGAATCCACAATCGCTGATCGGTCACAAAAATGCTGTAGGGTTGACCTTTTAGGGCAAACCTCAGCAGCGCATTCAACACGCTGTTGATCTCATTATGAGCAGGAGTTCCCCCCGTCATCGGTACAATTTCTCCGTGGCGATATTCGTGGCGAGTATCAGACTCGACCTCCAGAGCCAGATACTCGTCTGCGGTGTAGGTTTTGGCTGGGCTAGACGTCAGAGTCATGGTGGGTTTGGGGTAAAGCGGCTACTCTCTAGTTTAGGGATAGGGATCGGATATCGATGCTTTCAGGGTTGTCCTCTAAAGATTTCTGTACCCCCGGGGGGTAATCACCCATTGGCCATACTGCTGGGTGCTCTGGTTGCCGATTAGCACCACGGTCAGCATATCAATCGGGGCTGTCAGCATCGCCCCTAGGGTGGTGGTGTGAATTTCTTCATCAGGGCGATAGACCGATTTCACCACCGCTACCGGGGTGTCGGGAGCGCGGTGGGTCATTAGGATGGCGTGGGCCGTTTCAATCTGGTGGGTGCGGGTTTTGGATTTGGGGTTATACAGGGCAATCACAAAATCGGCCTGAGCCGCGGCCTTTAGGCGATTAATAATCACCTCCCAGGGGGTGAGCAGGTCGCTGAGGCTAATGGCGCAAAAGTCGTGCATAAGCGGTGCCCCAACCCTGGCGGCGGCGGCCTGCAGGGCGGAAATGCCCGGCAAGACTTCCACCGAGGGGGTGGCCCCATCCCAACCGGTGGCCTGCAACTGCTCTAGCACCAGCCCCGCCATGCCGTAGATGCCGCAGTCTCCCGACGAGACCACTGCCACGGTGAGGCCCCAGCGGGCCAGGTCAATGGCGCGGTCGGCCCGCTGGCGCTCTTGGGTGATGGGCCAGGGCTCAACAATTTGGCCGGGGCGGCAGAGAGGGCGAATTTGGTCGATGTAGAGGCCGTAGCCAATGACTGCATCAGCCTGGGCAATCGCCCCTTTGGCGGCGGGGGTAATCTGATCGAGGCGACCGGGGCCAATGCCGACCAGGGCAAGGTGGCCGGTGCGGCCGGTATATTCTTGCTGGGCCTGGGCGATCGCAACTGTTGCCGCCCCCGGATGACCCTCAAGCCGCACAATTTGCTTAGTCACCCGCAACTCAGCCCCGGCCCCCGCCGCTAAAATGGCCGCCGCCTCTGCCACGCTGGGGGTTTGCACCGCCTGAGCCACAACCGGGGAGGGGTTAGGTACAGGGATAGACTTCAGCTGTTCCGCCGTAAAGCAGCGCAGGGGCCAGGCGCGCTCCTGGGCCAGGGCGATGAGACCCGCTTCGTCGGCTTTGAGGTCGAGGCTGGCCAGGCCCGCGATCGCCCCCAGGGCCAGGTGATTGGCCTGGCACACCCGTTCAACCCCCGCCTCGATCACCGCCTGGGAGGTGCCCCGCTCGCAGCCCACCCCCACCCACAGCACCCTGGGGTGCCACTGGGCTTTAGGGAAATCCCCCGCTGGCCCAAACCGCCGCTGGATGGGGCTAATCCACAGCCGCCCGCCGGGTTTTAGCGAGGATGGATCGTCCTGACCCAAAACAAAGAGATGGGACGAGGGTAAATGGCGCTGCCAGAGAGTCGAGCCGCCGTCCTGCAAGACTTCTACCGGCTTGCCCTGGGCGATGGCGGCACTCACCCCCGTCCAGTTGCCGGTACCTTTGACCCAGCCGAAGGGGGTGCCCAACACATCGACCCCCGGCAGATTTTGGGATTGGGCGGCCCCGGTAATCACCGGCTCGGCAGCTAGAATATGGGCGATCTGGCGGGTGAGAGCATCCGCTCCGCCCTGGTGGCCGCCGCACAGGCTAATTACCTGTCGGCCTGTTTCTTCCACCACCACCACCGCTGGGTCGGTGGCCTTATCTTGCAGCAGGGGGGCAATCAGCCGCACCACCGCCCCGGTGGCCAGGGCAAAAATAAAGCCATCTTGGTCGGGCCAGAGCTGGGTTACCGTCTCCCGCAGGGAACCCGTGTAAATTTGAATAGACCGGCCGCCGCTCACGTCTCCCAGGTTGAAATCGGTGGCGGTCGCTAGCTCTTGGGACATCCAAAGCCTAGCGGGCAGCGCGGCGCAGATTGGCAGTAGGGTACGCAAACCAGTTGGGGTGGTGGCAATCGCCGCAAAAGATGCCACGGTTAACCCTTCACCCACAGGGCCAGACCGCCGCCGCGACCCCTGGCGGCGATATAGCGCTCGGTAGCCGCAAAGAAGGCGAAAAAGGGCAGCTGGCCCACAGGGGTAGTTAGAAACGACTCCTGCTTTGCCGCTGCGCCCTTGAGGGGCAAGTTCAGCACCTGTAGCCCCCCCAGCCAAAGCTGGAGCCGCACAAAGTCAAAGGCCAGCAGATGCTTTTTCGGCAAAAATTTAGCTGGCCCCATAAACCGCAGCTTCAGCGGCCCCACCTGGAGCTGATTCTCAATGGTGAGTCGGTCAGCGGTGTCGGGGTCAGGGCCAAAGCTAATGGTAGCCAGAGCCAGGCCGGGCCAGTAAAATCCGCGACCAACGGGTTGCCCCTCCTTGTAGGCGGGTTTTTTAGGGGCGGTAAACCGCAGGCGCCAGGTGCCGACTAGAGCTTCGGCAGAGAGGCTTTGGGGCGACGACTTAGCCAGTCGCTCAGCCTCAAGTAGCGTCGCTACCACGATCTGACTATCGGGTCGTGGCTCGTCGAGCTGGGCGGCTTGGGCCAGTGGGTCAGCGGTCGCGGGTGAGGCCGTAGCCAAGGGTTGAAACGTCATGATCTATTTCCCAGTGCTGCTCTTAGTATGCCAGAGCAACCCTGGCACTCTGGCATAATGGGGGCGGTTATCCGTCCTATTGGGTCGAGTGTTTATGGCTGTTACCCCCCGCCCGCGGTTTTCGTTTTCCTTTCGGCTGCGAACTCAGTCTGGCAGGGCCGATGTCTCGCGGGTGCTGATGGCGGCGGGGCTGGTGCTGACTCTGGGGTTTGTGCTAATGGCGCTGCTGGCTCCGCTGCTGCAATCCTGGGGCTTTTTGCAAGACCCCACCGTGGCCCTGCAAAACCCTATCCACGAGGCCCCTTCGCCAGCCCACTGGTTTGGCACCACCCGCCAGGGCTACGACGTGTTTGCCCGCACTTGGTTTGGCACCCGCGCCGCCTGGCAGGTGGTACTGCTGGCCACCCTGATGAGCGTGGCCATTGGGGTGCCCCTGGGCATGGTCAGCGGCTACCTGGGGGGGCGGCTTGATCGGGCGCTGCTGTTTTTCATGGATGCCATCTATACTCTGCCAGGGCTGCTGCTGTCGGTAACTCTGGCTTTTGTAGTGGGTCGGGGAGTGCTGAACGCGGCGGTGGCCCTGAGCATCGCCTACATTCCCCAGTATTACCGGGTGGTGCGTAACCACACCATTAGCATTAAGACCGAGCTATTTATTGAAGCCGCCCAGGCCATGGGGGCCTCCACCTGGACGGTACTGACCCGCTACCTGTTTCTCAACGTGGTGCAAAGCGTGCCGGTGCTGTTTACCCTCAACGCCGCCGATGCCATTTTGGTGCTGGGGGGGCTGGGGTTTTTAGGGCTAGGGCTGCCTGAACAGGTGCCCGAATGGGGAGCCGATATCCGCCAGGCGCTAGATGCACTACCCACCGGCATTTGGTGGACGGCGCTATTCCCTGGCCTGGCGCTGACGCTGATGGTGACGGGCCTATCTCTAGTGGGAGAAGGGCTAAATGAGCTGATCAACCCCCGACTACGGCGGGAGAATTGGCAATAGTGCTAAGTATCCCCGAATTGCAGTTTTGTAGGGTGCATAACGCTAGGGCGAGGCTAACGCCAACTCGAAGCAATGCACCGCAGAGAGGCTAGATACTCCCGAATTGCAGTCGGAGACGGATCAGTGGGCTTCAATGAAAAAGAGACTCAATTTTAAAGATCCACCGCTTCGTCTTCGTCTTTGTCCTTGCTTTCAGAAGCCGTCTCTAGGGAAATCGCCTCGGGGGTAACCGTGACCTTGGGAGGCACCACATTAACCGGTTTGGCAGGGGGAGTCACCGGCGGGGTGGTGGGTTCGGGCTCTTTCAGACCCAGCTGCTGCCGCGCCTGGCTGAGCAGATAAGCTGCGCCCGACTGCACTGTGCTCAGTAACGCCTGGCCGGTAGATTCTACCGAAGCGGCATCGGCATCAGCGGATGGGGTTTCCCCTAGGCCGTTGTACCAGACACGGGTCTTTTGCCCCAAATCGACTGCCGTGCGATAAAACCATTCACCACCCACAAAGGTCAGGCAAATCACCAGCCAGATCAAAATGCCGGTCTCTCGCAGAATCTCCCAGGTGCGGGTCAGGGTTTTGGTATAGAGTTCGCCTGTCTCCTTAGACAGCACGAGCTTGCTGACGGTATTGGCCTGAGCTTTAATTTTGTCCATAGAAGTTAACCCTCCAACGGCTTAGAGTGTTTGATAGCTGAGCATGGCTCCGGCACTAGCGGGTGGCCCCCGGATGACATTCCGCCATGGGCAGGTCGGTTAAACCCTGGGCGGGTTACTGGCACTAGCCTTGATAATGTCCCATAGCGTCCATAGTAATTATTAATAATCCGTTAAGCCCACGGCCAGGGGTTAGGGGTTTTCAGTCCAGATTTTTTTTAAGATCGCCGTGGGGGCAATGTCTGCGATTCTTTCGGAAACGGAAACTAGGCTGACTAAACGGTCTTCGCCGCCCTCGGGTCGGTGAGGTCGGTGAGGCTGGCCCTGGGCAAACAACCCCACAGCATATACCCCCAGCGCTGCCGCCAGGTCGAGGGGATAGCTATCCACCGCAATCAGCAGGTTAGCCCCGGCGATTAGAGCGGCTAGCTCGCCCGTGGTGGCGGGCTGAATCGATTTAAGGCCGACCACGCTTTGGCTGATGACGGCCACCTGGGCGGCGGTGTCGGGGGTCTGAACCAGCACCAGGGGCAGTTCTGGCTGCCGCTGCTGAAAGTCTTTGAGAATGGGAACCCAGCCGACATCGGGATAGGTGTCGCCGGAGGGGGTATGGCCAGGATAGAAGAGGACGTAGCCACCGTCTAGGCCAGCCGTTTTACCCAGGGCTTCAACCGCCGCGATGTCGCTTTGGGGCACATTGATGGTCAGCGGCGGCGGCGGGTCGGTGAGGTCAAGCCCCTGGAGCAAAGCAGCCAATGGGTTGGCGACGGACTGGTTGGGCGTGAGGGGCACCGTTTTGGTTAAAAACAGATTGTTAGCCGAGCCTTCATAGCCGATCCGGGTGGGGATGCCGGTGAGCCAAAGCAGCAGCCCCGATGACCAAGACTGGGACGGGGTTAAGACTACCTCAAACTCGCGATCGCGCACGATCCCCAACAGGTTAGCCCAGTCGGCTGGGCTGTTGCGGGCTTTAAAGTTGTAGGGCACAACCTCTTTCACCGCCTTAGCCAGGCGATAGACTTCCTTGACCTCCGGATCAGCCACTACTGAGATTTCAGCATTTTCGAAACCATCGCTAATCTGCTGAATGATCGGGAAGAACGCCAGTTGGTGCTCAACCCCCCCCGGAACCAGAGCGAGTGCCCGCATATTTAAAGTCCATGCCTGTTCGCAAGCTATTGTAGTGGAACCTGACCAAGATTTAGGGGATATCTAGCCTACATAATGGATTAAATTTCCGCCTAGGGCGTGAAATTTCCATAATTTGCTTTCCTGCTATCCAGAAAACTATGACCACAGCCCATCTCCTAGTGCCCGCGGCGGGTTCGGGGCGGCGCATGGGGGCCGACCGCAATAAAGTGTTGCTGCCCCTGGGGGGTCGCCCCCTAATCGCCTGGACGCTACTGGCCGCCGAAGCGGCCGAAGCCATCCCCTGGGTTGGCCTGATTTGCCAACCTAGCGATCGCACCCCCCTGTTGGCCATTGTGGAAGACCTGGGACTCAGCAAGCCAGTGCAGTTCATCGACGGCGGCGCTACCCGGCAAGAGTCGGTGTACAACGGTCTGCAAGGCCTTCCCCTAAATGCCAGTCGGGTGCTCATCCACGATGGGGCACGCTGTCTGGCCACCCCAGACCTGTTTAACCGCTGCGCGGCAGCGCTGGAAACCTGTACCGGGCTAATTGCCGCCGTGCCGGTCAAAGACACGATTAAGGTCGTCAATGGTGAGGGCAGGGTTGAGTCTACCCCCGAACGGCAGTGCCTCTGGGCCGCCCAAACCCCCCAGGGCTTTGATGTGGCAACCCTCCGGCAGTGCCACCGCAAGGGCCTAGAGCAAGGCTGGAGCGTCACCGACGACGCAGCCCTGTTTGAACGCTGTGGCCTGCCGGTGCAGGTGGTGCCGGGGGAGGAGACGAATTTGAAGGTGACTACCCCGACGGATTTGGTGTTGGCGGCGGTGGTTTTGGGGGAGAGGGGGTAGGGGGCCGTACAGTTTCCCAGGTATGGTGGCGTCTGCCAATCCTGCCCTCATACCAAATCCGAGTCCCAATATGCCCGATTCTCAAAAGGCCAACCTGTAGGGGCGTTGGCGCAGCCTAGCCAGAGGCTTTATGGCATGCGCCCGGCTGAATCGGGGGCAGCCAAGCAGGATTTAGGATAAGCTATCTGGCCAGCGCTACATATCTCAAACTGACAATTTCTGGGGATCCCAACCTCAAAAAAAAGGGTGTTGCTGAATTGAGGCATGAATTTGGGTAGGGCAAACGGCCGTTTGCCCCTACGAGGGACGTTGAAGGCTTGATTCATACCTGTATCCAGCAACGCCAAAAAAAGGGATGCTAGCCGGTAGCATCCCCCTAGGCGGCTATGGCAACCTAAACCATGGCCAGAGTTTATTGTCTGGGGAACCTGGAGTCAGGTTCCCACGGCCCGGTGGAGCCAGGGGCCTAGAGATCTCCGCCGCGTAAAAATAGCAGAAATACAATGGCCGGCCCGGCAATCACAATCATGGCGAGCATCGTCAACTGGGCAATCAACTCGAAGTTGATGCCGCTCAAGAAGCTACTCAAAAAGCTCATGGAACCTCCCAACACAGGCCTACTAAGATAGAATCAACGATCTGTTTGTGGCTTATTTTACCTGCTTGCGTCCCGTCTGTTTTAGATAACTTAACAAAATTCTAAGGCAGGCTTATTTTCCCTGGAGAGTCCATGGCAACCTGGCAATGCGTCAAGGCTTGCGGAGCCTGCTGTTTTTTGGCCCCCAACGAGCGCCCTGACCTGGAGGAGTACCTCAACCCGGCCCAGCTAGAGCTGTACCTGAGCCTGGTGGGGGACGATGGCTGGTGTATTCACTACGACAAGGGCGATCGCACCTGCACCATCTACCCCGACCGACCTGAGTTCTGCCGGGTAACCGCCGCCACCTTTGAGACCATGTTCGACGTGGCCCCTGCCGAGCTGAACGACTTTGCCATCGACTGCTGCCAGGAGCACATTGAAGATATTTACGGCGACCCCAGCCTGGAACTAGAGCGGTTCAACCAGGCCGTGGGGCTGTAGGCGGCATCCGTTCCTAAGCCATTCCTAAGGCGACGGCGGCAGGCTGTCTGGGTTACCGTCATGGCTAGCCATCAGCCGCTGCTTCATGGCCGCCAGTTCGCTGTCCACCGCGCTTTGCCCCCCTTCCAGGGCCGCAAACTGGCGTTCCAGGGGGTCACCGCTGAGGTCTTCCAGTGCTTCAGAGCGGGCCTCCAGCTCGATTACCCGCTCTTCCATGCGCTCAAAGGCCGCCATCGAGCTACCGGTGCCGGTTTGTCCCAGCATTTCCTGAATCCGCTGGGAGGCTTCCGCCGAGCGGGCGCGGGCGATGTACATGTCTTTTTGGGTGCGGGCCTCGGCGATTTTAGTCTCTAGCCGCCGCATGTTGTCCTTGAGCTTAGTCACCACCTCCCCCTGCTGCGCCAGTTGAGCATCCATCGCCTGGGCCGACTCCAGGTAGCCCTGGCGGCGGGTCAGGGCCTGACGGGCCAGGTCATCCTCACCTTTTCGCAGAGCCAGTTCGGCCCGGTTGTACCACTCCTGGGCGGTGGTTTTGGCCTGGGCGTTTTGGCGCTCGGTACGCTTTTGGGTGGCAATGGCCTGGGCCACGGCCTGGCGCAGCTGAATCAGGTTGCCCTGCATCTCAGCCAGAGCCTGCTCCAGGATTTTTTCGGGATCCTCAGCTTGATTCACGACTCCGTTGAGGTTGGCCCGCACGACTCGCCAAGCTCGATCAAACAGCCCCATCGTTGTTTCCCCTACCCATAGCTTGCCTGGCCTAAGCATAGCAGTCTGGTTGATTCCCGGCAGCGGTTGGCGGGCAGGTTCCCGGGCCGATTCTAGGGCGAGGCCACTCGAGCCGGAATACCCTGCTGCTGGAGCTGCTGCACTAGGCCCTGGGCCGACGATTCCTGGGAAAACGCCCCTAGCTGAATGCGGCTGCCCGTCACGTAGGCATCCCCCACAACGCGACGGGCCGACTCTAGGGAGGGTGCGCCCGTGTAGTCGGCCACCACGAAGTAGCTGGGGGCCGCCGGAGCCTGAGGAATGGAGGCCGGGGGGGTAGGTGCTGAAGAGGTCGGAGCCGGACGATAGATCGGCCCCGGCGGTACTGCGGCGGCCGGAGGCGGTGCGGCCGGGGTGGCCGCCAGGGGCTGGGGTGGCCGAGCGTTGGCGGCGGGGGGAGCCACTCGCGGCGGCGGCGCCAAAGGGGTTATCGCAGGCGCGGCCGCGGTCGGCGGTGAGGGAGTGGCGGCGGGTGCCGCCACGGTAGCGGGTTGGGGGCGGCGAGGGGCCTGGGGTGCAGACACGATTTCGGCCTCGATCTTTGGAGCGGTGGATGATACCCCGGCGCGGTCGGGGGGCGTGGCCTGATCCGGGGACTGGGGGCTAGGCCGTAGCTCGGTCTGATCGGGCCGGGTCTGGGAGGCTACCGACGGGGTGTCCGACGGCAGGGTGCTGATCCGATCTAGGTCTAGGGACGAAAATTCTTGCTCCGAAAGGTCTGGGCCAAGGCCCTGGAGCCCAGTTACGGGCTGGTCGGCAGACTGGGCCGTTGCCGAGGCCGGGTCTTCAGGGGCTGGGTCGGGTTGCTGCCAACGCTCGGCGATGGGGGCCCACAGGTGGCGCGCCGTCTGGGGGGAGGTGACTAAATAGCCAAACCCGGCGCTACTCACTAGCAGCAGCAGGATCGCCCCAATGCCCAGCGGAGTCGTCAGCTGACGAGCCAGAGAAGGTCTATAATCCGCCTCGCCGTAATCGTAGTCATCCGCTGGATAGTTTGAATCAGCATAGGCCGCTGGGGCCGATACCTGGGAGCCAGGCACGCTACCCAGTAGTGCTTCGGTACTTTCGAGGTAGTCGTCAGGAATAGCCTGGTAGGGGGCTAAGGCGGCGCTTGGGTACCCGTGCCCCTGGCTAGCAGCCCCCTGGGGGCCATAGGCCTGGGTGGTTGGTACAGCCTGCTGGCCAAGCAGGGCCAGCAGGCGGGGATTGGGCGGCGGCGGTGGAGCGACCATTGGGCCTCCGGCTGTCAGTTGGGGGGGCAGCGACGCCGGGGTCTGTGACTGGCTGGCCGGGCCCCGGTTGGCTGGGGCCTTGAGAGTGATTAAATCCAGCCGCTTACGGGCAGCAGGGGCGGGCCGAAACTTGAGGGGGGCCGTAACGCCCTGGGCTAGGCTCTGGCTAGAGCGATTCTGGCGATAGCGCAGCAGCTCGTCGTCGAGATTGACCATCAGCCCTTCTAGGGCCTGCTGAATCAGCGGACTGGGGGTGACGGCGGCACGCCGGGGAACCGCCCCAGACGATAAACCCAACGGTTGATTTGGCATAGTGGTGGTTTCCCTGAACGGTAAGGCGAATTAAACTTTTGAAGTAATACAGCCTAGATATAGCGCTTTAGGCTCAGCTAAATTCCACATCTAGATCTGTTATGGTTCTGCTAATAGTACTGATTTCTTTGTCCTTGGCAAGGAATGTTATCAAAATTTGTTAAGAATAGGTCGTTCGTCCTATTCCTCCGGCCTTTGCTCCTTCGATCCCTCCTAGCGATACCGTTGCGCCATGCCCCTCGATTCCATTGGCCAGGTCTTTCAGCAGTTTGAGCGGCAGCCCCGCTGGCGCAGCCGGGGCCAGTTTCGGCAGGTGCTCAACCACTGGCCTGCCCTAGTGGGGGAGGTGGTGGCCCGCCAGGCGGCCCCGGTGCGCCTTGACCAGCGCATTCTCTACGTGGCGGTGGCTAACCCGATGTGGAGCCAAACCCTGACCCTAGAGCGGCTAGCAATCTTAGCGAAGATCAACCATCAGCTTGGCCTCGATCTCAGCGACATTCGTTTTTCCAGCGGCGACTGGTATCGCCGGGCGACGCCAGCGGGGTCTGCCCCTGGCGACCTCACCGCCCCGGCCATTCCCCAATGGGTGCAGCAGCACCCCAGCTTCGAGCCCCTGGTCAGCCCGCCGCCCCCCTTGCCCCCGGCGCCCACCCCCCTGGCCAGCTTCCAGCAGTGGTCAACCCTGACCCAGCGGCTGGCCGCCCACCAGCCCCTCTGTCCCCAGTGCCACTGCCCCTGTCCCAGCGGAGAACTTCAGCGCTGGCAGCGGTGCAGCCTCTGTGCGGCCCAGGGGTTTGGCCAGCCCAGGGCTAATCGCCCCCTCTGAGGCTGGCTTTCCCGAGTCGGCCCAGGCCGCGCCGTCTCTGATCGTTAGCGTGAAGCCGAATACCTGGGCAAAGGTGGTGACTACCACCGGCCGCACCGCCGCCAGGGCGAGGCCAGGGCAAAATTCCGCTAAACTGCCGACGGCGCGGTTGGCGATGCCGCAGGGTACGATGGCGTCAAAGCCCGTCAGGTCAGGGCAAACATTCAGGGCAAAGCCATGCATGGTGACCCAGCGGCTGACCTTAATGCCGATGGCCGCGAGTTTGCGATCGCCCACCCACACCCCCGTTAGCCCCGGCTGGCGCGTGCCCACCAGGCCAAAGTGAGCCAGGGTTTGAATCACCACCTCCTCTAGCTGCCGCAGGTACCAGTGCAGGTCGGGGCGGTGCCGCTTGAGGTCGAGAATGGGATAGCCGACCAACTGGCCGGGGCAGTGGTGGGTGACTTCCCCCCCCCGCTCGGTGCGAAAGAGCGGATACGGGGGGGCATCGATAGAAAACTTCAGGTGAGCCAAGGTCGAACCCTGCCCCAGGGTGTACACCGGGGGATGCTCAACCAGCAGCAGTCGGTCGGGCTGAGGGCCGTCGCGATGGCTCTGTACCAGCGTTTTTTGCAGCGCCCAGGCCGTCTCGTAGGGGATTAGCCCCAGGTCATACAGCTCGCAGGGGAAGAGCGTTCCGTCGGCCTGGTCGTCGCCATGGCCCCAGGCCTGATGCCCCTCATCCGCCCCGCCGCCATTAACCATAAATCCCCACCTTTAGCTAAGATTCCATCACTTGGTAATCAAGAATTATCAACCCTTGCTAAGGATTCTAACGGAGGCTGTAAGCCAGAATACAAGGTGCTACGGTGAGACCATAGTCGACGTTTAAGGAGTCCGCTCTATGAAGCTGGTTATCCATGGTAAAAACATTGAGATTACCGACGCGATTCGAGATTACATCGACCAAAAAATTCTCAAGGCGGTCAGCCACTTCAAACATCTGACCAACGAAGTCGATGTTCACCTCGCCGTAGCCCGCAATCCCAGAATTACCGACAATCAATCCGCCGAAGTTACCCTCTATGTAGACGGGGCCGTGGTCAGGGCCGAAGAAAGCAACGAAAACCTCTACGCCAGCATTGACCTGGTTGCCGATAAAATTAGCCGCCAGCTGCGCAAGTTTAAGGAAAAGCGCAGCGACCGCATGCACGGTACCCTCGGCAAAGCCACCGAAGCTTACCTCAACGAAGCGCCCGCTACCGATGTGGCCCACGTGCTTACCACCAGCCAGCCCCAGCTTCCCGAAGAGGTGGTACGCACCAAGTATTTTGCCATGCCGCCCATGACGGTGGCCGAAGCGCTGGAACAGTTGGTGCTAATCGACCACGATTTTTACATGTTCCTGAATTCTGATACCCAGGAAATTAACGTGGTGTACGAACGCAACCACGGCGGCTACGGCCTGATCCAGCCTCGCCAGCCCAATGGCAATGGCCATAGCGCCAACGGTCATGGGGAAAACCACCTGGCCCCGATGACGGTGTCTTGACCCTGGGTATAGGGCGATCAACTGAGGCCATGGCTTAAGAAAAATCCCCGTTTGGGGCGAGTAGCCCTTCGCCCCAACGAGGTGCTCCCTAATTCAGGTGGGATCTTTTTTAACAGAAATCACCCTAACAATCATGAAGTGAAACGTTCTCGCTTACTTGCTTAAATGTTGAGTAAAGGTCGAGGGGTACAGCTCACGCTAAGGGTTAACTCTCGCATCTGACTGGAGGTACTGGTCTATTGCACCTGCGCAGGGGAGGATAGGGTTACACCTCATTGATCTGGCCGTTATGACTACCTCTCGGAACCATTCTCAGCCCGGTATAGGCCTGGCCATTGCCACGGTAGTAGCGATTGTTGGCACCCTGGTCGTCAATACTCTCTCGAATATTTTCCCGCCGGGGGGCAAAAACGTTGGCGAAATTGCCAACACCATCCTCCAGGGGGTGCTAATCACCCCAGCCAACTACGCCTTCGCCATTTGGGGGGTAATCTATCTGGGGCTGATTGCCTACGGTCTTTACCAACTCAACCCTGAGCGGCGGCGAAAGGCTCAGATTCAGCAGGTGAATAAGCTGCTGATTGGGGCCTGCATAGCGCAGATTATCTGGATCTTCTTGTTTACTCTGCAGCAGTTTTGGTGGTCGCTGCTAGCCATGCTCGTGATTTTGCTGACCCTCGTCGGCATTTACCTGACCCTGGATATTGGTCACGGGCCTGTATCCCGTCGGCGACGGTGGATGGCGCACATTCCCTTTAGCCTTTACCTGGGCTGGATTGCGGTTGCCACCATTGTCAACGTGGCATCGACGCTCTACGTTTCGGGGTGGTCGGGCTGGGGCATTAGCGCCGTGACCTGGACGGCCATCATGATTGTGGTGGCGGCGCTGGTGGCGGAGGTGGTAATTTTTCGCCGGGGGGATGTGGCGTTTACCCTGGTGTTTGTGTGGGCGTTTGTGGCGATCGCGGTGCGTCAGCAGGCCATCCCCGTCCTTCAGGCCACCGCCCTGATTGCCGCCGCTGTGTTGCTGGCCTGGTTAGTTTGGGTCAAGGCCCATGCTCCTCGGCTGGCTAAACCTCAGACAGCCGGGGGTGTTGATCAAACCAGCCGTCTGCCCTAAAGCGCTTTTAATTCAGCCGCCTAAGCCAAAAAATACGCCCGAGCCGCCAGGGTCGAATAGTCGGTGTAGGCGGCTACGCCACCGCCATAAACGGTGCCGGGGGCCAGCAGGTGCCGGCAGGCTAGGTTAACGTCATTCAAAACCTGGATGGCGTAGCCAAAGGTAGCTTTTGGGTCAGAGTCAGCCATGTTGTTAAGGGTCTTGCTGGGGGAGAGGCGGGCATAGCCAAACCTCTGCTCAGATTAACGTGAATCTCAATTGTTCGATAAAATCGAACAATTAGACTACGGCGTGCACTGTGGCATAATGCAACTATGCGACTGATTCACCATCCCCACACCCAAGACATTACTCTCGAAGGGGTTCTATACGCCCTTGGCGACCCCGTACGGCTTGAAATTGTGCAGCGACTGGCGGCCAACCAGGAGTTGTGCTGCGCCGATTTAGATTTGTCGGTAGCCAAGTCTACCCTCTCCCATCACTTTAAAATCTTGCGCGAGGCGGGGGTGTTGCACTGCCGTAAGCAGGGCACCCAGCATATGAACTCCCTGCGGCGCGATGACCTGGAACAGGCGTTCCCGGGTTTGTTAGAGGCTATTTTGCAGGCGGCGGGGCAGAGCGAGCAGACCTGTGACGTTGCTCGAACTGCCTAGCAGGGTGAGCTTGACAGCCAAGATCATCGCTACCGGCGACGGGTGACTAATCGCCCCTGCCCTAACGCCCGGAGCCGCGACCCTCGCAGCAGGGTTGGGCATTGTGCGGATATTGCTCAAGGGTGGCGGCTGTGGACATTGTCGTAGATCTCCTGGTGGTTGTAATGAGATCTACACCAGCGGTCAGCGCACCTACGGAAACACAGTGGAATTGACGACTCCTGAAAGCCTAAGGGCGTAGAGCCAAGCATCTGTTTTACCCATGAAGGTCAAGGCCAGACTTACCCCACCACAAAATTCACCAGCTTGCCGGGCACCACAATCACCTTTTTGATGGGTTTACCCGCCAGGTATTTCTGCGCTGCTTCCGATTCGCGGGCGTACTGTTCCAGGGTGGCTTGATCTGAGTCGGCGGGCACCACCAGGGTACCGCGGGTTTTGCCCATGATTTGCACGACTAGGGTAATTTCGTCGGCGATCAGGGCGGCGGGGTCGAAAGCGGGCCACGGGGCACGATGCACCGAGTCGGGCTGCCCCATCTGGTGCCAGAGGTCTTCGGCCATATGGGGGGCAAAGGGGGCCAGCAGCAGCACCAGGGCACGAATGCCTTCGGCAAACACGGGCGAGGCGAGGTCAGGAAAATCGCCCAGGGCGTTGCTGAGCTTCATCAGTTCCGAGACGGCGGTGTTGAACTGGTAGTCACCCTCGATGTCTTCGGTAACGTTTTGAATGGCGGTGTGGATGGCCCGACGCAGGGTCTTCTCGTCTTTGGAAAGCCCGTGTACAGGCGCACCCCCTGGGACTGGAGGCTGGGCGATGAAGCCAGTCATCAGACGCCAGACCCGGTTGAGAAAGCGAAACTGACCTTCTACATCGGCATCGTCCCACTCCAGATCTTTCTCGGGGGGGGCTTTAAACAGGATGAACATACGGGCGGTGTCGATGCCGTACTTGGCGATTACCGCCTGGGGATCGACGCCGTTGTACTTGGACTTCGACATTTTCTCGTAGAACACCTCCAGGGTATCCCCGGTTTGGGGATCGACGGGCTGGTTGGGGTTGGCAATCTCGTCTAGGGGCACGTAGCGCCCCGTTTTAGGGTTTTTGTAGGTAATGCTCTGCACCATCCCCTGGGTGAGCAGTCGCTGGAAGGGCTCGTCAAAATTGAGTAGGCCGCGATCACGCAGGGCCTTAGTCAAAAACCGCGAGTACAGCAGGTGCAAAATGGCGTGCTCCACCCCCCCCACGTACTGATCCACCGGCATCCAGTCGTTGACCTTAGCAGCTGCGAAGGCCTGGCTGGGGTTTTGGGCATCGGTATAGCGCAGAAAGTACCAGGATGAGTCGATGAACGTATCCATGGTATCGGTTTCTCGCCGGGCGGCCCGGCCACAGGTGGGGCAGGGCACGTTGACCCAGCTTTCTAGCTGGGCCAGGGGCGAGGCCCCGCGGCCGGAAAATTCCACCGCCTCTGGCAGGGTGACCGGCAACTGGTCGTCGGGCACCGGCACGATGCCGCACTCGTCACAGTGCACGACGGGAATCGGCACCCCCCAGTAGCGCTGGCGAGAAATCAACCAGTCGCGCAGACGATAGTTGGCCTCGCCCCGGCCCAGGCTCTCCCGCTCCAGCCAGCTAATCGCCGCGGCTACGCTCTGGCCATCCCCCTTACCGGCGATGAGGCCATTTAGGGGGTCAGAATTGACCATCCGCCCCTCCCCAGCCCAGGCGGTGGTCATGGTGTCGCCATCCAGGGATTCCCCCGCTGGCTGCACCACCACCTTAACCGGCAGGTTAAACTTGCGGGCGAACGCAAAGTCGCGCGGGTCGTGGGCGGGCACCGCCATAATCGCCCCGGTGCCGTAGCCCATCAAGACATAGTCGGCAATCCAGATCGGAATTTTGGCGTTATTAACCGGATTAATGGCGTAGCTGCCCGTCCACACCCCGGTTTTGTCACGGTCTTCGGCGGTGCGGTCAATGTCGCTTTTGGTGGCGGCTTCCCTACGATAGTCGGCCACGGTGGCTACCCGGTCGGGGGAGGTGAGCTTATCCACCAGGGGATGCTCGGGCGACAGCACCATAAAGGTCGCCCCCCAGAGGGTATCGGGGCGGGTGGTAAACACCGGCAGCACGTCCCCCGTCTCAGTCTTAAACACCACCTGGGCGCCAGTAGATTTGCCAATCCAGTTGGCCTGCATCAGCCGCACCCGCTCGGGCCAGCCGGGCAGCTGGTCGAGGTCGTTCAGCAGCTCGTCGGCGTAGTCGGTAATTTTTAGAAACCACTGGCGCAGCAGCTTTTTCTCCACCAGCGCCCCCGATCGCCAGGAGCGACCGGCGCTATCTACCTGCTCATTGGCCAGCACCGTTTGGTCAACCGGATCCCAGTTAACGGCGGCTTCTTTTTGGTAGGCCAGCCCCATGGCCAGGAGCTGAATAAAAATCCACTGGGTCCAGCGGTAGTAATCAGGGGAGCAGGTGGCCACCTCGCGCTCCCAGTCGTAGGAGAGACCGAGCTGCTGAAGCTGCGATCGCATGTGGTCAATATTTTGGTAAGTCCACTGGGCCGGGGGAATGCCCCGGTCGATGGCGGCGTTTTCCGCCGGTAGGCCAAAGGCATCCCAGCCCATGGGGTGCAGCACCCGATAGCCCTGCATGCGCCGTACCCGCGCCACCACGTCGGTAATGGTGTAGTTGCGCACGTGGCCCATGTGCAGGTTGCCCGATGGGTACGGAAACATCGAAAGGGCGTAGAACTTGGGCTGGTCAGCGTTTTCGATGGCCTGATCGAGCTTTTGCTCGGCCCAGGCTTGCTGCCACTTCGGCTCAATATCGGCGGGGGTATATTTAGGCTCCACGTCCCTGGCTCCTAGTTCTGCATTGGTGCGGGCTGTACACCATGATAGTCGGGAGTGGCCGGGGTCTGGCCAGAAATTGTGGCGATCCCCTAGACCTCCGGCACCTCATCGGCAAAGCTGGCCCGCCGCTTGAACTCAAACGGCCCTGCTAGCGCCCCCCAGACATGCTCATGGGTCTCAGGGTCGCGGCCCCGATCCCAGCTGAGGAACTGGTCGGTGCTGATTTCAAACTTGTTGTCGAGGTAAGTAAGCTTGCCCTGGCGCTCGACCATGCAGGCGTTGCCGGGTTCAACTACGCCCTGAAAGCACTGCTCCGTCCACCGCACGATCATGTCGCAGCCGCCCATTTTCTCAAACTGGTCGGCGGTGAGCTTCGACAACTGTTCTGGGTCACGGGAAGCGCCGTAAAACGCCTCTGGGTCTTTGAGGGTGTAATTTTCGATCAGAATGTGGTCGTCTTTAGGAATTAGCTTCATGCCCCGCGCCCGGTAGGGCCGCCTGAGCTGAAAGTCGTAGGCTTGCTCAAGATAAAGCCCCATACCGTTGAGGAGATTTGGGGGCAGGGGGCGGATACAAACCCGAATGTGGGCAAACAACGGCGGGTTATCAAAAGCCTGCTGCTGGTTGCTAAAGTCGGCCGCCATCCAGCGGGCCAGGGTCGTGATATCAGTGGCGTGGGTCATGGAGAACTAGAGAAAACTGTAGGCGGTGGATTGATGACATCTGATCTTAGTTTACAGGTTGGCCTGTGGTTCCCCCATCCAGGAGTCACTCTAGCTGGCTTGATGCGTTATTCAAAACCTGAGTCCAGCGGCGGGCGCAGGTTTAGATTAGGCTCGAAGTTTCGCCGAACGGCTGCCCCTGCAAGCTTTCAGCAATGACCCCAGCGGCCAGTCGCCCGGTTTGGGCGGCCCCGTTCATGTAGCCATAGTACTCGTCGCTAAATTGCTCCCCGGCAAACACCAGGTTGCCCGCCTGGACAGTCTGCCGGGCTGCATTGTCTCCCTCAACGTACATAAACTCTTTGAATTTCAGATACTGCCCCGGCCTGAAGCTGGTATAGCCACCGCCAAAGTCAGGATCCTCGCCCCAGTGGGTGCGGGTGTAGCGGTGGCCTGCTGCCGTGCTGAGATCGGTGAGGTAGCGGCTGGTCTGGGCCACAAACCGCCGCCCCTGGTCAGCCACATCGCCCCTGGCCTGCTGTACTTCTCGGCCACCCATAAAGAACGTCAGCACCCCTTGGGGTAACTCGGGCTGGCGCTGGGTGTCTTCCCACAGGCCGCTGTAGCCTAAATCGCTCCAGGCCCCACCGGTAAAGCCCTGGGCCTGGTGCCAGGGGCGGGTGGTAAACCCGGCAAATAGCTTTTCGTTGCGGCCAGGGTTACCCGCCTGGATGAACTGCCGCAGGCCTACCGGTAGATCGACCCGCAGGTCTACCCGCCGCAGGGCCGGAAACGCCGCTGCCAGAACCACGTAGTCGGCGTCTACCATCCCTTTGTCAAAGCTGAGACGGTAGCCCGACTCTTGAGAATGAATGGCCCGTAGTCGCCAACCGGTGCAAATTTGCCCCTCTAGCTTGGCAGCCAGAGCTTGGGGAATGAGGCCGCTGCCACCTTTGACCATAAACACCTCGTCGGCGCAGAGCAGTTCTGCCCGATGGTTGCGCACACCGGGCAGGTTATAGAGCAGCTGTAGGGCGGAGGATTGATCGGCCTCTACGCCATATTCGGTGCGAATAGTGGCTTCGATCAGCGATCGCACATACCGCTGCTGGATCTTCTCCCGGTGCAGATCCAGATAGTCAGCCACCGACAGGGCATCAAACCCCGGCGCGTAGCGGTCAAAGTCTTCGGTCAGCCGCCCCACATCCTCGCCAATCTGCTCTGCCAGGGGCAGGATTGCCTCGATCAGCTCTGCCTCGCCGATGGTGCGTCCCCCAAAGTAAAAGGCCGCCTCCGGAAACGGCAGTGCACCAGTCAGGGTGCGGCGGTCAAACAGCGTGAGGCCCAGTTCTTCTACCAGGGCCAGCATGTCGTGGTGTTCGGAGTTAATGAAAGCCCCGCCTAGGTCGTTGATCAGCCCCGGCACGATCAGCCCCTGCCGCGACTGAATGCGCCCCCCCACGTGGGGTTTGGCCTCGTAGACCGTGGCCTTTAGACCCAGTTTTTGGAGATGGTAGGCGGCGTTGAGCCCGGCGATGCCGCCGCCTACCACGGCAATGCGCGGAGCAGGTTTAGGGCGCAGATCGAGCTGCAGGGTAGACTGAACCACCGCCGCCCCCACCGCCAGGGTCGAGCAGCGCAGCATCTGCCGCCGCGATAGGGTTGAGGAATGAGGGGAATTTGGCGATGGTAAAGCTTCAGCCTGGGAGGATTGAGCGCTGGCAATGGCCCGCTGCAGCCAGTAAAATAATGTCGTGTGTGCCATAAAAAAGAGTTGAAGCTGGCCCCTCCCGATCGGTGGGAGGATGAGTTGACCTGAGCGGCCAGCCCCAGGACTAGAAAAATTGGGTAAGCCTTTATTCTACTGCGATCGCTGACTCTCCGCCGATGCCCTTCCCAAAGCCCCCCAAAGTCCTAAAGAGGCTGGACGAAAGAGTTGTCAGTTTCAAGTGGTATCCGCATTTAGTTTATCCGCCTACAACTTCATTCCCTGCTCCGCCTGCCATACCGCATCCAGGGTAAAGGGTAGCGCCGCAGTTTCGACCGAGATCGAGTTAATGCCCCAGGCTACCAGATCAGCAATCAGTTCCGGGTGGCGCACCGGGGCCTGGCCGCAAATCGAGCAGGCTAGACCGCAGCGCCGCGCCTCTCGCACCAGGTGGGCCATGGCCAGGCGCACCACCGGATGACGCTCATCGTAGGCCGAGGCCAGGGTAGGCTGGTCGCGATCCACCGCCAGCAGTAGCTGGGTCAGATCATTGGAGCCAATGGCAATGCCCTGCACCCCGGCCTGGGCATAGGCCGGTAGCAGAAACAGCACCGAGGGTACTTCCGCCATTATCCACAGGGCAAAGCCTCCATGGTCGGTGAGGCCAGCCTGAACGATGGGCTGGCGACAGGCCATTACCTCTTCCACGGTACGCACGAAGGGTAAAATCAGCTGTATCTGGCCGTAGCCCGCCCGCTGTAAGGTGGCCAGGGCAGCCAGCTCCACCTCAAACAGGCGGGCATCCACGTCGTAGCTGAGGGTGCCCCGCAGGCCCAGCATCGGGTTAGACTCCACCGGCGGACTCCCCACCAGCGCCTGCCACTCGTGGGAACGCAGGTCGAGGCTGCGGTATCGCAGGGGTTTAGGCCCCAGGGCACGCAAAATTGGCTCCAGCTGTTCTACAATGCGGCTGGTCAGTTCGGCCTCTTGGCCCTGGTCAACCCAGTGCCACGGATGCCGCCCGTCGAGAATATCCAGCAGCAGCCATTCAGAGCGTAACAGCCCAATACCGGCAACCTGGTCGGTAGACAGGGTATCTAGACGCTGAGCCTGGCTCAGGTTAACCATTACCCTGGTGCTGAGGGTGCTATATCGGGCCGCTAGCTCAGTGGAAATGGCGGGGGTTAGGGCCGCTATCGGCCCTCGGAGTGGCGAAGCGGGCATCAAGACAGCATCCCCCAGGCCGTAGACGATGCCCCGGTCACCATCCAGCCAGATGGCTGTTTCGCCCCGAAGCAGCTGGGTGGCCTGGGGTGCGCCCACCACCGCTGGCACCCCCATCTCCCGCGCCAAAATGGCCGCGTGGCAGGTGGCCCCCCCACGCTCGGTCACAATTCCCGCTACCGCCTGGAGCTGCAAAAACACGTCGGGCTGCAGATCGGGCAGCACGACTATAGCGCCCGGCGGCAGGGGGTTAGGCAATTCTCCGGGACAGGTAGCCACCAAGGCTACCCCCTGAATGCGTCCGGACGAGGCCCCAATACCCTGCACCACCGTACTCACTGCGGGCAGCTTAGGGCGGGCCAGGGTGCGGGCTGGGTCGGTTCGTCCTGTCGCTGTAGCCTTGGGACTTGACGGGATATCAACCGAGACACCGAGGTCGGCGACAAAGGGACTGGCCTGGGTAATCACCAGCCTGGGCGCTTCTCCCCCGGGGCCCGGGGCCAGCAGCCACTCAAGCTGCACCCCCGACTGGCCCAGCCGCTGTTGGGCCTGATCAGCTAGCTGCACCAGCTGATGCAGTTGATCCGGGGCTAGGGGTGCAGGCAGTTCTGGGTAGTCTCGCCGAATTACCTGCAAGCCAGAGGTCTTGGCAGCGGTGATGGCACCGGTGACGACGGGGGGCGCAGCTGGGGACGGAGCGGCGACTAGCTGATAAACCTGTTCTTGACAGCCAGTCTCCCAGGCGATGGGTAACCTCTGGGCCAGATCGACCCGGCAGCGGGCCGGCATGGCTTCCCCTCGGCTTAGGGCTAGCCCTAAGCCCTGCACGGCCTCCACGGTGGCAACCCCAGCGGCAAAGCTGAGGGTGCCCGACACCAGGGCGGGGTACACCGGCATGATCAGGGTGGCTAACCTCAGCTGGTGTAGCTCTACCCCATGGTGCTGCCAAACGACCAGGCTAGAGGCGGTTAGGGCTTGCTGCCAAAACCGCTGGAGAGCTTGGGGCCAGGCCGGATTACCCACCGCCATTAGGTAAGCTGGCAGTACGCCCTCAGCCAGAGCTGCCGAATTGGTCGTCGCTGCAACCGGCGCGTTACCCCCCGGGGCAGGGCCGAGAGAACTCCGCAGCATCCAGCCTCCGGTCTGGGGGAGCACGCCAAGGGTGGCAGACCACTGGGTTAACTCAGCCACCAACCGTTCCGGCAGGGGCGTTGCCTGAGCCGCCCGCTGCAAGGCTTGACTGGTTTGCTGTAGCCCTTCAAAGGCAGGGCTATCAAGCTGAGCTAGCTGCTTGCCCCAGGCCTGATCAGCACGAGCCACCTGGTTAAAATAGGTTTGCCAAGCCTTGGCCGATAGCACCCAGCCCTCTGCCACCGGCAGCTGCCACTGCTGCAGCTGCCCCAGGTAATAGGCCTTGTAGCCAACGGCAGATAAGTCCGCCGAGCCCAGGTTATCCAGTGGTCGAAGCCAGGTCATGAATACAGTTCAGCCGTTGCCAGAAGAGAAAACTGGCCTAAACATAAACGAAATCAAGCCGCACCATAACTACTCGGTCTGAGCAAGGACGATGGAATTTCCCAGAAAGCATCAGCGGGAAGGGTTGCAGCATTTGGAGATATTTGCCTCGCCTTTAGTTGGCCAAGCCCGATCGGGTAGTAACGATAAAACGATGAACTTTGTTGCCCCCGGGTAAATTCCTGAACCATGGACAGCGGCAAGCCAGTTAGAGGTAGAGAAAACCTAAAGGTTTCTGGAACTAACTCTTAACCGATGCGGCCCCGATCAAGCCTGCTGAGCCTTGGCTAAAAAACTGGATAAAAAAGGGAAATGGTAAATCTAAGCCAGCGCAGGAAGCCTCGGTAATTTCTCGGTCAGAAGCCACCCGGCATCACCAGACTCCGGGGCTGGATTCCCAACCGGAGCCTGCCCCCGCGACCATCGGGGGCGGGAATGGCAGGGTAAGTTCTGGGCTGGGAATCTCATTCGTTAGTAACTGACCGATCCCAATCCAGGCTAGGCCGCTTAGAACACCATTTATGAAAGCGAGCATCTTATCTTTCCACTCTAAACCCAATCAAAATAATCTGATCTGGAATTATGGATTTAACCCAGGCCGCACCCTGGGTTGGCCAATACCCCCACCAGGCGTTTAAATCACTTAGATCGCTAAATTTAGATCGTTAACCAAGATCGCCGAATTTCCATAAATCTACCCTGAGCACGGGAGCCACCCGGTTTCACAATGGAAATTGAACCAGGTTATGGGAGGCAAGTATTAGCCGATGGCGCTGTCGTTTTCCACTAAAACCGTCTGGCATCAGAGTCAGCAGCAGCTGCTTAACCTCTTTTTGTCAGGTCATTGTGCCCTCTGTGAGCGACCTACCCACGTCGTAATTTGCCCCAGCTGCCAGCGGCAGCTGCGTCAGTGTCAGCTCTCCAATCCCCTAGAAAGCGGCTATGCCGGGCTGTCTGTGGTCAGCTGGGGTCGCTACGAGGGCAGCTTACGCCAGGCCATTGGATGCTTTAAATACAATGGACAGCCCCAGCTGGCGGAGTTTTTAGGCACCGAGCTAGGCCACACCTGGATGCAGCACCAGGCCCGGCTGAGCCTAAACCCAACCCGCCCAATTACCCTGGTGCCCATTCCGCTCCACGACACAAAGCTGCACCAGCGGGGCTTTAACCAGGCCGAACGGGTAGCCCAATGGGTTAGTCGGGCGGCCCGACTAACCCTCAACGTCCGGGGATTAATGCGGGTGCAGGCTACCCAGGCCCAACACAGCCTGAATCGGGCAGACCGCCAAAAAAACCTGGCCCAGGCGTTTGCGGTCTGCCCCAACCAGGTGGCCTGCTTACAAAAAACGTCGGTATGGCTGGTCGACGATATCTTTACTACCGGGGCTACGGCCCAGGCAGCAGCCCTTACCCTGCGGCGCTCCGGCATTTCGGTGGCGGGCATTTGCACCGTCGCCCGGGCCCTGGAATGGGATAAAGCTAAGGATTAAAGCGTGGTCTGCACGAATTGATCAGACTGAACCTAACGCTCAAATTCTCGCGGCTAGGAACGGTAAGCTACGGCTCTGCCGCCTCACCCTGGCGACAGAGCCGTCCCGATGGGTGCCCCGGCTCGGCCGGGGCATCAGAGCTTCCTTGTCTAGGCTCCGCCTGACCGTGCCCCTGGAGGCTTTAGCTTCCAGGGGCATTCCCACCTCATCGGCTACCCTAAAAACCGGTGTTGCTGGATTACAGGTATGAATCAAGCATTCAACGCTCCTGTAGGGGCAAACGGCCGTTTGCCCCTACCCAAATTCAGGCCTCAATGAGGCAACATCTAAAAAACGGCTCAACAGCAACTGCTATGGTCGCCCCACCGAGTTCATTCCTTTAACCCAGAGCTTGTCCTAGCGCTTCGCAAAACCCCAGCAGCTGCTGAATATTTTGGCTGAGTTGGCGCTGGCGCTGCTGGGCTGTGGCGGGCTGGCGAGCCGCCTGCAAAAAGGCCACGTCCATGGCCAAAAGCCTAAAGGTGCGGTTCATCTCGGTTAGAATCGGCGCCCCGCTGGGGAGCAGGTCGGGATGCCCAAGGTGGGGTAAAACCTGGGTTTGAAAGTGCTGCTGAGCGGTCAAAAAGCCGTTTTGCAGCCGATCGCCCTCGGGGTTGGCTTGCTGACCATCGGCCAAAAGCTGCTGTAGTTGGGCTTGTAACGTATGAAGGTCTTCCGGTGTCATAGGGCCGGTGTCATAGGGCCGGTGTCATAGGGCCGGTGTCATAGCGATAGATGCGGCTGAGTTAGAGGGGTAACCCCCCAGAGGAAGAGAACCACGGGTTCCCGCCGCCTGCCGCTAGGGCCAAGCATTAACGATGATGTGAGGTTTAGATAGAGTTCATACTGGGGATAGTTCATCCCCGCAGAACCAGATGTTAAAATTGATAAACAACGGTGCTTCCGCCACGACTGCCTGGGGATTAGCTGATTGTTAGCGTAAAGCGGCCTGGTTGTTTGACCAAGGCCACAGCTCCCAGTAGATCACGTTGCCGCTCAGCCACAGATAGGAACATTGGGCTTAGTCATCTCCTACTCTACGGCATTAGCGGTTTCAGTTGAGAGTTTGCTTTTAGCCAATCTGAGCTGAATTCGAGCCTTAGGTCGGGCTTAGTTGATCGATGGCTATTTACCTATTTATTGCGGCTTAGCCAACTAGGGGAACTTTTTCTTTAGTTATGGTGTAGCTTATCTCTATTCCAATTAATTTGATCTGGCACAGAACATTTGTACGAGTGTGCCTGAATAGGTTAAGTGCGGCTTGGGGTGAAGGCGTAAGGATACCTGATTCCTCAATTCTTCGTTTTTAATTTCCCCAATCCATCCGCTGATTCGGGCTAATCTCCAGCCGGTGCTACCCATAGGTTTACAATTTCGTTTACCAGCATTTAATATTCACCCTTCACCCCCTGGCCGAGCCCTATGACTGCGACGGTTCATCCCCCCCTACCCGACGACTGTACCCTGCCTAACTGGCTGGAAACCTGCGTGCTCGCCTACCACCGCGAAACCGACGATGAACCTGGGCAAGACCCTGACGATAAATCTAACAGTCTGCTGGTATGCCGCGCCTTTAAGTTTGCCTACACCCTGCACAAAGGGCAATACCGCGCCTCTGGAGAGCCTTACATCTGCCATCCGATCGCGGTGGCGGGGCTGCTGCGGGATCTGGGGGGCGACAGCGCCATGATTGCGTCGGGGTTTCTCCACGACATCGTGGAAGATACCGACGTTACCCCGGAAGAAATTGAGGCTAATTTTGGCGAGGAGGTGCGCCAGCTCGTGGAGGGGGTGACTAAGCTATCCAAGTTTAACTTCGACAGCAAAACCGAGCGCCAGGCCGAAAACTTTCGCCGCATGTTTTTGGCCATGGCCCAGGATATTCGCGTCATCGTGGTGAAGCTGGCCGACCGCCTGCACAACATGCGCACCCTTGAGCACCTCAGCCCCGAAAAGCGCCGCCGCATTGCCCGCGAAACCATGGAAATCTTCGCCCCCCTGGCCAACCGCCTAGGAATCGGGCGGTTTAAGTGGGAGCTAGAGGATCTGTCATTTAAGTATCTTGAGCCCGACGCCTACCGCCAGATGCAGAAGTACGTTACCGAAAAGCGGGCCGACCGCGAAGCCCGGCTGGCCCAAGTAGCGGAAACCCTGCGAGAACGCATGCATGAGGCCGAGCTGCAGGTGGTTGATGTCAACAGCCGCCCCAAGCACCTGTACAGCATCTACCGCAAAATGGAGAAGCAGCAAAAAGACTTCCACGAAATTTATGATGTGGCAGCAGTGCGGCTGATCGTGGGCACCAAGGAAGAGTGCTATCGGGTGCTGGCCATTGTCCACGACGCCTTTCGACCGATTCCAGGTCGATTCAAAGACTACATTGGCCTACCTAAGCCCAACCGTTACCAATCACTGCACACGGTGGTGATTGGCCCCAAGGGCAAGCCCATTGAGATGCAGATTCGCACCCTGGAGATGCACCACATCGCTGAGTACGGGATTGCTGCCCACTGGAAGTATAAAGAAACCGGCGCTTCCATCAACACCCGGATGACCGCCGATGACGAAAAATTCACCTGGCTGCGGCAGCTGCTGGAGTGGCAAAACGACCTGAAGGACGCCAAGGAATTTCTGGAGAATGTCAAAGGCAATCTGTTCGACGAAGATGTCTACGTCTTCACCCCCGATGGCGATGTGATTCCCCTCAGTCGGGGGGCGACGCCTGTGGATTTTGCCTACCGCATTCACACCGAGGTGGGCAACCACTGCGCCGGGGCCAGGGTAAATGGCCGCATCGTCACCCTCGACACGCCGCTGGAAAACGGCGACATCGTCGAAGTGTTAACCCAGAAAAATTCTCGCCCCAGCCTCGACTGGCTCAACTTTGTCGTTACCCCCAGTGCCCGCAACCGCATTCGCCAGTGGTACAAACGCTCCCACCGAGATGAAAACCTGGCCCGGGGCCGCGACATGCTCGAAAAAGAGCTGGGCCGCAGCGGCTTTGAGGCCCTGCTGAAGTCGGCCCCGGCCCTGGCCGCCGCCGAACGCTGCAACTACCAGACCGTAGACGACCTGCTGGCGGGCATTGGCTATGGCGAGATCACCCTCAATCTGTTTGTGAACCGCCTACGGGAAGCGGTCAAGGCCCAACAGCCCCTTGAGCCGGTTTCTCCTGAGTCGTCCCTGAACCACTCTGAGCAGGTGCTGGCCGAGGCGGTAACCAGCCCCACCCGGCCCCGCCCAATCACCTCAAAAGCGCCCATTCTTGGCGTTGAGGGGTTGGTCTACCACATTGCCGGCTGCTGTAGCCCGCTGCCGGGGGAGGCAATTAGCGGCAGTGTTTCCCTCGGCAGCCGAGGCATTGCCATTCACCGCCAGGGCTGCACCAACCTAGAGGGCATTCCAGGGGATCGGATTATCCCCGTCAGCTGGAACCCCAACGAACTCAACGGCTCTCGCCAGACCTACCCGGTTGAGGTCAAAATCGATGTGATCGACCGGGTTGGGGTGCTGAAGGATATCCTGTCCCACCTGTCTGACCTGCAAATTAACGTCCACAGGGCCCAGGTGAAGACTTTTCCTGGCCAAACCGCCGAAATTGATCTGGGCCTAGACGTTAAAGACCATGACCACCTCGATCAAACCTTTAGCCAAATCCGTAAGATGGGCGATGTGCTCAATATCCGCCGCATTGGTCAGAGCAGTTAGGGCTTCGTCTCGCCTGGCTTGGCAGGCTGGTAACCTGGTGTTGAGCTAATCCGACCCAAGGGACCCAAGGATGCGTGACGGCGAGCTGTCCTAGGGGTGACCCACGCTACGGGTGACTACAGCTCACCGCAGTCGGCAATCACCACGGGTTCGGTGGTTTGCCCATTGCGGCTGCCCACCTGTTCCATAGTGCTGACCACATCCATGCCCTCTACCACCTGGCCAAACACGACGTGCTTGCCGTCGAGCCAGGGGGTGACCACGGTGGTTAAAAAGAACTGCGAGCCATTGGTGCCGGGGCCAGCGTTGGCCATACTTAACAACCCAGGACTATCGTGCTTGAGCACAAAGTTTTCATCGGCGAACTTCATACCGTAGATCGACTCGCCGCCGGTGCCGTTGCCGCGGGTAAAGTCGCCCCCCTGGCACATAAACTCAGGAATGATGCGGTGGAAGCTAGACCCTTTAAAGTGTAGTGGCTTACCGGCGGTGCCCATACCCTTTTCGCCCGTGCACAGGGCGCGGAAATTCTCGGCGGTTTTGGGGGTCACATCCGCCCGCAGCTCCATGACGATGCGACCCGCCGGTTCACCGCCGATGGTGATGTCGAAAAATACTTTGGGATTAGTTGATTCGGTCATAGCCAAAATTGAATGATTTATGCAAAACATCAAGCCGATCTCTCCTCCGGCGCTGAACCAGGCTAGGAGTAGACACCCTGCCATTAACCCACAATTTGACCGAAAGCTAAAGGCCAGAAAGGCAGAGGTTTACCAACCTGGAGACTAAGCCCCAATAGTTCCAGGGCACCAGGCGATGGGCCTCAACAAAGACTCTCCCTCGTTCTAGCACGCTGGGCTGGAAGGCTTCCCAGAGAGACCGCCGCCCCTGGGCGTTGCTGGATATCGGTATGAATCAAGCATTGAACGTCCCTCGTAGGGGCAAACGGCCGTTTGCCCCTACCCAAATTCATGCCTGAATTCAGCAACACCCGCCCCTGGGCGGCAAAATTGCCAGAGAAAATTCAACTCCGTCGCCCTAGGCTTTCCCTAAAACCCCATCGCTTCAGCTAAGGTTTTCAGATCCGGGCACAGCCCCCCCTTAACCTGGTTGTGGCTGTGCTGAATCGCCGTATCAGGATCCTTCAGGCCGTTGCCTGTCAGCACGCAGACGACCTTAGCCCCGGCGGGTACCTGCTCCTTGACCTTGAGTAGCCCAGCCACCGAGGCGGCGCTAGCCGGTTCACAGAACACCCCCTCCAGGGCCAGCAGCCGGTAGGCGTTTAAAATTTCTTCATCGGTGACGGCGGTAAAGGCTCCCTGGCTGGCGTCGCGCACAGACTCCGCCAGTTGCCAACTAGCCGGGTTACCAATGCGAATCGCCGTTGCCAGGGTATGGGGATCGCTCACCACCTGCCCATGCACGAGAGGAGCTGCCCCCGCCGCCTGAAAGCCCATCATTCGGGGCAACCGACTGCACATGCCCTGCTGGTGATATTCGCAAAACCCCATCCAGTAAGCGGTAATATTGCCCGCATTGCCCACGGGAATGCAGAGCCAGTCGGGGGCATCGCCCAGGGCATCGACCACCTCAAAGGCCCCGGTTTTTTGCCCCTCCAGGCGAAAGGGGTTAACCGAGTTGACCAGGGTAACAGGGTAGTCTTTGGCCAGCTCTCGCACCATCCGCAGGGCGTCGTCAAAGTTACCGTTAATGGCTAACACCTCGGCTCCGTAGAGCAGCGCCTGGGCCAGTTTACCCAGCGCCACATAGCCATCGGGAATCAGCACGAAGGCCCGCATGCCGCCCCGCCGGGCATAGGCCGCCGCCGCCGCCGAGGTGTTGCCCGTGCTGGCGCAAATTACCGCTTTGGCCCCCGCCTCCTTGGCTTTTGAGATCGCCATGGTCATACCCCGATCTTTAAAGCTGCCGGTGGGGTTGAGGCCGTCGTACTTGGCCCAAACACTAACACCCTGGCCAATCCGCTCCGCTAGGGCAGGCATTGGAATCAGCGGAGTATTGCCCTCGCAGAGGGTAACCACGGGGGTCTGGGCCGAAACCGGCAGATAGTCTCGATAGGCTTCGATCAGCCCAGGCCAGGGCCGCACCCCGGCTCCCGGTGGCCTCCGGGTAGCAGGGGTCGAATTACCAGAGTCAAGGGCGGAAGAAGTCAGGCTAATGGTCACGGTGGGTTTGCTAAGGTGGCGCGGTTTAAACTTGGAAAAACGGTCTTGGGATGCGGACTTGAACGCTATAACCCAGGGCCGCATACCAGGAATTATTGTCCAGAAGCCTTGGTTTAAAACCTGATTAGGCTTGAACCGTGACGACTAGAAGCTTAGAAATTTCAAGCTGATCTTAGCGGAGTTTTGCCCCCTTTGACTTTTCTCCGGCTGTAATGGCGGTCTGGAGCACCAGGGATGGCTGCTCTGGATCATCAAAAAAAAAATAGCACCCGCCAATTAACGAACTGCCCTAGGGCCTTTTATCCAGATGCATAATTCTGGTTTAAGATAGCGCTCTAGACAGAATGGTTAAAATACCTTAACTTTACACACTGAGTACATTTTCCTACGGTTTCGCCGATGAATGCCCCTGTTGCTAGCCCTGATAATCCGCTGTCTGCTTCTCCTCAGGCCGTCACTTCAGCACCGATACCAGCTCCCATCCCCCAGTCTTCAGAAGACAAAGCCCCTGCCAGCAATGACAAAATTTGCTGGATTGAGGTTCGCCACGTTCCCTATACCCCCGATCAGCAGGTTGAGCTGCTGCACCTCCAGGCGGAGGCCGATGCCCTACTGTTGCAGCTTCAGGCCGTTCGGCAAAAGCGCCAGACTGGCAATTTGGCTCTGGTTGACTAGCCCTCGGTCAAGATGCCAACTGAGGTTTGTCCCTAGCGTGGATTGCCTGCTGTTGCCCCATGGGTGTCTCTACATAGACTCTGCATTACACCTAGGAGTAGGAGATTTCCAGCAAAGAACTTACCTCGTCATTCCCGCGCAGGCGGGAACCCAGCCCAAAAGCTTGTTTATATCGGGTATCCTCTTTCCGAGAAATTGCCTAGAGGCTTGATGCTCTTTATGGTCAGCCCTGAGTGTCATCGCCTTGAGCCACGGCAATTGGCGCCACAGTGATTGAGGACGGTATTGAATGATATGAACATCCACAGCCCGAAGGAAAATAATCGAGACAGGCTGAGGCCCTTGGGGTGTGCCACTTTTTAAACCATCCGTTATTGTATTGGGAATTGTGGGGAGAACGCCAATGACCAATCCAACCATGCCAACAGCAGCGGCTAAGTCAATCTCTAACCGACAGCTTTACCCGGCCATAGCCGGCAGTCTGATCCTGGCTTTAGCAGGGGGTGCAGCCCTTAAGCTTCTACATAACCACCGGGTCAGCTCTGAGGCCTTTGCCACCACCGCCGAGGTCGAGGCTGACGATGCGCCCGAGGTCTTTCAATCGACACCCTTCTTTAAGCCTGCTCCAGCCATTCGGTTGGCCAGCCCTAGTTTATTGCGGTCAACCTCGTCCCAGGCTCGCGTCGAATCAGTGGCGGCTGGGCGTCCCGATCCGTTTGCGCCAGTGATTTTACCGGGGTCTGCCCCAACCCGGCCCACGGCGGCGGCGGTCACCCCGGTTGGAGCGGTCACCCCTGGCCAGCCGCTGCCAACGGTGCCGGTGGTGGCCACCCAAAGCCTGCCCCCGCTGCCCCAGGTGGTGCCCTTACCCAATTTGCCTGCTCCCTTTGTAGCCGGAAGCGTTCCTCAGGCACCGGCTCAGGTGGCCGTAGCCCCCAGCGCCAGCCCGACCTTTACCAGCCTGGTTGACCAGGTGGTAGTGAGTGGGGTGGTGCAGGTGGGCAATGGCGTCAGCGTCATCATCACCGAGCCAGGCAGCACCGTCAGCCGTCGGGTAGCCCAGGGCGATTGGGTGGCCGGCGGTCGAATTCGGGTTAAGTCAGTGGACATGTCGGGGCAAGAGCCCGTGGTGGTGCTCACCTACGACGGCAAAGACTACTTCCGCACCGTGGGCAGTGCTGCCCTGGTTAGCTCCCTCTAGGGTTCGCTACACTTTAGAAAGCTTAGATGGTGGTCTCCCCGCGCTGACCGTCAGTTCACCTCAGCCCCAGTGGAGGCAGTCGCACCGTAGACCAAGCGTAACGCCACCGTTAAAGCATCCCCCCTGGAGAACAACGGTATGGGTAATGCCAGCCAGCCCTTGTCTGCCCGGCAACCCCAGCCCCTGCGGCTGGATGCCGATGCGGCCTACGATTGCCCGATTTGCCGCCATGGGCAGCTTCAGCCCATGACGCTAATGGATGCCTATGCCTGTAATTTTTGCCGCCATATTTTAGACGTCAATCTAGCCCAGCAAACGGTGCACGTGGTTGATCGCATCCAGCCTACTGGCTGGCGCTGGCAGGGGTGGCGCTGGCAGCCGCTGCACCAGGAGTCTAACGATACCACCCTGGCCCTATGGGTGGTGGGGCTGGGGTTGACGGTGTTTCCGGCGGGCATTGTAGCCCTGGGCGCTTATATGTTTCCCCCCCTGGAAGACACCGCCGGGGTCAACTGGTCGGTGGTGTGGGCGGTGGGTACCCTGGTCGTGCACGGGGCGATGGTGGGGTGGCTGCTGGCTGAGCACTACCAGTTTCCGCCCTACGTGCTGGCTAAAATTCGTCTCGATCGACTGCTTGAGAACCTATCTGAGTAGGCGGGCTGCTCGCCTGGGGCCGCAGGGCCAAGGCGACCTATGGCACAATAAACGGGTTAACGCTCCTTGGGTCTAGGGTTGGGTAGCCATGACAAAGTTTGTGTTCGTGACGGGCGGGGTAGTGTCAAGTATTGGCAAAGGCATCGTCGCGTCTAGCCTGGGGCGATTGCTAAAGTCGCGGGACTACTCAGTTTCAATTCTCAAGCTTGACCCCTACATCAACGTCGACCCTGGCACCATGAGCCCCTTTCAGCACGGGGAGGTGTTTGTCACCGAAGACGGGGCCGAAACCGATCTAGATTTAGGCCACTACGAGCGCTTTACCGACACGGCCATGTCGCGCCTTAACAGCGTCACCACCGGCTCAATTTACCAGTCGGTGATTAACCGCGAGCGCCGGGGCGACTACCAGGGGGGCACCGTGCAGGTGATTCCCCACATCACCAACGAAATCAAAGAACGCATTCACCGGGTAGCCCGTAACACTAACCCCGACGTGGTGATCACCGAAATTGGCGGCACCGTGGGAGATATTGAATCTCTGCCGTTTCTAGAGGCGATTCGCCAGTTTCGCAAGGACGTGGGCCGCCAGGATGTGCTCTACATGCACGTCACCCTGATTCCCTGGATTGCCTCCGCCGGAGAGCTAAAAACCAAGCCCACCCAGCACTCGGTAAAAGAGCTGCGCTCCATCGGCATTCAGCCCGATATTTTGGTATGCCGTTGCGAATGCCCCCTGCCCCAGGCGATGAAGGAAAAAATCTCAGAGTTTTGCGATGTACCAGCGGAGGCGGTGGTGACCTGCCAGGATGCCAGCAGCATCTACGAGGTGCCCCTCAACCTGGAGCGTGAGGGGCTGGCCCACCAGGCTCTCCAGATTTTGGCCCTAGAGCAGCGCCAGCCCCACCTGAGCAACTGGGAAGCTCTGGTAGAGGGGCTCTACAGCGCCAGTCGACCGCTAGAAATTGCCATTGTCGGCAAGTATGTGAGCCTCAGCGATGCCTACCTCTCTGTCGTGGAGGCCCTGCGCCATGCTGCCATTGCCCACCAGGCCGCCCTTAACGTGCGCTGGGTTAACTCAGAAGACATTGAAACCAGCCGTCCCGAAGACTACCTCAGCGGCGTAGACGGCGTGGTTGTACCCGGTGGCTTTGGCACCCGAGGCATCAACGGTAAAATTGACACCATTCGCTACGTGCGCGAGCGCGGCCTGCCGTTTTTGGGCCTGTGCCTAGGCATGCAGTGCTCGGTGGTGGAATGGGCGCGCCATGTGGCCCACCTGGCGGAGGCCGACAGCACCGAGTTCAACGCCGACACCCCTAACCCGGTCATTAGCCTGCTGCCCGAGCAGCAGGACGTGGTGGATTTGGGCGGCACCATGCGGGTAGGGCTGTACCCCTGCCGACTGTCCCCAGATACCCTGGCCAGCCGCCTTTACGAAAAAGAAGTGGTCTACGAGCGTCACCGCCATCGCTACGAGTTTAACAATGCCTACCGCACCCTGTTCATGGAGTCAGGCTATCAGGTCAGCGGCACGTCTCCGGATGGTCGGCTGGTAGAAATTATTGAGCTGCCCAACCACCCCTTCTTTATTGCCAGTCAGTTTCACCCTGAGTTTCAGTCGCGGCCCAGTGCCCCCCATCCGCTGTTTCTCGGTCTGGTGAGTGCGGCGCTGGAGCGCCAGCACCCCGCCATGGCGGCACCGGCGGTGGTAGACCCCGCTGGGGTAGGCACCGCCGTGCAGGTTTAGCCTCGGTCTGGGTGATCACCCAGGCATTGCCTTTACTCCGACGGCTCCAGCAAGTCCAGCAGTGCTAGCACTACGCCGTTGGTCCAGCCAAAGCCGATTTCGTTGCTGCTGTAGCCGTACTGAATTTCATCCGACACTAGGCCAGAGCAGGTGTTGATGTCGTACTTTTCTAGCAGGCTGCCGCAGCGCTCAAAGTCTTGCACCACCAGGGTAATAAACCGGCGGGCCAGGCGCTCGGCGGCGGCGGTGTAGCCGTAGCGCTGCAGCCCCTCCACCGCCATCAGCTGAAACGGAGCCCAGCCAAAGGGGTCATCCCACTGGTTGCCGGAGGTGAAGGTGCTGGTGCGCAGACCGCCGGGGGCCTCAAATTTGTCGAGGTTGGCTACCACCGCCTGGGCCTGCTTAGCGGAGGCCAGGCCCGCCCACAGGGGGTAAAAGGTAGTGGCGAACTCGTAGTGGCGGCGTTTGCCGGTGGTCAGGTGGTAGTCGAGGTAGAGACCGCTGGGGGCATCCCAGAGATACTCGTTGATGCGCTGGTGGCGCTGGGTAGCGCGCTGTTGCCAAAGCTCCATTTCCAGATTTTTGCCCGGCCCGGGGGCGCCCCCGCTCGTCTCACTGAGGAGGCCATAGATGGCGGCGATGTCTTGCTCCATTTGATAGAGCAGCACGTTTAGGCATACCGGCAGGTAGTGGACGATGTCGATGCTAAAGGGGCCAAAGCGGTTAGTGGGGTCGAGGCCCGACTCGCGCATGGAGCGATCGCCTTGGTAGAACAAATCCTTCAGCTCATCGGCCTCAGCGTCGTAATACAGAGCGACATCGTACTCGGTAACGGCATGGTACTGGTAAAACTCTCGCACCCGGTCGTAGTGGGTGCGACCCTGCTCATCCCGCTCAGAGACCAGCACCTCGGGGGCGGGGCCGCGGCCAGTGGCGTAGTAGCGCGACAGACCACTGGCTTCATCCAGGTGGGGAGCTTGCACCCAGTATTGGTAGTACTGTACCAATATCGGTAGCGTAGACTGGAGCCAAACCCTATCCTGGGTGCGCTCGTAGAGCTTGAGCACCATCCGGGACAGCAGGGGCGGCTGCGAACGATTTAGAAAGTAGGTGCGGTTGGCATTGAGCACAGCACCGTAGTGGTCAACCTGGTACAGCAGCTGGTCGGTCAGGCTTTGGGCCAGGGGCAACTGGTTGTCGAGCAGTAGCCCCAACAGAATAAAGTAGCTATCCCAGCCGTATAGCTCGTTGAAGCGGCCACCGGGTACCACGTAGTCTCCTGGCAGATAGAGTAGGCCGTGATCGGTGATATCGTGGCTGTCATCGGGCAGGGTTTCCAGGCGAATGCGGCTAAACTCAAGGGGAGAAATGGTTCTTTGCAGGGTGGCGGCAATGTGCTCGGCATTTTCTTTGGGCGAAATATAAACCGGCCAGCGCTGATCGACGCTATGTTCTACCTTAGAATCTTTAACAGCGGCCAAAATAGAGTCGTGGCCACGCCGTAGGGTTGGCCAGGTGCGTTGGGTATATGCCCTTACCGCCGCAATGCGGTCGGGGCTGGGGTAGCCCTCAAGAGGGTCGGGCAGGGTGGAAGTAGGAGGCTGGATGGACGAAGAACTGACAGGAGAAGAGTAGGGGACGGTCACAGCAGTGGGTTTCGTGGTGGCAACATAGATTAATCGGCCCGATGAAGATCACTGTAGAAAATTCTAGGAAGATCGTCGAGGTCAGGGTTGATTTTTCTTCGGGGCTTTAAATAAAGACGGCAAGTTCTGGGGATATCGCCGGTCACCCACTATCCCCCCCTGGAACGTTAATCTCAGCGGTGACAAGGCTTTGCCGAGTATTTGCCTGCCTATCTGCCAAGCCGCTGCGCTTCATGGGTTCATGATTAAGCGGGTCGGGTTAACGGCCATTTGCCCCTCCAGATCGGGCCCTGGGTAAGTTAGGTTAGGGAAATCTGGGCCAGGGCCAGGGCCAGGGGGCATCTCCC
The DNA here is from genome assembly GCA_036848635.1 of Nodosilinea sp. CTOTU7336. Taxonomy (GTDB): domain Bacteria; phylum Cyanobacteriota; class Cyanobacteriia; order Phormidesmidales; family Phormidesmidaceae; genus Nodosilinea. Next base: position 36,228 of record DAIUJR010000051.1, read on the forward strand.
AGGGGTACGTGAGGACAGGTTTACGTTAGGAACAAAAATGGTCTACCCGACCACGGTTAAAACAGTTACCGCTTTAGCCATCCTGGGGATAACGCTACCCAGCCATCCCCCGATCGGAGCAGCAGCGGGGCAGATCGCTTTAGGCCGTACCGCACCCCCTGGGGCGATGGTGGCAACGGCCCCAGCGGCCCTACGAACCGCCGAGCTAATAGCCCAGGGAGAAAGCCTAGCCGCGCCTAACCCAGTTTTGCTCGCCCCCGGTGCCGAAAATGACGATGTCGTCGTCTTACAACGCCAGCTCCAAACCCTGGGTCTTTACCAGGGGTCGCTAGATGGCCGCTATGGGCCATCCACCCAGGCGGCGATCTCGGCTTTTCAGAAGACAGCGGGTTTAGAAGCCGACGGGGTGCTAGATCAGCTCACCTGGCAACGCATGATTACCCCTCAGCTCCTGACCGATGCATCCGAACCTGCCGCCCCTCAGGCCTTCCCCTCCCTGTTTCCAGAGGCTGACCCAGCAACTCCTACAGGAGATGTGGCGGCAGATATAGATATCCCCGATATCCCCAACCCAGACTCGCCACCCTCAGCCGATGGTTCCACCTCGGCTACTGCCACCCCGGCCCCCCGGTCTCTGGGCTGGTGGGGTCTGGCAGGGGCCTTAGTTCTAGGTGGTAGCCTGGTTAGCCTAGGCGTTCTCAAACGGCGTTCCGCGTCCCAACCTCCAGGGTTGGAAACAGCTCTGAACGAGGCCATAACGGAGCTGCCGCAGGCTGGCGAACCAGTAGCTTCCCTGGCCTCCCAGCAGCCTTCCCTACCGGAGGGTACGGCTTTCTTGTCACAAACAAATAGTGCTGCCCCTGGGTTAGAGTTAGCCACAAATCAGGACGTCAGCCTAGCCGTTGCGACCTGCGGCGAAACCACCCGCCTCACGCCCATCAATATTGTGGATGCCCTGGTGGCCGAACTCCGTAGTACCGAAGCCACCGTGCGCCACAAAGCGATTTGGGAACTTGGCCAGCGCGGCCATTCCGCGGCCATTCCGCCTCTAGTAGACGGGTTACTCGATGCCGACTCCCAGGAAAAAAGCCTGATTTTAGCCGCCCTGGCCGAAATCGGCCACCGCAGCCTGCATCCCATGCACCGCGCCCTGGCCCTGGCCCTGCAAGACACCAGCCCCGAAGTTCGCAAAAACGCCGTCCGCGATCTCAGTCGGGTCTACGACGGCATCATCCAGCTGAGCCAAATGCTCACCCACGCCGCCCAAGACCCCCACCCCGACGTTCAAGAAACCGCCCAGTGGGCCCTAGACCAACTCAACCGCATCCGCCCCAGCACCCTCCCCTCACCTCCATCCTCCCCCTCCGACAGCCTCCCCCCATCCCCCCCCTAGCCCCCCACCCTCCCTCCTATCTCTCTACCCATCCACCCATGTCCCCCCGCCACCACCTCATCCTCTCTACCCCTGTCGGGCCACTAGGCTCAGGCCTCGGCGGCGGCGTAGAGCTAACCCTGCTGAATGTAGCCCAGGCGCTGATAGCCCGGGGCCATCGGGTGACGGTCGTGGCCCCTGAGCAATCCATCCTAGGGGCGGTGCCGGTGGTGGAAATTGCCGGGCAGCTTCAGCCCACGGCCCATACCCAGGGGCGGGCCACCCCGGCTACCCTGCCCGACCATGCCGTGCTGGCGAATATGTGGGCCTATGCCCGTACTGTGCAGGCCGAAGTTGATGTGATCGTGAACCTCGCCTACGACTGGCTGCCGTTTTACCTGACCCCATTTTTTCAGCGCCCCGTGGCCCATTTCGTCACCATGGGTTCCCTCAGTGACGTAATGGATGCAGCGGTTCGCCAGGTGGCGGAGCAGTTTCCGGGCCGGTTAGGGGCCTACACCTGCACCCAGGCAGAAACCTTCGGGATCGCTAACGCCTTTGAGATTCTGGGCAGCGCCATTGATTTGGATTGCTACAGGTTTTGTGCCGATCCCGGCCCGGCCCTGGCCTGGATGGGGCGCATCTCCCCCGAAAAGGGGCTGGAAGATGCGCTGGAAGCTAGTCAAATTAAGGGCTTGCCCCTGAAGATTATGGGCAAGCTAGAGGACCTCGACTACTGGCAGCGGATTTGTCAGCAGTTTCCCCAGGCGACAGCCAGCTACCTGGGGTTTTTGCCCACCCAAGAGCTGCAAACCGTGCTGCGGGAATGCCGCGCTCTGCTGATGACGCCCCGCTGGGTAGAAGCCTTTGGCAATGTGGCCATTGAGGCACTGGCCTGCGGCGTACCGGTGGTGGCCTACAATCGGGGCGGCCCTGCTGAAATTGTGCAGCCTGGTAAGACCGGTTGGCTAGTTACCCCCGATGATGTGCAGGCGTTGGCGGCCACTCTGGACCAGATTGACGTACTGAACCGGCAGGCCTGCCGTCGCCAGGCGGAGGACGTTTATTCCCTAGGGGCGCTAGGGGAACGGTTTGAGGCGTGGTTGGAGGGGATGCTGTAGTTCTCCTGGTGTATTGCTGCGCGTGGGTAGAGCCTCGCCCTAGCGTTATGCCCCCTAGTGGGCGACGGGGATACGGCTAAGTTGCTCTAGACGCTGAAAATCGTGCTGAAGAGCCTGACGCAGGGATTTGTTATGGGGGTCAGTACGGTGGGCCTTTTTCAGACAGGCTTCGGCTTTTTTAGCATTTCCAGCGTTCAGCAGGTCGTGGCCCCAGCGGTAGTAGGTAATGGCATACCACTGACGCACCTCCGGGTCATTGGGAAAGCGATGGGCCAACCCTTCCACCAGGGCCACCGCCATGGGAAAGCGCTGGCTGCGGAAGAGATCTCGCAGCTGCTTGAAGCTACTGACCTTAAGTTCTTGATCGACATCAGACCCCCCTGGAGTCTGGCGTACGGCAAAGTCTGGCTCTGAAGCGGGCGGTTTAGCTGGAGTCTTGGCCTCAACCTTAGCGGCTGGGCGATCGTCGTCTGCCACTGAGGCAGCGGCAGGCTTAGGGTCTGCTGGTTTGTCTGCCGTCCCCTGGGTGGCCGCTTGGGGCTGAACCGGATTAGCCGTAACCGGGGTCGGCCTGGCCGGACGGGCTACTTCAGTAGCTCGCTCTGTGGTGGCGATATCCTCCACCAGCAGGGCATCCGCCAGCGTTTGGTAGGCCTGGGTAACATGAATAAACTTTTCCTTCGCCTGCTGATCCGTCGGATTCAGGTCGGGATGGTAGAGACGGGCCAGGTTTCGGTAGGCCAGCTTGACATCGCCGAAGCTTGCCCCGGTTCTCAGGCCCAAAATGCGGTAGTAGTGCGCCAGCGCCATGGGTAACCCGCCACTAAAGAAATAGTTCTCAGGTTTTACCACTATTTTGCCAATTGTGAACCAAATTGGAGCGCTGAATTACACCAAATCTGGAGTTAATAATCCTGATTAGCCCAGGCAAACCGAATGGGCTGAGTAGTGCTCAGCCCCCACCGGTCGAAGGTATCTAGCGAGGATTTGACGCTAAACCAAGACGATAATCAGGCTTAAATAACGCCCTGCACCGCCGCCAGCTCCTGGGTGCGTTCTTCAATTACCCTGTCGATCAGGCCATAGGCCGCCGCCTCTTCCGCCGACATAAAGTAGTCGCGGTCGGTGTCTTTTTGAATTTGCTCGATCGACTTGCCGGTGTGGCGGGCCATCATTTCGTTGAGTTCCTGGCGCACCCGCAGAATTTCCTTGGCCTCAATGGCAATGTCGCTGGCCTGGAGGCGCTGCCGCCCAGTACCGCCCATGGGCTGGTGAATCATAATGCGGGAGTGGGGCAGAGCCACCCGCTTGCCCTGACTCCCTGCCGCCAGCAAAAATGCTCCCATGGAGGCGGCTAGCCCCAGGCAAATGGTGACCACATCCGACTTGATGTACTGCATGGTGTCGTAGATGGCCATTCCGGCAGTGACCGAGCCACCGGGGGAGTTGATGTAGAGGTAAATGGGCTTGGTGCTGTCGTCAGAGTCTAAGTACAGCATGGCCGCCACGATGGAGTTGGCCAGGGTATCGGTGACTTCCTGCCCCAGGAAGATAATGCGCTCCTGGTTAAGGCGGGTATAGATGTCAATCCACTGGCTGTACTGACTACCGGGCAGACGATAGGGGACTTTAGGGGTACCAATGGGCATAGTGCTCGTTTAACCTAAAAATGAACAGAACAGTTAATCCGTAAAAGCCATCGTCGTGGCCAAGGTTTAAATCGCGGCCCCAGCCGGAATTTGGGGCAGCTCTTTGCGGCTCGCTAAAACTCGGTCGATGATGCCGTATTCCTTGGCTTCCTCGGGCTTCATATAGAACATGCGATCCGAGTCGCGCATCACCTGCTCCAGGGTCTTGTCGGTATTTTTGGCCAGCATCCCCATCATGGAGCGCTTGTTGTCGAGCACCTCCTTGGCCCGGATTTCAATATCCGTTGCCTGACCCTGGGCGCCGCTACGGGGCTGATTGAGCACGATGCGGGCGTGGGGCAGGCTGGCCCGATAGCCCTTGGTGCCCGCCGACAAAATCACCGCCGCCGAGCCCATGGCCTGACCAATGCAAATGGTGTGAACCGGGGGCTTGATGTAGTTAATGGTGTCGCAGATGGCAAAGGCTTCGGTGTCGTAGCCGATCATGTTGCCGTCGTACCACGAGGTGCCGGTGGAATTGATATAGAAGAAAATCGGCTTGTCGGGGTCGTCAAACTGAAGGAACAACAGCTGGGCAATGATCAGCTCAGTCACGTCGATACCCACCTGCTGCTTAACGTCATCCCCAGAAAAGAGGGGCAAGCCCAGATACACAATCCGCTCCTTCAACAGCAGCGACGGCAAATCCGGGGGAGGGGTGCGATACATTGCATCGCCGTAGTACGGTGCCTGCACAGCTTTAATCTCTAAACTCATAGACCGAACCTGCCCAAATTACGGCTTTTCAACAGTGTAACGTGGGAATGAACTCGGTTTCATCCTGCGGTCAGACGGATATCCCCACCCGGGGCGGCAGGCGGCAGGCCAGCGAACACGCCAGCCAACGGCTCCCCAAGTGACTTCTGTGGCGGACTTCGATCCTCAAGAAAAGCTCCGATGGGAGCAAGAAATCCTGGGCCTCTCTGACCATACCTTGACCCTAGATTCCAGCGGTTGACAAATAGCGTTGCTCTTCGATAGAGCCGGAAGAAACACGGCGACGGCGTTTCCTATGAGTGGTGGGCATTGCCCACCCTACGACTTGACCCTAGATCCCAGGGTTCTAGTGGCAGACCTTGGCCGCTAGCAACGATGAGAGTAGAACCCTGGGATCTGGCGCACTGCCCTACTCGCAGGCGCGACTCAATACCAGCCGCCCATCCGGCAACTGATGTACCCCAAGCCGTTTAAGACCCTGCCTGCCCAGAGTGTAAAACCTTCCCAGCCAGAGACCTGGCAACAGTTTCAGGGAAAGCTACTGACGGTTCTAGTTTGCACCTAGCCTGTCGCTCCCATGCCCATCGACCATGATCGCCTCTTCAAAGAACTCCTGACCACCTTCTTCCTGGAGTTTATACAGCTTTTTTTGCCCGACGTTCTCACCTACCTTGACCCCGATTCCCTCATCTTCTTGGATAAAGAGGTCTTTACCGATGTCACCGCGGGCCAACGTTACGAGGCGGATTTATTGGTTCAAGCTCGGTTTCAGGCGCAGCCGTCCTATTTCCTTATCCACATCGAAAACCAGGCCACGGCTCAGACCACCTTTAGCCAGCGGATGTTTCGCTACTTTGCGCGATTGTACGAAAAGTACGACTACCCGGTCTATCCCGTGGTCGTCTTTTCCTACGACCAGCCCAGAACCCCTGGGGCCAGCCAGTTCACCCTTGAGTTTCCGGATTTAACCGTGTTGCAGTTCCGATACCGGGTCATCCAGCTCAACCAGCTGCACTGGCGCGATTTTTTGCAACAACCGAATCCGGTTGCGGCGGCACTGATGGCCAAAATGCAGATTGACCCGGCAGACCGCCCCAAGGTCAAGGCGGAGTGCCTGCGATTGTTGGTTACCCTTCGGCTTGACCCAGCTCGAATGCAGTTAATTTCTGGGTTTGTAGACACCTACCTGAGCCTTACACCAGAGGAAGACGCTGTCTTCAACAACGAGATTAGTAGAATTGAAGCAACCGAGCAGGAGCAAGTCATGGAACTCGTAACAAGCTGGATGGAAAAGGGGCTGGAGCAAGGGCTGGAGCAAGGCCTGCAACGAGGACTGGAGCAAGGGCTACAAGCAGGCCGCCGAGAAGGCGAACTCAAGCTATTGCTGCGGCTGCTAACCCAGCGGCTGGGAACCTTGCCCATGGTGCTGCAAGCCCAGGTTCAGGGACTGACGGAGCCACAAATTGAGGCGTTAATTGACACCCTAGCCACTGTCACCACTCCAGAGGACTTAGCCAGTTGGCTAGATGCCGTAGAAACCTCGGAGGGCTTTGTTGGCGTGCGGGCTCAAGTCTTGCACCAGCTGCGCCAGCAAGTCGGTCATCTTTCCCCGGCTCAAAAACAGCAGCTACTGGGCTTAGCCGATGCTCAACTTCAAGCTCTACAAGAGACCTTGACGGCCTTTGAAACTGGCCAAGATCTGGACCACTGGATAGCGGCAACGGCTCCAAGCGCTTAAACAATAACCAACCTTACTCACAGGCCCGACTCAACACCAGCCGCCCATCGGGGAGTTGGTAGACGCCATCGGTGTAGAGGTAGGTGTAAAACTTAGATGCCTTGGGGGACATTCACCAACCCTGCGATCTGCGGCGAAAGACGGGTGAAATCATCAGGGTTCAGGGTTAACAGGCAATTTACCTCAGCTTTTAGGGCAGCTTGGGCAATCAGCGCATCAAAGATGCCGCCTCCTGGAAGAGTTAAGCTAGCCATAAGATCAATAGCTTTGGCATAGTCAACCCTTGTTAAGGGGACAGCAACGACGTAAGTGAGCACATCAGTCAGCAAGGTTTGCGCCTGGGTTGGGGTTGGCCGAGGTTTAACCGGCAATCGCGTGATAACGCCATATACCTCTGCCAGGCTATGGGTAGAAATGTAAGCTGTGGTTTGCTGCTCTTTAGCAGCTTTGAGGTAAGGGTAGCAGAGCCCATGGCGAGGATGAGCTGGAACTAAAGCCGGAACCAGTACCGATGAGTCGAATAAAATTTTCACAGAGACAGCAGCTTTTGTAAGCGTTCTTCTCGCATCTGGCTCATCAAATCCTCAAAGGCTGGCTCGTCGAGGGGCCCTGTTTCAATCACAAGCACCCCTGCTTTGCGGTAGAGATTGGGTTCTATGGGGGGCTCGAAGGCAGAGTCAGAAGCCACACTTGCCTCTGCCTGACTAATTTCGGCTAGAAGAAACTGCATGGCTTGAAGTTTTTCAACCCGAGACAATTCCCGCAGGGCGGGTAACAGTTCTACAAGGGTCATGAGTGCTATCTCTGCAATGCTTGCTGTCCGTAGGTAGGTGCCTCAATACCCTGATTATACCTCGACCCCAGATCCCAGGGTTCTGCCTTAACCTTTGCGGCCCACCGACATTTACCGCTAGAACCCTGGGATCTGGCGCACCAACCCTACTCGCAAGCCCGGCTCAGCACCAGCCGCCCATCGGGGAGTTGGTAGACGCCGTCGGGTTCTTGTAGGGTGGCGGCGGGCTCGGCAATAGTGCGGACGGTGCCGGTGGGGTAGGCGGAGATGGAGCTGTCGCCAGGGCGCTGGGGCAGGCCACCGCTGCCGGTAATGGTAAAGGAACCCAGGCTTTCGTCGGTGCGGGCAATGCAGCTGTTGGCGGTGAGGGTGGCGGTGTCGATGATCACGTCTGCCAGGTTGGTGAGGCTGTTTTGGATGAAGTCGGTATCCAAGGTATCAATGGCCAAGGTGCCACTGACTCCTAGTGCTGAACTAGCAGTAATGTCGCTGAGAGGGGTTTCTTCAGGGCGAGGCTCAATGCCAAAGATGCCTCTGGCGGCGATGGCAACATTGCCCCCGGCTCCAGTAAAGGCATTAGCGGTGATATCACTATCTTCAGCGGGAATCGCCACAATAAAAGGCGCAGTGATGGTGATGTTGCCGCCATTGCCCCCAGCTTGGTCGGTACCAGCATCAGTAGAAATCAGGCTGCCATTGCGAAGTAAGAGCACATTGTTGAGCTTAATCACAATGTTTCCACCATCTCTAGCAGCAGATGCAGCAACAATTCGGCCACCATTGTTCAATTCTAAACGTGGGGTGGTGCCCAGATTGCCAATAATGATACTTCCAGCAACTCCTCCAGATCTAGATTGTACTGAGAGTGAACTTTGAGGAATAAGTACCGCCCCTATTCCAGGTAGTTCCTCAACGCGAGATGCAAAGTTAGGATCACTACCTGCTATGAAAATGCTATCCTCAGCATCAATTCGAATTGTCCCTCCTAAGCCAGTACTTAAGCTACCTGCCACTACTTGACCACCCCCAAGTATATCTAATTGGCTTAGGGATAGGATGATATCACCTCCAGGCTTATCATTTAAGGTACTAGCAATAATCACTGCACCATCTTGAACGAACAGATGAGGGGTCGTAATGCGAATTTCGCCACTTCGTCCAGAGTCGAGGCTGTTATTGTTCGCCACAAAAATCCCGCCGGGGCTACCATTTTGGCCTACCCCCTGTAAATTGACATAGTCACGAGCCGCGATCGTTACATCACCAGCATCTCCTGGGCCATCATCAACACTAGCGTTCAAGATTGCCCCGTTGGTGACATCTAGGCTACCCGTGTGAATTACAACGTCTCCCCCAATGCCTTGACCTCCAACTGCTACTGAGCTCAACGCTGCACTGCGATTATCAAAAATTACCTGATCACTAGCATTAATTACTATGTCTCCTGAATCGCCAGCTCCAGCTGTTGAAGCATTGAGCTGAGCTTCATTACTGACTAAAAGAGAACTAGTAAGGATCTCAATATTACCGCCTGATCCCCCTCTTTCAGCTGAGCTAGAAGCTACGCCACGATTGTTAAAGACAACTTGTTCGCGGGCCTCAATCACTACATTACCTGCATTTCCTACATTCAAATTGCTAGTTCCTAATTCAGCCCCATTAACTACATACAGAGTGCCGGTGCGAATTTCAACATTGCCACCTATCCCCTGTCCGCCAGCTTCTATCCTGCTCAAGGCAGCACTACCATTAACAAATCTCACGCTATCAAGCGCTTTAATGATTACGCTACCAGAGTTTCCTTGGCCCAGAGTACTCGATTGAAGTTGAGCTCCGTTAAGCATCTCTAGAGAGTTAGCAGTGATTATCACATTTCCCCCTGTTCCTACCCCCAATAAGCTACTTGCTGCTACAGTGCGTCTATTCTGTTGTTCAAAGCGAACTGCTCCTTCGGCATTAATGACAACATTGCCTACGTTTCCACCTCCAGAAGTATCGATGGAGCTATTGATTACAGAAATATCATTACGAGCATCTAGATACACCGCCCCGCCCTGGCCGCTAAAAGCAGACAACCCACGGGCAAAAAGGCCAAAGCCAAAAACACCGTTGCCTGTAATGACAATATCCCCCTCTAGC
>DAIUJR010000052.1:0-45038 GCA_036848635.1 Nodosilinea sp. CTOTU7336
GCCTGGGTCTTGCTAGGGTTGGTGGCCGTCACCATGGTTGGCAAGGCGGTGATTACCACGGGGATAGTAAAACTGTTTGGCTATTCCCTCAAGACGGCGGTGACCGTCGGCCTGGGCATTAACCAGATTGGGGAGTTTTCCTTTGTGCTGGCGGGGGTGGCCCAAACCCAGGGGCTGTTTCCGCCCCGTCTCTACGCCCTGACGGTGGGCACCACGGCCGCGACTCTGCTAATTACGCCGTTTTTGCTGCGGACCACCCCCCATGTGCTGGCCGGGCTAGAGCAGATCCCGTGGTTAAATGACCGCTTACAGTTGAGCCAGGCTCCGCGCCTGTTTGGAGAGACAGAAGACCTGGTCGGCCATGTGGTGGTGGTGGGCTATGGTCGGGTGGGGCAAACCCTGGTGCGAATGCTGTATTTTCAGGGCTATCAGCTGCTGGTGATTGATAACAATGAAGCCGCGCTACAATCGCTGCGGGAGCGAGGCATTCCCTACCTGTTTGGCGATGCGGCGAGTGTACTGCTGTTAGAAAAAGCCCGTCTGCCCCAGGCCAAGGCCATGGCCGTCGCCCTACCCGACCCCATGGCCACCCGCCTCACCCTCAACCGGGCCCTGAGCCTGGCCCCCGATCTAGACATCACCGTGCGGGCCCACGGCAACAGCGAGATCGATCCCCTCTACCAACTCGGGGCGCAAGAAGTGGTGCAACCCGAGTTTGAAGCCGCGCTCGAAATGGGGGCCCACCTGCTCTTAAAAATGGGGGATTCAACCTTTGAAGTACAGCAGGTGGTCAACCGCTATCGCACCAGGCGCTACCGCGACATTTTGCCAGAGCGGGCCGGATACTGGGGGGCGATCGATTTGGAAATCGCCATTGAGGGCCTGCAACGGCACTGGTATGGGCTGCTGGCCACCTCTCCGCTGGTGGGAACCAGTCTGGCCCAGGCCAATATTCGCCGGGTAACTGGGGCAACCATTATGGCCGTTGAACGCGATAAACACTTGCTCCGCTACCCGACTGGAGAGATGGTATTAGCCGTAGGCGATCGCCTACTGGTGGTGGGCAGCCCAGAGGCCCACAGCGCGTTTGAAACCCTGCTGAAAGCGGAGACCTAGGGGAAGCGGGTGGGTACTGTATCAGGGGTTTTGCGTGGGGAGGCTCCAGAGTAGCCTGGTTGCCTGGTTGCCTGGTCGCCTGGTCAGTTGCTGGTGCCAGAACCCCTCCGCTGTTGAAATTAAGGCTGGGTCAATACGGCTACCTCCTGACTTAAGCGATCTCCCATTTCATCTTCGGCCACATCTAAGTCATAGTCCATTTGCAGACCTAGCCAAAATCGGGGCGACATATTGAAATAACGGGCCAGCCGCAGAGCTGTATCGGCAGTAATCCGCCGATTGCCGTGAACGATTTCATTAATCCGTCGGGCAGGCACCCGCAGAGCTAAGGCAACTTGATTTTGGCTCAGGTTCATAGGCTTGAGAAACTCTTCTAACAGCACCTCGCCTGGATGCACGGGCATCAGCTTGTTTTCGTCCATTTTGCCGCCCTAGTGCTAATCAACAATTTCTACGTCTGATGCTTCGCCGTCTTGCCATCTAAAGCAAATGCGCCATTGGTCATTAATGCGAATGCTGTATGGATTATCTCTGTCACCCCGCAGTCGCTCTAAACGATTAGCTGGCGGCACCCGAAGATCTTGAAGCGTTTCTGCGCGGTTGAGCATCCGTAGCTTTCGCAGGGCCACTGGCTGAATATCTGACGGTAATTTGCGGAACCTCTGGCGTTCAAGAACGTTTTGGGTCTCCTTGTCTTTAAAGCTGCGGATCAAAGCTCAGCCATCACGCTTATCCCCTAAGGATATTGCGTGCAGCGTTAAACGCCAAGGGGGGCGGCCTATTGTGTACATATAAGCCTTGAAGCCCTGGCCGTTAGGGCTTTTTCCTCATCCCCCAACCCCGTCTCCCAGAACGGGAGACGGGGGGCCAGAAAGCCTGGGCGATGGCGAAGCTAGTCATGCCGGTGTTATGGCATGGCCGGGCGATGGCAAAGCTGGTCATGCTGGTGTTATGGCATGGCATCGGGATCGCGAAGCTGGTCATGCCGGTGTTAGGCTTTGTCGAGATCGCGGCTTCATTAACCCGGGCGTTGCTGGACATAGGTATGAATCAAGCAACACCGGAAAAGAAGATACCCAAAAGAAGATACCCATATAAACAGACTCTTGGGCTGGATTCCTGCCTGCGCGGGCATGAGGAGGTAAGAGATTTGCGAGGTAAGAGATTTGCGCTGAAATAAAGTACCGACTCAAGCAACCGACTCGTCATGGATTCCGGCGGAGGCGGGAATGACGGGGGTACTTTATTTGTTTGCCAGCCCCTAAGTTCTGGGTTGGAAATCGCTTTAAAACTGCCATCCATATAAAAAGGCACTGAGGTAGGCCCACGGGCTATACACCACTGGCCACCTTGCTTGCGGTAGCCAACGGTACCCTAGTACACGGCGGCGGAAGTCTCCCGACCCTGGTGAGGGTTCCCTACCGTGAACCGTGAGCCTTGTACCCTACAACCTCAGTCATCGCTAATGGTGCGCATATTCGCATATTTACGTCGCAATCTACTAGGCTCGCGGAGTTTCCTCCGCGAGCCCAAGCTTTGGACTGTTATGCCGCCAGATCAAACAGCAGCACTTCGGCATTGGCTGCCGCCCCGGTCAGGGTGAGGGCCGCAAGGTCGGTGACGGCGGCTCCATCTCCGGCGGTGAGGGCGTGACCATTGAGGTCAATGGCCCCCCGCGCTACCTGCACCCAGGCCACCCGTCCCGGTGCTAGGGAATGCTCCACCGCTTCCCCTGCGCTCAGCACTGTGGCGTAGAGGTCAACATTCTGGTGAATGGTAACCGACCCATCGCGGCCCTCGCGGGAGCCCACCAACCGCAGTTGCCCCTGCTTTTGCTCTGGCTCGACATGGATTTGCTCGTAGCTGGGGGCCAGACCGTTGGCTTCGGGCAAAATCCAGATTTGCAAAAAGTGCACGGGGTCGCGATCGGAGGCGTTGTACTCGCTGTGGCGAATGCCTTTGCCCGCCGACATCCGCTGGACATCACCGGGGCGAATCACAGAACCGGTGCCAATACTGTCTTTATGCTCCAATGCCCCCTCCAGGACGTAGGAAATAATTTCCATATCCCGATGGCCGTGGGTGCCAAAACCCTGGTTGGGGGTAACTTTGTCTTCGTTGATGACCCGCAGGCTAGCAAAGCCCAGGTGGTCAGAGTCGTAGTAGTTGCCAAAGGAAAAGGTGTGGCGGCTGTCTAACCAACCAAAGTTGGCGGCACCGCGATCGCGCGATGGACGAATCGTAATCATAGGGACACCTCCTAAGTGTGTCAGTGAATGAGAGCCATCCGAACTGTTTTTAGAATAAACTGAATCCAATAAAAAGACAATACTCAATATAATTGACAGATTGTCCGCTATAAAAGGACAATAGTGGGGCTGATACTTGATGTCATGGGTATGGGATGTTAGGTGTGAGGTCTCAGGCCGAAACCTGAAACCCGACGCCCAAAACCCGAAACCCGATACCACCCTAATCGTTTTTATGGACAAATTTGAAAGCCTTCGCGCCTTTACCCAGGTGGTAGACGCTGGGGGGTTTGCGGCCGCCGCCCGGCGCATGGGGCTATCGCGGTCGGCAGTCAACAAGCTGGTGATGAATTTAGAAGATCACTTACAAACCCAGCTGCTGCACCGCACCACCCGCAAGGTGAGCACCACAGACGCTGGGCGGGCCTTTTACGAACGCTGCTTGGGCATTCTGGCCGACTTAGCCGAGGCAGAACTAGCCCTGACGCGACTACAAGACGAACCCAAAGGCCGCCTGCGCATTAACGCACCGATGACCTTTGGCACCCTGCACCTAGCCCCCCTGCTGGTGGAGTTTATGGGGCAGTACCCCGACCTGCATGTCGAGCTATCCCTCAGCGATCGCTTCATTGACCCGGTGGATGAGGGCTTTGACGTCACCGTGCGAATTGCCCAAACCCCGATGGCGGCGAGTTTAATTGTGCATCCCCTGGTTCCTAGCCCGATGGTGCTCTGCGCGGCCTCAGCCTACCTGAACCAGCGCGGCACCCCGACCCATCCCCAAGACCTCAAGCAGCATGCTTGCCTGCACTACGGCCACATTTCCCAGGAAACAATTTGGACGCTGCGGGGGGCCGGGCAGGAGGTTTACGCTGTTAGCGTAGGTGGCCCCCTCTGCTGCAACAACGGCGAGGTGCTGCGAGTAGCGGCCCTGGCGGGGTTAGGCGTAGTCATGCTGCCCCAGTTTATTGTGGAAACGGATCTGTCCGCAGGCCGCTTACAGCCCATTTTGACCGCCTACCATCCCCCCGAAATCGGGATTTATGCCCTCTACCCCGTCAACCGGCACCTCTCCACCAAGGTTAAGGTGCTGGTGGATTTTTTACGGCGGCGGCTGGGCCAGGGCAACATCCCGACAGATTCCCCAGAAGCAGCCGACCTTAAAGTAAAATCACAGGTATGAATAGCGAATTTGACTACAGCCTGCCCCCCGCCGTCCGTCGCATTGCGGGCTCATTTCGCCTGGTGGGATGGATTAGCTTTTGGGCCCAGGTTGTGCTGGGAATTATTTCTAGCCTGGTGCTGATGTTTGCCCTGGCTAGCGTCAGCGCCCGCACCGCCGGCCAGGGTAGTAACCCTGGGGTAGGGGTGGGCCTGCTGCTGGCGGCGCTGGGGTTGCTGGCGGTCTATTTCAGCGCCTTTTGGGCGTTTCGGTACACGCGGCTGGGGCGGCGGCTACGCAGCCCCGACATGGCTAAACGCCCCAGCCCTAAGGATGCTCTCCAGGCGCTGCGCATTGGCATCCTGATCAGCATGGCGGGGATGCTGGTGACGCTGTTTGGTGGACAGGCGCTGATCGGGTCGCTGCTGGCTAAATCCCTGGCCCAGCCCCAGGGGGGCACGGTGTTTGTGCCGGGCAATGTGGGCCAGTATGTCGAAGCGTTTGATATTTTTGTGGTGCAGGCCAATACCAATACTCTGCTGGCCCACTTTGTGTCGCTGTCGGCCACGCTGTGGTTGTTGAGGACGGTGAATCGAGCCTAGGCCATCACCATGCCGCCGTCTACGTGGCTTCAGATCCCAGGGTTCTACTCAGGCACATAGCCCAGAACGCTGGTTACAAGAGAACCCTGGGATCTTTGCTGGCGGATCTTTGCCAGCTTTTTAAGCCATCACCATGCCGCCATCCACATTAAATACCTGGCCGGTGATGTAGGCCGCCGCTGGATCCGCCGCCAAGAACCGCACCATACCGGCAATGTCTTCGGGCTGGCCAAACTTACCCAGGGGAATGTACTGAAGAATCGCGTCGGGGTTTGATAGCTCGCCGGTCATGTCGGTTTCAATGAAGCCCGGAGCCACGGCGTTGACGGTAATGCCTCGGCTGGCCAATTCCTTGGCTACGGTTTTGGTAAACCCAATCACCCCGGCCTTGGCGGCGCTGTAGTTGGCCTGGCCAGGGTTGCCCATTTGCCCGGCTACCGAGGCAATGTTAATAATCCGCCCCGACCGCTGCTTCAGCATGCCCTTGGCCACGGCGCGGGTACAGAGAAACACCCCGGTGAGGTTGAGGTCAATCACCGCCTGCCAGTCTTCGGGCTTCATCCGCAGCAGCAGCGTGTCGCGGGTAATGCCTGCATTATTGACCAGTACATCAATACGACCAAACTTTTCCAGGGTGTCGTTGATCAGCGCATCAACCTGCTCAACCTGGGATACATCGGCCTGGATTGCCATAGCGCGGCCGCCGTCGGCGGTAATTTGGGCGACCAAGGCCTCAGCCGCCGCCCCCGAACGGGCATAGTTGACAACGACCTGCGCCCCTTCAGCGGCCAGCGCCAGGGCCACGGCCCGGCCAATGCCCCGCGAAGCCCCGGTTACCACCGCGACCTGACCCTGAAGCGACTGGGAAACTGCTGTCATGACGAATACCTCATTGACGAAAACCAGGGCTGGAGCATCGCCCTACCGCTCTGCTCACTGGTTTTATCACGAAATGGGGGCTGACGTTATCGATCAATCTGTTTCGGGGGCTGGGGATGAAGGCTAGGCCCAGCAGGGGGCCTAATCCTAGGCTAAGGTCCGCTAGCGCGAAGCCACGCTGAGCGGGCTGAGCCATGGCGTAGTAAGCTAAGCTCACGTACTTAAGGGGTTACCCATGGCCACTGCTGACTACATTCAAGACAGCGATTTTGATCAGCTATTGACCTTTGCTGGGCCAGTGGTGGTTGATTGCACCGCGACCTGGTGCGGGCCTTGCCGTAAGGTGGCTCCCCTGATTGATCAGCTAGCTGAAGACTATCAGGGGCAAGCTAAGGTGGTTAAGCTTGACCTGGATGCCAATAAAATTACCCCCAAGAAGTACGAAATCCGCAGCATTCCAGCGGTGATGATTTTTAAAGGCGGTGAGCTGGTAGAAACGCTGGTTGGGGTTGCCCCCTACGAGACGTTTAGGGATGCGGTGGAAAGAGCTTTGTAATGGTGTGGTGGAGTCGACCAAAAAGCTCAGCGTCTAGCCACCATCAGCGCCAGGTGCGATCGCCACGCCACCGTTCGCTGCCCGAGCTGGCGCTGGCACGCGGCCTGAATCGCCTCCACATCCAGGGCCGACAGGCTCTGGGCCAGCTGATCGCGGTAGCTGGGGGGCTGGCGACCCACCGCAAACCAGCGCTGGAGCAGGGCTGGGGAAATATACAGGTCGCTGGAGATCGTTTCTTCGGTGATTTGCACCGTGAACCCGGCCCGTTGAAAGAGTTCGACCAGGGTCTGAGCCTCCCAGTTAAAGCGGGGATCGGTGGCATCTTCAGCCAGGGCAGCGTCGGCCCGGTGCCAGCGTTTGACCAGGGCTTTGGGCAGGCTGATGGGGTCTACCAGGGCTGAAATGCGCTGGCTGTGGCGGGGAATGGTCTCGGCCAGCACAATGACACCGTCTTTGCCCAGCATTGAGTTGAGGGACTTGGCCAAAGCGTCTCGATCCGCCGCCTGGGCGAAAACGTTGCGGCCCAGGATGCGGTCAAAGCTCAGGCCGGGGGTGTGGGTAGTCAGGGCCGTAGCCAAGTGGTCTAGATCCGCCTGAATCAGCACCGGGCGAGCCAGGGGCGGCAGGCGCTCGGCTTGCTCCGTCAGGGCGGCGTGATCCTGGGCGCTGGGCACCCTGGCGTAAACGCCCCCTTCGGGCACTTGGCGAACGGCTTCCCAGGTGAGTAGGCCGGTGCGGGCGTTGAGGTCGAGAATGCGGTGGTGGCGCTGGGGCGGGGCCAGGGCAAAGACGCGATCGCGTAGTCTCCCCAAGGTTTCCCCCGCCTGGCTCAGGGTGCGCTGGAGCCAGCGATCGCGAGCCGGATCATCCGGCCCATAGGTGAGCGCTTCGGGTAGGGCACCGCCGCCGTCTACCATCGCCGCCAGCTGGGCTTCCCGTCGTCGCGCCACCTGGGTTTGCACGGCGGCCTCGTAGCCCTGGTCTGAAGGTTGATAAAACACCTGGCCCTGCAGGCCGCTGGGCAAATATTGCTGGGCCACCCAGTGCTCCCGGTAGGAGTGGGGATACAGGTAGCCCTGGCCGTGGCCAAAGCCCTGCTGATCGCGGTTGGCATCTCGCAGGGGGCCGGGCACCTCCCCCTCGCGCTCCTGCTCGACGGCGGCCAGGGCGTCGAAAAAGCCCATGGTGCTGTTAGATTTGGGGGCCGTCGCCAGGTACAGCGTCGCCTGGGCCAGGGGGTAACGCCCCTCCGGCATCCCGACTCGGTCGAAGGCGGCGGCGCAACTGGTCACCACCGTGACGGCGTGGGGGTCGCCCAGGCCAATGTCTTCGC
This sequence comes from Nodosilinea sp. CTOTU7336, assembly GCA_036848635.1. Classification (GTDB taxonomy): domain Bacteria; phylum Cyanobacteriota; class Cyanobacteriia; order Phormidesmidales; family Phormidesmidaceae; genus Nodosilinea. The sequence goes on from DAIUJR010000052.1 coordinate 7,898, forward strand.
TGGCCAAAATCACCAGGCGACGAAAAATGTAGCGCGGGTCTTCCCCGGCATAGACCATGCGGGCCAGCCAGTAGAGGGCGGCGTCGGGGTCAGAGCCGCGGACGCTCTTGATAAAGGCGCTAATGGTGTCAAAGTGGGCATCTCCCTCCTTGTCGTAGAGCACCGCCCGCCGCTGGATGGACTCCTCCGCCACCGGCAGGGTGATGGTGACGGTGCCGGCCCGATCGGCGGCAGTGGTTTCTACCGCCAGCTCTAGAGCATTGAGTAAGGCGCGGGCGTCACCATTGGCCACGTTCACCAGATGCTCTAGGGCCGCCGCCTCCACTTGCACTGAGCGCCCACCGTAACCCCGATCTGCATCGGCCAGGGCTTGCTCCGCTACGCTGTATAGATCCGCCGCCTCCAGGGGCTTGAGCTGAAACAAGCGGGAGCGGCTGACCAGGGCTTTGTTGACCTCAAAGTAGGGGTTCTCGGTAGTGGCTCCAATTAAAATCACCGTGCCGTTTTCCACCCAGGGCAGCAGGGCATCCTGCTGGGCCTTGTTAAACCGGTGCACCTCGTCAATAAATAAAATTGTGCGCCGTCCATGCTGGCCTCGCCAATCCTGGGCGGTGGCGATCGCCTCGCGGATATCTTTTACCCCCGCCAGCACGGCGTTGAGGGCAATGAAGTAGGCACTGGTGGTATTGGCAATAATTTGGGCCAGGGTGGTTTTGCCGGTGCCCGGTGGCCCAAAAAATATCAAAGAAGAGAGCTGGTCAGCCTGAATCGCCCGCCGCAGCAGTCGCCCCGGCCCCACCACCGCATCTTGACCGATAAATTCATCCAGGGTGCGGGGCCGCATTCGCGCTGCCAGGGGCGCTTCCTGGTCAATCTGCACCTGGCGGTGGTGGTCAAAGAGATCCATGGGCAGAAGGATTCCAGCAGCATGGATGACGACGCTGCGTTTCACCCATCCTACAGGAGGTGGGTTGGGTTCCACTGCGTTTCACCCAACCCCCGAGCAGGTTTTGCTGGGTTCTGCTAACGCGCCACCCAACCTGTGCCACAGCAGACGTTTCGCAGGTTTTGTCAGTCACTCAGGCACCGCTCACTCTGGATCTGCTTTTACCCGCTCTACCTCCTACCCCGCCAGGTAAGCCTTCAAATCCTGCCGCACGTAGCGCAGTTTGTTAATGGCATCGCGCTCAATCTGCCGCACACGCTCGCGGCTGACATTGAGCTGCTTACCCACCTTCGAAAGCGACAGCCCTTCCCCGGTGACGAGGCCAAACCGCAGGATAATCACCTCTCGCTGCTGAGGAGTAAGTCGATCCAGCACCTTGAGGATGTCGTTTTGAAGGTTCGAGTGGATCACGTAGTCTTCGGGGGTGTCGGTTTGGTCATCCTCCAGCATTTCCCCCAGCTCGGTGTCGCCCTTGTCTCCTACCCGCGTATTGAGGGACATGGGAAGCTGTGACTGGGCCAAAAATTGGCGTACCTGCTTGAGGGGAAGATCCAGGTAGTGGGCCACTTCCTCAAGGGTAGCGGTACGTCCCAAATCCTGAGCCAGCAGGCGCTGGGCGCGCTTAATTTTGTTGAGCTTCTCAGAAATATGAATCGGTAAACGAATCACCCGGCTCTTCTCGGCAATGGCGCGCGTCACGGCCTGACGAATCCACCAGTAGGCATAGGTTGAAAATCGAAATCCCTTAGCGGGGTCAAACTTTTCAACCCCCCGCTGGAGGCCAATGGTGCCGTCTTGTACCAAATCCATTAAATCAACGTTGCGCTTGGTGTATTTCTTAGCAATGGAGACTACCAATCGCAAATTAGCTTCTACCATGCGCCCTCGGGCCTCTTCTCCAGCGGCGATCTGCTGCTCAAGATCGCTGACCGAGAGACTAACGGCGGCGGCCCACTCTGACACCGACGGCTCTCGGCCTAGGGTCTTGGTAAGCTTAGCGGCGGCCTCGTTGAGCTGCACTAACCGCTGTACCTGCTGACCCAGGGCAACCTCTTCCTCACGGGTAAGGCGAGGAATGCGGCCAATTTCTTTGAGGTAAGCCTGAACTGAATTTTTGGTAAAAGAGGCGGTTTTTGCCATAGTGTAGGACGGGTAATTTTGCTGGCTCCGACGCCCAAAGCGTCTGACAGTGATCGCAGCATCCAGCTAAACTGAGCTGTGCTTAGTAGTCACTACTATGGCAGGGATCCAGTTTCTACACCTCTACCCTAGGGCTAGTCGGCGCTGTGCCCGGGGGGCAGGGTTGGGCTTAGTCTTTAGCAGGGTGAACGGCCATATCAGCGTCTCTATCACAGCTCACCCTCTTCTTTAACCTTGGCGGACGCGAGGAAGGCATTTTATGGAACGAATTTTGGTTACTGGTGGGGCTGGTTTTGTGGGCAGCACCCTGGCCCTGGGGCTAAAGGCGAAATATCCCCATAGCCAGGTGATGGCCCTAGACAACCTCAAGCGGCGGGGGTCTGAGCTTAACCTGCCCCGCTTCAGGGCCGCTGGCATTGACTTTATCCACGGCGATATTCGCAGCCCCGAAGACTTAGAGGCCGATGCCCTGCGCCCCACCCTGATTGTGGAATGCTCCGCCGAACCGTCGGTGCTGGCGGGCTATAGCTCCCCCGGCTATGTGCTGCAAACTAACCTGGTGGGCACCATCAACTGCCTGGAGCTGGCCCGCAAAACCGGGGCTGACCTCCTCTTTTTTTCCACCAGTCGGGTTTATCCGATCGAGCCGATTCGCCAATTGGCCTACGAAGAAACCACAACCCGCTTTCAGCTTCTCGATCAAACCCTGGCCGGAGCCTCAGCCGCAGGCATTGCCGAAAGCTTTCCTCTGACCGGAGCCAGGTCGCTCTACGGGGCCACCAAGCTGGCCTCGGAGCTGCTGATTACCGAGTACGCCGATGCCTATGGCCTCCGCACTGTGATCAACCGCTGCGGGGTGCTGACTGGCCCCTGGCAGATGGGCAAGGTCGATCAGGGGGTGTTTGCCCTGTGGATGCTGGCCCATTACTTTGGCCGCCCGCTCAAGTACATCGGTTTTGGGGGCACCGGCAAGCAGGTGCGCGACTTTCTGCATGGGGCCGATTTGCTAGATCTGGTACTTTTACAGCTGGAGCGCCTGGACGAGGTGCAGGGGCAAATCTTTAACGTCGGCGGCGGGGTCGAAAATTCTCTCTCGCTGTTAGAAACCACCCGCCTCTGCCAGGAGATTACTGGGCGCGAGGTGGCCATTGAGGCCTCTTCCCAGGATCGCCCCGGCGACATCCCCATTTTTATTACCGACAGCACCCAGGTCAAAGCTCGGCTCGGCTGGCAGCCCCGGCGCGATGCCCGCCAAACCCTCACCGACCTGTACGATTGGATTGACCAGCAGGGGGAGGGGTTGAGGGGGGTTCTTTAGAGTAGTCCAATAAATTATCCATGGCCAGGCTATCCCTCTCCCCTAAATCCCTCTCCCAAAACTGGGAGAGGGACTTTGAGACTGGCCTCCCCCGCTCCCAAGTTTGGGAGCGGGGGATTGCGGGGGAGAGGGACATCAGTTGGATGATGTATTCCCTGGAATGCTCTAATTAGGCAATTTCCGGGAAAGAAGATACCCCATATAAAAGACTCTTGGACTGGATTCCCGTCTGCACGGGAATGACGAGGTCAGTTCTGGGCTGGAAATCTCCCGACATCCCACCCCCACCGCACCGTGCATTACCTGGGTAGAATCAGTAGCCTAGGCCACCAATCTCCAACAATTTTCGACTTTCGAGCTAAACTGTGGAAATTCCATTTGGGTGATTCTTAGCCCTGAACCGATGGCACCGCTCGAATCATTACCCTACATTGGCCAGGCCATCGCCGCAGACCTGCGGGCCATGGGTATTGCTACTCCCGATCAGTTGAGGGGCTGCGATCCCTTATTTACCTATGGCCTGCTGGCCGAGCCTATGGGACATCGCCATGCCCCTTGCGTTCTGTCTACGTTGCTGGCAGTTGAGTATTTCCTGGCTACTGGGGAGACGCGTTTGTGGTGGAGCTTTACGGCCCAGGCAAAGCGCCTGCTAGCGGCACAATCTTCAGGTTGAAGGCCATGGCTACCGCCAAAAATAATCCTTTCAAAGACGGCGTTGTCAGCCACCTCAATCGGGTCGCCCCGGTCACCGCACGGGCCATGTTTGGTGGCTATGGCCTCTACGTAGAAGGGGTCATGTTTGCTCTAATTGCCTACGACGTGCTCTACTTCAAAGCTGACGACGAAAACCGAGACGACTACCTCGACGCCGGTACGGGGCCATTTATTTACCACCGCAGCGGCAAAGCGATAGAAATGTCCTACTACCAACTGCCGGACGCAGTCTATGACGATCTGGGCACCCTGCACCAGTGGGTAGAAAAGGCGGTAGCCGCCGCCCGCCGTGCCAAGCGAGGCAAGCCCCCCTTCCCCCGATTTAAAGATCAGTGATTTGTGTCAGCCACGGCCCCAACCGTAGGTTGGGTTAGCGATAGCGTAACCCAACGAAACCGTTGCTGGTGTTGGGTTACCTTACGGGGGTGTTGCTGAATTGAGGCATGAATTTGGGTAGGGGCAAACGGCCGTTTGCCCCTACGAGGGACGTTCAAGGCTTGATTCATACCTCTATCCAGCAACACCAAAAAATTTTGAGGCGCTGCGCGCCAAAGAGGGTAAGAGGGTAAAAGAGTTAGAGGGTTACCAAAGAGCCCTCGGGGCAAAACTCACAACTCGAAACCCAATAAAGTAGCCGGCTTCGCGCGGACTGTAGTAGGTGCGATAGGCGGAGCGGCAATTCCTCGGAAGGTCCAAGAACCGCCGCGTACTACCTGTCCGGCGTCCTCATTCTCGCTAAGCCAGGCGCTACCATCGGTTGGCGCACCCTCATAATTGTCATGCCAATGATCCTGGCACCACTCGTACACATTGCCGTGCATGTCTGACAGCCCCCAGGCATTGGCGTATTCAAAATGGTCTACGGGGGTAGTTGCTTCTCGATACTCGCCCTTTGGCCCACCGTTGTAGATGTAGGTGCCGTTGTAATTGGCCAGGTCGGCGGTCAGAGTGTTGCCGAAGTAAAAGGGGGTGCGGGTGCCGGCCCGACAGGCATATTCCCATTCGGCTTCGCTGGGCAGGCGATAGTCGCGCCCGGTATGGGTCGAGAGGCGGGCGCAAAACTCAACCGCGTCGTGCCAGCTAACGCTCTCTACGGGGTGCATATCGCCCTCAAAGCGCGATGGGCTGGGGTTGAGATCTTGCTTTTCGGTAGGCAGGGTTACCACCGCTCGCCACTGAGCCTGGGTTACCGGGTATCGCCCCATGGCAAAGGCAGGCACCGCTACCCGATGCTGGGGGCCTTCGGCCTCTCTACGGTCTGGTTCATCCGTTGGGGAGCCCATGATAAACTCGCCGCCGGGTATCAAAATCATATCCAGGCTGGCTTGGTTAGGCAAAAGCTCGGTAAAGTATTGAGCCTGGTGGGTTTCTTCTTTTAGGGTGAGAGCGAGCATGGGGAAAGCAGGGAGAGAAGGAGTTAGGAGGCCGCCAACCTATGCCTCTAGCCAAAATCTTTCGGTCAACAGTGCATCGATTTCATCGTTCAATGCCCATTCGTCAGGGAATTGAGTTTGAGGATAATCTTCCCGAGCATCAGATAGGGCATTTGACCAGGCCGCTGGAAACGCACTGACCCAGTACTGGCGCAAGCTGGGAGACTGGTTCAGCAACTTTTGCAGCTCCCGACGCTGCTCTCGGATAGTTATTTCCCAACCCCGGTAATCGTTTATAGAGTTAACATACAGCCGTTTGAGCAGGTGGCTAAGCAAGACCTCTAAGCGGCTTTCTAATTCCCGTCGATCGCGCCCGGCCAATCCCTCGATTTCCTCAACTAGGTTGTCAATGTCAATCTCGTTAAACTGACCGAGCTTTAATTTAGCGACAGTATCGTCACACCAGGCTACTAGATCTTGCTTGTAGAGGGGCTGAGGGTTAATCATTTTCACAATTTGGTTCTCCCGCACTAGCGCAGTCATAGCCAGCTCTGTCAGATAATTTGTAATTTGTTTTAAGCCGTAGGGTGCGTTGTCGGTGGCAGCCAACCTCGCGATTAAACGGCCTTGTGTGGGCCGCAACGCACCATCCACGAAGGTTGGGTGGCGGCGGTGGGTGGGGTATCGGGTGCGTCACGCGGGGCGATGACGCACCCTACGACTATACGACTAAAAGAACCAGCCAACTCTTCGGCTTACCTACCAAGCTGACTGGCCCATTTTGTTTTCGGATGCCGTTACCAGCATCGCCGGAACAGGTCTGGACTCTTCATCGCGCTCCCGGTCGATTCCCACCGACTGGCTCTGGCCCAGAAGAGTGCTCGGGGCAAAACTCACAACTCGAAACCCAATATTGTTGTTGGCTTCGCGCGGATTGTTGTTGTTGCGATAGGCGGAGCGGCAATTCCTCGGATTGTTGATCCAAGAACCGCCGCGTTCGCTGGCCTGTCCCACGTTTAGCTTACCGCTAAAACTCCATGTCTGGCTCAGCAGACAACCTCTTTCTTAGGGAGAGCGGCTCAGCGGGTGGCCTAAAGACAAGTTGCTCAAAAATTTGCCGACGCAGCCCCTGGGTATCGCCATGGAGTAAGTGAGCCTCCCAAGATTGCAGACGCTGCACCAGGTCAGCCAGGGAAATTTCGCCGTTAGTATAATCGCGCTGAAGCTGGTGACCGCGATGGCGGGCTCGGCGCAAGTTGTCATTGCGCACGCGAATGCGATCTGGCAGCACCCGAAACCCGACAAAGTTGACCCCAAAGCGGGTTTCAAAGAGCTGACTCTTAATGGGGTGTAAGCGCAGACGCAGGCTGGCAAGATAGGCCTCAATGGCCAACCGGGCCTCGGCTAAAAAGTCCCGATCATCGCTAAACAGAGCAAAGTCATCCACGTAGCGCAGATATTTTCGGGTTTTGATCTGTTCTTTAATAAAGTGGTCAAACCCACTCAGGTACAAATTGGCGAAAAACTGGCTAGTCAGGTTGCCTATTGGCAACCCCCGCCGTCGCTGTATAGGCGTCAGCAAATTATCCCCAGGGAAGTAATCGACATCGTTGCCCTGGGGGTTGCTGCCGTCGATAACGGTGTCGATTAGCCACAGAGTATCTGGGCATTTTAGCTTGCGCCGTAGAGTAGTCTTGAGCAGCTCGTGATCGATGCTGGGGAAATACTTTCGCACATCGCACTGAAGCACGTAGCGGCTGCTGCGGGCAAAGTGTACAAATCGCTTGAGGGCGCGGTGGGTGCCATAACCGATACGATTGGCATAGGTATCGGCGATCAGCGTTTGCTCTAGGGGCGGCACAATGATGTTACAGAGGGCATGGTGCACCACCCGGTCGCGATAGGGTGCCGCTGAGATCAGCCGGGGCTTGGGGTCTTCGATTTTGAAGGTGCGGTAGCCACCAGGGCGATAGGCCTTGCGGGTCAGTTCGTCTTGGAGGCGCAACAGCTCTTGATCGAGGTTGTGGTTAAAGGCCAGCACGTTGGGTCGATAGCGCTTGCCCTGCTGAGCCTGCCGAGATGCCTGGAGCAAATTTTCAAAGTCGATGATGTGGGGCCAGAGGTTGCTGTAGCGTTTCATGATTCTTTCTGCTGCTTAATCCATCCGCCTAGCTCTATCCCAATACCATTAATCTGCTGCCCGGCGTGGGCAAAGCGCTGGGCTGAGATAAGCTCAAAGTCAAGTAGCAGCAGGGTTTGCTGCCGCAGAATTTCTAGCTCTAGATTGAGGTCATAGAGCTTAGATAGTTTGTCGCGAGTATAGCGGGCTTTGATCAACCCTTCCAGCAGGTCGTAAAGCCCCGTAACAATGCGGTCGCCTAGGGTAAATTTGTGCTTGCGCGGTAGGCGGTTCAAAATGGGCACGTACCATTTAATCAGGTCGCGGGTCTTTTGGATGATGGGTAGATCGGTCATGGGTAATGCGGCTATTAGATTTGTAGGTTGGGTGAAACGAAATGGAACCCAACCGGCAAGATTTGTTGGGTTCTGCTAGCGCGTCACCCAACCTACGGTACTAGAGACCGGGTTTCTTTAGGGCGAGCACACCTAACCTGGGTGCATAGCGCAGAAGCAACCCGGTCTCTGAATACCCAAAAAAATTTTGAGGCGCTGCGCGCCAAAGAGGGTAAGAGGGTAAAAGAGTTAGAGGGTTACAGAGTCCTCGGGGCAAAACTCACAACTCGAAACCCAAAATCGCCGTTGGCTTCGCGCGGATAGTTGACGTTGCGATAGGCGGAACGGCAATACCTCGGATTGAGGATCCAAGAACCGCCGCGTAGCACCCGCCTGGCATCCTCATCCTCGCTGAGCCAGGCACGGCCATCGGGTGGCGCACCCTCATAATTCTCATGCCAGTGGTCTTGGCACCACTCCCACACATTGCCGTGCATGTCTGATAGCCCCCAGGCGTTGGCATAGGCAAGCTGGTCTACCGGGGTGGTTGCTTCTCGATACTCGCCTTTAGGGCCATTGTTGTAGGTGTAGTTGCCGTCGTAGTTAGCCACATCGGTTGTGATCATTTCCCCAAAGTGAAAGGGCGTTGTGGTACCGGCCCGGCAGGCATATTCCCACTCGGCTTCGGTGGGTAGACGATACGCGCGCCCGGTGTGGGCTGAGAGCCGGGCACAAAACTCTACCGCGTCGTACCACGAGACGCTTTCTACTGGGTGATTATCCCCTTTAAAGTTTGAGGGGTCAGGGGCTAGCGCCTGCTGCACCTGGGGTAGCCCGGCCACAAACCGCCACTGGGCCTGGGTAATGGGGTAGCGGCCGATAAAGAAAGGCTCGACCGTTACCTCGTGCTGGGGCGATTCGTCGTCATAACGTTCTGGCTCACCCTTTGGGGAACCCATCAGAAACGTACCCCCAGGGATGGCTACCATCTCTAGGGGCAGGTCGGGGGTAAGAGGTTCAATGTATCGATAAGCCTGCTGAGGCTGGCGCTGCACCACCCACTGGCGCTTGGCCTGCACCAGGGTGGCCACGGTAATGTCGAAGGGTTCGAGTAAGTTGGGGTCGGGGGCGGGTGCTTCGGGCTGGTTGTCTACAAACCGGGCGGTCTTAAAGGTGAGGGTGTTGATCGCTGGGTCGGGGGTGGATGGGTCGTCCACCGGGGTGATCCAGCCAGGGTACTGGGCGGCGTCTTGTTCTACCTGCCGGGCCAGGGCGGCATAGTCGCCGCCGAGGCGGTGCAACACCCTGGTGGCAACTTGGGCAAAGGGCAGTAGGGCGGCTTTGGTCTGGTCGCCCCAGCTGACTTGGGGCGAGAGCAGGGCGGTAAAGCTGTTAACTTTAAACCCCAGGCTGTTGGCAATGGCCTTTGACAGCACGTCGAGCACGTTCAGAGTGGCGTCGATGGGGGTAGCATCGACCAGCTGGTCGCGCACCCCAGGGGCAAAGTCGTAGGTGGGCTGGGTTGCGGATGGAGGGGTGGGTAGGGCTATCATCAATCCGCTAGAGTAGACCTCGGCTACGTGCACCGGGGTGGCCTCGGGCAGCAGGTGCTTTTGAATGAGGTGCACCACCGGCAGGCTAACGGGCAGGGCCGCCATAATGCGGGCCAGGGTTTGGGCTATGGGTGAGGCGTTGGCCACAAATAGCTCAACGGTGGCCGCTGGCGATTGGGGGATAATCACGGCTGGGTCGGCCTGGCGTTCTGGGGCCAGCACCCAATCTAGGTCAAACCGCCGGGCGGGCAGCCGCTGCCCCCCGGCCCCGGCCACCACCAGCGCCCACTGCTTGAGGGCACCGGCGGTGAGGGTAACGACGGGGATGGTCAGGGTGTGATCGGCCAGGGGGGCGGGGGGCAGGCTGTACAGCTGAGGATTGGGTAGCCCTGGGGTGAGGGCGCTGACCTGAACTTTATCGCCTACATCCAGCTCGGTTTCGGCCCACAGCCGCTCGGGTAAAAGCTGCACAATGGCCGCTGGCCCGTGCTCGCCCCACAGCCCTAGCCAGGGGTGAATGGTGCCCCGCTGCCACAGCGCCGAACGGCAGTCGCTAACGTAGAGCACCAGGCGGCGGCCAGTGGCGGCCACTAGCTCGCGGGGGCTGCGGGCTGGGGTGGTAGCGGGGTCGGCCGAGTGCGGGCTGGTGGCGGTGAGGGCAGGTTGCCCGGCGGCCTCGGTGACCCACCAGGTGCGCACGGTGCCAAAGGCCCCCTGACGCTCTAGCAACTGGCGAAACTCGGTTAGGGTCGAGGCCCAGATAAAGCTAAAGGGCGAGGCTTCAATCACCAGCTCTAGGTCAAACCAGCGTTCGGGGGCGGCCTTGAGCACCGGCACCCAGAGGTCGTGTTCGGCGATGCGATCTACGGTGGCCAGCTCATCCAGCACCGTTTGGGTACGGGAGGCGACCCGGCGACGCAGGGGGCGAAAGGAGCGCTCGATTTGCCGGGGGTTAGGCAGGGCCGGGGCGGCCTGCACCTGGAGGGGTAGCCCCTGATCTGGGTAGGCATCGGCGGGGTTGGGGTCGGCTCGCTCGGCGGGGTTGGGCAGGTAGACCGCTACGGCTGGAGCGGGCAGCTCTCGACTATCCCCGGCCAGGGTGGTTACCGAGGGGCTATCGGCGGCGGCAGCCTCGGGGCCGGCGGGGGGTAAAGCCTCAACCCCCATATGGGCGGCCAGCCACAGGGCATCGGCCAGGTCTTCGTCGTGCAGCAGCGATTGGGCTTCGCTCACTCCCCCCTGCTGGGGGTCGCTCAGCAGCAGCCCGGCCTGTTGTAGGGCGGTTAGCCATTGGCTGATCATGGGGCTTTAGGCCCGGCGGAGTTGGCGTCTCCTGGCCGAGGGGGCAGGGGGCGGTCGAGGGGGGCCAGCAGATGGCTGATTAGTTCGGCCTGGTCGTCGCCGACCCAGTCGCGATCGCGGGCCACCATAAACAGCGCATTGAGCAGTTGATCGGTAGCGAGCTGTTCACGGCCCTCATCTCGACGCTTGAGAAAGGTTTCGATCAGCTGGCTCACTGCGTCGCTGGCGATGTCGCAGTCTTTTAGGTGGGCGGTGATGATTTTTTGCAGCTGCTTGAGATCGGGCTCGGCCATGGTCAGCCGCAGGCAGCGCCGCAAAAACGGCGTTGGAAAGTCGCGCTCGCCGTTGCTGGTGAGAATCACCAATGGAAACTCGGTACAGGGGACCCGGCCCCCTTTAATGAAGACTTTGCGATCGGCTTTGGTAGGCTCTTTGTCATCGGTGTAGGCCGTGCGCACCCGCACGCTAATGGGCTCGGAAGCGCCCTTGGCCCGGTCTGGATCGTCGGGCTCTAGCCGCAGCAGCTCCGGAATTTCAAACCGCCCTTCTTCAAAAATGGTCAGCAGGTCGTTGGGCAGGTCAATATCGCTTTTGTCGATTTCATCGATTAATAACACTCGGGGCCGAGTGGCGGGCAAGAGGGCCGTACCCAGGGGGCCAAGGGTAATATAGTCAGCCACCTTTTGGGGATCATCCACCAGCCCGGTGGCATCGCCGCGCAGCTCCATTTGCTTCACCTCTTGCAGCCGCCCGATGGCGTCATAGGTGTAGAGTCCCTCTTTGAGGGTGGTACGGGTGGTAATCGGCCAGTACAGCACCTCCCCCAGCATAAGCTCGTAGGCGACGGCATAGGCCAGGGATGATTTGCCGGTGCCCGGTCTGCCCGTAATCAGCAGGGGCCGCCGCAGATAAAGGGCGGCGTTGATCATGCGCACCTCTTCAGGCCGGGTTTGAAAGGTCTCTCCTCGAAGCTTGCGGCGGCTGATCCCAGGGCTACGGTCTTGGCCAAAGGGGCGCCAGGTGGGGGCCTTGGGCAGCCGTGCGATATCGTCGTGGGGTGGGTGATTGTTCCCCTGAAAAATTCTCCAGCTTTCGGTTTCCGTGGGTTGGCTCATGGGGCTATCGACTAGGCACTTTTAGGGGGAACTAGGGTGGGGTCGTCGCGCAGCAAAAACAGGTGATGGCCGATGTGGGAATCGGGAGTGTTGCGCCAATTTCTGGATTCTCGACGTTTCTGATAAACCTGACGAGGCAAATCGCCCAGGGTTGCTGCTTGAAGAATAGTATCTAACTCTTTCTCGTTCAAGATTGTGGGTAGATTACATCGGCCCCAAATGGCCAGGGGCAGGCCAGATTCTAAAAACTCGTCCACCACAGTTTCTAGCTCAGCGAGGTCAGGGGCGGCAATACATTTTAGCCCGAGGATGTCTTCAGCATCGGTGGCAGTGTTCAAAATATCTACCAGGTCATCCCAATTCCCCAACCAGCTCACAAAGCAGGAGTCGGCGGTGTTGGTGCAACATTCTTCATGTCGTTTCCATAACCTGCGCCAGGTTGGCCCCCGGCGGTAAGAGGCCGCATAGCGGTCGGCGCAGCGCACCACAACGGTGTGGTTATGACCCAGCCGCACGGGCGGTTGTCTGTTCGTATCCACCGGCCACTGGTCTACGGCCAGGTGCATGAGCACTTTGGGTAAAAAGATGTGGAACTCGGCCTCGTTGGTGCAGCCCTCGCAGCGGCGATTGGTTTCGGTCAAACCGTGGTTGATCAAGGCTAAAACCATTTTTTCCAGGTCGTCGGCTCTGAAGGGCTCGGCCCAAGTGGCCTCAGCGGTCAGCAACGGGTGGTAGCCGGTGCGCTGGTGCCGATAGGTGGCAATATCCTCAATCAGCCAGCCTTTAAGCTGGTAGTGGGGCTCGTTGCTGGCCTGGGTGGTGGCTTCCTCGGCCAGGGTAACGACGATTAAAATGGCGGGCTGGTACTCTTCGCAGCGGGCCTGGTCAATTTGAGTATAGAGGTTAAGCCAATCGCGCTTTGGGTAGTGTTGTTGCCCCCATCGGTTGAGGGCGATAATTAGCTCGGTTATATTCGACTGGCGAATTAGGCAGGCGATAAATTCTTCTAAAGCGGTGTAGTCCCGAGGGCCTGGGCCAATGCGGTTTAGCTCGCGCACCCGCTCGGCGGAACGGGTTACGTGAGGATTAACGACAGTAGGCCAGTGGCGCAGGGTAGCTTGGTAAGCCTGCTGGATTTCGTCCTGGTCGGCATAGGGGTCTAAAAGACTAACCAGTTGGTTGGTTGAGTTCCTAGCAGTTTGTTCCTGTTGCTTGGCCTCGCTTTTTTTGATGTCGGCACTGACTCGATCGATTTCCTTAAATACTTGGTCAAGCTCTTCCTCTAGCTGCCTACGGGTTGTAGAACTCCGCTCAACCTTGATGTCCTTCCGCAGGTCGGTTTGTCTCTGCTCAAGGCTATTGAGCTTCTCTCGGGAGTATTCAAGCTCAAGATTACGCTCAGTCATGCCCCTGCTCTAGTGTCTGTATCGCTTGAACCACGGCGTCGATGTCATCAAAAAGCATCGCCTGTCGTTTCTCCAGGCGGCCCTTGATGATGACATCGATAACGACCCCTAACTCTTTCTGCACTAAAAGCAGATCCTTTTCCAGATCTTCCTGCTTTGTTTTGAGATAGTCCAGCTTTAGCTGCTGCCCCCGGCTCAGGGGCATAGAGGCGTTTTGATCGCTAACCAGCAGCTCTAGCTGGCGAATCAGCCGTTCTAGATCGGACTCAAAGTCAGGGTCGGGTCGAGCGCGGGCCGCGTTGCGATTGGTCAGGGGTTTAAGAGCGCCAGGCAAATCCGCCTCGTTAGGCACCCGTGCCCCATCAACCAAGACAGGGATAACCAAAATATCTCGGTTTAGCCCGGTCTCGACTTCTACTCGAACCCAATCTTCAGGCTCATCCAGACGGCGGCGGCCATCTGGGTGGGCGGCCGTGAGCCAGTCAGGGCCAATGACTACTATCATGGCCTGGCAGATCTGAAGTCTTTGGTTCAAGTACAGTCGGTAGTCTCGGCCCAGGGGGATAGAATGCACGTCGCGAAAGACCACCTCAGCGCCAAAGTGCCGGGCCAGATGCTCGTAGATGCGGCCAGTGATATACTGACTGTCGCTCCTGCGGTACGAGATAAAAATAGAGTCGGGTGCCAGCATGAACGGGCTGATATCTGGGCTAAAGGGGGGCTAAGAGCTTCCGAAAGGCGTTTTTATTTATTAAAGCTTATTTATTGGCTATCAACTTAAGCCAGGGCAGCCCGTAGGGTGCATTGCTGCGCGAATGCACCATCCACCCTAAAAATAGCCGGTTATGTCGGTTTTTGTTGAGCACTGCCAGGGCGGCCATCCCCCCACCGAGGTATGACGGCGAAGCCAGCCCTCGGCTGGCCCACCATCACCCCTTTTCTCCACTACGGTTGACGTAGCGCCGCTAACGCCGTATGCTCTCCTATCAAGTTGTCTGTCCGGCAACCCATAACTCAGAACTCAACCTTTGGCAGTACCGGCAGGTGTTAGCGCACCTGCCAGTACCTAACCCACCGCGACTGTCGTAGCAGTCGGGGGGCTTTGGAGATGATATCCCCTCGCCGCCCGAATCGCATACCGCTGCACCGGGTGGCCGGGGGCTTGGGTTCTGGTTTCCTCCCTCGTAACCAAAGGAAAACCAGACCATGTTCCAAAGTTCATCCCAGGACGCATCGGCGTCCACCGTTCCGTTCAGCCCGGCTCCCCGTCGAGAAGAGGTGCGTCATCTGCTGCTGGGGTCAGCCCTGGCGGTAGAGCGCACGATTATGGGCCTCCACCTGAAGGGCTACGCCGAGCCCAACGACTGGAGCGACCCCCTACCCACCGGGCGACCCCATGAGGTGATGCGCATCCTCACCAAGCACCTGCTAATAGAGTAGCCCTTCCTCGTTCCCAGGCTCGGCCTGGGAATGCCCCCGCCGCGGCTCCGCCTCCATCTGGCGGCAGAGCCGCCCCGGTGGGTGCCCAGGCCGAGCCTGGCTACCAGCAACCCTGGGCGATCGCGAAGCCCATCATCCCTCGGCCATAGCACTGCATCGCCATCGCGAAGCCCGTCATGGCGGTGTCATAGCACTGCATCGCCATCGCGAAGCCCGTCATGGCGGTGTCATAGCATTGCATCGCCATCGCGAAGCTCGTCATGGCGGCGTTAGACTTCATCGCGATCGCGGCTTCATTAACCTGCGCCCGTTAATGTTGCTTTTGTGAAGCGTTGCGATGGTTTCTCGGTTGTCGGGGGCAGCGGGCACATTAGCCTCAGCGTCGGCGAGCCCCCATCCCCCTGCGCTAACTCAACGACTCATTTCTCTTCCATTCAGGAGCACTACCATGCCTAACACCGACACCAGCCGCCGCTTGCGGCCCATCTACATCAACCAAGATATCGACTCCCTGCGGGGGCTGCGCACCGTTTCCCACTACATTACTGGCCGCCCCGAGGCCACCCCCGACGCCCTCCAAAGCGCCTATGACGAGATGATCGCCGCCCAAGACGAAGAAACCGGAGCGATGGTGCAGGCGAAAGCCGCCGCCGACAAAGCTCGCCTCGCCGAGTGGGACTTTCACAACCGCATTCTGGCCATGAAAGAATCGGTGCGGGGGCAGTTCGGCTCAGACAGTAACGAAGCCCAGGCCATCGGCTATAAGAAAAAGTCTGAGCGCAAGCGTCCCCGGCGGGCCGTGGCCTAGGGGAGATCCGCTCGTTGCGCCGTGCGGGAGCGCCACTCAGGGCATTCCCGCGCCATTCTTTCTTCGCGCCACTCTGCGACCCCTGGCAGAGTAGTTAGGCGATAGCCTAGTACACGATGGCGGCAGTCTCTCTATTCCCTACCGTGAACCGTAAACCTCATACCCGACACCTCAGTTATCGCTAATGGTGTACCTATTTACGCCGCGCTCTACTAGGCCACAAATCTCCAAAAATTTTCAACTTCCGAGCTAAGCTGTGGAAATTCCATATTTAGGTGATCCTCAGCCCTGAACCGATGGCAAGTCCCCCCTTCCCCCAATTTAAAGATCAGTGATTTGTGTCGGCCACGGCCCCAGCGCGGCCCCGTCGAAATCACCCCCCAACCCGCTGAGTAAGTGGCTGTTTGATGGGTTGGAGTACGCTAAGACCGTTCAAGCCCCAAACAAATCGAGCTGCTCGGAGGGGTCGTAGCGGCCCGTTCCCTCCTTGGCCCGTCGCCGCGACTTTGGAGCCTGTGCCATTTCTCCCCGCAACCCCACGGCGATGGTGCTGTTACGTTCGATTTCGCGCATCACGTCTCTGGCCCGCTGAATGACCGAGGGGGGCAGCCCCGCCAGCCGCCCTGCCTCAATGCCGTAGGATTTATCCGCCCCGCCGGGTTGCACCTGGTGCAAAAAGATAATCTGGTCGGGCATTTCCTTGACGGTGACCTGGTAGTTAGCCACGTTGGGGGTGAGGGCGGCCAGCTCGTTGAGCTCGTGGTAGTGGGTGGCAAAAATGGTCCGGGCCTGGATATCTACGGCCAGGTGCTCGGCCACCGCCCAGGCGATGGAGAGGCCGTCGAAGGTGGCGGTGCCCCGACCAATTTCATCCAGCAGCACCAGGGAGCGGGGGGTGGCGTGGTTGAGAATGTTGGCGGTTTCGTTCATTTCTACCATGAAGGTAGACTGGCCGCTGGCCAGGTCATCCACCGCGCCGACCCGGGTGAAGACGCGATCGCACACCCCCAGCCGCGCCGCCCTGGCGGGCACAAAGCTGCCCATCTGGGCCATCAGCTGAATCAGCCCCACCTGGCGCAGGTAGCAGCTTTTGCCGCTGGCGTTGGGGCCGGTGAGAATGATTAAATCCTGCACCGGGGCCGTCTCGCGATCCTCAGGAACAGTGCCCAAATGGGTGGAGTTGGGCACAAAGAACCCCGCCGGCAGCAGCTGCTCTACCACCGGGTGGCGACCCTCCACCACCGCCAGGGCGCGGGAGGCGTCAATGTCGGGGCAGCAGTAGCCCTGGAACACCGCCACCTCCGCCAGCCCGCAGAGCACGTCGGCGGCGGCCACGGCGGCGGCGACCTTGCGAATGATCTCCACCTGCTGACCCACCTGCTCCCGCAGCTGGTTAAACAGCTCGTACTCCAGGGCGTTGATTTCCGACTCCAGGTTAAATACCCGGGTTTCCCGTTCCTTTAGTTCAGGGGTGATGTAGCGCTCTTCGTTGGTCAGGGTTTGCTTGCGAATGTAGTCGGCGGGGGCCTGGTCGGCCCGGGCGCGGGAGATGCTGATGTAGTAGCCAAAGGCTTTGTTGAACCCTACCTTAAGCGTAGAAATGCCGGTGCGCTGGCGCTCGGCGGGCTCCAGGTTGGCGATCCACTGCTGGTCATCCACCGCCTGCTGGCGCAGCGCGTCGAGCTGGAGGTTGACGCCATCGCGAATCAGGTGGCCCTCGGTGAGGTAGAGGGGCGGGGTTTCCACCAGGTGCGATCGCAGGGTTTGGCCCAACTGCTCTAGCTCCGGCGGCACGTACTGCAACGCCTGCAGGTAGGGGGATTGGGCCGCCGCCGCCAGGGCCGCTAGATCCGGCAGGCGCAAAAACGAGTCGGCCAAAGCCACCAGATCCCGCGCGTTGGCGGTGCCCGATCCGGCCCGACCCGCTAACCGCTCCAGGTCATAGATTTGCTTCAGGCGGGTTTGCAGCATCTGCCGTAGGTTGCCATCCTGCCGCAATTCATCGATGGTGGCCTGGCGTGACTGAATGCCCTTGACGTTCAGCAGCGGCTGCAGCAGCCAGCGCCGCAGGGTGCGCCCCCCCATGGCGGTCACAGTCCGATCCAGCGCCCACAGCAGCGAGCCGCTATAGGTGCCATCCCGCGCGGTCTGGGTAATTTCGAGGTTGCGGCGGGTCTGGTGGTCAATCACCAGGTAAGCCGACAGGGTATAGGTGGCCAGGGGCTGAAGAGGGGCCTGCGCCGCCTTTTGGGTAGCTTCCAAATAATCCAGCAGGCCCCCCGCTGCCCGCACCGCCAGGGGCAGGTGCTCGCAGCCCAGCCCCTCTAGCGAGCGCAGCCGAAACCGCTGTAATAGCCGCTGGCGGGCCTCGCTCTGGCTGTAGGCCCCCTGGGGCCGAAAGGTGTAGCAAAACTGGCGAGGCAGGCAGGGGGGCAGCAGCTCCGACGACTCCCCCGGTCGCAGCATCGCCCCCAGATGGGGGGCATCGGTGGGCACCAGCACCTCGGCGGGCTGTAGCCGCATTAGCTCCTGGCTGAGCGGTTCTAGCTCCTCCCCCTGGGTGGTGAGAAACTCCCCGGTAGAGACGTCGGCGTAGGCCAGCCCCCAGTGGTTTCCGGCGATTACCACCGAGGCCAAGAAGTTGTTCTGGCTGGCGCTCAGCATGCCCTCCTCCAGCACCGTGCCGGGGGTGATTACGCGGGTCACCTCGCGCTTCACTAACCCCTGGGCCAGGGCTGGGTCTTCCACCTGGTCGCAGATGGCGATCGCAAAACCCTTCTCCACTAGCAGGGTGCAGTAGCGGTCGACGGCGTGGTGGGGAATGCCCGCCAGGGGTACCCGGCCAATGGCCTTGCCCGCCTCTTTGCTGGTCAGCACCAGCTCTAGCTCTCGGGCAATGGCAATGGCATCCTGAAAAAACGTCTCAAAAAAGTCGCCCACCCGGTACAGCACCAGGGCGTGGGGATACTGCTCTTTGATGGTGACGTAGTGCTGCATCATCGGGGTCAGGTCGTCCCAATCGACCGAGTGATGGTCAGCGTAGCGCACGGTGTGCTTCACCAGGCGCTCGGGCAGGGGGGGCTGATGGTCGATGGGGGGAGAAGAACCAGACATGGAGGGGGCAACAATGGAGGGGGGCAACCGTTACCGTTAAGCTTCGTTGCACAGCCTGAGGGTAGTACACGGCCTATGTTAGTTTCGATATCGTTGCACATTTTTTGTTGCACGGTTTTGATAATTTTATTGATGTTTTCCCTTAGCGAGGCAGCTCCCGTGGCACCGTCAGAGAATTTAGATCTATCACTGACCGCAACCCGCGAAGATTTTTCCGATTACGTGGCTCATTTGCAGCTGCACATGGCGCTCCAGGCCCGCAATCTAGTGCCCTCTCTCAACAGCCAGGGAGACAGGCGCCAGGCCCTGCTCCACCAAACCCAGGCCGATGTCGAAAAGCTGGTGTCACGGCAGGGGATTTGAGGGTGCTTAGCTTCCCCCAGCGCATAGGTCTAAACCAGGCCTTATCCTACCTCTGTTAAAGTGAGCGTTCCCGTAGCCCCACAATGCCAATGGTGGCTCCGGCGGTGATATGCAGCGACAGGTATTTGAGCACCGGATGGCGACCCTGATAGGCAAAGACGACTTGGTCGAACTGCACGGTGCTCGCGACTGTTTTCAGCGGCAGGGCAAGATCGCCGGGGGGCATGGCGATCGCCGTATCCAGCAGCCCCATCACCCGCCTCACCGAGGCCATGGCTCGCTGGTACTCATCCATTCGCTCGCTGAGGTCGGTAAAGGGCCATGGCAACCGCTGAATAATAAACACCAGAAATCCGTAGGTGCCTTCGGAAAGCTGCCCCTGGGCCATGGCCAGGCCGCCCAAAAACAGCGTAGCGGTAAAGCCGACGAGAATCACAATGCGAATGACGGGCCTAAAGGCGGCGCTGAGGGCGTTGGCGCCGCCGCTCCAGCGGAGAATCGCGCGGTCATTGCTCTGGCGATAGGCGTTACTGTCGGCGCTGACGCGATGGCCCTAGGGCCGGTCTTTGACCATCGCGCTCATAGGCTTCGGCGGTGAAGCTTTTGATCGTAGCCATGCCCGAGAGATTGTTGGCCAACCGACTGCTGATCAGCCCGCTTTTCTCGCGCACGTCGGCATAGCGCGGCTCTAACCTGCGCTGAAACACCATCGACCCCCAAATCACAACGGGAATTGGGATCATCGCCCACCACGACACGCCTGGTGCTAGGCTAATAAAGGTGCTGCCCACAAACAGAATGGTGGTGAGAAAGTGCAGAATATTGTGGGCGCCAAAGTTCAAAAACCGCTCTAGCTGGTTGATATCGTTGTTGAGCACCGACAGCAGCAGGCCCGTACTGCGGGCTTCAAAATAGCTCAGCTCCAGCGCTTACAGCTGGCTATAGGCATCGACCCGCAGCTCGTGCTGAAAGGTTTGGGCCAGGTTGCACTACAGGCGACTGTAGGCGTAATTCTCAATACGAGGAAGTGGTAAGAATTGTTGGAAATTAGATCAGGGAACTGATATCCCTAATGAGCTTCGAGTGATGAATGATCATGGAAGTCATTGGTTGTGGGAACTGAGCTATTCCATGCCAATTGATAGTTATTAAAAAGCACTCCAGTCGGTGGGCAACAAGTTCTATAAAGTGAGTTGAGAAGTATGACCATGATGAATCTATCTCCTAAAGCTGTCCGGTTTTTGGTAGAAGCATTAGAATTTCGGATGGCGGCATATCAAGCTCAATTGGATATGCCAGCTTGGGTTAAGGGTGGGGGCTTTTGCCTGAACAAGTGAGGCCGCAAATGCCTGCAATAGCGACAGATCCCAGGGTTTTTGAAAAACCCTGGGATCTTGGCGGCAAAGGGGTTCTGGATGTTGGGGTTTTTGTCGATGGGTGAGCGGTGGGTTACGGCGGAGCAAAAGCTGGGGAAGAAAGGCGAGGACTGTTGGCCGCCTAACGCCACCCTACGCGGCCCCAATCCAAAATCCCCAATCCAAAATCCCGGATACCCTTGAACAAAGCCCTCTTTGTTGCCAACGCCTATGTCGTTAAGGAAAGTAGCGATAAAAGTCTCGACGGTGCAAAACTCGCATGATCTCCAAGGCCTCGCCATTGAGTTCAAGGCCGATAGGATAGTCGCCCACCCGGATGCGGTAGCGGTTGGTGGTACCTACTAGAGCCTTGATGTTAGGCAAAGTTTGCAGATTGGCGGCTTCAGGCAAGCCTGTGAAGGCTAAATCATAAATTTGCTGATAAACGGGCTGGTTTTTGAGCTTTTTCAGGTCTTTCAAGAAGAGTTTGCGGTATTCAACCTTCAATCGTCGTCCTCCGCAGCCAAGAACTGCAAAGCGTCTTCCCGATTCAGCAGAGGCGTTGCCTGGGCCTCATCCATAGCGTTGTTGAGGCAATAATCTTCCAGATTCTCAGCCAGTTCTTCGGTAGAGTCGCCCCCTTGGGGTAGCAGCTGCCGCCACAAATCGATAGGGATGACCACGGCTCTGGGATTGCCGTCAATGTCTGTGAGGTATTCAATGGCGCTTTTGGGCATGGCTGAGCCTTTGGGGTTATGCCTAAATGGTACTACGGGGCAAAAGCTCCGGTGTTTGGATGTCGCGGTTGCTGGCGATGGGCGAGCGGTGCGTTCTGGCAGGCCCGATACTGAGCCCTTGCTAGAATAGCCCTGGTTTGCAATGATTCTTGCTACATTTCAAGCAGGTAGAGGTATCGCTATTCGCCATGAATGATCTTCCAGTGCAGTACGTCTCGGACGAACAGGGTGAGGTAACCAGCGTTATCCTCTCTATTGAGCTTTGGCGAGATATTCTGAGTGAGCTGGAAACTCAGCATCTACTTAAAAGCGACACCATGCGCCAGCGACTGCTTGCTGCTAGACAACGCTCAAGCGGGGTTGCCTTTGAAACAGCTATCGCCGAGCTTGGCTTAGAATGAAGCCCGTTGAGTTTGACACCAATGCCTTTGAAGATCTGGCCTGGTGGATTCAGCAGGATCGCAAGACGGCTCTTCGCATCGTCAAGCTGATCAAAGAAATTCAACGCACGCCGTTTACGGGTACAGGCAAACCAGAACCACTCAAGCATGACCTTCAGGGCTGCTGGTCACGCCGCATCTCTCAAGAGCATCGCCTGGTTTATGAAGTTAAGGACGACAAAATTCGCATTTTGGCCTGCCGTTATCACTACTGAGGGTTAGAAGGGTGCGGACGTCTTGCGATGGGTAAGTGGTGCGTTACGGCGGTGCATAATCTTGGGGAGGGATAACAGAGACTATTGACCGCCTAACGGCACCCTACGCGGCCAAAATCCAAAATCCCCAGCTGCCCTTAAACCAAGCCCATTTCGTCGCCAACGCCTATGTCGTCTTCATCACGCGGTTTTCTCGCTAGCCCAGAGAAGCTAAAGCGGCTCCAGGCTGCAAGGGCCGAGCGGGCTAGACCATCAGTTCAAGCGCTCCCAGTCTTCACGGCTGATCTGGGCCTGGCGGAGGATTTTGGTCAATAGAGCTTTGCCGATGTCGCCCTGGTGGGGATTGGGAATGGTTAACCGAAAGCTTTCCTTGACCATGAATTGATGTTTGCCGCCGGAGTATGGCCCTTCAAAACCAAGCATTTTGAGATGTCGGATCAGGTCGCTGCGATTGATAGGGCCGAAGGTGGGCATTAGGCCACCTCAACCGCCGCGGGGTTAAGGTCGATGTCGTTCAAAATAGGTAAGGTATGCCCGAGGCGTAACCCTAGAATGAGCCAATCTTCTAGGACACTTTGGAGGTCTTCGCGGCAGGCTTCCAAGGTAGTAGCATGGCTTAAAACCCCTGGGCAGGTAGGAATTTCTCCATAGAAGGTACCGTCGTCTAGTAGCTCGTAAATCGCCTGGTGCATGGCGGTTTGGATGTAACGGGTCAGCATAGGTCATCGCTTTTTGGTCATGGATCGATCATAAGTCATCGCACCTTGGGTGAGAAACCGGGTTTCTTGGCCGGGGGGCGAAGGGTTATGGCAAGCCAAAGCAGAAATCTGGTTTCTGCGTGGGGCAGATGTATGAAATTCAAAATTACCAATTCAAAATTAACGGATACCCTTGAAATAGAGCACTCTCTGACCCCGCCGCTATGTCTCAACCGCGTAGTTTTCTCGCCAGTCCGGAGGGGCTGAAGCTGCTCCAGGCCGCAAAGGCAGAGTAGGGGTTGACGTTTGCGGCGATCGCACAGCAGGCGGGGGTGAGTGCCGACACAGTGAGCCGGTTGTTTCACCGGTCGCGGGGCAAGCGGGTGGGGGGGCGATCTCGCTATGCAAACGATTACTAATTCAAGATCGTCTAGTGTGAAGCGAAATTAGGATGCATATCTAACCAATTTGCTCTGCCTCGAAAACTGATATAACCCGCAGGCCGGGAACCCGGTACATGGGCTTAGTGGGCTTTTCGGTGGTCAGTAGGTCTTCTGCATCTAGAGCGATCGCGGCGGCAATGTGCAGCGCATCCATGGCGGCTAAGCCGTAGTTGCAGGCGATTGTATGGGCCTGCTGGATCAAGCTGTCTGGGTCGGTTGCCCAGGTCGCCACTGCACTGAAGAAGGTCTCGTAAAACTCGGCCTCGATCGTTTTCTGGTTAAAGACAGCCTTGGGCAGCACCTCTAGCCGGACAAATGGGCTTGAAACAAAGACGCGGGTAGAATCAGCCAGAAAGATCAGGGCAGCCTCAGCAATTACATCTTCCCCACGGGCAGCGGCGATCAAAACGCCTGAATCAACAAATGTGCGCGTCATTAATCTAGCTCTACGCCTCCACGGCGAGAAACCAGTTCTTGCTCAAGGGCAGCTTGGCTGAGCAGGGGTTCCCCACTGGCAACAATTTGGCTACGAAGATTACGAAGGCGATCGCCCAGAGATGGTTGTACGGCAGCGACAGGGACAGCGGCGGGAAGTCTTTTGGTGTGGAGGAATTGGATAAAGTCCAGCACAGTTTGCTGCTGCTCGGCGGGCAGCGATCGCCAGCGCACCAATAGGTCTTGTTCTTGGGTCATAGGTCGCTAATGCTCTAAGCCCCTATTGTAACCCTGGCCTAAAGGGTGAAGTTTCTGGATAGAGCGTTATCTTGGGGATAGATAACAGAGGCTATTGACCGCCTGACGGCACCCTACACCGTTACTAACTGGGGGTGGTTTCTAACAGAATTTGTTGCCAAGAGTTTGGGCTACGCTGGCTGACGTACAGCACTTCAACCCCCACAACCTTGCCCTCAGCGTTGTAGTCGAGAATGATGCCGTCGCTCACCTCTTCTGATTCCACGATCGCCGTATCGTCTAAGCGCAGATACAGGGCATCGTCTTCTTTGTGAACAACTAGTTTCATTTCACTCTCCGGTCAAAAAAGACGGTCACAACCCTTTGAGGGGCGGCAGTTGGGTTGACAACGACACGCAGCCATCGGTTACCAAAGTCAGGAATTTGCTTGAGATAGTGAGTGTTGCCATGGCTAATGGCTAAGGGCAACTGCCGGTGGGGGGCGGATAGTGTTGACTCCACCCAATCTGGATGGATGGCACGATCCTGCATTTGATAGCGGGCATGCTCGGTGAGTTCAAAGCCTTCTGTCATTATGGCTTGTTTATCGTTGATGTCATTATCAACCCACATAGCAGCTTGAGACTAGATGTCTGGAGTAGAGACCGGGTTTCTGGGTCAGGGGCGAAGGGTTATGACAAGCCAAAGAAGCAACCCGATTTCTGGCATCGCCGGATACCCTTAAAGCAAGCTCCCTTAGTCGCCAACGCCTATGTCGTCTTCATCACGCGGTTTTCTCGCTAGCCTCTCCGGGCTAAAACTGCTCCAGGCCGCTAAGGCAGAGCAGGGGTTAACTTTTGCCACCATTGCCCAGCGGGCGGGGGTAAGTGCCGATACGGTGAGCCGGTTGTTTCGGAGGAAGCGGGTGAGGGGGGAGAGTGTGGGGGAGATCGCTGGGGTGTTGGGGGTGAGGGTGGATGATATCGTTTTGGCAGCAGAAGCTACAGAAGGTTTTGCAGAAGCCGAGCGCCGTATCCAGACCGCCCTTACCAGCGGCGCAACTGAGCTGGATTTATCTAGTTTAGATCTGGTGGCACTGCCAGAGGGTGTGGGGCAATTGAGCCAATTGAGCAATCTGACGGAGCTTGACCTTTCCGGCAATCAACTGACGGCGATCCCGGAGAGCCTGGGGCAATTGAGCAATCTGACGGAGCTTGACCTTTCTGGCAATCAACTGACGGCGATTCCAGAGAGCCTGGGGCAACTGGCCAATCTGAAAGAGCTTTACCTCCCCCGAAATCAACTGACGGCAATTCCGGAGAGCCTGGGGCAACTAGCTAATCTGACTCGGCTTTCCTTCTCCAGCAATCAACTGACGGCGATTCCGGAAAGCCTGGAGCAACTAGTCAATCTAATGGGGCTTTACATCTCCCGAAATCAACTGACAACTATTCCGGATAGCATTGGCAACCTGACCAATTTGACAGAGCTTTACCTCAACAAAAATCAACTCATTACCATCCCCGACAGTCTGGGGCAACTAGTCAATCTGACTCGGCTCTTCCTCAGCCAAAATCGGCTAACATCAATTCCAGAAAGTTTTGGAAATCTAACTAATCTAAAGGAACTTAACCTTGCACAAAATCAACTAACCGCAATCCCAGAAGAATTCAGAAGGCTTACAAAATTGACGGGACTTTCTCTATCCCAAAACAAGCTAGTAGAGATCCCAGAGAGCTTTGAACAACTTGCCAATCTAGAAGAGGTTAATCTCTCTCGAAATCAACTAAAAGCACTCCCAAAGAGTTTCGGTAAACTCGTTAACTTGACAGGTCTTGCCCTTTCGCAAAATCAACTTATGGCAATACCAATTTGTATCGAAAAACTAACTAAACTTGAAAGACTTGACATGATTCATGCTGAGCTTTCAGAATTGCCCAGCTTTCTATGGAATCTTCCTAGCTTAAGAATAATCTTACTTCACGAGAATGAGAAATTAGGCATTTCTGATGAAATTCTTGGCCCCACCGATAAAGAGGTGAATGATGGAGCAACCGCTGCCAACCCCAAAGACATTCTCAACTATTATTTTCGAGTGCTGTCGAAGCGCACTTCGCTGAATGAAGCCAAGATGATTTTGGTTGGCTTTGGCGCAGTAGGCAAAACCTCGTTGGTCAATCGCCTGATTCACCAGAACTTTGACCCTAAATCGGCTAAAACTGAGGGCATTCAAATTACCCAGTGGCCCCTTCACCTCAACGGTTCTGAAGACATTAAACTTCATGTATGGGACTTCGGTGGCCAGGAGATTATGCACTCCACCCACCAGTTCTTTCTCACCGAGCGTAGCCTGTATCTACTAGTGCTCAACGGTCGCCAGGGCCACGAAGATGCCGATGCGGAATACTGGCTGGAACTGATCCAGAGCTTTGGCGGCGGTTCCCCCGTTATCGTCGTGCTCAACAAAATCAAAGAGCACCCCTTTGATGTGAACCGGGGGGCGTTGCAGCAAAAGTTCCCCAACATTCGCGGGTTCATCGCCACCGACTGCGAAACTGGGCTGGGCATCGACCCACTCCGCGCCGCCATTGAGCAGGAAACCGATGCCCTGGAGCATTTGCGCGATCCCTTCCCGGCCAGTTGGGTGGCGATTAAGGATCGGTTGGCGGGCATGGCCGAAAACTACATTTCCTTCGAGCAATTTCGAGAATTTTGCAAAACCGACGGCGAAGACGACTATGGCGCTCAGAATTCTCTGGCGGTGCATTTGCATAGTTTGGGCATTGCCCTCAACTACAAAGACGACCCCCGCCTGCGCGATACCCACGTGCTCAACCCCCACTGGGTGACCAGCGGCATCTACACCCTGCTCAACGCCGATGAGTTGGCCGCGAGTAAAGGGGAAATGGAGTCTGCCTGTCTGGGTCGTCATTTGGATGTCCGGAATTACCCCGCAGAGCGCCACGGCTTTTTGCTGGAGCTAATGCGCAAATTTGAGCTGTGCTTTCGCTTTGAAGAAGACGAAAACCGCTACCTGATCCCCGACCTGCTCGATAAGCAACAGCCCGCCGCCGCCGCTGAGTTTGACCCGGCGGAGTGCCTCAACTTTCGCTACGAGTACCCGATTTTGCCGGAGGGGTTGCTGCCCCGCTTCATTGTGCGCACCCACGTGCTGAGCGAGCACCAATTGCGCTGGCGCACCGGGGTGATTCTCAACTTTGAGGGCAACCGCGCCCTGGTCAAGGCCGACCCGCAGGATCGCTGCGTCTCCATCAGCGTGGATGGGCCAGGGGCCAGTCGCAGGCGACTGCTAGCGGTGATTCGGTCTGACTTTGAGCGCATCCACCGCAGCTTTAAGTTCACGCCGAAGGAACTGGTGCCGATGCCGGGGCACCCCGACGTCACGGTGGACTACAAAGAACTGCTGGTGCGAGAAGACCATCGCCAAACCAGCTTTGACGTGTTCACTGGGGATGGCCTAATTACCCTTAACGTTCGCGATTTGCTGAATGGGGTAGATTTGGAGGGCACCCGTCAACCCAGTCATCCTATGGAGCGCCATAGCCAGGCCCTGCGG
Organism: Nodosilinea sp. CTOTU7336; assembly: GCA_036848635.1. Taxonomy (GTDB): domain Bacteria; phylum Cyanobacteriota; class Cyanobacteriia; order Phormidesmidales; family Phormidesmidaceae; genus Nodosilinea. The sequence goes on from DAIUJR010000052.1 coordinate 35,081, forward strand.
CTGTTCTACAGCTACTCCCACAAAGACGAAACCCTGCGCGACGAGCTAGAAATTCACCTCAAGCTGCTGCAACGGCAGGGGCTGATTCAACCCTGGCACGACCGCCGCATTCTGGCCGGCAACGAGTGGGCGGGCGAAATTGACGACAACCTCGACCGGGCCAACATCATTCTGCTGCTGATTAGCGCCGACTTCATCGCCTCGGACTACTGCTACGACCTGGAGATGCAGCGGGCGATGGAGCGCCACGACAGCGGCGAGGCGAGGGTAATTCCCATCATCCTCAGACCTACCGATTGGGAAAATACCCCCTTTAGCAAGCTCCAGTTTTTGCCCAAGGATGCCAAAGCGGTGACGGCGTGGCCTGATAGGGATGCCGCCTGGCTGAATGTTGAAACGGGCATCAAGCGAGTAGTTGAGGCGGTCAAAGACGAAAAAAGACCTTAGCTCGGCTTTATCCATTTGATCCAAAAAGGAAAGCAGCAAGCAGAATTCAGATGAGGGTCTAAGGAGCTTACTGCGGTGGAATTTATGGAGATGATAGCGTTTGCGCCCCTGTTTTCCCAGCGGGGGTGGCCTCAAGCGTTAACCCCAGTGATAGGAGCGCTGTTGGCCCCGGGGAAACGGACGGTGAGCCAGATTTTGCGTTAGGTCAAGAGCCTCAATTTCAACGCTATCACCAGGTGCTGAACCGGGCTGTTTGGTCGTCTCGGCAGGCGAGTCGTACCCTAGCGGATGATTAATTGTTTGGACTACTCTCAGCCTCAATCAGCATCAAATTGTAGGGCATGAGGCGAAAGTCCCAGAACAGCGCCGCACCTTGGGCCACGGAGCTTCCATCTGTTTGAGATCTAGCCCCTGGCGAAAAATTTCCTCAATTGAGCGCATCTCCCCAGTCGCAGTCATAAACCGGTGGTCGGCGGTAGCGCGAATGGTGTGGCCGTTGTCGAGGTGGTATTCAAACACTTCCTGGATGCCCCGCCGGTGCCACTGGGCGACGGGCTGCGTGTATACAAAACCGCGCTCATCCACGCTAAATACAGAGCAGGGAATTTGCTTTTCTACAATTTCGCCGATGGTGAGGGGGCCGTATTCCACCGTCAGCAGCTCAGTGTCGGCGCTAAGGCAGTATTCCGCAAACTTCACCATCTGCTCCCAGAGGTCTTCGGCGTTTTTCTTGGCCAGGCCCCGTTCTACCGCACCATTGACAAAGTTTTCCTGGTGCTTGAGCATTTCCGACATTTTCTTTTTACCCATCGCCCGCCGCAGCAGGTCAGCCTGGCCGAGGGAATAGCCCCCCATATCCTGAGCGATTTTCATGATCTGCTCCTGGTAGACCATGATGCCGTAGGTCTCGCTCAAAATTGGCTCCAGGATCGCGTGGGCGTAGTCGATTTTTTCACGCCCGTGCTTGCGACCAATGAACTTGGGAATTAGCCCCGCATCCAGCGGCCCCGGTCGATACAGGGCCAGCACCGACGAAATATCTTCCAGGCCCGAGGGCTTGAGGTCGCGCACGATCTGCCGCATCCCCGACGACTCCAGCTGAAACACACCGCCCAGATCTCCCCGCTCCAGCAGCTTATAGGTGGCGGGGTCATCCATGGGCAGGTCGTCGGGGTCGATTTTGGTGCCGTGGGTGGCCTCCACCAGATCCAGGGTTTTTTGGATCATGGTCAGGTTGCGCAGGCCCAAAAAGTCCATCTTCAAAAGGCCCAGGGCTTCCACATCTTCCATGTAGTACTGGGTGATCACCTGGCCGTCGTTGTTGCGCTGGAGGGGCACGATCTCATCTAGGGGATCCTTCGAAATCACCACCCCGGCGGCGTGCATGCCGAAGGTTTTATTGGTGCCCTCGATGCGCAGGGCCATGTCGAGCCAGCGTCGGGTTTGGGGGTCGTTGTCGTATTTTTCCTTGAATTCGGGGGCGGGGGTGTCGTCGGAGATCATCACCTTCAGCTTGGTGGGCTTGCCCCGCGCCACTGGAATCAGCTTCGCCATTCGATCCGACTCGGCGTAGGGGATATCCAGCACCCGGGCCACGTCTTTCAGCACCGCCTTCGAGGTCATGCGGTTGAAGGTAATGATCTGCGCTACCCGTGCTTCGCCATAGCGGCGGGTGACGTATTTAATTACCTCATCCCGCCGCTCAATGCAGAAGTCGGTGTCGATGTCGGGCATTGACTTGCGTTCGGGATTGAGGAAGCGCTCGAACAGCAGCCCGTGGTGTACCGGGTCAATGTTGGTGATTTCCATGGCGTAGGCCACCAGCGACCCCGCCGCCGACCCCCGCCCCGGCCCCACCGGGATGTTGTTGTCGCGGGCAAAGCGAATATAGTCCCACACCACCAGAAAGTAGGTGGGAAACCCCATCTGAATCATCATCTCGATTTCGTATTCGAGGCGATCGCGGTAGTCCTGGGTAATTTCCTCGTAGCGGCTCACCTTCATCCGCTTGACCAGACCCTCCCGGGCTACCTGGGCCATGTAGGCCCCGGCATCCTCATTAAACTCAGCCGGAATCGGGAAGTCGGGAATGCGAGACTGACCTAAAATGCCGGTGTATTCCTCAACCTTAGCGGCCACCGCCAGGGTGTTGGCGATGGATTCTTCAACTACCTCGGGGGGCAGGTGGTCGCGAAACAGCAGGCGCATTTCGTCCGCCGATTTCACATACTCGGTGCCGCTATAGCGCAGGCGCTTGTCTTCGGTCAGCAGCTTGCCGGTTTGAATGCAGAGCAGCGCATCGTGGGCCTCCACATCGTTGCAGGAGATATAGTGGGAGTCATTGGTGCAGATCACCTGGATACTCAGCTCCCGGGCGATCTTGAGGATTTCCACATTCACCACCCGATCCTCAGGGGATCCATGATCCTGAATTTCCAGGTAGTAATCGTCCCCAAACAGGTCTTTGTACCACTCGGCCACCCGCCGGGCTACGTCGGGCCGCTTTTGCAGAATCGCCTGGGGCACCTCGCCCCCCAGGCAGGCGCTGGTGATGATTAGCCCTTCGTGGTACTGCTCTAGCAGCTCTTTGTTGATGCAGGGGCGCGAGAAAATGCCCTTACCCTGCACCCCTTGCAGGTGGGAAATCGTGGTGAGCTTGACCAGGTTTTTGTAGCCCTGGGTATTTTTGGCCAGCACCACCTGATGATATTTAGGGCGGCGCTGTTGCTGGGTAATGTCGCCGTTGATGATATACATCTCGTTGCCGATAATCGGCTTGAGGCCCGCCCCGGTACAGACCTTGATCAGCTCAATCGCCCCGTACATAACGCCGTGGTCGGTGAGGGCGATTGCGGGCATGCCCAACTCCTTAGCCCGCTCTACCAGCTGGGGTAGCTGGCTAGCTCCGTCGAGCAGGCTGTAGGCGCTGTGAATATGGAGACCAACAAAGGACATAGGGACGCAACGATTCAGTACAATTTTACTACTTCGCGGCCCTGACTGGCGGCACAATTGGCCCCCAGGGCACCGAGGTTGACCCCCAGCGTAGCGGATTTATTGTGCTACATCTAGTACTTTTGGAGAACTATAGAATCTAGTAACCCCAGATGTGGAGAATTTCACTCAGGTTAGCGGGGGCGGTAGGGTCTTGGGACGCTACCGCCCCCGCCCCAAGGTTGCCCTAGGGCTCAGTGGGCTTAGGGCCTAACCATACGTGCCACCCAAAACCATCAGCGGGCTACCCAGTGGGGGGCAGCTAGCATTTACCCTGCTGATCTGATCTCGGCCACCATTACGGTGTTGGTTGCCACCGTGCCCAGGTAGCCCTGTCTCGGCTAACTGCTGCTGTTAGGCTGGGGCAGCTTGGGAATGAGCCAGGAGAGAAACTGATCCTGCGATCGCGTCTGCACCAAAAACTTACCTGGCCCGGTTAAATCCACTACAAACCCTTCGCCGCTAAACAAAAACGTTTTCATACCGCCAATGGAGCGGGTCTTAAACGGCATTGACTCCGGCAACGCCACCAGGTGGCCGGTGTCGAGGGTGTACTGCTCCCCGGCTCCCAGGGTAATTTCATGGATCGCCCCATAGGCCGAAATCACCATCTGGCCATACCCGCTGGCCCGCAGCATAAACAGCCCACCGCCGGTGCCAAAGAATGACTTCGAGCCGCCCCATTTAGAATCTAGCTCAACGCCCATTTCTGATGCCACATAGGCCCCCGATTGCACCAGCATGGGCTGGCTAATCGTCAGCTGCATTAAATCTCCTGGTAGAGAGGGGGCCACCAAAATTTCTCCCCCCCGCGCCGGGGCGGTGTAGACATTTTGAAAGAAGCTCTCGCCCCCCAAAAAAGCCCGCCCCAGGGATTTCATAAAGCCGCCGGTGGCCTTGGTTTCTAGCGTTGTGCCGGTCGACATACCTAACATCGACGCCGCTTCTACCCGCACCTGCTCACCCCCAGCCAGGGCAATGCGTCCGACAGCATAGGTAGGCTGATACAGCAGTTCGATGTTCATGGTAAGTTTTCCTGTGACCGCCCCTTTAATCTACCCCGGTCACAACAATCTCATCTAGCGAGAAAAATTGGCTGTCGTTAATCGAAACGTAGTACCTGCCATTGGGAAAATGTGCAAGGAACAGAGACTGAAGCCTGATCCTATTCTGGGGGGCTACCGCTTGCACATAAGGAATTTGCGCTGAAATAAAGTATCGACTCAAACAACAGACTTGTCATGTATTCCCGCCTCCGCAGGAATGACGGTCAGCCAGCAGCACCAGGGCCAAGGTGCTGAGGTCGTCAGCATTGACTGGACCTTGGCCCACCATGGGCGCAGCGAGCCGATCTACGGGGTGAAGCGCTCCTATGATTTATTGGCCTACCGCAAGCGAACGGAGATGGTGGTGGAGTTGGTGCAGCAGATCGAGTCCGAGGGGCCGTTTCCCAACGCTCCCTATGCGGTTGACAATGGTGTGCTTGTGCCGTCCCCTGACTGAGGCCCTTGAGCAGGCGGGCAAGCACTGGGTGAATGAGCTAGAAGGCTCACGGCTGATTCTGTGGTCAGAGTCATCGTCCATGAAACGGCCGATTTGAGTGACCCGCCCCATCTGCTCACCGATGCCTTGACCGGGGAGAGGGGTCGGATGATTCGCACCTGGGCCTGTCGCTGGCCGGTGGAGGTCTTTCATGAGTTTTGCCAGCCAGTGGCCGGGTTTTTGGATTTTTCTCTGCTGAGTGGTTTTCCTAACCTTCCAGGTCGTGTCCAACACCTGGAGGTGAGATACCCAACACCTAACACCCCTACCCAATACCTGACACCCAACCATATACACTCAAGGGAAGAGCACACACCGTTTCCCTGGTCTCAGGTTTTTGGCATCACCCCGTTCAGTTCGGCTGCTATGGATTCCTACTCTGTCTCAACCGCTGTATCTCAACCGGAGAGTCTAACCGGCGAGATCGCGCTCTCTATCGTTATCCCTATCTACAACGAATACGACAGCCTGCCGGTGCTGCTAGAGGCCGTCACCCAGGTGCTCGACACCCTGGCCCTCAGTTCCGAAATCATCTGCATCGACGATGGCTCGACCGATGGGTCGAGCGACCAGCTACGGCGGTTAGCACCCCTCAACCCCAGGCTCAGGGCGGTGATTTTACGCCGCAACTATGGCCAGACCGCCGCCATGTCCGCCGGGTTTGACCATGCCCGGGGCGAGATCATCATCACCATGGATGGGGACTTGCAGAACGATCCCGCCGACATTCCTCGGCTGCTGGCCCAGCTCGACCAGGGCTATGACCTGGTCAGCGGCTGGCGGAAGGATCGCCAGGACAACACCCTGACCCGCCTGATTCCCTCCAAAATCGCCAACCTGCTGATTGGCCGCGTCACCGGCGTCGACCTGCACGACTACGGCTGCTCCCTCAAGGCCTACCGGGCGGAAGTGATCCACGACATGAATCTCTACGGCGAGTTGCACCGGTTTTTGCCTGCCCTGGCCTTCATCGAAGGGGCCAGAATTACCGAAATTCCGGTTACCCACCACGCTCGTCGCTACGGCACCAGCAAGTACGGCCTGGGCCGCACCCTGCGGGTCGTGATGGATCTGCTCACCGTTTACTTTATGAAGAAATTCCTCACCAAGCCCATGCATATCTTTGGCACCCTGGGCCTGGTTTCGATGGCGGCGGGCATTGTAATTGGCAGCTACCTGACCCTGGTCAAGGTATTGGGCGGTCAAGACATTGGCGATCGCCCCCTGCTGGTGCTGGCCGTGGTGCTCTTGCTGGCGGGCATTCAGCTGTTTAGCTTTGGCCTACTGGCCGAAGTGATGATGCGCACCTACCACGAGTCGCAGCAGCGGCCCATTTATCGCGTGCGGGAGGTCGTGGCGGCTAAAGCAGGTTAGAAACAAGCCATAGCAATTCTCAAGCGCCATCCACCTCCCTCGGCGGTTTTGTGCCGTGAACTTCAAAAAAGTAATTTGTGCTGCGCTTAAGGCAAGATAAGCTCCAGTTAAAACTCAATTAGGACTTGAGCTCTGTGCGACAAAACACCCCCAGGGTGTCTCGCCGACTCATCAGATTTCATCGCTTTTTGCATTGGCTTTAACAAATTAGGTAGGCCGCAGGATTGTTTTTTTAAAGCCTGTGGCTGCTTCAGCACGAATATAAAGCCTTACTCGGCAAGTTCAGAGCAGTCTCTTAAGAGCTTAAGGATTAGGTGGAGAACATTAATTAAATGGTAACTTTAAAAAAACGGCTTTAGTTTACTGCGATAGTCAATTTGGTTTGGCCGATGGCAAAACCGCTACAGGATTAGTTCGCCACTCTGAAACCTATACTATCGTCGGGGTCATCGACGGCTGACTGACCGGTAAAGATGCTGGAGAAGAATTGGGGGGCAGAAAAACGGCATTCCCATTTTTGCTGATTTAGATGATGCCTTGAATGCCCTTAAAAAGATCCAGACTGTTACATCTATGGCAAGGCTCCCCTAGAAACCTATATATCCGCCGCAGAAAGGCAGCTCGTCTTAGCCGCCATGGAAAAGGGCATGGATATTATCAATGGTCTGCATCAATTCTTTTCTGAAGATCAGGAGCTTGCCGCTACGGCAGCCCAGAATAATGTTCAAATTAAAGACATCAGAAGGCCCCCTGCTTTGAAGGATCTCCACGTCTTCGCGGGGCAAATATTCAACCTCAATATTCCCGTAGTTGCCGTGCTGGGCACCGATTGTGCCTGCGGCAAAATGACTACCGCCATAGAGTTGAATAAAGCTCTAAACCAGCTCGGTATCCAGTCAGTGCTAGTGGCAACGGGGCAAACCAGTCTAATGCAGGGGGCACGATACGGAGCCTCTATCGATGCTCTGGTTTCCCAATTTGTCATTGATGAAATAGAGCACGCTATCGTCCAGGCTTTTGAGCACGAGCGGCCGGACATTATTCTAGTTGAGGGCCAGAGTGCCGTCAGGCACCCCGCTTTTATGAGTTCTCTGGGTATTTTGAAAGGCAGTAGGCCCGGATGGGGTCATTGCTTTGATCAAGGAATCTGTCTCCAGGTGATTTCTACCCAAGAACATTCCGTCTAAGTCATTCAGCGGCTTGTAGGGGCGAACGGCTGTTCGCCCAATACAGAGCTTTGCTTTAGACCTACCCCGCTCTCAATAAAATCATGACATTGTTCATGCCAAGGCTAGAAATTTCGTTATTTCAGATTCAAGATAACGCCAAAATATTGACTGAGCTTTACGGGCGCAGAGGTATTTCTTTGATGGGGATTTCTAAGGCCGTGTTAGGAGAGCCAGCCATTGCTGAGGCCATGCTGCAAGGAGGCGTTAAGTTTATGGCCAATTCTCGCCTTGAAAACATTCAGCGTATGCGATCGGCTGGAGTATTGACTCAGTTTGTGCTGCTGCGCACCGCCCTCAGCCAGGCTGAGGCGGTCGTTAAAAGTGTCCATATTAGTCTCAATACCGAAATCGAAACGCTGAAAAAACTTTCCTACTGTGCCAAAGCTCAGAACAAAAGCCATCAAATTATTCTCATGCTAGAACTGGGCGATTTGCGCGAGGGCATACTGCCTGAAGACTTATCGCAATTTATCCGGCAAACGCTCGCCCTATCTCACCTAGAAGTGGTTGGTCTAGGTTGTAACTTAGCCTGCTAGGGCGGGGTCAAGCCCAGCTATAGAAACATGCACGAGCTGTCCGAACAGGTGAACGCCGTTAAGCGCGAATTTCAAATCGATCTGCCCATCGTTTCAGGCGGAAACTCAGCTAACTATGAATGGTATAACTCTGTTTTCGATACAGGTCGGGTGAATAATCTGCGGATTGGAGAGCCGTAGACCGTCCCCCCGGTGCCCCTCTGCCCGAGTGGCAACCCCAGTACGACCCCGCACCAGCCGTCAATTGGGTGTCCTACGCCGTGGGTTTGGCATTGGGCCGGTTTCCGTTGAGCCCTCATCCCCCCAACCCCCTTCTCCCCGAGGAGAAGGGGGAGCAAGAAAGCGGTTCGGCTCCCCTCTTCCTAGGGCTACCGCTTATACATAAGTTGTTCTACGGTAATGACAGTCGGTTGATTCACACAATAACTAATGATGGACAATCCAATTTTGCTTCAGCGGCAGTAGACCTCTTCAAAAATAAGAAAATTGGCAGGTTACTCTGTCGCCTTACAAAATTAAGAGATTTCGTCGAGTAGGTAGCGATCGACGAAGGCTTTAGCCGCCTCTGGTTTGAGGGCTTTTAGGGCTCTCACAATTTCAACTATGGTTTCACCAGATGGGTCACTCTTCTCATTAGCCCATCGGTAGACGCTATTACGCTCAATATCGAGAGCCGCCGCAAGGCTGTACTGGCTCACATCGTATTCCTCAAGCACTTGCCTGAGCACCTGTCCTGCTTTTCCCATGCCTTCATGGTGTCAGACGACCTTAGACGAGTAAACAACTGATTTGTTGACGGCAACTGATTTGTTGACCATGATGCTCGTCATTGAATCTGTTGACATCCTATGCAATCCAACCCTGCCGCCCGCTACAGTGCTCGCATCCTAGACCCCGAATCTGCTGAGCCACTCCACCTCGAACTCATCCTCAAGCTCCACAGCTATCCTCACCCTGATCGCGAACCCCTTAAAATCCTCGTCATCGGCAGCAAGCAGTCTGTAAGTTCCATCGTCGTTGCACTCCACCAGCTCGGCTTTGCTGAAATTTTCGAGTGGACAGACTTTCTCAGCGCCCCCAATGCTGACAGGCCGCTTCAGTTTGGCCCCAATGAAGTAATGAAAGCCCTTGTGAAGTATTTGCCAAGAGAGTAGAAAATTCGGGAATCCTGAAGCTCGGTTTGTGTAACGTTTTAGGGATCCCCTCCACACTCATCTACCCATGCCTGCTCTTTGGGACAAGCTGCTTCATTTTGGCGTTGGCCTTGCTACTGGTATAGCCTTCTGGTGGGTACTGGAGCGCTACGCTCGCAACGGTGCCAGCACTATCAACCCGATTTGTTTCCTGATCATGCTGGTCTGGGGAGCAAGCGGGTTATTCTTTTTTCGCAAGCTGGGCATCCCCATCCTCAGCGGCACCTTCTTCTACATGGCCTTCCCCGACTGGGATATCCCCCTTTACCAGTGGACAGGCCTTAAATTCCTCATCCACCGCAGCTGGCTGTTTCATTCGGTGTTGATACCTATGACAGCCTTGGGCGTATGGGTCTGGCTGGTGCAGCGTTCTCGTCTAGCCCAGTGGCAAAAATCTTTAGCTAATCTGGTCCGCGACGGGGCAATTGGCCTTTCCGTTGGCATCAGCGCTCACCTAATTTGGGATGCGTTGTTGTCGTCAACCCGCCGAGGCTTCTATATTCGAGGATTTAGCAGCTCAACTTCTTATCTGTGGCTGTTCGTCAACCTTGCGGTTGGTATCGGCCTGCCTCTGCTGATCGCCTGGAGTGCGACTGGGCGATAACGGCTTTACCCCGGATCTTATCTTTTACAAAAGCCAGGG
>DAIUJR010000053.1:0-15935 GCA_036848635.1 Nodosilinea sp. CTOTU7336
TTGAGGAAGGAGGCCTTTATTATTATAGAGGCGCAATGCATCTGAATAATTTCGGGTCAATAATATGGCATTTATAGAATTGCTTATTTCTGTATAAAGGGAGGAAATGTCAAGTTTTGACAACATAGTTTCGAGTGATCTATTCAGTTCTATTTTTCCTAGTGCTTTAGCATCGAACTGTAGAAACCCATCCTCAATACGGGCAGCAACAATAGAAGAAACTAAACGTTCTTTTTCCCGTTCCATATGTGTAAAGACTAAGTCTTGAGCTTTTTTGATAATGCCATCCATGTCTTCTCGGTGTAAGGATGCACCTACTGCTCTCAAGACTTCTTCTGACAGAAATAGATTTTCAATTTCTGAAACAGAAAGGCAAAAGATATCTAAATTTCTAAGATGATTAACTTGTTCATCTGATCTAAAGTCTCGGTCTATGATACCTTTGCACTCGAGGCTATGAAGATGTTTTAGGTTGGAAAATGAGCAAGTCGAATGAATCACTGCTGAAGCACTGCCGCATGGAGTTATAGAAAAATCTCTGAAGAGATGTGAAAATATGAAGAAATCCAAGCTATCTCTGTCACCTTCGGTAAAAAGAATTGCTTGTCTGCTTCCCAGAATCTCTAAAAGTAATCTTTCGGGGACATCTCCACTTTCAGGAAGTAAATACCAGTCCCATTGATCGTTTTCGTAGTCGCTCTGAAGGAAAGTACTAGGCTTAGATTGCCATCTATGCCCAATTTTATACTGGAGAAGCTGCTCTGACGTTGAATTATGCTGATAATAGCCGTAGAGAAGAGTATTTTCAGCGTCATCGATAGATGATGTCGAGCAATATTCTGGTATTGAAAGAGATTTTTGTGCTCCGACTCTATGAACTAAAGGTTTCTGCGGTGACACTAAGTCAATCCAAGCCCCAAGGCGAGTCTTTCCTGAACCATTGGCTCCAACTACTACAACGCTTGACTTAACCTGGATCTCTTTTAATGAACCTTGTTGCGACGCTGAAGTTGCTGGAGGAAGGATGAGGCTTCGGGATCTAGACAAATTGATGTCAGTCTGCATAAAAGTGTAGTTTGTTACCTGGCTAATATAACTAGGGTTTGCTGCCTAATTATGGGTTAACCTGCGTTGACTCTTTCTATTCAGCCTAACACCCTCTATGGAGATGATTAGCCAGATCTTATTCAGACCATCTCGCCAAATCGGGGTGTTAGGTCGATCGCTTCAGTCAATCTTCATCGTCATTGCAGAGATCAGCACCCTACCACCCACCCAATTTCCCCCACCCCCGCGCAACTACTTGCGTCCGCCCCACGGATGGGTTACATTGACTACCCATAGCTGTGTGCGTGCAGCTTGTCTTCCCCAAAAATTTGGTCGTCACCACTGGGGGGTGTGACAGCACCCACCAGTGGCTAACCCCGAAGATAGAATCACCCTATCCGCGTGGCTACGCCTATTATATGGCCGCCCGCAGATGCACTATCTGGGGCGGCTAGGTTTTTGGGGGTTCCTTACCACCGTTATCTGAAGGAATCCCCTATGGTTTGTTTTGTTAACCCAGAAGCCCGATTTATTCAAGAAGCCGGGCTGCCAGAACCCGTTCGCCTGGTTACCCCTGCCCCCCAGCCAGGGCGCGAGCAGCTGCGCCATTTAATGATTGGCTCCCCCGCGGGGGTGCGGTCGGCCATCCATAGCCTGCACCATCTCAGCTATGCCGACCAGGCCACCTGGAGTCGGGCCATTACCATCCCTCCAGCGGGGATTTTGATTACCCCCGCCCAGGGGGAGGTGATGCGCTATCTGGTGCGCCACCTCTCCGCCTAATATCAAATCCGAATGCAATAACCTTGATTAAAAACGTTAACTCCGTAGGGGCGAATGGCGTTCGCCCTGCCTAACCGGGGGTAGCCAAGTAGGCTTCGGTATCAGCCACCTATCCCAGGCCAAAAAAATCCCAGAGTTCCGCAAGAACTCTGGGATTGACAACCCCCATAGCCTCTAGCGCTACCCTGCCATCTGAGTCGAAGAGTCCTCCTTCGCGGGAAGGCTGGGTCGCAGGGTTTCGCCCAGACGAGTGCCCCCGGCGAGGGCATATTCGGCGCTATAGCGACCATTACCCTGCGATGATCGATTTCGGGGGCGTGACGGGATGAAAATATTGGGTTTAATGCCGGTAACTTTACGGCATTCTGCCGTAGGTTGGGTTAGCGCTAGCGTAACCCAACGAAACCGTTACTGGTGTTGGGTTACCCGCAAAGAAGCCAGCTACGTCGCCTCAACCCAACCGACGTGAGAAACTTTTGTCAGTCAACCAGCGGTTTAAGGCAATTTCTCGGAAAGAAGATACCCGATATAAACAGACTTTTGGGCTGGGTTCCTTCCTGCACGGGAATGACGAGGTAAGTTCTTGGCTGGAAATCTCCTAACTCAATCCAGCAGGGTTAATGCTGAAGCCCCCGCCAGTTTGACTTAAACCAGTAGAGCTAACCCTTAAGCCCCAGCCAGTTTGACTTGAGCCAGCGGGGCTGACGCTGAAGTCCTCGCTAGTTTGACTTGAGCCAGCGGGACTAACGCTGAAACCCCTGCCAGTTTGACTTAAACCAGTAGAGCTAACCCTTAAGCTCCCGCTAGTTTGACTTGAGCCAGCGGAGCTAACCCTTAAGCTCCCGCTAGTTTGACTTGAGCCAGCGGAGCTAACGCTGAAGTCTCTGCTAGTTTGACTAAGGCTAACGGAGCTAACGGTGAAGTCTAACCAGCACCGTAGTAGGCAATGCCTACCAGTTAATCGCTGTTAGGTTCCACTTCGTTGCATAACCTACAGGCTAGCTAATGACCAAAGGCCGCATCAGCCGGTTTGCAGAATGGCCCAGCCGCGCCGATCATGCCACCCATGCGGTATATCTTGGGTGGGGCTATGCACACATTATGTCCAGGGGTGAGGCACAGAATGCTAAGTCGGTTTCGCAGGTTCAATTGGGGGTGCTGGCTGATTTTAGGGATGCTCACGACCCTAATCAGTATCCAGCTTTCTCCCTATATTGCCCTGGCGGTGGAGCCTTCCCATGGCACTAGCTCCTCACCTCGCCTTTCCAGCGCGGCTGACCCCGGCGACTTACTCGCCCAACTGCAAAGCCTGCCTAACGGCACCGTGTCGCTCCCTAACTTCGACCCTGGGGTGAACGGGTTCCAGTTCTCTAACCAAGAACTCATCCAGTCCATTGACTTGGTGCGCAACGCCAAAGACTGGGAAGAGGTGCTCACCGACCAGCTTCAGCAGCTCTTTGGCACCCAGGTCTGCATTGGCCAGGAGGTACGCACCTGTGTGCTCACCGCCGCCGCCCAAGACTGGCTCAAAACCCAGCTGGGGCGCATGAACCAGGGCCTTTCTGAAGGGATGTCAGCGGCGGTGCTGGCTCTGTGGCAGCCCCAGCCCCCGGCGCAAATTCCCTGGTGGCAGCGGTTGGTGAACTTCTTGCTACAGCGCACGGTGTTTGGCCTGGCCCGTACCCTGTTTGATCTGCAAACCTTCATTGCCAACCTGTTTTTAATGCAGGGCGTTACCGAGGTGGCCCAGCAAACCCAGGCCATCCGCGAGTCGCTTACCCCCACCCGGATCCTATTTTCCATTTTGGACGTGTTCCTGACTGGCTCCCTTGACCCGTTTACCATGGGCATCTACCGCACCATCGAGGGAGCGCTTACCGAGGGCCACAGCCTCACCCCCTACCGGGCCGAAGACCGGGGCAACGGCAAATACTGGGTCTACGTGTATGACAGCAACTACCCTGCCGGGCGCGCCACCAGCCCCACTGACCTGCATGTAGAGTTTGACACCGTGGCCGATACCTGGGCCTACCAGCCCACCGCCACCGCCCCAATGTTTAAGGGCGATGCCCAGAGCAAAACCCTAGATTTAACCCAGCTTTCCTGGCGGCAGGCCGCCCCCGCCGACCAGCCCCTCGCCGCAAAAGGGCCCTTTACCTGTCCCTTTTGCGCGGCCGCAACCGTAGCTGAAGCCCCCGTAGAACCGACAACAGACATCACCCTCATCGGCGAAGGCACCCTGGCCGTGGCCCTCTTCAGCAGCAGCCCGCCCCTGGGCGATCAAGACCAGGTGGCGCTGGTGCCCTTCAAGGGCGGCCTCAACCGGGAGGTGCCCGCCAGCTACCGCCTGCCCGCTGACCGCCTTGGCACTCCCCTGGCGATCACCCTCACCGGAGCCCCTACCACCCAGCGCCAGACCTCCACCCTCCAGCTCACCGGCCCTGGCTACAACGCTAATTTTGAGGGGCTGACCCTGCAACCCAACCAGACCTTGACCCTCTACGTGGTGCCCACCCCCACCGGGCCAGAGCTAACCTTTGTCGCCAACCGGGCGGCGGAAATTCCCAAACTCTCCATTAGCCTTACCGACGCCGCCGACCAGGCCTATACCTTTAACTCCTCTACTCCCACAGAATTTTCCCTCACCGAACGCCGGGTATCGAGAAGTTCTGGGTTTGCCATCAGCGGGCTAAAGCTGCCCCAGGGCAAGCGGGTGGCGCTGTCGGCTCAGGGCGATCGCAAACGCCTCTACTTCGCCGACGACGCCCAGACTAACAGCCAGTACACCCTCACCGTCACCAATCGCATGGTGATCAAAGACCGCATTCAGCTCGGCGAACGTCAGCCCGATTTCGTCAACTACACCCTCACCTACGACGAAGAAATGCGGGCTAGCAACATCCAGGTCGAGGCCCAAACCCAGGCCTTCTTCGACTACGACCCCGCCTTCATCGACCCCGCCGAACAGTCCCGCGACGAACTTCTCGCCGCCTTCGACCAGCGCAACTTCCCCATTACCATCGCCTACGAACCCCTCGCCGCCCGCCCCGGCGACCCCGGCCCCATGCAGCTCACCCCTAACCCCACCGGCCCCACCGGCCAGCGCGTCTTCCAAGCCTCCCTCCAGAAAGCGATCGACAAATAAGAGACTTACGTTGAAAGCAAGTAACACAATCGAGACGCTCATTATGGATTCCCGCCCCGGCGGGAATGACGTTAGGCCCTGATTGAATGGCTGATCCCTAATCTGTCCTAAAATCCAATATCTCCCCAGCCATCCCAAGCAAAACTCCCCCTTCCCCCGTTAGAGCCCCGTCGCAAATAGCAAGCTCTGCCCCCGTCCATCTACCCCTTCAACCAGTTCAGGGCAGCGCCCATCCAATCCTTCACGTCTTCACCCATCTACCCGTCACCCCCTACCCCTACCATGTCCGACGTCTTTATCTCCTACTCCAGGGCCGACCAGGACTTCGTTAAGATACTGAACGCGGCCCTCGCCCATAGCCAGTACGACGCCTGGGTTGATTGGGAAGACATTCCCCTCACCGCCGACTGGTGGAAGGAAATTCAGGCGGGCATTGAGGCGGCGAATACCTTTATTTTTGTGATTAGCCCCGACTCTTTAGCCTCGAAGGTCTGCAGCCAGGAGATCGACTATGCTGCCACCCACCACAAGCGGCTGATGCCCATTGTGCGGCGGGATGGGTTTGATCGGCAGACCGTGCCAGCGGTGCTGGGTCGCCACAACTGGCTGTTTTTTCGCGAGAGTGACGACTTTGAGGCGGCCTTTCAGGCCCTAGTGACGGCGTTGGATACCGACCTGGATCACGTCAAGTTTCACACCCGGCTGCTGGTGCGATCGCGGGAATGGCAGGCCGCTAACCGGGCCGAAGACTACCTGCTGCGGGGGAATGATCTAGAGAGCACCGAAACCTGGCTGGCCACCGCCACCAGTAAATCCCCCAGCCCTACGGCTCTGCAACGGGAGTACGTCTACCGCAGTCGCCAGGCTGAAACCGCCCGACAACAGCAGCAGCAGCGGCGGCTCAAAAGTTTTGGAGTCAGTGTTTCGGCGCTGGCCCTGGTAGCTTTGGCGGCGGCGGGGGTAGCCCTGCACCAGCGCCAGCGCGCCATTGAGCAGAGTAATTTGGCCTACCAGCAAAGCAAGCTGGCCTTTGCCCACCAGCTCGCCGTCGAGGCCCAAACCCTGGCCCCAAGCCGGTTGCTGAGCCAAAAGGAATCGCGCTTCGATAGCCAGGAAACCACCCTGGCCTTTGGGCTGGCCAGCCTGCCGCCGGAGCTGGCCAGCCTGCTGGCCCAGGAAAACCCGCGCCTGATTACCTTTAGCCCTTCCCGCAATTTCGTGGCGGTGATTACCGACAGCTTTGATCTGCGGGTTTGGCAGACCTCCACCCAGCGCTCGGTACTGGCCTGGGGCGATGCCTCAGCGGTGGTAGATGTGGGCTTTAGCCCCGATGAGACCCTGCTCACCGTGGCCACCCAAAATGGCGTACTGCACATCTGGCAGACCGGCACTAGCACCTACACCGCTAAAACGTCGCTGCCTGGCCATACCGCTGGCCTCACCGATACCGCGTTTAGCCCCGATGGCCGCCAGCTGGCCACCGCCAGCCAAGACGGCACCGTCAACCTCTGGAGCGTGGCCGACATTCTCAGCACGGCCAAGCGACAGGTGGCCCAAATTCGCCACCGCCAGCCTGTGCGTACCGTTACCTTTAGCCCCGATGGGCAAAACATCCTCACCGGCAGCGATGACCATACCTTACGGGTCTGGTCTTTGGCCGGGCAAGAAACCCTCTGCATTCGCCATGATCAGCCCGTGCGGCTGGTGCTGTTTAACATCGATGGCAGTAACCTGGGCAGCGTCAGCGGCTCGACCCTGGTGCGGGTTTGGCCCTGGCCCCGGTTGCTGGAGGAGTCGTCGGCGTTTGCGGGTGTGCAGGGGCCGTGCGAGTGAGGTCGCATTAAGCTACGCTATCGATTGTTAGCACCCTACATCTACATTAAAGCCAAACCATGGAGACCCCCTCAACCTACACCCCACCCAAAGTCTGGCAATGGCAGACCGAGAGCGGCGGCACCTGGGCCAGCACCAATCGTCCCGTGGCTGGCCCGACTCACGATCAAGACCTGCCGGTGGGGGCGCACCCGCTTCAGCTTTACTCGCTGGCGACCCCCAATGGGCAAAAGGTCACGATCATGCTGGAGGAGCTTCTGGCCCTGGGTATTACCGCCGCCGAGTACGACGCTTACACAATCAAAATCAATCAGGGGGACCAGTTTGGCAGTGGCTTCGTGGCGGTGAATCCCAACTCTAAGATTCCGGCCCTGGTCGATCGCAGCACGACACCCCCAACCCGCGTCTTTGAATCGGGGTCGATCTTGCTTTATCTGGCGGAGAAATTTGGCGCACTGCTGCCCGCTGAACCTGCACAGCGGACGGAATGCCTTTCCTGGCTATTTTGGCAGATGGGCTCAGCCCCTTATGTGGGGGGCGGTTTTGGGCATTTCTATAGCTATGCCCCGATCAAAATTGAATATGCCATCGATCGCTTTACGATGGAAACCAAGCGCCAGCTTGACGTGCTGAATCGCCAGCTGGCCGACCAGCCCTACATCAGTGGTGATACCTACACCATCGCCGACATTGCAATTTGGCCCTGGTATGGTGGGCTGGTCTTGAACCGTCTCTACGACGCGGCTGAGTTTGTGGAGGCCTCGGCTTACACTCATCTGGTGCGGTGGGCGACAGCGATTGATGCCCGCCCAGCGGTGCAGCGCGGCCGCATGGTAAACCGCACCTGGGGCGCGCCCGCCGAGCAGCTCCACGAGCGCCATGGGGCCAGCGATTTTGAGACTCGCACCCAGGATAAGCTGGAAGCCGCGAGTTAGGAGTATTAAGGGACTGGCAAACAAATAAAGTCCCACCGTCATTCCCGCGTAGGCGGGAATCCATGATGAGTCTGTTGCTTGAGTCGGTACTTTATTTCAGCGCAAATTCCAAGGCGATGTCGCTGGCGGGGTGGGAGTCGTCGATAGTATGATTGGCCCCTAGCCCCCCAACTCTGGGGCAGCTGGGGGCCAATCAGCAACGCCTGGGTTTACTGCAAAGAATCCAGCATGGAAACGATGGCGATGATCGCCACCAGGGACAGACAGAGCCGCCAGAAGAACCCCCAGAGGATCTGGTAAATCAGCAGTGCCTCTGGGCCGAGGCCAAATATGCCCGCCAGAATTACCAGCACCGTGCTGATGAACATGCTGATAAAGAGCATCTTGGTGAGGGAACCCAGGGCCTCTAGGAGCAGATCGAACAATCGTGTAGGTTTACGCATAGTAATGACCTCCGGGTTGAGCCGCCGGTGGGGCGAATGCTTCTGAATCTATGACCACCAACCACGTGTTGCCCCTGCGCATCACCGGGTGAACCGGGGTACCTAGGGGGATAAACGATTGATCTACGGACAAGGCGTTCCAGTCGGTGGTCAGGTAGTGGATCCGCCCAGGTTGGTGGGGCAGGATGTCGCGGATCACGTAGGCGAGCTGGGATGCCATGTCAGGGGCTGATGAGTTGCGGCCCCGATTGTGTTCAAATGGGTTGACGGGGCTGCCACGGTTTGTGTTAGAAAGGTAAGCGGTCATGGTAAATACTCCAGTTCATTGAGAGCGCTTGTACTAATTTCTTCGAGAGCAAGGAATTACATTCATCTTGCGCAGGCTGGTAAAGATCTTGCAGCGCTTTTGCCGGGAGATTTTTTAGGGCAAAAGTGTATCGGCCAAAACATTCTGACCGGCTCTTCTGTCTGGTTTGTCGGAACAATCTAAAGAAACGTCGGTAAACATTGCCAAATTGTCGGCAAAATGTCGGCACCCTGTCAGAAAACTGTCGGGTTTTACTTCGGAAACTTTAGTAGACTGACTCCAACAAATGGAGTGCACGGGTCTACCAAAGGTCTATGGAGCTGGATGTCGAAGAAATTCTCAATCGCTTTGATCGAGAGCTAGCCAGTAGAAATAATCAAACTCTCACCGCCCCCCAGCGGACGGTGTTGCGGTGGTTGCTGGACTGCTACCTAGCGGAACGCAACGTCCCTTCCCTAAGGCACATTGCCGATGGGCTGGGGGTAACCTATGGCCACGTTCGAGATGTTGCGTCTGAACTTTACCGACATGTAGCCCTAACCCTTGGGCGTCGGGCTAAAAAAAACACCTGTGCCAGGGTGGTAGTGGAGTGGTATCAGCAATCGGTTCGCTTCGAGGGCCGCCGACTGTTAGGGCGCGAGCTAGACTTGCAGACCCTGGTCAGGGGCGTGGTTGAGGAGCGGCGACGGGTGCTCTGTATTTTTGGCCCCCCCGGCGTTGGCAAGACTTACCTGGTCGGCGGTCTGTGGGAAGCCCTGAAAACGCCAGATCGATTTCAAACCGCGATTTGGCGCCAAGCCAACGAGGTGCCAACCGTTGCGGCGTTGTCTCACTCCGTAGCGGACGAGCTGGGGATAGCGGTTAACCCGTCGGCGGCTCCTGAGATGGCTCTAACCCAAGTATTACGCACCCGTGACTGCTTACTGATTATTGAAAAGGCTGAGACCCTCTATACCCCAGAGGATTTGGCTGGTCGTTTCACCCCTGCCTCGGCCTGTTATGAGTGGTGGTTACAGGCACTTTTGGATCGGCACACCCTGCGAGGCTGTGTGATTTTAGTGTGCCGACAGCCCCCTGGCTGCTTGCAGAGGAACCATGATAATTTGCTCAACCATCCGCTGCGAGGGCTGGGCGAGGCGGCGGCAGTGGGCCTACTCAACCAGGCCGGATTATCAGAGCATCCCCCCCAGGACTTACAAAAACTGGCGCGGTTCTGCGGCTATAACCCTGGGATTTTGCAGGCGGCGGCCTATAAAATTAGGCAATCGGCCTCCCGCAACCTGGACGCTTTTATGCAGCATCCTTGGGCCGTTGACCACGCCGATGACGATAACTGGCGAGTCGCCCTGCAAGAACTTACCGTCAATGAGCGAGAGCTATTGGGATGGTTACTGCTGCACCCCGGGGAGCGCATTGGCGACGCCAGCGGTAGGCTAACCCGAAACGGTCAGCCCGACCCAATCTTGCCAGCGGTGATGCAGCATCTGCAACGTCGGGGGCTGGTGGAGCATGTCAATGGCCTCTACTGTCTGGCCATGGAGTGGTTGCGCTATGTGATCGCCCGCCACTTATCCGAAACGTTTGCCCAAGCCCTGCATGACAGAGATCTTCAGACCCTGAACCGCCATCCGCTGATCGCCCCTCAGGCCTCTTTTGGGCAACGACAGTGGCATTGGCACCAGGTGTTAGCGCCCCTAGAGACCGAGTGGCGAAAAATTGACCCCGATGCCTGGCGGAGTAGCTATCGGGCTGAGGTGATTAACGCCATGCTGGGGCGCATTCGCGAGGAGGAAAGCTTGCAGAACGGCTATGCCGCCGGAAATCTGTTGAACATTGCGGTAGCTTTGGGGGTTCCGCCAGGAGCCCTGAACGCTACTGGCCTCCGGATTAACCATGCGGATTTATCGACGACGGCGGTAACCGGTCTGAACCTGGCCGACTGCCATTTTACCCATACGGCCCTACCCTTACCCCTCCAGGGTGCCTTGGCAGCGGCCCTCTCCCCAACGGGTAGAACCCTAGCCGTCGGCGATGCAGCGGGTCGGCTGTTGTGCTGGCGGCGCGAGGGTGGGGCGTATGCGCTTTACCGGTTTAAGGCATTTAGGGGAGACCAAGGGGAGCCCCTGCCGATCCAAAACGTAGGGTTCGGTAATGACGAGACCCTGGCGATTGTGGCGGGGCAGCAGGTCTACAGCTGGTGGATCGGGGATGGCGAAGCACCGCGCTGGCTGATGTCTGTGGAGCTTTGCGCCACCAGCCTCGCCTGTCGTTGCGATCGCGATAGCCTCAGCTATGTTGTCGTAGGCCTGGCCGACGGACGAATTACCGTCTGGAATGACTTTTTGGATGAAAAAATGGAGCTGGGCCACCGCCATGCTGGGGAGATTAGCGAGTTGGTGCCCAGCCCGGCGGCGGGGAGCTTACGCCTGATGTCTAAAGGCACAGGCGATCGGGTACTGGTTTGGGATATCGGGGATACCGCCAGCAGTCCTGAAGAAATTCAGGTTGATGACACGATCGTGATCAGCATGACCTGGCAGGGTGACAACCCACTCTTGGCATTTTTGGAGGGTCGAGAGACCCGATTGCGAATGGAGGATGGCCGAGTGCAGACATTACCGGTTGAGCCACCCATTCGCGGCCTCAGGTTTAGCGCTGATGGCACCTATCTGGCGGCCATCACCTCCCGCCCCCACAAAGTCGTTATTAAGGCGCTAGCCAACCTATCCCAGAGCGTCAAGATTCCAATGGTGGAGGCGGTTAACCCCATGGCCCTAGCCAATGATGGTGGCTGGTTGCTGACCCAGAAATCTGAGCCCCCGCAGATGTTACAGATCTGGGATGTTGCGGCCCAGGCAATCGCCTGGCAGGTGACGGTCAACCCGGCCATACCGCCCCATGCCCTGCCTCAGTTGCGAGGCTGCCAGGGGCTGAAGCCGGTCGAGCGTGACTTCTGGAAAAGTTACGAATTGTAACAATATGCCGGATTGTTTTGTTACACTTAAGCTGGTTTTTTCACTTCTTTATAGTCCCCTACCTCCACGGACAAACCCGCTCGGTTGGCCCGATTGGTTGCCCCGATTGGTTGGCAAGAGAGGCTCGCCGGTATTGGCCAGTATCAATACCCCGAAACAGTCAGCCGCCTCAGTCGCCCAGGGCATTGGCCCAGGTAGATAAACGCTCCACCGGAGTACTGACGCATTCGGGTAAGGTTTGGGGTGAACCTCTCAGAGTATATGTCTGGGTTTTGAGGGCATGGTTAGACAGCTAAGCGACCGGCTCAAATTTGAAATTGCCAAGGATGATGTCTATGACTACATCCGGCGGTTGGCCTACCGCTACCCACCGGAGGAAGCCCTGAAATTGTTCTATGACCTGCTGTGGGATCGGGTTACCCCCGCCCTGCCGACGGCCAGATCGGCCCTCACGACCGTGGTTGAGGATGCCCGGTTTAAGCAAATTGAGGGGCTGCACTTCCTCAACCGCTCCTACTACTCAATTTGTAACCCCTGGCATCTCGACGGTGAAATGATGCCCTATTTGCGGCGGCTGATTGACCACCTGGGGACATTGCCTGCCCCCGCCGCCCAAAACCCAACCACAGAACTGTTGCGCGAGCGCCTGAAGGACTTTGGCAGCGGCGAGTACGGCGATTGTTTACGCCGCCAGATGCGCCTGGGCGGCTATGCAACCTACCGGGAAGAGCATCGCGAATTCAGGGGAATTGTGGCCGATTACCTGCCCGATTATTTCTGCCTGTACCGCTCTGCCACCCGCACCCCCGATATTGAGCAACTGGAGCGAGATGCCTACAGCAACCCAGAGCATAGCGGTACTGGGGCAAAACAGCTCAACAAACTGCGGGAAACCTACGAGGCCGTATATCGCTATCGCGAGTTACGTCACCAGGGCGCCACCGGGCTGGTCAATCCCTCCCGGCTACAGGTACCGGACTTCGAGCGGGGCTTGGACTATTACTATCCCCATCGGCATAACTCCTTTAGCCAGCAGGCCCAGACCCATACTCAGCAGCGGCGAGTCTACCAGCGATATGCCAACTATCGCCCCCACGTTAAGACCTACCTGATGGATGCCATTGAACCGTTTCCGGCCCGCACCAAGGAGAGAATTGCTGAATCAATTCGCAAAGCCATGGCCAGAATTGAGGATGACGCCCAGCTGGAGGCGATCACCACCAAGAATCTGTTTCTGCGCCTGCTGGATGCGGTGCTGCTGCCTGAGTACAATACCTCCCATACCCTGCGACTAGAACGCTGGGTCAGCGATGCCTCCCCCCTCGATTTTGCCGGGATGCTGCTGAGTTTAGTGCTAGCCTGCCCGATGATTCGCTTTAGCCTAGAAAAAAAGCTGGGTTATTTGTACCGCGCGTTTGAATATAAAACCATTGAGGCCGCCCAATGGGTGGTTGAGCTGTTTGAGCATATCAACCTGTCCTTAGTGATGAATGCCCGGCAGATTGGCTATTTTCCCCTACTC
This sequence comes from Nodosilinea sp. CTOTU7336, assembly GCA_036848635.1. Taxonomy (GTDB): domain Bacteria; phylum Cyanobacteriota; class Cyanobacteriia; order Phormidesmidales; family Phormidesmidaceae; genus Nodosilinea. The sequence continues at coordinate 12,991 of DAIUJR010000053.1, forward strand.
GATCCCCCGTCAAGGCTCGATTAGACTGAGGCCCCCTCAGCAGCATTCCCAAAGCCTGACGGCAACCATTCCCTGAAGAGTCGAAGGGCATGGTTGCCGTCAGGCGAATCCCAGTTTCGCCCGCACCAAATGGTCGCTAGCACTGTCCTAGTGCGTGGCTTCGTCTTATACCAATCGTCTATGCCGCTGACGCGGCACCCCCAACGACAAAAATCTATTTTTAGAGCAAATCCTGCTTGGTTTTGGTTACCCCCGATTCAATCGGGCGAATGCCATAAAGCCTCTGGCTAGGCTGCGCCAATGCCCCTAAGGTTTGGCCTGCTGGGAATCGGGGCTATAGGACTCGGATTTGGTATTACCCAGAGCCATGGACGTTACAAAGCGTAATTTCAAGGCCATTGACGGTAAAAAACTGATTGGCTACTATACAAACTAGTTGGTATAAATTAAATGTTGCACAGGAGCCCCCCATGACAACTCAACTCACTACCTTTGATGCGGCCAAAGCTGAAGCCTTTGCGGGCGACCTGCTGACTCTGCTCAACCACGGTGCCCTGGCGCTGATGATATCTGTCGGCCACCGCACCCATCTATTTGATGTGATGGCCGCATTGCCGCCGACCACCAGTCAGGGCATTGCCGAAGCCGCTGGCCTGCAAGAGCGCTACGTGCGCGAATGGCTCAACGCCCTCACTGTGGGCGGCATGGTGGAGTACGATGCGGCGGCTAAAACCTATCGCCTGCCCGCCGAGCACGCCGCCTGGCTCACCCGCGCGGCCCAGTCCGATAATATGGCCACGTTCTTTCAGCACATTGTGGGCTTGGCTCAGGTGGAAGATCGGATTGTGGGTTGTTTTAAGGCTGGCGGCGGGGTGCCCTACTCCGCCTTTGGCCGCTTCCATGAGGTGATGGCTGAAGACAGCGGTCAAACCATTGTGGCGGCGCTGGAAGACCAGATTTTGCCCCTGGTGCCGGGGCTGGTGGAGCGGCTCACCCAGGGCATTGACGTGCTGGATGTGGGCTGTGGCAGCGGTCGAGCGATGAATAAACTGGCGGCACTGTTTCCGGCCAGTCGGTTTCGGGGGTATGACTTTGCGGCGGCGGCGATCGCCGCCGCCACCGCCGAAGCCCAGGCCCACGGCCTCACCAATGTGGCGTTTCAAGTTAAAGACGTAACTAACCTGGAGGAGAGCGATCGCTACGACCTGATCACCACCTTCGACGCCATCCACGACCAGGCCCACCCCGATTTAGTTTTGCGAAATATCCACAAGGCCCTGCGCCCCGACGGCCTGTACCTGATGCAAGATATTCGTGCCGCCAGCGAGGTCAGCGGCAATTTCGACCATCCTGTTGCGCCCTTTCTCTACACCGTGTCGTGCATGCACTGCATGACCGTGTCGCTGGCTGAAGGCGGCATGGGTCTCGGCACCATGTGGGGCCGCGAAAAGGCCCACGAAATGCTGACCCAGGCGGGGTTTACCGCAATCGAAATGAAGGAACTACCCCACGACATCATGAACGACTACTACGTGATGCGGAAGGGATAAGCCGCCATGTGTAAACTCTGCCGGTTAGGGACGATGCTGCCAAAAACGCGATCTACGATCGCAGCCGATCGCCCAGGGCAACCCGGCCCTTCACTTCAAACTCTATCGAGCTGGGGCGTCCTGAGCTTAGGTCGGCCCCAGGCTGCCCCACCGGACAATCTGACGCCGCCAGATGCTCTCGAGCAGTGCTCTCGCTAGCCAAGTTCGACGTTGTGCTGCACCAAGGTTGAACCGCCCCGTAGGGCTGGCCTGTGCGGCCCTATCCAAAGATAGTAACCCAACAAAACCGTTGCTGGGGTTGGGTTACCTGGTGGGAAGCCAGCGACGTCACCTTAATCCAACCTAGGCGGGAAGCTTTTGTCAATCAACCCGCTCAAGGTCATATTTCAGATAATTTCTACGCTTGATTCCAGAGTTCTCTGACGCCATTTTCAGGTAGCCAGGTGGCAATTTCCTGAATGCGCTCTTCGGACAGCTCTTTCTTAGTGGCGGTAAAAACGGCTTTTACCGCCTGCTTGCGCTCGGCATCTTTGTCGGTAGGATCACGTTGCAAGCCACCTTCATTCGCTACCCGGAAGAAGAAGCGATCGGAGTCAATTTTGAAAATTCCCGGCCCCTGCCAAGGCGGACGTACCCGGCTTAAAAATCCGACAAGGGGGTTGGTGTCTTTCCACAGGTCAGTCACCTCCATTTGTAAAGCTTTTTCATCGGTTGACATGGCTTCTTGATGCAGCTCATCGGCAACTCGATCGGCTGATTCGGTTGTCATCAGGTCGCGCATGACACGAAAAACAACTTCAGTAAAGTCTCGGGCATCGTAGGGTTCAGCAAAGCCCCCTTCAACCATTACATATTCTAAAAAAGACCGATCTTTATCGGCTATCGCTAATCTAGAATCTTCTGTTTCGGTTGGGTCAATCTCGGGAATTTCTCTTTTTACAGTTTTATCTACCATGCTTACTTCCTCTATTGACTGTGTTAATCTTGCTGTCAATAAAAGATTAAGCAACTTACCGCTGTTTTGTCTCCTTCGGAAGTTTGAGTCTGGGTGGGCCACCCGATAGATATCTAAGCGATTTGGGCAATCGCCACTAGTACCGCATGGCAGAAAAAGGCCTACTATTAAGGCGTAGGGGGTCAGAGGATACGGCTGATGCCAAGACGACCGCCGTTCCCATTACCTACCCAGTGTCAGAGTAGGCAGAACTCGAGAAACTACGTCAGACGACTGAGCAATGCTCAGCAGATTGCGCTACGAGCGAATATCATCCTGCGGGCGAGTCGAGGCGAAAGCCACGGTTTTAGCAACTTGGTTTTAGCAACTTGGTTTTAGCAACTTGGTTTTAGCAACTTAGTTTTAGCAACTTAGTTTTAGCAACTTAGTTTTAGCAACTT
>DAIUJR010000053.1:16035-43617 GCA_036848635.1 Nodosilinea sp. CTOTU7336
GTTTTAGCAACTTAGTTTTAGCAACTTAGTTTTAGCAACTTAGTTTTAGCAACTTGGGCTTACCCAGGGTGACAGTAAACCAAGCATAGAGAAATCGGCCAGGAACCCAATCTGTCATACCGTGCGGAATGGGCTTCTAGCCGGTGAAGTAGGTTAATGGCTGTAGACCCGCTGTCACGCCAACGCGATCGCTTGAGGTGAGCAGGCCATGGCCAACTCTGCCCCCGGCGTTGGGGTACCCCCCTCATATCAGGTAGTGGATATCAGGTAGTGGTCTAGCAGACTCAGCATCCTCTTTAATGTCAACTTGTATGAACCCTTTAATGCGCCTCCCTACCTGGGTCGGTATGCTGTTGCTCTGTCATGGAGCGATCGCCTGTACCGAATTCCCCCCATCGTCTGCCGTCTCCGAGGAGGTCTCCATCTCAGCCCCGGCAGCTCCCGCTACCGGCTGGGCCGACCTCTTGGGGCCAACCTCGGCCCCCAACCATTGGCAGGTAGAACCCTGCGAAAACCCGGTGCTGCTCTGCGTCACTGCCAATGGTGAAATTCTCGGCACCGTCGAGCGTTTTAGCCATCCTCTCAGCGAGGTAGCTTTGCCGGGGCGCGCACCCACTACCCCCGAGACCCAGCGGCAATTTCTTGAGGCCTGGGTGGCGGATCACTACACGGCTATCAGAACTGATCGCGCCGGAGGCGACCCCAAACTCCAGTTCCCGGCAACCACCCCTACCCCCGCCAGGGTCGGCAGTTTGCCGGGGCTGCGCTACGGCTACACCATCACCCACCCCAACGGCGTGGTGTTTGATCGCGCCGTGGGCTACGTAGCCACCGATGGCGATCAGGTCTACGTTTTTTTTACTGGCATCATCAGCGGCGACCCCAGCGGGTCGTTTGGGGATGAAGGTGATTTAGCTACCTTTGAACCCCACCTGGCCACCATCATGGGAGGACTGCGGCTATGAAAGGACAGTCTGCGATCGCTCCCCCCACAGACTTCCCTCGTTTCCTCGGCCTCTGGGGCGGCGCGAATTTAGTCGGCGGCCTGCTGAAAAATAATGGCCTGCAATTTATAGCTACTCTGGCGCTGACGGGGGCCAGCGTGGGTACGGCTTTACGGTCGAACGTCCTAGGGCTGGCTGTGGATGCGTCTGCTGGGCCGCGCCCGATTTTGCCCAGCCTGGTGGTGGGGCTGGTGAATGATTTAGGCTGGGCCACCTACGGCCTAGCCCCAGGAATTAGGTTGATCCAGCAGTGGCCCGGAGTTGAGGAGTTGTGATGAAGGCATTGAATGGGAAGTTGAGTAGGAAAGCGTTGCAGGTGATACCTACAGGCCTGGCTTTAAGCGCGGCCCTGGTCCATCCCCTGTCCGTCACCGTGGCCCAGGCCCAGGTAGACCCAACGGTACAGCAGATCAACTGGGCTCAGGCCCAGCCAGTGGATGTGAGTGCGCTGCGATCGCACCTCGCCGCCCAAGACTGGCAGGCCGCCGATGCCGAAACCCGCCGCATCCTCGACCGCTGGATTCACCCCGGTGAGAATATTTTGGGCACCCCCCTGTCCACCAACATTCCCCCGGAGGTGCTGCAAACCCTCGATCAGCTCTGGGTAGAGGCCAGCGACGGGCGATTTGGCTTTAGCGTGCAGCAGCGGATTTGGGCGGAGATCAGGGCGCAGAATCCGGTAGATTCGGCCACAGCGGCGAAGGCCTTTGGCGATCGCGTCGGCTGGACTCGCCCCCCCGGCCTAGAAGACCCCACCTTCATCGCCGGAGACTGGCTGACCGAGATGGAACTCAACCCCGCCCTCGATGCTCCGGTGGGCCACCTGCCCTGGGCCGGGGTGAGCTGGGCGCAAATCTCTCGCCTGTTCTCCGCCGAGAGCTGTGGCAGCTGCACCATCGATGCCATGTATGTGCAGGGCGAGCGGTTCAACCAGTACATACCCATTCTCTACAGCTGGGTTGAGACCGCGCTGGCGCTGACCGTGCCCGAGGTCGGCTCGTGGCAGCGACCCCAGCTGGCTCGGACAATTGACCTAAAACCCCTCTACCCCGAGGCTCAATGCCCCATTACCCCGGTGTCCTCAGCCATTAGCCCGAATGGGGCGGTAGTGGCGATCGGCAGCCACAGCTATGTGCCGGGCTGCCCCACCCCTGGCGAAAGCGCCCTGGCTCTGTGGAATGCCCAGCGGGGCAACCGCATCATTACCCTACACCGGGGGCCAGCATTGGCGGCCTCGATCCAGGGCACCCCACCCCAGGAACCCGCCGGGCAGGATGACCGCATTGTGGGGGATGTGGCCAATGCGATCGCATTCACCCCCGATAACCAGTGGGTGGCGGCGGGCCTGTCCTCCGGGGCGGTGCGGCTGTGGTCGGCCACCACGGGCGAGCCGGTGCGAACCTTTGAGGGGCATCGGTACGCGGTGAGGGCGATTGCTATGAGCCCCACGGGCCAAATCCTGGCCAGCGCCAGCGCCGACAACACGGTTAAAATCTGGGATTTGAACACCGGGTGGCTGTTGCAGACCATTCCCCTTACGGCCGCCAATGGCATCGTTCACACCCTGCGCTTTAGCCCCAACGGCCAACGCCTGGCCACCGCCACTGACCAAAACACCCTCCAGCTCTGGGAGGTGCCCACTGGACGATTGCTCCGTACCCTGGTGAATCGGGCGGGCGACGGCCTTGCCCCTTTGCCCCTGGCCTTTAGCCCCGATGGCACCACCCTGGCCACGGGCGATGCCGACAACAGCCTCAAGTTTTGGAACGCCGTCACCGGAGCCCGCCAGCTTACCCTCACGGTACACGAACCCCTGCGCCACCTGGCCTACAGCCCCAGTGGCGAATGGCTGGCCACCAGCGACGGCACCAGCGCCCGCCTGTGGAACTTGGCCGCCCGCGCGACGGTGCATTTCATCCCCCTCAACCAAACCGCTGGGCACCCCATCCAGCCCAGCAACCCAGGACTGATAGCTTTTAGCCCCGATGGCCAAACCCTGGCCACCAGCACCCTGCTGCTGCCGCTGACAGAAAGCGAGCCGATTCCCCGCCAGGGAATTACCCTGTGGTCGGTGGCGACGGGGCTACCCCTATCGCAACTCCACGAAGTCGGCCCTTTTCAGTTCAGCCCCCGGGGCGACTTCTTAATCGCCCTGGGGCAAAAGGTGCAGCTCTGGCAACCCTACAGCGGCCTGGTGCAATAGCCGCTTAACTCAGCTGTCACCATTTTTGTAACCACGCCCTGGCCACCGTCATCGGTTGGCTAGGGTAGGAAAAATAACTTACGTTCTGACCTTTTAGGTTTCGGGCTGCGCCTGGGCGACCAGGGCAGCTTGCGGCCAGAACAGGATTGTCGGTGTTGCTGAATGGAGGCCTGAATTTGGGTAGGGGCAAACGGCCGTTTGCCTCTACGAGGGACGTTGAAGGCTTGATTCATACCTGTGTCCAGCAACGCCGGATGGTCCCTTAACCATCACACTCTAAGCATTGGTATTTGCTTTATGTCTTCGTTAACCCTTTCGACCCAAGCCCTGATGACGCTGTTCACCCTGGGCACCATGACCGCTAGCGCGTTCTGCGCCCCCCTTCCCGATCGCGGCACCATGCCCTCCCCTGGGGAACCCGTAGTTTCGGAACCCGCCGCTGAAGAGCTACCCGACGACTGGGATGGGGCCGATGTTGATGAGGTGCTCACCCCAACAGTGCGCGATCTCATCCTGCAAAGTGTCGCCATCGATCTGGATCGCCCGGTTGCGGATCTCCGCATTGCCGCGGCTGAAACCGCCACCTTTGATGGCTGCATGGGCATCTATGGGCCTGATCAAATATGTACTGCGATCGCCATTTTTGGTCTGCGGATGGTCGTCACCGACGGCGACCAAAGCTGGGTCTACCACACCCGCCAGGATGGCCAGGAGGTAGTGCAAAACCCCACCGCCAGCGGCAGCCGCAACGGCCTGATTCCCGACTTTATTCCTCAACCGGCAGCGGAGGTTGAGCCCGACTCCGAAGACTACATCTTTCGCTCGGTCGAGTCGGGCAGTTTGGCCGGTTACTTTAAGGAAACCGGGCTGCTGGCCGACGGGCGACTGATCCAGACAGAAAGCGGCACGGTCATTGCTGAAGCCCGTCTGTCAGCGGAGGAAGTCGCCACCTTCCAACAGGTGTTGGAGGATCAGCGCTTTCCCAACCTAAACCGCCTGCGCTACGTCACCGATGCCGCCTTTGCCGACTATCCCACCGTGCGTCTGTCGGCCCGGTATCTGGAAACGGAATATATTGATCTGGCCCTTGACGATGCGCCGACGGCGTTGCAGGCGGTCGTCCAAGCCTGGGGAGAACTGGTGGCTGAGGCGGAGCTGGAATAGCTATCGCTAAAGCGATAATCCGCAGCTCTGTCTTTAAGTCGATGGCTAGATTGGGCGAGGGATGCTTAACTGCTAGTTACCCATGATCGGCCCCTGTTAAGTGACGCTTCGTGGACGGGTTTGGGTGGTCGTTCCATTGCTCTGAATTAGTTTTTTTAACGAATAATTCGGGCATATCGAAGCTTTATTTTTTTATGGCATGGTCATGGGTAAATCTAGCGACGGCAATTCTAAAATTGACTCTAGAATTGGCCATTTCTGTATTTGCCCCGTAAAGGAGAGAGTTATGTTCCACACCCGCTGGCTCAAGCGACTAGCCCCACTGATGCTGTGCCTGGCACTGCTGGTTACCGCTTGCACCTCTGCCCCCTCAAAGTATGACCAGGTACAAAAAGACACCACTGGGTTTCGCGCCCCCGCCGCTGTAGCTAAAAAGGCCGAGCAGGGCAGCACCTTTAACCAGTTTTTCCCCGGCGACCAGGGGGAGTACAACATCATTCCCTACCAGGAGAAAAAAGGCTTTGCGGAGTACAAGCTCCAGAAGGGGGATAAAACCCTGGCTATGCTGACCATTAACGACACTACCAGCCTACCGACGGCGGCGGAGAAATATACCAGTGCCACCGAGTCGGTGGGGGGCTACCCTGCTGTTGACCAGGGCACCACAGGGACGGGGCTGCTGGTCAACGGTCGTTACCAGGTCAAGGTGCTGTCCCGCGACCCATCCTTTGACAAAGCTGACCGAGTGGCCTGGCTGCAAAAGTTTGATCTCAAAGGGCTAGCCCAGCTCAAGGGAGCCATAGCAACCAAGACTAAGTCGGCCCCGGCGGTCACCAGTGCCCCGGCGGCGGCCCCCCGGCCTACTACGCCGGTGGCGGGGGATGCCCCGGCGGTTCCCCAAACCGGCTTTAAGCTACCCAGAATTGAGCTGCCGAGCCTGGCGCCCAACCTTCAGCCTGCCTCTTAGGAGAAACCCACTCACGTCTAGATGCGGGGTTTCGTTTAGATATCAAGACCCTCCTGGGGACTTAGCCTCGATCCGCAAACCTTAGTTTCAGGTTAGATGCTTCAGATTAGTCAGCGCTCGTACCGCCTAGATGGGCGGCAGGGTGATCGATAAACGGCAGACATAAGGAGTTAGTGATGAGCAAAAAAATCTACGAAATCGTTGACAAGCTGCCTAAGAGCGGCCTCACGGTCAGGGCTTTAAAGTCGCTCGATACCTTCGTTCCTGGCCAGTGGGATAACCTGGTGGGGTTTGACAACACGATTAAAACGGTCACCGGCGAAACCGACGAAGCCATGGTGCAGGCGATTGGCGAACGCGCCATTACCCTTTTTAACGACAAAAAGCAGGGCTATCAGAGCGCCCTATGGATGTACGAAACCGTCGATTCGGCCTCGGGGCTGCTGGGGGCGGCGGCGCTGGCTAACCGCATCGGCCAGGATACGTTTTTGGGCTTCCTCAAAAACCTCTCTCCCAAGCCCGAAAAGGCTCAGACCATTGACCTGATGGTTAAGCTAGTGACCGAGGTGGTCACCTTCTGCAAAATCAGCGGCATCCCTGGGGATAGCCTGGGGGATTTTCTGGCCGCCCTGGGCGACTACAAAAGTGAGTCGCTAATGCGGATGGCGGCGCTGGTATGCTTCGACGGCATCATTCCTTTGGGGGCTGATTTTTCCTCTAAAGCCCTGGCCGCCTTTAAAGGCATGGGCACTGCGGATTTAGACCACAACCCCACCTTCAAGGGCGTTAAAGACGAAATTCCCGGCCATGACTCGAAGGGCAAACTGGCCTTTATGACCGAGAGCTTTGAGTCTACCAAGGGCTGGATGGACAAATTCGTGTCGGATCACAACGTTACCCAGAGCAGCCTGGTGGATAACCTGGCCGGGTTTGTCGAAGGCTCGAAGAGCAAGCTCGACTACCTGGGGGCGTTTCTAGACGTGTCGGTGAAGTACTACGAGCACACCGGCATTCAAACCCTGGCGCGGCGGTTGATTGAACGTGCCGTAGCGGAAATCTAGCCCCGCCCTGGGGTTGCCCTACCCCGAGGCCAAGTTTAGGACTGATGTTCAGCAACTGACGAACGGTGGCTGTGTTATTTGAAACCCATCTGGAGTACCTATGATCTCGAAATCTGTGTCTAGGGGCCGCTGGCTGAGCCTGGTCATGGCCGGTTTGCTGATGGTTACCACTCTGTTTATGGGCGGCCCCGCCCAGGCCCTACAGCTGGATGAAATGTTGACCTCAGCCGGAAACGACTACCTATCTTCAATTCTTGAGGACTACACCGAAGCCTCCAAGGACTCCTACGGCAACGCCCTGAAGCTGGCCCAAAAAACCGTCAATTCCCTGGCTGGCCAGCTCGAAAAGGCCGCCGACCCAGGCACCAAAACCTCGGAGCGGGCCGCTATTCTGAAGGATGTCAACAAGTCTCAGAAATCTCTCCAGGATTTGGCTACCACCTTTAGCGACCAAGCCGCTAAAGCTAAAGTCTTTGACCATCAGCTTCAGGCGGCCGTAGAAGATCTGCTGAAACTGGTTAAGGGTGACGTTAGCACCCAGCTGGGCCAAAACGAGGCGGCGCTGAAGCAGATCTCCAGCGTGGTTACCTCCCTGGCCACCAGCGCTGGTCAAATCGATGAGAATAATTTGACCGATGTATTAACCAGCTTTGGCACCAACATCAATGATCTCAACCAGGCACTAGATTTAGGCACCAAGGCCCTCGAAGCCGCCGCTGCGTTTACTCAATAGCCGCTGGTGAACTCATTTGAGCTGGGGCGCAGCCTAGTACCTCAGCTTTTAGAACCCTTGCCTAGGAGAATTGGCGATGAATCAGTTCAAAACCCTTGCTCTGCTGTCGTTGCTGTCGGGGCTGCTGGTGGGCCTCGGCTATTTGGTGATTGGCGGGCCAACCGGTATTTTAATTGGCTTGGCCATGGCCGCCATTGGCAACCTGAGTTCCTGGTATTTTTCGGATCAGATTGCCCTCAGGGCCTACCAGGCCCAGCCCGTGAACCGTGAGCAGGCCCCGGTGGTCTATGACATTGTCGAGCGCCTCAGTCAGCAGGCCGAAATTCCCATGCCGGGGGTGTATGTCATTCCCAGCCCTGCCGCCAACGCCTTTGCCACCGGCCGCAACCCCAGCCACGCAGCGGTGGCGGTGACCGAAGGCATCGTCAGCCAGCTCACCGCCGAAGAGCTAGAAGGGGTAATCGGCCACGAGCTAACCCACATTCTCAACCGCGATACCCTCACCCAGGCGGTGGCGGCCACCGTAGGCGGGGCGATTTCGTCTCTGGCCTACGTAGCCCAGTGGGCCAGCTTTGGCATGGCCTATAACCGCGACGAAAACCGCGGCCCAAACCCCCTGGGGCTGCTGCTAGCGGTTCTGGTCGCCCCCCTGGCGGCCAGCCTGATTCAAATGACTATTTCCCGGACTCGCGAGTTTGAGGCCGATGCGGGCGCGGCGCGGCTCACCCAAAACCCCCGCGCCCTGGCCAATGCCCTGCAAAAGCTTGAAGCCAGCGCCCGCCAGGTGCCGATCCAGGGCAACCCCGCCTACGAACCGCTGTTGATTATCAATGCGTTTTCGCGCGAGGGCATGGCGGGTCTGTTTGCCACCCACCCCTCCACCGAAGCGCGGGTTGAGAAGCTGCTGGCGCTAGAGGCAGCGTTGGCCAAGGCCGAGAATTTGACCAGTTGAGAAATCTAGGCTTACTGCGGTTGGGTTTTGCTGCGCTGCACCCAACCTACCTCCGATCTAGAAGGGGTTGTAAGGGTTGTAGGGCAAGTCGGTACTGCCATAGTCATAGCCTAGCCGGTGCAGCTCGGCGGTAATTTGGCTACGGTGGTGGGTCTGGTGGTTGAACATTTGGACGTAGTAAAAGCCACGGGGAACCCGGCGCTGGCGTTGGAGGCGATCGCTCCAATAGTCAAACACCTCATCCAGCCAGTCCTGGTCTTGGCGGCGGGAGTCCTGTACCAAGCGCTGGTTAAACTCAGCCCGGGCGGTTTTTAGGTCGCTATAGTGAGCGTAGAGAATGGTTTTGGGCTCTAAATTGGACGGTAAAATCTTTGTCTGAATGAACTCGTAAGTGATCTGATCGACATAGAGAATGTGGTTCAGAGTATTGAAAATGGAGCCAAAGAACATGCCGCGATCGCCTTGAAAATCTGCCGGGGAGAGAGCATCACAGAGCTGATACAGGGTCTCATCTTGCCAGTGATTGTAGAGGGCCAGAATCTCTAAGTATTGAGGAGTAATCATCGGTAGGAAAGGGACTGGGGTTGAAAGCTGAGGGAGATCGGGGTTGGGGTTTAGATGGCTACAAACCCTAAACCATTAACTGATGCTCCGTTACACAAACTTCCGACAGGATTTATCGCTAACCTCGTCGCCACTGCCCTGGGGTGACCCCCACCAGCCGCTTAAAGTGGCGGTTGAGGTGGCTTTGGTGGGCAAAGCCCACCTGGTAGGCGATGTCGGCAATGGGCGCATGGGGCTGGACCAGCAGCGTCTTGGCCCGTTCGACCCGGCAGCGAATGACGTACTGATGGGGGGCAAACCCTGTGGACTGCTTAAACAACTGCGAGAAGTAGTGGGCGCTCATGCCCGCCAGCTCGGCCAGGGTGGCCAGGCGCAGGTCAGTATCGAGATGGGCGTGAATGTAGTCGAGAATGTGCCGCAGCTGGGCTTGGGAAAGCCCGTCGGAGTAGGTTTTGAGGAGAGGCTGGCGGGTGGCGTAGGTTTGCAGCAGGTGCACCGCCAGGGTCGTGGTGAGCGATTCGGCGTAGAGGTTGTCGATGTTGCCCAACTGAAGCTGCCGTTTGAGGGCCAACCCGAGCTGAAGCACAAGCAAATCTTGGGTGGCAAAGTGGGGCACCAATTCAACGGTGGTGTCATCGGCGGCGGCATCCAGCGATCGCCCCAGCGCCGCCGGTTTGAAGACCAGACTCATAAACTCACCGGGCACGTTCCAGCGCGATCGCTGGCCCACCTGGGCGGGCAACACCAAAATATCCCCCGGATGCACGGGCTCAACCTTAAACTGGCCGTCGATCCAACGTTCTGCCAGGGCTGTATCTGGCAGCTGGGTAAACAGCACAATGCTGTGCCAGGGGGTAGTCACCTCCATGGGCGTTTCCCCCGGCGGCTCCCAGCGGCAATCGACGTAGGCGCCCCCCCAGCAAAACTCCTCGGTGGACACCAGCGGCGGGGCCGTAAAGATGGCATCGATCTGGGGCTTGCTGGAGAGCAGTTGAGGGGCCATGGCAAGATCCTCAAGGCGGGCGGGCAGCGCCCACTAGTCCAAGTCTTACCAATTTTATACCAAACAGACTAAATAGTCTGTAAAATGGCAGCATCGACTTCACCAGCAAACCCATGCCCCGCAATGGCCAAAAAACTAAAGCCAAGATTCTCGATGCCGCCCACGCTCTGGTGATGGGCCACGGGCTGGCGGGCACCTCCATCGACATGGTGCTGGCCAAGGCCGAAATCACCAAGGGAGCGTTTTTCTACCACTACAAGACCAAAGCCGACCTGGCCCAGGCGCTGGTGCAGCGCTACAGCGATCGCGATGCCGCCCACCTAGAGGCCACCCTGGATCGGGCCGAAACGCTCAGCCACGACCCGCTCCAGCAAATTTTAGGGTTGATTGGCCTGCTGCAGGAGGAGGTCGAGCAGGTCATCGACCCCACCGCTGGCTGTTTGATTGCCTCCTACGTCTACCAATTTGAGGATCTGGCCCCCGAGATTCGCACCATCTCGGCGGAGTCATTTTTGCTATGGCGGCAGCGGCTGGGGGCCAAGTTTGAGGCGGCGATCGCCCAGCATCCCCCCCGCTACCCGGTCACCGCAGACTCCCTGGCCGATGCGCTGGTGTCGGTCTTTGAAGGCGGCTTTGTGATGACGCGGGTGCTACAAGACCCTACTCAGCTCGCCCAGCAGCTGACCCACTACCGCTACTACATTGAGCTGCTATTTGATGTCGCCTAGAGCGATCGCTAAGTTCTAAGTTCTAGTTCAAGGTGTTGCTGAATTGAGCTATGAATTTGGGTAGGGGCAAACAGGGGCAAACGGTCGTTTGCCCCTACGCGGGTCGTTGAAGGCTTGATTCATACCTGTATCCAGCAACGCAGATTTTTCAAGGTGAGCTAGAAGGGTTAATTCTTCAACCCGAGCAGAGCAGATTGCATATCCTGCTTCAAGCGTCTGCATGAATACTCTGCATGAATACTTACAAGTCTTACTATTGTTCGACTTATACCCAATCCTGCTTGGTTACCCCCGATTTAATTGGGCGAATACCATAAAGCCTCTGTCTAGACTGCGCCAGCGCCCCTACGGTTTGGCCGGTTGGGAATCGGGGCTATGGGATTCGGATTTGGTATTAGTCTCTTCATCTTGCCAAAGCGACTACCCTAGAAACAACTTATAGGCTGGGTTCTGGTTCTCATCCCAGTACTGGTATCCCAGGCGATCTAAAAACCCCTGCCACTGGGCCATTTCGTAGGGGGGTACCTGAATACCCGCGACAATGCGGCCATAGTCCGAGCCGTTGTTGCGATAGTGGAAGAGGCTGATGTTCCAGTCGGGGCTCATGGCGCTGACAAACTTCATCAGCGCACCGGGACGTTCCGGAAACTCAAACCGGTACAGCAGTTCGTTGTGGGCCAGGGGCGACTTGCCTCCCACCATGTAGCGCAGGTGCATTTTAGAGAGTTCGTCGTCGGTCAAATCTAGGGTTTTGAGGCCGTTGGCTTCAAACACCTGGGCCATGGCCTGGGCATCGGCCCGGCCCTGCACCTCCAGACCGACAAAAATATGGGCTTCGTGGTTGTCGGCGATGCGGTAGTTAAACTCTGTCAGGTTGCGGGTGCCCAGGCATTCGCAAAACGCCTTTAGGCTGCCGGGGGTTTCGGGAATGGTGACCGCAAAGATGGCCTCCCGGTGTTCGCCAATTTCCGCCCGCTCGGCCACAAACCGCAGGCGGTCAAAGTTCATGTTGGCCCCGCAGGCAACGGCCACCAGGGTTTGGTCGGTAATGCCGGTGCGCTCCACGTAGGCTTTAGCCCCGGCAATGGCCAACGCCCCAGCGGGCTCTAGGATGGAGCGGGTGTCTTCAAACACGTCTTTGATGGCGGCACAGGTGTCGTCGGTGCTGACCAAAATGATGTCGTCCAGGTACTGCTGACAAAGCCGGAAGGGTTCGGCCCCCACCTGGCGCACCGCCACCCCATCGGCAAACAGCCCCACCTGGGCCAGGCGCACCCGCTCCCCCGCCTTGAGAGACTGGGCCATGGTGTCAGCATCCACCGGCTCGACGCCGATGATTTTAATCTCAGGCCGCAGCTGCTTAACGTAGGCGGCAATGCCCGACACTAACCCGCCGCCGCCAATGGCCACAAAAATCGCGTGGATGGGCTGGGCCTGCTGCCGCAAAATTTCCATCCCAATGGTGCCCTGGCCGGCAATTACGTCGGGGTCGTCGAAGGGATGTACAAAGGTCAACCCCTTTTCGGTGGCGAGCTGGCAGGCGTGGGCGTAGGCATCGTCGTAGGTTTCGCCATGGAGCACCACCTCGCCCCCCCGCGCCCGCACGGCGTTGACCTTCATGGCCGGGGTAGTAGTGGGCATGACGATAATGGCGCAGGTGCCCAGGTGTTTGGCCCCCAGCGCTACCCCCTGGGCATGGTTACCGGCAGAAGATGCAATTACCCCCTGGGCCAGCTGCTCTGCCGAGAGCTTAGCCATTTTGTTGTAGGCCCCCCGCAGCTTAAAGGAGAACACCGACTGCATATCCTCCCGCTTCAGCAGCAGCCGGTTGTGCAGCCGAGCGGAGAGGTTGGGGGCTAGCTCTAGGGGGGTTTCTTGGGCCACGTCGTAAACGCGGGCGGTGAGAATTTGCTTGAGGTAGTCGATCGCCATGGTGGGCTGACTGGTTAGGGGGTTGGCTAAGTCCCAATTCTACGGCGGCTCGGCTCCGATTAGAGAAACTCAGTAGATCGAAAATGAGCCTTTTGGCCTTGAATTTGCCCTCACCCTAAACCCCTCTTCCAATCTTGGGAGAGGGGCTTTGAGCCCTGCCGGCCTCCCTTCTCCTAAATTGGGAGCAGGGGTGGGGGGATGTAGCTTGCTTCCCGCAGGGTGGGCCAGCGGAGACGAGGAAACTATAATCACCCGGGGATGAATGCTCGATCACCACTGGCGCAGCGGTTAGCCGAAATGACTTGACAGCCCATTCACCGTGCCCTGTGAGGATTGGGCAAAGGAACTCCCGTTTGCGCTGCCAACGTGGGAAAATAGTGAGCGCAAATATCCGACAGGGAAGATAGCCTATGAAAGCTTTAGTAATAGGCAGCGGCGGTCGTGAGCATACCCTGGCCTGGGCGCTGTTGCAGTCGCCCAAGGTCACCGAGGTGGTGTGCGTACCGGGCAACGGCGGCACGGTTACTCTGCCCCACTGCCGCAATCTGGCCCTTACCCCAGACGATTTTGAGGGTATTGCCCGCTTTGCCCTGGTGAATAACTTTGGGCTGGTGGTGGTGGGGCCAGAGCAACCCCTGGCCGACGGTATTACCGACTTTTTGCAGGGCCAGGGGCTCAAGGTATTTGGCCCGGTGCAGGCCGGTGCCCAAATTGAAACTAGCAAAGCCTGGTCTAAGGCGCTGATGGCCGAGGCCAACATCCCCACCGCCCCGGCTAGGGTATTCGAGGAAGAGGCCGCTGCCCTGGC
The DNA here is from genome assembly GCA_036848635.1 of Nodosilinea sp. CTOTU7336. Classification (GTDB taxonomy): domain Bacteria; phylum Cyanobacteriota; class Cyanobacteriia; order Phormidesmidales; family Phormidesmidaceae; genus Nodosilinea. The sequence continues at coordinate 29,155 of DAIUJR010000053.1, forward strand.
CTACCTAAAGCGCCAGGATCTTCCCATCGTGATCAAGGCCGATGGGCTGGCGGCGGGCAAAGGGGTGACGGTAGCCCACACCCTGGAGGAAGCCGCCGCCGCCATTACCGACGCCTTTAGCGGCAAATTTGGGGACGCGGGCCAGCGGGTTTTGATCGAGGCTTTCCTGACCGGTCAGGAAGTCTCGGTGCTGGCCATTACCGATGGCCAAACCATTCGCCCCCTACTGCCCGCCCAAGACCACAAAGCCATTGGCGAAGGAGACACCGGGCCCAATACCGGTGGCATGGGAGCCTATGCCCCTACGCCGATCGTTACGCCAGAGATGATGGCCCGCATTCAGACGGAGGTGCTGGAGCCCGCGATCGCCACCCTGCGTCAGCGCGGCATCGACTATCGCGGCGTGCTCTACGCCGGGCTGATGATTACCCCCGCCGGAGACCCTCAGGTGGTAGAGTTCAACTGTCGCTTTGGCGACCCCGAAACCCAGGCCGTGCTGCCCCTGCTCGACACGCCCCTAGACCAGGTGATGCTGGCCTGCATCGACGGCACCCTAGAAGCTCTGCCCCCACTCCAGTGGAAACCCGGTGCCGCCGCCTGCGTGGTGATCGCCGCCGAGGGCTACCCCGACACCTACCCCAAGGGCATGGAAATATTTGGCCTAGAGGAAGCCGCTACCCCCGAGGCGCTGATCTTCCACGCGGGTACCCGGCGACGGGGCGACCAAATTTTTGCCGACGGGGGCCGCGTGCTGGGCATAACCGGCCTGGGAGAAACCTTTGAAGCCGCCCTGGCCAACGCCTACACCGCCGTAGACCAAATCTGTTTTGAAAACCTCTACTACCGCCGCGACATCGGCCACCGGGTGCGGGCGCGCCAACTGGACAATTAGGGCGATTTCTGGAGAGGAAGATACCCAATATCGCCAGACTCTGGGGCTAGATTCCCGCGCAAGCGGGAATGAAAGGGTAAGTTCTGGGCTAGAAAGCACCTAGAAGGGCTGAGCTGTCCAGCTTTAATTGACGAGTCCGTAGCCTGGCGTCGAGCTGGCAAGACCCACATATCACCCCTCCACCTGCTCACCCCTCCACCTGCTCCTCCACCCACGTTAAACTTTCCCAAGTACCCTGGCGGTCATAGCCTCGAATCAACCGCTGCCTGAGGCCAGGGGTAATCAGCCAGCCCACTTCGAGAAAGAACGGCTGCCCCGGCTGCACCCGCGCCGGAAACGTCGCCGACCCGCCCCCCGGCAGCGGCAAAACCGTAACCGACGACTGGCCCTGGTCGAACTGAAGACTGGCACCCACCACCCGCCCCTGGGACTGGATGGCGGGGTTATCCCCAAAGATTAAGGTTTGGGTGATGCGATCGCTCCCAGCGGGCTGAACTTCGAGCCGGGTGGCCATCCCCTGCTCTGGTCGCAGGTCTGGGTATACCGTCACGGCCTGCCCCACCCAGGTGCCAAACAGTTGCTCCACCGTCAACGCCGGGCGAAGTACAGGGGCAGTACCCTGCAAATGTTCGCGAATTAGCGTCAACCGGCTCAGCCCGGCCTGGGGCTGAAATAGCTGTACCAGGCGCAGTCGTTCGGTTCCACAAATCAGCCCCAGCTCGGCCCCAAACTCGCTGACTGGGCTCCACTGTAACGATCCCTGGGAAAAGGCTCCGCTCTCGCAAAACAGCACCCCCCGGCCCAGGGAGCGGTATTCTAAAACCGTCTCCTCCACCGGCTGGCCGGGGGGCTGCTGGCGAATTTCCTGGCGCAGGGTGGCCCCCTGGTCGCGGGGGATGAGCGCTACCTCGGTGGGGGTATCCTGAACTAGCTCTGCCTGGGGCGACAATTGGGTAAAAGAACCCACCCAGGTACCCTGATTTTTTAGCAATCGCTGCCACTGAGAGGCCAAGACGTTCTCCTTTTCAACCGGGCTAAGGTGGACTGAGGCGTTTAGCCATGGGGGTTGGGATGCTGCGGCCTAAAGCCTAATGCTGCATAGGTTAAGAGCAATTTATTGATTTTTCCCTAAGACTTGGAGATCGCGTAGAATTAGCCGATACACTGGCCTCAATTCCTCAACGCCCCGGTTACTGCTATGTCTCTTCAGCACCCGCATCAACTGATCGAGTTTCTGCAGTCAGACCTGGCCGTGCCGGTTAAATCGATTGAGATGGCGATGCGGCGGGCTGAGCAAACCCCTAGCCTGCTGCCGATGATTCTTTGGCAATACGGGTTGGTGACCACCGACCAACTGGGGCTGATTTTCGACTGGTTAGAACAGCGGGGGTGACCGTTGGCTCTGACGCATCCCCTTTAGCCCCATGGGTGACGCGGCGCTAACCCATCCTACGGTTGATATCACCACTGGCTTAATAGCGGGGAATCGATGGGTCAACCTTCACCGCGTAGGCTTCAATGCCGCCGGTCAGATTTTTGAGCTGGGTAAACCCCTGTTGGGCTAGCCACATACACATCTGGGCCGAGCGCACCCCGTGGTGGCACATGACAACGGTTTCCTGATCGGCCTCAAACCGGCTGTGGATGGTGTCTGACCAGTCGGCAAACTGGCTTAGGGGCAGATTCACAAAGCCCTCTACCCTGGCGATCTCAATTTCGCTGGGTTCGCGCACATCAATGAGCTGGAGGCCGTCGGCAGATGCGGCTAGGCGCTGGGCCAGCTGTTCGGCACTGAGGGAGGTGTAGGGAATTGAATCAGGAACTGAGGTCATGGGAAATTTGCCGTTAACGTCTGGATCAATCTGGATCAATACTGAGTTTACAAAAACAGCGGCGGGGACAACCAGTTGCCCCCGCCGCTATTTCCGCCCCGCCAATTTATCCGTCGATCCTGGCTAGGGCTGGCACTTCAACTACCTTAAGGTCTTGGAAGGAGAGCTTCAGCAGGGCTACACAGCCCACCAGCTTGAGTGCTTCTAAACCAAAGTACAGGCCGTGGAGCAAATTCATCCCCGCTGGCGTGGTGTGGCTGGTGTCGAAGGCATCCAGGGAAATGCCCAGGGCACCCATGGCGGGAGAAAGGGCATAGGTCAGCATTAGGGTGATGCCCAGCAGCGCTACGGCAATCTCCATCGCCCAGCGGCTACGCAGGCCGCTAACCATGACGGCTTCCTCGCCACGGCCCTGCCGATTGACCAGCAGGCCGGTCAGCACCAGGGCCACACAAACCAGCTCAATCCGGTTAAACACCCAAAACAGGGTATACCCCGCCGTGCCAAAGTCGGGCTGGCTCATGATGCCGCTGATAAACATGCCGGGCATCACCACAAAGTCCAGCAGCAGGCTGCTGCTCAACCAAAACGTGATCGAAAGTAAGACCACCCCAGCCCAGTTAACTGGCTTACTGGCGGAGTTTGATATGGAATTTGATAGCGTATTCATCGGTGTTAGGCCCTGCTATAAATCATGGTTAAGCCCTAGGCGTAGCGTCTTTGAGACGCTTTCTGAGTGACACCTGCGGGCGGTTCTTAACGATTGGTATCTATAGCTTTAGCCTAACCAACTTTGCCGAGGGGCAATGTGAACTATTCTTTCGGGTCAGCCAATATAGATGTTGTTGTTACAGTTAGAAACAACTAGCACAATTCCAGGCAGGGCCGCCTTTTAGAGCAATTTCTAAGCATGGCAGCGGTGCACTTGTTGATAAAAGTTCAAGTGTTTTAACATCCTTTAGCCCCCCAGGGGCAGCTAGGGCTAGCCCTAGGGCAAGCGACAGACTACCTGACCTAGAAAAGCCTCCCTAGGCACCAAGCCAAACGCTCGGCTGTCGGTGCTGGCTGCTGCGTTGAGCCCTTTGAGAAAATAGCCCTGCTCATCCCCGTAGACTACCCACTTAATCAACTTCAAATCAGGCTGGGTAGGATGCGCCACTACCACCAAATCCCCCGGCTGGGGAAATTCCTGACCATAGGCCCTGGGGTTAATCAACACCTCCTCCCCCGGTTGCAGTAGGGGAACCATAGAGGTGCCAGCAACCCGCCAGCGCCGCCGCCGCCCCACCAGCCACAGGGCTAAATCGGCAACCTGGCTTGATCGGAGGGCTGATGGTGGGGAAGGCCCTGAAAAATGGCTCTCTTCCCCCCTAGGAATAGGCATTTGAGAGCTGTTAGGAGTGGTACTAATGACTAGGAACACACAAAGCGGCGCGAATTTCGCGCCGCTTTGCAATTCAACCCAGGCGATTCACCAGCCTAGCTGGCGGTATACCAAGAAACGTCACGGTTCTTGGTGGCCCAGAACATGCCGTGGATCTTCTGAACGGCTTCCATGAGCTCGGTGGCATGCTGAACGCTGACTTCGACCTTGCAGGCGGAGCAGAGCTTAGCCGCCTTCCAGAAGGTGTCGTGCAGGTCGGGAAACTGCTCCAGGTGAACAGGCTTGAAGTAGTCAGTCCAGAGAATCAGCAGCTCGTCTTTGGTGATTTGAGCCTGCTCTTCTTTAATGGCGGTATAGCGAGAGAAGGTGTTGTTGTAGGCAATCGTCGCCGCCTTGTCGCCGGAGGCCGGTAGCTCAAGATCGACCAGCTTTTTGGTCATCGAGACCACTGCCTCGGCGGCAACCCGAGCGGAGGACGGATCGTAAACACCGCAGGGGCCATCGCAGTGGGCGTAAACCTCAGGAGCGGGGAACCATGCTTGGAGCTTTGAAATAGCTTGGTTGAGCATAATGATTTTGGTGTTGAGTGCTTCGAAGCAGGTACAAACAAAGGAAAACAGGCCATGCCCTGACTCACTGGCGCTAGGGGGACAGTGACCAAAGGGTAAAATCCCTATGCCGGGCAGGGGGATGCCAGCTGCATCTACCTTCTTCATTTTTATAACTATTGTGTCCCTTACGCAACCGCCTAAAAATCCCCCTAGGGGCAGATAAAGGGCCACGACCGCGGCCTCTAGGCGGCTGGGTTAACCGTAGAAATGTCTTTTCTAGCGCGATCTCGAACTTCATCTCCTGATCTGCCTTAGCCCTAGTGCAGCGTCAAGCTTAAAAAGCGGAGCGAAACCCAACAGCAGTCAGCCTGATTGGGTTCTGCTAGCGCGGCACCCACCCTACAAATTTAGGCTTGACAGACCAATCGGGGGCGACTTAGGGAATGCTACGGACATTGACCCAGAACTGGCATAGTACATTTGTATGATTTGCCAGCGTTGTGATTATGGACGAACTGCTATGCACTACCGCTGGGGCCGCTACCTCGGAGTTGGGGCGCTGGGCCTGTTGCTGACGGGCTGCGGCAATGGGCTGCTGCTGCTATCGAGCTGGCTGGTGCCGGTGGATGTGACCACCCTTCCCCCCTGCGTAGACGATACCTGCAACTGCGGCGATTTTATCAGCCAGGTCCTCGCCCAGAAGGTGCTGGAGGCCTTCGTCGGCGACCCCCACGGCCTCGATGGCGACGGCAATGGCCGGGCCTGCGACCTGCGCCCTGCGACGGTCCCTGCCCTCGACCCGCCAGGGGCGAGATCCAGTAACCCCCACCTGGTGTTAGGCAACCCCAGCAATGCCGGGGCGACTGACCCCAATAATTATCTGATTGAGCGGCAGCAGTATGCGTTGTCCTACAGCCGCGATCGCAACCTGGTCAACTGGGCCAGTTGGGAAGTGAGCGCGGACTGGCTGGGGGCGGTGGATCGCCAGGATAACTTTCGCCCCGACGGTGCATTGCCCCAGGGGGTTTATCAGGTCACCCCCAACGACTATCGGGGCAGTGGCTATGACCGGGGCCACGTGGTGCCCTCCGGCGATCGCACCCACACCGTCAAAGACAACAGCGCCACGTTTTTAATGACCAACATCCTGCCCCAGGCCCCCGAAAACAACCGTGGCCCCTGGCGAGAACTGGAGGAACACACCCGCGACCTGGTGTATCAGTACGACCGCAGCCTGCATGTTTTCGCCGGAGCCTATGGCCAGCAGGGCACCCTGGGCAGTCGCCCCGTCGCCATCCCCTCCCGCCTGTGGAAAATCATTGTTGTGTACGACCGGCTCGACAACGGCGCGCTGGGGGTCGGCGGCGATACTCAAATTATTGCCGTAGACATGCCTAACACCGGCCAGGTCAACCCCGACTGGCGGAGCTATCAAACCTCCATCCGCCGCATTGAGATTGCCACGGGCTACCACTTTCTAGCCGATTTACCCGCAGACCTCCAGGCCGTGCTTAAAAAGCAGCCTGTCGCTGGGCCAGACTAGTGCCGAAGCCCGTTGGGCTACCCCATCTCCCAGGTACGGCTAACCCTAAGCCACGGTTAACGACCGCACCTCTTATACTAATAAGGATATCGATTAACTTTTATAGTAACTTGCCCATGGTCTTTTTTGCGGGGTGACCGTTCCTCCAGGTTGACAGATTTTGCGGGTGCTGTGGTCAAGGTTTAAGCCAAACCCTGCGGCTTGGGAAGACTCTCAGCGTATGAATTCACGCCCAACTTAGAGCCGAAGGTATCCATCATCGTAACTAAGCGGGATTAGCCCGCTGGCCATTTTTTGGCAATTCAAGGCGGGTTAGCAGGATGTTTTAGCTTGCCTCAGCGTGATCTGGATTGAGCTGCATTATCCTATACCACCGTTCATATCAATCTAGGCAAGGCTACTTAATGTCTGTCAAAATGACAGCAGAGTCTAGATCTTTTTAGAATAAACGGCTACACTGCTAAACTTGCAGTGAGGTTAAAATTTCAACTTTCTGGGCTTGGCCGTTGTCATCTACTCGTCGAAGTTTAGTTTAGCCCTAGTCCTTTAACCGGCCTAGAAGCTTCATTTAACTAGATAAAACAACTAATTTATTGATTTGACCTACTAAACGAAATTGAGTTTGATCATCCTGAAATTCTATGTCATATAAGCACAGACTGAAGCGTCTCTCCATATTTGTAGATGGCAACAACATGTTTTATGCCCAGCAAAAGAACGGCTGGTTTTTTGACCCCAAGCGAGTTTTAGAATATTTTTTAACTAAAGACGGCGGTGCCACGCTGGTGAATGCCTTTTGGTACACCGGCCTTAAGGATCCTCAGGATCAGCGGGGCTTTCGCGATGCGTTGATTAGCTTGGGCTATACTGTTCGCACCAAAATTTTAAAGGAATATTACGACGATTCATCGGGGCGATATTCCCAAAAAGCCAACCTGGATATCGAAATTGCCATCGACATGTTTAATACCGTCGATCAGTACGAGGAAGTGGTCTTATTCAGCGGCGACGGCGATTTTGAGCGGGCGGTAGAGCTACTGCGTTCGAAAAGCACGCACATTACTGTGGTGTCTACCGAGGGCATGATTGCCCGCGAACTGCGAAACGCCACCGACTGCTACATCGACCTCAACACGGTGCGCAAGTACATTGAGAAAGATTAGTACAGAAGGTGCACGGTGAACGGTGCACGGCAAGCGGTACAGGGTACAGGGCAGAACGGGAATCTTAGGTCAAGCTAGGGGTTGCGGTTACGCAAGTTAGGTGGCTGTTTGGGGCCTCTGGGGGCTAGAAGGCTCCCGGCTCTAGCCCATGGCTTTTGCCAACTACCCAGTGCCGCCTAAAAAACCTGGCCAGACTGGTTTCCTTGAGGGTGAGGCAAATCGGTCGGCCATGGGGGCAGGTGCGGGGGTGTTGGGTGCGCTGCCAGTCCTCAAGGAGCGCCTGCATGGCAGTTAAGGAGAGGGGTGTGCCGTTGCGGATGGCGGTGCGGCAGGCCACGGCCACCTGGGCCGCCGCTAAATTGCCCCCCCGGCTGAGTTCGAGTAGGGCGGCGGGCAGATCGTCGCGTTGGGCCAGGGGCGCCGGGGCGCTGCGAATAGCCCAGCGATGGGGGCCAAAGTCATCCACCGTTAGGCCCAACTGTTGCAGCTGCTCTACCTGATCGGGGGTCAAGTGCTCTAGCACCACCGGCTGACCCAGGGGCACCACCTGCCACTGGGCCTGGAGGCGTTCGTAGAGCACGCGCTCGTGGGCGATGTGTTGCTCGATTAGACAGAGACCGTCGGGCTGTTCGGCCAGAATGTAGCGGTTGTGCACCTGGGCAATGGCCCGCAGAGACCCTGTCCCGCCTGGGTTTGGCAGGGCATCAGATAGATCCATCAGCACCATGCTGGCCCCATAGTCGCCCCCCGGCTCGGCGGTTTTGAGCAGCTGAGTGATTCGCCCTGGGTGGCTGGGGTCATGGAGAGCCGGGCTGTGCTGGCCCAGCAGCGCCGAAATATGGGCCTGGCACTGGGCAATCCACGGTTCTAGGTCGTGCAGGTAAAGCTGCGCTTTGTCGGGGCTACGAGTCCAGTCGATGTGGCTGGGGGGGACCGTGAGGTGCAAAAAGCACAGGGGAAAGCGATGGCGTGGCAGGGTGTGGCGAAAGGCCTGGATGATGCCCTGCTCAAGTTCTGGAAGCGCCACCAACCGACCGTTAACGCCTACTTTGACCCAGTCAGGGCGGGGCCGGTGGCAGCGATCGGGCAGGCCAACCAGGGCATAGAGAGCGGTTTTAGCCTGATCCATCGGAGGATTAGAGCGATCCTGGGGCCAGTCGCCTTCCCGCAGGTCTGACGTGGCCACGGGCCTAAGCATTTGGGGCACCAGCACCAGGGCGGTGGCCCCAGGGTTCAGCCGTAGCCAGGGCCGGTCGCTGGTCTGTACGGCCCAGGTCACCGTGGGATGGCAGAGGGCGCTGTGGTAAATCACCCGCTGGATGTCGCGTAGCTGGCGCGCTGGGGTGGGCAGGCGCTGGCGGCGGCTGGGCCAATCGATAAACAGATTGGTCACTGTGACTACGGTGCCGGGGGCAATGGCCACGGGCTCGACCTGGGCGGCTTGGCCCTGCTCGCTGTAGGCAACGCGCCAGCCCGCTTTCTGGTGCGGGGGACGACTGCAAATAGTGAGCTGCCCCACCTGGGCTAAACTATGCAGCGCCTGGCCCCGAAACCCCAGGCTAGCCACCTGACTTAAATCGTGCTGGCTACGAATTTTGCTGGTGCTGTGGGGCGTAGCCGCCATCACCAGGTCAGAGCAGGCCATGCCAATACCGTTATCGGCCACCTGCACCCGCCACTGCTCTGGCCATAGCGACACCGTAATGGAGGTGGCCCGGGCATCGAGGGCATTGTCCACGAGCTCTCGCACCGCCGCCGCCAGGGAGTCAATCACCTCGCCGGCGGAAATATGGTCTACGACCTCCATCGGTAACGGCTGAATTGTCTCGCTACCTGCATCTTCTGGGAGGCTAAGGGGGGCAGCCGGTGGGGTAATCGGGGTCTCCTTGGGGTAGAGGCTGGGCCTAGGGGTTCTTTTGTCTAGTATGCCAGGTGGGGGAGGCGGCCTAGGGGGGGGGCCTACTAGAGCTTACTGTAGGTTTCTATCCTGGGCCTGCCCAGAGCAGACTCCGGGGGAAGACAGACTCTGTACGGAAATATAGCGCTGGCTAGATAGCTTAGAACAGGGTTGGCGGATCGAGCCACAACTGGAAAGCTATCTGGCTCGCCATCGCCACTCTGATCGCGCCGGGTTGGCTGTTGTCCTAACCGAGGTGGCGATGGCTATAACAGCCGCTGAAGCCCCCTCAGGCCAGTCAACTGGCCTAGGCCATAGTATTTTGTATCAATTGACATATTTCAATCGAAATTTGCTTTGCTATTACGAACTTTGTCCATTCTTCTAAACAAAAATTTGCAGAAATATTTAAGGCTTGTTACATTACGAATAACCGCTCTTCGCTAAGGATCCCTCTTGCCATGAACCGTCTTTTTGGCCTGTTTCCCAAGCCTGCGCCCATGCGTCCTGAATCGCGAGTCTATGACCTGAAGGAACGGTTGGACTGGGGTGAGCCTGCCTTGACCATTATCGATGTGCGCGATCGCGCCGACTTTAACCACAGCCATGTCACCGGGGCAATTTCAATTCCGGTGTTGACCCTGTTAGATACCGCTGCTAGTAGCTTTGAACGCGATCGAGATCTCTATATCTACAGCAACACCGACAACGAATCGATCGCGGTGGCTGAGCAGCTTAGACAGGCCGGATACACCAACGTGTCGATTCTACGGGGAGGGGTGGCGGCCTGGAAGGCGGCGGGGTTTCCGGTGGAGGCAATCATACTGCCGGTGTCGCAGTCTAACTAGCTAGGCAAGGTCGTTCTCAACGCGTATGCCATCCAGCTGATGACGAGCAAATCCATCCAAAAAGGCCGGTCATTCCTAGAGAATGACCGGCCTTTTTGGAGTGATGGCTATGGCCAGCGGGTGCGCTAGGATCCTCTTACCATAAACTCAGTGCCCATGGCTACCTGCTCTGAACCCTCGTCCCATCGTCTCCGGGATACCGTGTCTCCAGCCCTAGACTTCCCTCGCCGGGTGGTGACCTACAGCCCCGCCTACACCCTGGTACCCACCTACGAATGCTTCAACCGCTGCACCTACTGCAACTTTCGGGCAGATCCGGGTCAGTCTCCCTGGCTGACTGTAGACATGGCCGTCCAGCACCTCCACCGGGCTCAAGCGGAGGGAGTTATTGAGGTGCTAGTGCTGAGTGGCGAAGTGGCTCCCCATAGCCCTCGCCGTCGCGCCTGGGTGCGGCACATCGTCCAAATTTGTGAACTGGCCCTGAGCATTGGGCTGCTGCCCCACACCAATGTCGGCCCCCTGAGCTGGGATGAGATGGCCGAGCTGAAACATGTCAATGTTTCCATGGGGCTGATGGTTGAGCAGGTTACGCCTAGCCTGTTGCAAACCGTGCACCGCTACGCCCCCAGCAAGCACCCCGAAATTCGCCTCCAGCAGCTCACCTGGGCCGGAAAAATGGGGATTCCCTTTACCACTGGGCTGCTGCTGGGGCTGGGGGAAACCCAGGCCGACTGGGCTGCTGCCCTGGAGGCGATCGCAACTATCCACAGCCGCTATGGCCATATTCAAGAAGTCATTTTGCAGCCCCACAGTCTGGGCCAGCGGCAGGCCGAGGAGCGATCTACCCTGTCTGATCTAGACCTGGTAGCCGCGGTCAATCTAGCCACTCAGATCCTGCCCGCCGCCGTTGCCATCCAGATTCCTCCCAATCTGGTGAGCCCCACCGGGCTGCTAGCCTGTCTAGACGCGGGTGCTCGCGACGTGGGCGGCATTAGCCCGGTAGATGAGGTCAACCCCGACTACGCCCACCCCTGCCCCCAGCACCTAGCCGCTACCCTGGCCCAGGCGGGTTGGCAGCTGCGGCCCCGCCTGCCGGTTTACCCCCAGTACGATGATCAGTTACCGCTGGACTTGCGGCCCAGGGTCAAAGCCTGGCGGCATCAGCTAGAGGGGCGTTTAAGTTCCCCCCCTAGGCTCTGTTAAGGCAGTTTGCAGCCTGGGCATGGCGTTCCGGTATTTCGGTAAGATGCTTTCAGCATTGGTTCCGTAGGGCTATTTCGGGAGAGCTTCCCCGGTGCAGCGGTATAACAATGTCCTGTCCTGTACCCGATGGATTAGTGATGCCAGATTCTGCTCCCCAAACCTGCCCGATCTGCGGCGTAAAAATTTTGGTTGGCATGATCGGGGGCGATCGGGTGCTGTTTTCTGCTGGCCCCCCGGGTAATCGGGCCAAGCTCTATGCCCGCGTCTGCCGCTATGTCGAAAAGGCTGGATGCATCAACAAAGAGGGCGGCTCTCAGCCGCTCCAGCCCGATGACTACTACAAACCCGATGCCCCCCGGTAGGCGCCAGGGTGTCGCGCCAGGCCAAATCTAAGGGACTTCTTCATTTATCTAGCCAGCCTAGAGATATACGCCATAATGGGCACACTAAGTCGCTTTGTCGTGCAAACCCATCCATTGAATTGAGCTATGCAAGTTAAAACTCTACTGCGTCGCGGCCTGCTGCTACCCGCTGCCCTGGCTACCCTGGGGCTGACAGCTATCCAGGCCAGTGCCCAAACTACGGTTTACACCCCGATTGAGTTGCCCTCGTCCCGCGAAATCAACGACACCCTCACCATAGACGATATCCCCACCGGCGTGGGCGGCTTTGCCAGAGACTATACGGTGCTGCTAGAGGCCGGTGACCAGGTGGCCGTAGACGTGGTGTCTGAAGAGTTTGACACCCTGGTGACGCTGATGAACAAAGACGGCATCGCCGTAGCCGAAAATGACGACGGCCCCGACGGCACCACCAACTCCCTGCTGTTTGCCCGGATCACGGAATCTGGCCCCTACACAGTACGGGTGCGCTCCTATGCCGGGCAGGGGGCGGGCAAATTCTACCTGAAGGTGGCTCGGCTGCGGGAAGTGGAGTAGCCGCCGTCAAGCGGGTGTCATTGCTGTTAAAAGGGTGGGGGTAGCCCCCAGCCATGGCCAAATGTTTTTTGCATAACAATCTTGTCATAGGTGACCCCCGCTTGCTATCTTAATTAAGCGCCAATTTGGTAGCCCCAGGCCGGGATAGCTCAGCTGGTAGAGCAGAGGACTGAAAATCCTCGTGTCGGCGGTTCAAGTCCGCCTCCTGGCATTCCACTAAATTAAGCGAAAAGCTCTGAATCTAAAGGGTTCGGGGCTTTTGCTTTGGGGCTTCAGATTTTCGCGTTGTCCATTTTTGGGCACCTTTAGGTAGGTTTGGGGGACGGATTGGGGGAAAATTGGGGGAATTTTTGGGGGGAATATCCGGATGCTAGCCACGGAGCTCGAAGAAAAGAGTAGTACGGATGCTCTTTATTCCCCGATGCTGCTATGTACTCGGTCACCCCAAGAAGCAAAGGTAAAAAAGGCTCAGTCCAGTTCAAAAACACCAAGGGACGTCTGCAAATCGTCTTTTCTTACCCCGTCGAGATAGATGGGGAGGTGTAGCGTAAGCGCTTCTATATTTCCACGGGCTTTGAAGACACGCCCCTGAACCGCCAACGCGTTGGCGATATCGTCAGGGCGATTCAGCGAGATATTGACTATGGAGAAGTGGATCTCAGCCTACAGAAGTACCAGACCGTTGGATCGCTCACCACGGTTTCCCCCATTTCCCCCAATCCACCCGTAGCCCCTGAGATTGGGCTGGATGAGATTTGGGAGAAGTACGCCCAGTTCAAGAAACCCCAGATCAGCCCCAGCACTTACACGAAGGACTTCACCAAGCAGAAAAACCACATCAGCCGCTTTCCCAGCCGCTCTCTAGACGAGGCGATTCTGATTCGTGACTACTTGCTGGCGAAGTTGACGCCCGATGCAGCCAAGCGTTGTCTGACCCAGCTCAAAGCCTGCTGTAGCTGGGCGGAGGAGGAAGGCTTGATCGAGGGCAATCCCTTTCTGACAATGAAAATTAAGGCTCCCAAGGGGCTGTCTGAAGATGAGGACGTGAATCCCTTCACCAAAGAGGAGCGAGACAGGATCATTGCTGGGTTTGAGACTGATCGCTACTACAGCCACTACACCTCCTACGTGCGCTTCCTATTTGCTACCGGAGCCCGCCCTTCGGAAGTCATTGCCCTCCAGTGGAAGTACGTCACTCCAGCGGTCATCAAGTTTAGGCAGTCGGTGGTGGTCTCCGAAGATGGCTTGATTCTAAAGGAGGGGCTCAAGACTCAGCGGAAACGGGATTTTCCGATTACTCCAGAGGTCAAGGCTATTCTCGACGCCATCAAGCCAGAGAAGGGTGACAGCGAAGCCTTTTTATTCCCTAGTCCCAAGGGGAAGTTCATCGACCAGCACAACTTTTCTACCCGCGCCTGGCGAGCCGTCCTCAAAGCCTGTGACATTCCTTACCGCAAGAGCTAACAGTGCCGCCACACTTTTATCAGCCTGTGTGTAGAAGCCCACATCAACAGCACGGCAATTCTCCAAAGGAGAGGCTGCGCCAACGGTTGCTGGACAGGCACCAGCGCTAAAATGATCGACAAGCATTACGAGGCTACCAATTTCACAAACTTGAGGCCCCCTGATCTCACTTAACGTGCTTCCGTGGTCAGCTCTAGTTAAAATTGGAATTTTCCCGTTCGGATTCAGGCTCAAGCCTCTCACAGTTCAGCGCACCGATGACCGCTACCGTCACCCTTGATATCCCAGAGCATATTCACCAGCGACTGGTGAATACTGCCGAGGCAACGCAGCGCCCTCTGAATGAAATTATCCTCAGAGCCCTACAAATCGGTAGCCCACCCCCTTGGGATGATGTGCCACTGGAGTTTCAAGCTGCATTAGCTGCCCTAGATCGACTGGATGATGATGCTCTGTGGAGAGTTGCCCGTAGCCAACGTTCTGAAGCTGAACTAGAGCGCTACGATGAACTGCTGGATCGCAATCAGAACGACAGTCTGACAACAGCGGAACAAAACGAGCTAACGGCCCTAAGGAGAGGAGCAGAGCAATTTATGCTCTGCAAGGCCCAAGCAGCAGTTTTGCTGCGCTGGCGCGGGCATTCGATTCTGTCAGAAGCTTGATGGCCAGCTATATTTCTGTAGACCTGCGCAATCGGGTTCGAGCGTGCGATCGCGATCGTTGCTGCTACTGCAAAACCAGCGAGGCC
>DAIUJR010000054.1:0-23103 GCA_036848635.1 Nodosilinea sp. CTOTU7336
CGGCTCATCAGGAGCCTCTCTCCTTAGCTTAAAAGTTCGTTGAGGGACGGTTACCGGCCGACTGCCCTAGGGTTGGAATGTAAATCACCGCCCATCCCCTGGAATACCCAGCACCTCATTCACCTAGTCATCGTAGAAGCCGCCAATGCCGCTTACCCCTACCTGGGTCAACAGGATGGTTTCGATTTCGTCGAGGCGCAGGCCCAAGCCCAGCGGCGGGGTTTGGGCAGCAGATTACGGGCATTACTAGGAGGCCATAAACCTGACAGAATAGGGTTTACTTTAAAACCCTCCCCTTTCTGGTCATTACGCTCATGGGTTAAACCGCAATAATTCTAGATAACTTTTCTATAAAACCTGGAATCAAACCAGAGTAAACCAAGAAAGTGATATATATCGAACTATAGAGAACTTTGACGAGCCAACTGGTAAAACTCTTAAAATTTCCTGATACCCAAATAGTAGGGCTACCAGACAAGAAAAAACCAGATGCATACCATAATAAACTAGAACGTTGTCGATCTTCAAGCGACAATTGAATTGCTTTTAATAAAACCGCGTTTATTGTAATAAGAACAACAACTATGCTAAGTATAAAGATTACTAGAAAAACGAAAAATAGTAATCCGCGTCTCGCTTCTTGCTCTCTTGAGCTGAGCGAATAGACTGATAGGTACAGTCCCAGTAAAGGCAGAAATATGATACTAGAGAACGCGAAGAGAAAGGTAAAATATTTTGCTATAAACCAAAGAAATTCTTTTTCAGAAAAAGCTCCAATTGCAAAAAGAAGAAGCCCTGAAGCAGCAACAATCAGTTGAACGATTCTGAGAAATGAGAATTCACTATGTTGAGACATAGATGAGTTACTGTCAAGGTTTACAAAATCAACCTATACCCTATAAACCCTTCCACTAAAAACTTGCTTCTAAACTTCAACTTCACTTAGCGATGTAGACTAAGTTGTGCTTAGCTTACTTGTTCTCTCCGTACTCTGCATAACACCCTCTAGCCAGAGTAATTAGCCAGATCTTGAGACAAATATCGCTTCCAAGAGAGGGCATTAGGCCGATTATTTTTGGTCTAATACCTAAAAATGAGGCGTTACACCGATTGTGATCAGGCTATCTCTCCGAAATCAGGTATTGTCCAGATTTACGTCTTGATAATTATCCGTTTTTAGAATGTTATGCAAACCTTATTTTTGCATATTTGCATAATAGACCTTCTATGGGGTGTCATGCAGATAACTTCAACAAATCTTTAGCTTGAGTACGGAGACCAAATGTGTAGTGTATAGCGCACTATTTTTACTCGCATCTTCCTTCTACTGATGGAAGCTCTCGACCCAGAAAACTCCTTAACCAGGTGCGCGACGCGATTCGTCTGAAGCACTACTCCTACCGCACAGAAAAAACCTACGTTTACTGGATTCGGCGCTACATCTTGTTCCACAACAAGCGTCATCTCCAGGAGATAGGTACGGCGGCGGTGGCTCAGTTTTTAACTCACCTGGCTGTTCAGGAGCACGTGGCGGCGTCTACGCAAAATCAGGCTCTTAGCGCCCTTGTCTTTCTCTATAGAGTGGTTTTAAATCAAGACTTAGGATGTATTACCCGTGGTTGCTGGCGCGGCCAGGAGGCAAAGAGCAGATACTTCGTTCAGGTCTGAATGTCTTGAAAGAAGCCCTTGCGGGTGCCTCGCTGCTGACGGAATGATAGCCCTTGGTTTTGAGGACATTGCGCCGCTAGCGAAAGACTGGAAACAACACCGTTGCACTCACGCCATCCACCACGTTCTTAAAAGGAAGGGCATTGCAGGTAAAACACCGCAAAGGCCCCGAACCCCAGATCCCGTAGATGATAGCGTTGAGCATTACTCGGCTGACGGGGAGCTTCGACCCCCTCAATCACACGATTTAGGTAGCTCAGCATGAGCGCAAAACTCAGCCGTTGCTCTTCCATCGCATCGCCTCTATCCGGTTGTTCTAGCTTCGCAGTAGGACTCAAAATCTGTCGAATTCTGAATTTACAATTGCTGACTATCGGCGCGCCTTGGCGCTCAATCTCCCCCAACGGACGCTGGCGACGCTGCTCCAGTTCTTGTGGGGAAGGCCGCAATGGTCAACTCGCATTGCGCCATCAGAGTTTCCATCGACTCAGCCCTCGCAAACTCCAAGCCCTGACGACCATCCACAATTTCTTCTTGACCCGTCCTGACGGCTCTATCGCCGCTGAACGCTTCTTTGGCTACCAGCCTAAACCTCTCTTCGACTCGCTGTGAAAGGCTCAGCCCCTGCCGCCACGTCCCACTCGGAACCGTCCCTTGGTCTCCAAGCCCTACCTTTTAGATTTAGATATCGCTTGACTTACCCCATGGCCGAACCGATGATAGAGGCCGTAGGGGTTCACGGTAGATGGTTCACGGTTTAAGGCCTACCGCCCACCGCCTACCGCCCACCGCCCACATGAAACCTTCACCCTGAAGCGTAGGAAATTCCCGCCATTGCCGTCCAAAGTCGGCCCCTCCTACAAAGGCGGGGGAAAATCCATCTATTCCACCGCCACCGCCTGCCCGGTGGCCGCTGACTCCTGCACCGCCGCTGCCACTCGCAGGGCATACAGACTGGCTTCGGGGCTGACGTAGAGGGGTTTCCCCTCTAAAAGTTGATCCAACACCATGGTGGTGTCGGCGGCAAATAGACCCTGGCGCGAGGTCAGGGCGATGGGGTGGTGACCCTGGGCATCGATCCGCTCCCCCTGATTGCCATCCAGGGTAATTTGGCCACCCCTGCCGTAGATCTCTAGCCGCCGCGTCGGGCTCCAGAGGCCTTCCCCTTTGGCGTAGATCACCTCCCCGATGGCTCCGCAGGTGAAGGTAAGCTGCGCGGTGCAAAGGCCGGTGGCGTAGCGCTCTAGCCCGTCATCTCCCTGGTACAGGCCGTCGTAGCGGTTCTGGCCAAAGACCCGCGCCACTGGCCCCAGACTATCCACCAGGCGATGGATGCGCGACAGCGCCCCCACTAGCGGAAAGCCAAACAGTTCGGGGCAGTAGGTCCACTTTTTGGTCGCTGGGCGCTGGGGGGAGAGGGTGGCGTAGCGAGCATAGGTGGGTGTGCCAATGGCCGGTAGATTGGCCTTGAGGGCGCGGTGGGTGCTGCCCAGCAGTTCGATATGCTCCACATGCAGGAGCCGACCCTGCTTTTTTGAGAGGGCCAAAATTTGCTCGCCCAGGGTCACCTCCAGCGCCAGGGGATACTCCACCACCACGTGCTTTTGGGCGGCCAGGGCGGCCAGGGCCACGGTTCCATGGTCGCGGTTAACGTGGCAGATGATCACTAAATCAATCGCTGGATCGGCCACCAGGTCTGACCAGTGATGGATCGGGGTGATTCCATAGGCTTGGGCAAAGGCTGTTGTGTCTGCAGGGTTATGGCCGGTCACGGCTAACAGCCGCGATCGCCTATCAGCCTGGAGGGCGTCGGCGCGCCGACGGGCGACAAACCCGGTTCCAACTAGACCAACGTTCACCATGGGGCTACTCACTAGCAGATCACAACGATTGAGGCTGATCAGGGGCTGGGCTGAGCTCCCCCCGGCAGGGCAGAATCAGCCTCAGGCTGCAATCCCCCAGGAGACTCAGTGTCGGCCTCCTTTGGGCTTGTTTCGCTCCCCGCTAGGCCTGGGAGTACGGCTGGTGGGGTTGGTGTTACCGTCTCCACCAGGGGCAGGGTTTCGATCACCAGCTTAGACGACTGAATTCCCCCCGCCAGGCGCTTCAGCAGCTTAGGCTTGGCCTCGTGGAGGAGGTAGATGATGCGGTCTCCCACCTGCCAGTCTTGACTACCCAGGGCCACCCGCAGGGCCGCGTCCCGCTCTACCAGCAGGGGCATCAGGTCGCCTCGACGTATGAGATTATCCAGGTGGGTCTGCTGTTCGACGGCGTTCTCTCGCAGCTGAGTTTCGCCGAGCCGCACTTCCCCGTCGTTGAGGTAGGTGTTCCACTTTTTTAGCGAGAGCCGGGGGGTTTTCGCCTCCTTGAGGTTGCCCTGGTTTGGTAAATCGCCCATGTCTTTGTCCTTAGGCAATATCGCGATCACTCGGGGGGGCTGGAATTCCTCCAGGGCACGCTGGGCCACCACGGCATTGACCTCGCCATTTTTCGTCATCGCTAAAAAGGTACCCGCCTGATCTAGCCCCGACTGCTCTAGGGCATCTCGATCCAAAGCGCTGCTAATCATGACGTTGATACCTTCCTCGACCGCCGCTTCGCAGGCGGCTGCGTTAGTGTCGATCATCACCACCGGCTCGCCATGTTCTTGAATCAGGCGAGCCATCAGCACGCTCAGGGGGCTACAGCCAACAATCACCGCCCCGGCGGCATTGGCTTTGGTTAACCCCAGCCAGCGGGCCAGCACCCCAGCGGTCAGCCCCTGCACCAGCACGGTGAGGATAATCGTTAAAAACACCAGCGCCTTGATGGCGTCTCCCCCGCTAATGTCCTGCTCCGTCAGCAAAATCGCAAACAACGAGGCCACCGAGGCCGACACGATCCCGCGCGGAGCAATCCAGCCGAGAAACGTCTTTTGTCGCCAGTTCAGGTCGCTAGAGCGGGTGCAGACCCAGATATTAACGGGGCGCACCACGGCCATCAGCACCACCACCGTTAGCACGGCCCCCCAGCCCAGGGCAAATAGACTGGCAATGGATAGATCCGCCGCCAGCAAAATAAACAGCACCGATACCGCCAGCACCGTGAGCTGGCCCTTAAACCGCAGCAGCAGTCGCTCGTCGGGCACCGACAGCGCCCGTACCACCAGCCCCGCAACCACGGCGGCCATCAGGCCCGACTCGCTGCGAATGCTCTGGGCCAGCCCAAATATTCCCCACAGCCCGGCTAGCACCATGAGGTTGCGAAGGTCTTCGCTTAAAAAATCGACCCGCTTTAGAAACAGGCCTATCGCCCCGCCGCCCACCGCCCCAATCAGCGTACCCAGGCCCAGCCGCACCACCAGCCCGCCAATCACGTAGCCGGGGTTAGTATCGCCGTTGAGAATAATCCCCAGTACGACCACCGCCAAAATGGCCCCCACCGGGTCGATCAAAACCCCTTCGCCCTCCAGCAGGGTGGCCACTTTGCGGTCTACCGGCACCTGGCGCAGCAAGGGGTTGATCACCGTGGGGCCGGTGACTACCACCAGCGAAGCGTAGAGAAACGCCAGCGACCAGGGAAATTCCCCTAGCCAGTGGGCCGCCATCGCCCCCCCAATTAGGGTAATAAAAACGCCCACCGTCACCAGATTCTGGAGGCTGTTAGAAACCTTACCCAGCTCGCTCAGCTCTAGACTGAGGCCCCCCTCAAACAAAATCAGCGCTACGCTGAGGGCGACAATCACCTCCAGCCCCACCCCCAGGGATTGGGGATACAGCAGTCCCACCCCATCGGGCCCCAGCCCAATGCCAAACAGCAGCAGAAAAATAATGCTCGGTACCTTGGCATACTCCCCCACTACCTGAGCCGTAACCCCGGCCATCACCGTGATCACAATTTGTAGGGTAAGCGCAAAGGACGTGTCCATAGGGCTAGAATAACACCCCAACTCTCCGGCCTACCGGCTGACTCGCCAGGGGCACGGCCGCTATCAGGGCCGTAGCAGCACGTAAAACAGACGACCTGGGGTGTGAATGCGCCCGGCCAGTTCCCCCGCCGGGGGGCCTGAGCCGACAAAAATATCCACCCGACCGGGGCCAATGATGGCTCCGCCGGTATCTTGATCAAGCACCAGCTGGGTGGTTTCGCGGCTCTCCCAGGTGCCCTGGGCGGTTTGCTGGGGCAGGGCCAGCTGCATTAGGGCCATCGCCCCCGGCGGCATCAGCGCCTTATCCGTAGCGATCGAGTAACCCGCTGTCACCGGTACGCTGAGGGAACCGGTGGGGGCACCGCCGCCGGTTTCCTGAAAGAAGATAAATCGCTGGTTTTGGGGCAGGTAGGTGTCTAACGCCGCTGGATTCGCCTCAAAATAGGCCAATAGATTGGGTAGCGATAGCTCGGCCTCGGCCAGCCTGCCGTCATTTACCAGGGCGCGGCCAATGCTGGTGTAGGGGTAGTCGGTGCGGCCCGCATAGCCCACTGACAGCACGCGGCCATCGGGCAGTTCTAGCCTGGCCGACCCCTGCACCTGCACTAAAAAGGCCTCCAGGCGGCTGGCCAGCCACACCAGTTCTAGCCCCGCCAGCGGCCCCATCCCACCCGCCAGCCCGTCGCCGCCCTCCAGCTCGAGCCGAGTGGGGTGGGGTGGCGGCCAGGTCTCTAAATCCGGCGGACGACGGTATAGGGGATAGCGATATTCGGCGGTGGGCACCGGGCTGGCCCGGTAGAAGGGCTCAAAGTAGCCGGTAAAGGTTACCGTGCCCTGGCCATCGTTACCGATGGATTCGTACAAGATAAACTCCTGGGCCAGGGCGGCCTGAAAAGCCTCGCTGTTGGGGCTGCTCTCGATTAGCTGGCGCAGCCGCTGCAAGCTACGCCAGACCCGGTCGCGGGTGATGCCTGGCACCGGGTGGGCCTGGTAATCTGCCGCCGCCTTGGGGGTGGCCAGGTAGGTGAGGCTGTGGTGAATCGCCGCCAGGAGCGGGGCGCGATCCGCCGGCAGGGCAAACGTCTGCCAGAGAGATTCATCTGCCAGTACCGGACGCAGCGGAGATGGCACCGCCCCCTGGGCTTCCCCTGGCTTGCCGGCATCCACCGGGGGGCTTTGCCCAAGGTTTGGCGTGGTAGTTCCTGCCATCACCACTGCCGCCGTCGCTAGCCCCCAGCCCAGGCGGCGAGTTAAGGCATTAGATCCGGCCATCAGTATCGTTCGACGCTGGAGCTAAACACCGGCTCTACCCGAATGGCGCTCACCCGCGAGGGACGAATCACCATGTATTCCCCAGGGTTGATCTTGGGCAGGGGCACGGTAATGAACTCGTCGGAGGTGGCCTTAGGCATCAGCTCGCCGCTGTACCACTTTTGAAAATCCTGAATGGAGGTAAAGCGCACTTCTTCGTGGTGGCCACCATCAATCAGCAGGTGAATGATGTACTCACTCGGCGTTCTGGGCATGGGGATGTTGCGCTCCTTCGGCATGTCGCCCTCATTATGGGCTGTTTGCCTAAAAAAATTTCACCTGCCCCCTCATCTTACGAAAAATGATCGCCCTCAATCCAGCTCATCTCAGGTCGGAACTCAGGGACGGCTGGAGGGAAAATTTGCCGATCCTCGAGCCTTGCTGGGGATCGGCAAATAAAGCTGCCGTTGATTGAGGAGCTTTCCAGCCCAGAATCTGCCCTGTCCTTGCTGCGAAAGCGGAAATCTAGGCCGCGAGTCTGGCGATAGCGGGCCTCCGCCTTGCCAGAAATCGCCCTAAGCAGCCAGGTACTGAAGGCCTCAGTAATTTTGCCTGTAGGATAGGAAAATGCGAGAATAGATTAGGAGTCAGAGCGAGATGGGTCAACTCCAGATAGCCCCCGACCTACGGTAGCCCTTGGGTTCACGGCGGGAATGCTGGACATCTGCTTAATTCTTGCCCTACTCCTGTTGTGGGGGTAGAACACTGTCCATTGTGACCCTGGGCCTTGCCAATGACATCAGAGCCAGAAGCCCCTGTTCATAGCGCACTACCATTTGGAGCTTTGGCGATCGCAGAGCCACTCTGGCAGGCAGCGTTTGATCAAATCTCCCTGAATCTAGTTCTGGTCACTTTAGATGGGCAGATTAAGGCCATTAACGTGGCCCACTGCCGGTTTCTGGACTACGCCCAGGATGCCTTGCTGGGCCAGCCGCTGGCCGATATTATCCACCCCAACGATGTTGCCCTCGATCACGATCTGCGGCATGATCTGTTGGCCGGGAAGTGCCCCTACTACAGCGTAGAAAAACGCTACCGGCGTCGAGATAATACCTTTGTTTGGGGTCGCCTGACGGTTTCTCGGATAGACCCAATCCAGGGGGAAGCGCCCCATCTGCTGATTGTCTGCGAAGACATGATCCCGGCCCGAGCCGAGGCCCCAGCGGCGGCGTCACCGTCCCAACATAACTTTCAGGCCCTGCTGACGGCCATGGCAGACGTGGTCATCGTCGTGGATCGCCAGGGGCGCTTTATTCAGGCCGGGCCAACCCAGTCGGATCTATACTACGTTCCCCCGGATCAGCCCGCTGAGTCTCTGGTGGGCCAGACCCTAGAGGATGTGTTTGCGCCCCTCCAGGCCCAGCAGTTCAGGAAATTTGTGCTCCAGGTGCTGGAGACGGGGCAGCCCCAGCGCCTAGAGTACGCTCTGGATTTCGACTCAAAAACCGTCTGGTTTGATGCAGTGGGGTCGCCCCTACCCGCCGATCAGGTTGTGATCGTGGCCAGAGATGTTAGCGATCGCCTCCAGACCGAAGCCCTGCTGCGCCACAGCACCCTCCATGATGGGCTGACCGATTTGCCCAACCGTCACCTACTCACCCAAACCCTCAAAACCGTCATTAAGCAGGGTCGGCGCCATACCAGCCCCCGCCATACCGTGCTGTTTCTCGATTTAGATCACTTCAAAACCGTTAACGACAGCCTGGGCCACCTGGTGGGCGATCAGCTCCTCATGGCGATGGCCGTTAAGCTCCAGTCGCTGGTGCGAGAGACTGACATGGTGGCGCGGCTGGGGGGAGATGAGTTCGTGATCTTGCTGGAGGATGACGACCCCATGAAAGGGGCGATTCGGATTGCCGAACGGCTGTTTTTTGAGCTTCAGTCACCGCTGCCCGTGGGCGATCGCGAGGTGTTTTTGAGCGTTAGCATTGGCATTGTGCTGGTTACCCCGGCCTACAGGCGCCCCGCCGATCTGCTGCGGGATGCCGACATCGCCATGTATCGCGCCAAGGCCAAGGGCAAAAGCTGCTATGAGGTATTTGATGCCGACATGCACGCCTACGCCCTCCAGCGGCTGCACCTGGAAAACGCCCTACACCAGGCCGTGGCCAATCAAGAGTTTGTCCTTCATTATCAGCCGATTTTTTCGCTGCAAACCCTTCAGGTTACTGGATTTGAAGCATTGGTGCGCTGGCAGCATCCTGAGCAGGGGCTAATGGGGCCAGCGGACTTTATCGCCGATGCCGAGCGCATCGGGCTGATTATTGCCATCGACCGCTGGGTGCTGAACACCGTCTGCCATCAGCTAGCCGCCTGGGGGCCGTCGGTTATCCCATCCCTGCGGGTATCGATCAACCTGTCGGTACAAGACCTGTGGAATGCTCATCTGGTGGATGACATCGATACCGTGCTGGCCCAAACCGGTCTCACCGGCCAGTGCCTCACCCTCGAAATTACCGAGAGCATGCTGATTAGCAACATGGAGGCTACCACCCGACTGATTCACCGACTGCGGGAGCGGGGCATTCACATCAGCATTGACGACTTTGGCACCGGCTACTCATCCCTGAGCTATCTGCACCAGCTACCGGCCGATGCCCTAAAAATCGACCAGAGTTTTGTTAACCAGATGCTGCAAAATTCCAAAAACTACAACATCATCGAAACAATTCTGACCCTGGGGCAGCAGCTTGGCCTCCAGGTAATCGCCGAAGGCATTGAAACCAAAGCCCAGCTCGATGCGCTTAAATGCCTGGGCTGCAATAGTGGCCAGGGGAAATGGTTTTCGCCGCCTCTGAGTGCTTTGGAGGCGGGGCGTTATTTAGGGGAAGGGGGGAAGCGGCAATGTCCTGGGCCTAGCGAAGGGGAGAGGTCGATCTGACTGCTCCTGGCTTCCCCTAGGGAATGCTAAGGCTGACCATTGCGGCAAATGCCAGGTAGAGCACCATGAAAGGATTAACCCTAGTCGGGTTGCTGGCGACCATGGCCTTGGCTGGAGCGATGATGGCCCAGCGTCTGAAACCTGACCCTACCCCCGCTACCCCGGCCCTGACCCAGCCCATCGACAGGGCCAATGGGGCAGCCGAAACAATGCAGCAGGAAGCTGAAGCCCTGCAAAACACCCTTAACCAGGAGCCCTAAACAGCCTCGTCTCGCCCCTGTAGAGACTTCTCCCAGGGCTGGACGAAGCTCCAGGGTTAGCTACATTGGGGAAAGTTCTGAGCCCTAGCCGCCCATGGCAAAAACCACCCAGCGATTTAAGCGGTCGGCGCGTCGTCCCCGTTCTGGCCCCGATCAGCGCCCTGAACCGCCCCAGCCAGAGGCCCCGGCTCTCAGCCGCCGAGAACAGCGGGCAAAACAGCGCCAGGCCAAAAAAGCGGCCCAGGAGCTGATTCAGTATGGGGCGCTCACCTTATTTGGGGCGGGTTTCGTTGGGGTGCTGGTGGCCTTGGTAACAGAGCCTAAGCTGGGGCTGGCGGCGGTGGTGGCCATTGCCTGTCTGGCCCTGGCCTTTAAGTATCCGCGCCAGGCGATTTTTGGGTTTATTATCTATGTTCCCTTCAGCGGCACGGTGATCTATGCCCTGGGGGGCAGCGGCATCTTGCAGCTCGCTAAGGATGCGATTTACCTGCCCGCCCTGGTGGGGGTGCTGCTGTTTTGCCGCAAGACCCGGCAGCCGTTTATCATTCCCCCGGCGACCAAAATTCCCCTGATCCTGCTGCTCACCTTGACGACCCTCACCCTGCTGGTGGTTAATGGCGGCCAGCAGCTTTCGGCCCCAGCCGGGGAAGTGCCGATTTTGATTGGGGTGCTGGGGCTCAAGGTGCTGGTTGGGTATGTGCCCCTGGTGGCCTGCATTTACTACCTGCTGCGCGATCGCGAAGACGTCTATCGCCTGCTGCGGATTCAGGTAGTCATTATTCTAATTTGCTGTGCCCTGGGCTTGATTCAGTTTTTAATGCTCAAAACTGGCATTTGTCAGGGCACCATAGGCACCGGGGAAGACCTGTTTAAGGCCTCCCTCAAGGCCCGCTGTTTTGTCGGCGGGTCGTTGCTCTACAGCAGAGAGCAGGGTCAAATTCGCCTGCCGGGCACCTTCAATGCCCCCTGGCAGTGGGGCTGGTTTTTAATTTCCAGCGGCTTCTTTGCCTTTGGCACGGCGTTTAGCGATCGCTCCCCTATTTGGCGACTGGTGGGCCTGGTTTCCCTCGTGGCGGTGGGGGTAATGGCTGTGGTGTCGGGGCAGCGCATTGCCCTGGCCCTGGTGCCCGTTACCATTGTGGGGCTGCTACTGCTAACCGGCCAGGTGGCTAACCTGAAGCGGTTTTTGCCAGTGGGTCTGGGGATGACGCTAATCTTAGGGGTTTTGATGGCCCAGCACCCGGCGGTGGTGAACGAACGCTGGGCCAGTTTTGAGAGCCGCTGGGCCGCCTCCCCGCCCCAGGAATTTATCCTGCAGCAGTTTGCCTGGGCTCAGGGCCAGCAGGAAGGCATTTTGGGTCGGGGGGTAGGGCGGGCTACCAATGCCGCCCGCATTTTTGGCGAAACCGAGCTAGTGGAAACCTACCACCCCAAGCTGCTCTACGAAATCGGGCCGCTGGGGCTGCTGGCCACCCTGGCCCTGTACGGCACCCTAACCGTGGTCACCTTTAACGCCTATCGCTCAATTAAAGACCCCAACCTGCGGGGCTATGGGGCGTCAATGTGGGTGTTTGTCCTCTTCATTAGCGTTTTTCCCTACTACTATCCTCTGGATGTGGATCCGGTGAATGTGTACTACTGGCTGGCGGCGGGAATTGTGCTGAAGCTGCCCGAAATTGACCGCCGAGAGCGGCTGACCCAGCAGCTTGAGGCCACTAGTCGCCGCCGCAAACTCACCAAGCGCGAGCAGAAGCAGCTCCGGCCGGAAACGGTTGTGTTTGAGTAATGCCTGTCCCCTATCGGGAATCCAGTGGCCCTCGGGTCACGCCCAGCTGGCTTTGCACCCGCAGCGTCCGCCATAGCTGGGCACCGCTGATTTCCCCGCCTAGTAGTTGACGGTATTGCTGGATAGTACGGGTCACCTGGGCGGGGGGCTCGGTCAAAAACTCCAGCCGAAAATATTGTGCCCCCGCCTGCATCAGCCGCTGGGCATACTCGGCTCCGGTTTGGGCCACGCCGTTATACACCGTATTCCTGCAGCCCGCGTCGGCCTGGAGAATGTGCTCGGTGCCCATCCGGTCGCGCAGCTTGACCTGGTGGGTTTCGCAGGGGCGGCCACAGTCGCGAAAGTCTTTGCCCGCCGACAAAAAGGCGCAGAACACGCAGTGCTCCATGTGGAACATGGGCATGTGCTGGTGCAGGGTAATCTCAACCTCCTCCGGTGGGGCCGACCGCAGCAAAGCCACCAGTTGGTCAGCGTTGAGGTCGTAGGAGGCGGTAACCCGCTCCAGGCCATAGCGCGATTGCAAATAATCCGCCGTCAGGGCATTGGCCACGTTCAAGGAAAAATCCCCCACGCAGCGCTGCCCGGCAAAGTAGCGCAGGTGGTCGTAGTTGCGTACCAGGTAGCCATCCGCCTCGGAGCGCCGCACCTGGTCGAGGATGTAGTTTTCCAGCGGCTTGGTAATGCGGGGCGGGGCGACCCAGAGGGTCTGGCTGTCCTTCGTGCGGTTGGCCCGGAACCACTGCACGGCGTCTCGGTAAGTGGCAGGGTTCTCGAACTCGCAGTAGAGGGTTTCGACCCCGGCCTCAACGGCGGCGGCCAGTTGGGGGCGGGTGCGGAGGAGGGTGGTGAGGTGGGGGTGAAGGGGTGAAGGGGTGGATGGGTGGATGGGTAGGGTGGTGGTGGGATGGTGGGTGAGCGGGGATTGGGATGTGAGGAGCTGAGGGAGGGTGGCGGTGGAGTTGAGGTGCCAACGGGGCGGGCCAGATCTGAGGTCTTCTAGCTGCTCGACGAGCTGGCGGCGGAGGCGGTTTAGTTCGCTGACGGGGAGCATGACGGGGTCGGTGATGCGGTTGTCGAGGGACTCCAAATAAAAAGGGGTGTTGCCTAAGCGGCCAAGCTGCTGTTTGAGGCGGTCGGTCGTTAGGGGATTGGAGTGGGCCTCGACCAGGGGAATGGTGGAAGTAGCCTGGGCAATGTGGCCAAGGGTGTCGCGGGCGATGGCGGTGATGGCCTGGCCTAATTCGCCGTGAATTTCCAGGGATATGGGCCGCTGAAACCGGGGCTGGTCGCCAGCGTAGGTCTGCTGGATTACTTTATCGAGGGCGGGGTCGCTGGTTTTCCAGACTTTATCCCCAGGGCGAAGGCGGCGTAGATTAATATCCCGCGGCCCAAACTGGAGTCGGGTTTCCGAGCCGACTGGGTCAACCCGGTACACTCGGCCTCCCTGTTCCTGGTCGGCAGGGTGTCCCTGGTCAAAGACCAGGCCATCTCCGGCTTTAATCGGGGCCTGGGGCACTAGAAAAACAGCCTCTGCGGTAACCCGGATCACCTCGCCCAGGTAGGCCCCGCGTTTTTTGCCAAAGCGGGCGTGAACCAGGGATTGGTTGTCGATGCCCTCGAACCAGCCGGTGTGGAGGCCGCGGGAGAAGGCCATTTCGAGCTGGTATTGGGGCTTCGGTTCAGCCGAACAGGGGGAGGGCAGGGGAGAGGAGAGGGAGAGGGATGAGAGATGGTCGAGGGCCTGGCGGTAGACGCGGGTGACGGTGGCGACGTACTCCGGGGACTTGAGGCGGCCTTCGATTTTGAGACAGCTGACGCCGGTCTGCACTAGCTCGGGCAGCACCGCCAGCCCCGAGAGGTCTTGGGGGCTGAGTAGGTAGGCACGATCGCCCAGGTCTACCGGCTGGCCATCGGCGATCAGGTCATAGGCCATGCGGCAGGCCTGGGCACATTCTCCTCGGTTGGCGGAGCGGCCTCCCAGGGCTTCGCTGGTCAGGCATTGGCCCGAATAGGCCACGCATAGAGCGCCATGAACGAAGACCTCCAGGGGTAGCGCCACATCGTGCTCCTGGAGCTGGGTCTGAATCTTGGTGATGTCGCTGATGGAGCATTCCCGCGCCAGCACCACGAGTTGACAGCCCAGTTCCTGGGCAAATTCCACCCCGGCGGCGCTGGTCATGGTCATCTGGGTTGAACCATGAATGGGAAAGTCGGGCGACAGGTGGCGAATCAGGCGGCAGAGGCCGATATCCTGCACGATTACGGCATCTACCCCGGCGGTGATGATGGTCTTCAGGTACTGTTCGGCTGCGGCCAGTTCTGCCGGAAAGATCAGAGTGTTGAGGGTGACATAGCCCTTCACCCCCCGACGGTGGAGAAACGCCATCAGGGTAGGCAAATCGGCCTCGGTAAAGTTTTCCGCCCGCATCCGGGCGTTGAACCGATCGAGGCCAAAGTAGATAGCATCGGCCCCGTTTTCGACGGCGGCTTTGGCGCAGGCCCAGTTGCCCGCCGGGGCCAGCAGGGTAGGAAGAGGGGGGGCAGCCAGGGCAGAATCAAGGAATGACGAGGGTTCGAGGGCGACCATGGGGTTGGTTGAGTGAGGGCAGGGGGGATAGTGGGTGTCTGCCTGGCAGGTTGACAAGTTCCCCGTAGAACTAGTTTAACGGGGAGCGATGGGTGGTAGATGACTTCTGCTCTGGCCGTTGCGCCATTGTGACGGCGTAATGGCCAAACGGCTGAGCTAGATCGGTTGATGGCCCATCTGAGGCAAGATCTTAATGCGTGACGGCTCGGTCGGCTGCGCCAGAGCCCTTGATGTTGCACCTAGCAGAGCGGTGATGCGTGACGGCCAGGCCTAACGTATCCTACGCATGATTCTACTGGCCTGCCTGGTAGCCGTTTGAGAGCTCTTGATGGGGTGCCGTGTTCTAATCCTCTAGCCGCAGCAGCTTGCGGTAAAAGCCCTTTGAAAAGTCTGCCGGGTGCTTGTTACGCAGGGCTACGATGACGTCGAATAGAAAATCCATGAACTCAAACGTGGCCAGGGTGATTTCATAGCTGAGGTCGGCATCTTCGTCAAACTGCATGCGGCAGCGGGTCAGGTCAGCGGGCAGCATCGACACATTCCACGTGGCGACGAAGGAAATGCTGTCGCCCCCCTCAATGTGTCGTTCACCTTCCAAGTTGCCCTGTTTGTAGAGGGAGATGGCGTAGGGGAGCGCAGCCCGTTTATTGCCCTGGTAGTAGGGCATATACACGCTCACGTCTTGTTTGCCAGCCGGTTGAATTTCCTCAAACATCAAACTCATGGGTATGGCCTTGGGGTAAACCGAACAGGGTACGAGGGGTTTAAGGCTAGCATTCCCCAGTTCAGGACGATGGTCATCATCTAAAATTTTCCTGACAAAATCGGCGATGATATAGAGGCAGGCTCAGGCCATGGTTTGGTATAGCTGGCTGATTCGGCCCCGATTCGGCCCCGATTCGGCCCCGATTCGACCCCGATTCGACCATGGTGTGGAACGCTTACTATGGACTATTGTGCTTCCTATCCTAGGTCATGGCTAATTTCCCCGAACCGTTATTTAATCCTCTAGACGAGCTTGAGCTTGAAGACTTTTCGGGATATTCAGGCCGTCGCCGCAAGGCAGCCCTAACGCTAACCATGCTGTGGAGCAGCACCGTGGCGCTCCATTTGTTGTCCTGGGGCAGCTGGCTTGTTCTGGGGTTGATGGTGGTGCTGACCACCCATGCCGTTAGGGTCATGCTGGCTCGGCCGACGGTGGCGCCAGCCCCGCTGGCGTCTACCACCACAGAGGGCCCCTCTAGCGGTCAGGCCCCCGGCCGGGAGACCTGGCCCTATATCTCGCTGCTGGTGGCCGCAAAAAACGAAGAGGCGGTTCTAGAAAAACTGGTAAAGGCGCTGTGTCGGCTAGACTACCCCACCTGCCGTTACGAGGTCTGGGTAGTAGACGACAACAGCACCGATGGTACCGCCGAGCGGCTGCAAGAATTAAAGGAAATATATCCTCAGCTGCGGGTGATGCGGCGCAGTGCCGGGGCCAGCGGCGGCAAGTCGGGGGCGCTCAACCAGGTCTGGCCCGACACCCAGGGCGATATTATCGGCGTGTTCGATGCCGATGCGCGGGTGCCCGAAGACCTGCTGCGCCATGTTGTGCCGATGTTTAACGACGAGGGCTTGGGGGCGGTGCAGGTGCAAAAGGCCGTGGTTAACCGGGCTAAGAATCTTTGGACCCGAGGCCAGCAGGCCGAAATGGCCCTTGATACCTACTTTCAGCAGCAGCGGATTAGCCTGGGCGGCATTGGCGAACTGCGAGGCAATGGCCAGTTTGTGCGGCGTACGGCCCTGGCCCAGTGCGGTGGCTGGAACGAAGAAACCATCACCGATGACCTAGACCTAACCCTGCGGCTGCATTTTAGCGGCTGGTCGATTCAATTTTTGCTCCAGCCCGCCGTGGGCGAAGAAGGGGTCGAGCGCCCCTTAGCCCTCTGGCACCAGCGCAACCGCTGGGCCGAGGGGGGGTACCAGCGCTACCTCGACTACTGGCGATGGATTGCCCAAAACCGCTTAGCCCCGGCCAAAGCCCTGGATATGTTTGCCTTCTGGGTAATTCAGTACGGGCTGCCCACGGTGGCCCTGCCCGACCTGGTGCTCTCCATCTGGCGAAACCGCCTGCCGGTGTTTTTGCCGGTGTCTAGCCTGGCCCTGACCCTGTCGATGGTGGGCATGTTTTGCGGCCTTCGTCGCACCCGGCCACAGGCTCTGTGGGCCACGGGGCTGCAAACCCTATGGGGCAACCTCTATATGCTGCACTGGCTGCTGGTCATTTCGACCATGACCCTGCGGCTGTCGGTGCGGCCCAAACGCCTGCGCTGGGTAAAAACCACCCACGTGGGAGCCGAGGAGGAGTTGCAGATTGATTTGTCGTAGGGAGAGAGGTTTTAGGTTCTAGGTTTCAGGTTCTAGGTTTCAGGAATAACCCGCTCCCCGCCCCCCACCAACCGCTCCCCGTCAATCGCCCCCCGCCAATCGCCCCCCGATTCACCTACGGCCACCGATTCCCATCGCGTTCGTAAAAGGTTAGTCGGGCGTAGCCCATGAACGTGGGGCGCACGTCTTGACCGACCGGAAACGCCGTGGCACCAAACAGGTAAACTCCAGCAAAGCGTGGGTTTCGGGTGGGCTTGAGGGCCAGGGTCACGGATGACCCCGGCGGCAATGGGGGGTCAAATAGGACGGTGAGGGCTTTGCTGTCGGCATCCTGGGTTAGCTCTCCCAACGCGATGGGCACCTGGCCCGCTGGGGTATTGGTAAACGCCTGGACGGCATCGAGCTGATAGCTAAAGGCGGGGTCGCGGCCTTCGTCGAGGCTGACTACGACCTTATCTAGGGGCTCTAGGGCGGCGGCGGGAAAGTCAAAGGTGAGGTAGTAGGTGACGTTGCCGTCGCTGACCCGGTTGCGGGTGGCGTAGCTATCCGTGAGCCGCAGGGGGTAGGAGAAGCCCACAGTGCCGTCGGAATATTGAATGGCGGAGGTCGCGGTGGGGATCAGCATTGCTCCTAGGGGCAGTAGCCCGCCCATAACGGCGAGCAGAGCGGTGTAAAGCTTGGCTGCCCAGAAGTAGCGGAGGCGCATGGTTGAAACCTTTTTGGGGAAGAGTTTTCTGCCTATAATTATCGCTCACGCATTTAGGGCTGTGGGGAGGAATGATCTAGTCCCGAATCCAGGTGAGGGACGGCGAATCAATAAAGTTCCACCTTGGTCTAAATAAAGTTCCACCGTCAGTCCCGCGTAGGCCGGAAGCCATGACGAGCCTCTCGATTCAGCCGGTATCTGATTTCAGCGTTAATTCCTGAGGTCATCCTCAATTTGCAGGGCGAACGGCTGTTTGCCCCTGCCCCTGCTGTGATTTTCTTAGGAGTTTTATAGAAGTTCAGGCTAAAGTTAGTCCCAAAAGGTTGATCAACCTAACCCGTATCCCGTCATGGCACAGCCTAGCTGGTTCAAAAGCCTGGGATCATTGCCTCATCAGCACCCACTATGACGACATCTGAACCCATTAAGTTTATTTCCCCTCAGCCCAATGCCGCCTTGATTTGGTGGACCCAGCGATTTTCGGGGCTGTTTGCGGCGGCGATGCATCGGTTTCGGGTGGTGCTTGAGCCCGGCGATCGCCAGCGGCTGAGGGCGCTGGCTCAAGGTCGGGTGCTGTATTTGCCCAACCACCCCAGCCATGCGGATGGCATTACACTGTTTGTGCTCTCGGCCCAGGCGCGGCAGTCGTTTTACTACATTGCCGCCTACGAGTCGTTTCGGGGCTGGATGGGTAGGGTGATGGCCTTACTGGGAGTGTATTCCATTCGTCGGGGGGTGGGGGATCGGCCCAGCATTGCCGAAACCCTGCGGCTGATGGAGCAGCCCGACTGCAAGCTGGTAATGTTTCCGGAGGGGGGCTGTTCGTACCAAAACGATACGGTGATGCCTTTTCGGGAGGGGGCGGTGGGGCTTGCGCTGCGCACCTTGAAAAAACTGGCCCTTAAAAGTGACCCCGTGCCAGATTTTTACCTGGTGCCGGTGAGCCTTAAGTACCAGCATCGGCAGGCGATGGATAGGGCGATTGGGCGCTCCCTCAGGCAGCTAGAACAGGCCCTGGGGGTGCCCCAGCGCTCTCCCGACTTTTACTGGCGCTTGCGAACGGTGGCCGGGACACTGCTGCTACGCCTAGAGGCCGAGTTTGGCATTCAGCCCCAGCCCATGGCTGAGTCCCCTGCCCTGGCCAGCGCCAGCAACTGGAACCAGCGCATCGACCAGCTTAAAAACACCATGCTGCTTACCTATGAGGGCCAGGTGGGCCTGCCGCCCCAGCCCCATTTGCCCATGCGCGAGCGGGTTTATAAGGTGCAGGCCCAGCTAGAGGAACGCTACGAAGCACTTTCTGCGCAGGGAGAAAATGGGGTTAAGGGTGTCCCCGACGCGATCGCCGAAGCCGAAGCCGAAAAGCTCTACACCGATACCCTGCGGCTGCTCAACTTTGACGCCATCTACGACCACTACGTAGCCGAAAACCCCACCCAGGAAAGGTTTTTGGATATTCTCACCAAGATGGAGCGCGAGG
This sequence comes from Nodosilinea sp. CTOTU7336, assembly GCA_036848635.1. Taxonomy (GTDB): domain Bacteria; phylum Cyanobacteriota; class Cyanobacteriia; order Phormidesmidales; family Phormidesmidaceae; genus Nodosilinea. The sequence continues at coordinate 18,954 of DAIUJR010000054.1, forward strand.
TCTTTCGGATCGAAACGCCCCGGCCCAAGGGCCTGCGCCTAGCCCGCATCAAAGTTGGCGCCATCATCAATCTCAAAGACTACCTAGACGAGTACCGCCACGATCGAGACGCCACCGTGCAAAAGCTGACCCAGCTAGTGCAGCACACGGTGCAGGCCAACGTGCTGGCGCTAGATCGCAATCACCACCCCCCCAAGCTGCTGTTTTAAGGGGTAACAAGGAGATGCTTGGTGAAAGGTGCTCCTCACTTTAATAAATAATCTCGTCTCCCTATCAATAATCTCGTCTCTCTACTTGCCAGATCTAAATTTAAACCCTCATCGGCGCTAGGTCATAACCGCCCCATCGGGAGCCATCATGCCTCACAGCCGTTTCTCATAGCTGAGGTAGGTTTTCTTCACCCGAAATCCGGTAGCCTCATACAGACTCTTGGCCTGATTCGGGTTCTCGCTATCCACCCCCAGCAGAGCGGTCTCCATCCCCGCCGCCCGCAATTGGTGCAGACCCTGTAGCAGCATTGCCCGGGCCAGCCCCAGGCGACGGTAGCCCCGGCGGGTGCCGAGGAGGCCAATCCACCCTTCTTTGTGGCCCTTGCGGGCGTTGTCGTCGTGGAGGATGTCACCCTCACAGAAGGCGACCAGGGTGCCGTCGGCAGCCACGGCCACCCAGTCTAGCGCAGGCTGGTAGGTGGGATAACTGAGGTGGTGCTGACGATCGGCCAGGGTCATGGGGCTAAAGTTCCAGTGATCTACAAAGGACTGGTTGAACATCTCTACCCAAGCTTGGATCTCGGCGGCATTAGTCGGGCGGGAAGTAAACCCAGCCGGAAACTGCGGTGCTGGGATAGGCTCGGCCAGGGGGCGCACCATGTCGTTAAACCAGCGCACAACCTGGTAGCCCTGGGCCTCATACATAGCGCGGTAGTAGGGTTTGTCTTCCCGCACCCCGGCCCGCAGCTGGGCGGGCACCTGGGCCGCCTGGGCCTGAACCAGCTGTTCGCACCAGGTCAGCAGCTCGGCCTCTAGCCCCTGGCCGCGATAGTCGGGGTGAATTTTGACCCCCAACCATGCCTCCAAAGCCTCTGTGGGCTCGTCAACCCAGACCGAGGCCACCCCGATCAGCTGGCCGCTGGGGGTATGCCAGAGCTGACGGTGCTGGGTGCCACCGGGGGGAGGATGGTCGAGGCGGCGCTGGAGATCTTCGAGGGTGGTAGAACTGTCGAGGCGATCGACGGCTTCGCACTGGTTGAACAGCCCGGCGATGGCAGGTAGATCGCGGCGACCTGCCGCGGCGCGAGTCTGGGTAGATAGCAATAATTGGTTGGCCATGGGGGCTTCCAGGTTTAAGATGCAGCTTGGTTAGCTACAGGCTGAGAACGATCCATTCCTAACGCAGTTGCGCCCCTTAACCTACCCTTACGATTTATCCCCTAAGTTAAATGCTAAATACGGATTTATTCTGAGGGGGTGCTTAAACCTCGCCTGAGTTAAGAATTGGAGTTTTGCTTAGAGTAGTTCAATGAATCCGTTATCCATTGGCCGGCTATCCCTCACCCTAAATCCCTCTCCTAAAACTGGGAGAGGGACTTTGGAACTGGCCTATCCCGCTCCCAAACTTGGGAAAGAGGAAGGGGGAGAGAGCCATCAGTTGGATGATTTATTTTCTGGAATACTCTTAGGACGCTACGGTTCCCGAGTTGGGCTTGGCAGCGCTGACCTTGACATACGTTTTACCCTATGAGTATTCAAACCATTTCCACCCAGCCCTATACCGACCAAAAGCCTGGCACCTCCGGGTTGCGGAAGAAAGTGCGGGTTTTTCAGCAGCCCCACTACCTGGAAAACTTTGTGCAGTCGATTTTTAACAGCCTGGAGGGCTACCAGAATCAGACCCTGGTGCTGGGGGGCGATGGCCGCTACTACAACCGCGAAGCGATTCAAATCATTCTCAAAATGGCGGCAGCTAACGGCTTTGGCCGGGTGCTGGTGGGCCAGGGGGGCATTCTTTCTACCCCGGCGGCCTCCTGCGTGATCCGCAAAAACAACGCCTTTGGGGGCATTATTCTCTCCGCCAGCCACAACCCCGGCGGCCCCACCGAAGACTTTGGGATTAAGTACAACGTCAGCAATGGCGGCCCCGCCCCGGAGGGGGTCACCGACGCCATCTTTACGGGCAGCCAAACCATCACCGAGTACAAAATCCTGGAGGCGTCGGATGTCAACCTCGACCGGGTGGCCACCCACCACCTGGGCCACATGACCGTGGAGGTGATTGACTCGGTGACCGACTACGGGGCGCTGATGGAAACCCTGTTCGACTTCGGCCAGATTCAGCGGCTGCTGTCGGGGAACTTTCGGTTTTGTATGGATTCGCTCCATGCGGTTACTGGCCCCTATGCCAAGGCCCTATTTGAGCGACGGTTGAACGCCCCGGCGGGTACCGTGGTCAACGGCGAACCCCTGGAAGACTTTGGCGGCGGCCACCCCGATCCCAACCTGGTCTACGCCCATGACCTGGTAGAAATTATGTTTGGGGAGAATGCGCCGGACTTTGGGGCCGCCTCAGATGGGGATGGCGATCGCAACATGGTGCTGGGCAACAACTTCTTCGTCACCCCCAGCGATAGCCTGGCGGTGCTCGCTGCCAACGCCGCCCTGGTGCCGGGTTACCGCAACGGCCTGGCGGGCATTGCCCGCTCTATGCCCACCAGCCAGGCCCCCGATCGGGTTGCTGAGAAGCTGGGCATCGACTGCTACGAAACCCCCACCGGCTGGAAATTCTTCGGCAACCTGCTGGATGCCGGCAAGGCCACCCTCTGCGGCGAAGAGAGCTTCGGCACCGGCTCGAACCACATTCGCGAAAAAGATGGTCTGTGGGCGGTGCTGTTCTGGTTGAATATTCTCGCCGTAAAGGGGCAGTCGGTCGAAGCGATCGTCACTGACCACTGGCGCACCTATGGGCGCAACTACTACTCGCGCCACGACTACGAAGGGGTCGAGTCGGATCGGGCCAATACCCTGATCACTAACCTGCGCAACGGCCTGGGGACGATGGCGGGGCGGTCGTTTGGCGCCTATACCGTGGCCTACGCCGACGACTTTGCCTACACCGACCCCGTAGACGGCAGTGTAGCCGAACAGCAGGGTGTGCGAATTGGCTTTACCGACGGCTCACGGATGGTATTTCGCCTGTCGGGCACCGGCACTTCTGGGGCGACCCTGCGGCTCTATGTGGAGAGCTACGAGCCTGACCCGGCCCGGCACAATCAGGACACCCAGGTGGCCCTGGCGGATTTGATTGCCCTTGCCGACGAAATCGCCCAGATTAAGACCCTGACCGGGCGCGACCGGCCGACGGTGATTACCTAAAGAACTGGGGGGTGAATTCAAAATTCAACCCCTCTACTCACCCCTACGCTCCCGCGGGGAGACGCCCACCCGGATGCTCCAGCGTTCTCCACCCAGGGCGCAGAGCGCCACGGGCAGCATTTCCCCGCGGAGCGTAGAGACGATGGGAAAACTGTGAACCTTTAAAGAAGTTTTACCCGGATGGGATGCAACTTGATGAATGCTTTATTTACAAAAGCCGCTAGCTTGGGGAATAGCTTTATTCTGCAAAAAACCTCTATTTCCCCCAGTGCAGGTAACGGTCATGTTCCACCGGATGGCTAGACTTTGGCAAAAATTAAAACCGCTTGTTGTTGCTGAAGTTCCGGCTGATTCAGCGGCCTGTGAATTCGATTGCCGCGAGTTGGACTGTTCTTCAGAGGATTGGCAGAACTGCCCTCAGCGAATTCAAAAAGCCGCCGCTATAAAGTCTTTGGAGCACAAAGATACGGTTCAATAAAATAAATTGTGAAACCGGCTGTTCGGCCAATTCGCAAGACGAGTCGTCCCAGGCAGCCCGTAGGGTGCATTCGCGAAGCAATGCACCCTACCGTTGTTATTCTTCGCTCCGCGCAATGGCCTGGGCGCGTTGGAACTCGGCCAGTTCTGCCTTGGTCCATACGTGGTCTTGGCAAAACTGGCAGGCCTGGCGGTCAAGGTCGCTGGTGGGCTGGGTAAAGCGAGGGTGGCGCATGAGGCGGCCACAGCAGGTGTGTAGCCAGTCTGGCCAACGGCCCCCCGGCCACAGCCGCAGGGTGCCGTCG
>DAIUJR010000054.1:23203-43351 GCA_036848635.1 Nodosilinea sp. CTOTU7336
AAAGGCGCCGCCGATCTGCCGCCCCTCGAGGTCCCACAGCCGCAGGGTGCCGTCGGTGCCGCCCGACACAATGCGATCCCCCCCGGGGCTAAAGGCCACCGACCCAACCCCGCCGGAATGGCCCGCAAAGGCGCCGCCGATCTGCCGCCCCTCGAGGTCCCACAGCCGCAGGGTGCCGTCGTCGCCCCCCGACACAATGCGATCCCCCCCGGGGCTAAAGGCCACCGACCAAACCCCGCCGGAATGGCCCGCAAAGAGCAACCGTTCGCAGGGGTGGGTAAAGGCCCGGTGCAGGGCATCTTCCACCGGGGCCATTACCTCGCCCTGGAGGGCGTTGAGGCTGTCGTTCACCGCCTTGATCGTCAGCAAGGTTTTGTCTACAGCATTGGCTTCCGGCAGGCTGGCAATGCGGCTGCACTCCGCCCGCAGCTTGGCCTCGGCCAGGGCTTTTTCTAATTTTTGCTGCTCATGATCGTCACTCAGACTAAAAAAATCTCTTAGCCCCGCCGCGAGTTTAGTCGTGGTTTTTAGCGCCGCCCAGCTTTCGCGCAGCTCGGCCAGCAGGCCTCCCTGCACCAGGTAGGCGGCATTGCGGTTTTTGTCTTCCCACTCCTTGTGGGCATCTTTGAGTCGCTGTACCAGGCGCAGCTGGTCGCGGTTTTCGTCGCGCCACTGGGCAAAGGTGGGCCAGCCAGCCATCAGCGCCTCGTGGGCCAGGTCAATGGTGTCGCCGTTGGCTACCAGTAGCCGCCCCTCCACCAGAGTATCCAGCACCTGGGTGATGGTTTCTTTAGCCTTGGGGGTGTCGCCTTTGTCTACCAGGGTTTGGCGGGGCTGGCGGCTGCGGGTGTCGGTGCCCTCGGGGCCAATGCGCACTAGTTCCAGGCACAGGCGACGGCACCAGTCGCGCTCTAGGGCAGTTTTTAGCGCCTGGTGTAGGGCATCGGCCCGCTGGCTCAGCGCCCCGCGCAGGCGGCCCATATCGCGGTAGGCGCTGGCGGTGAGCCGGTGCCGCTGGGTATCTCGCCGCTGCCACAGCTCCGCCAGGGCAAACTCCAGCAGGGGTAGGCAGTTTTCTTCGGCGTCTACATCGTCCAAAATTAGCTCCAGCAGACCGGGCTCCAGTTCATAACCGTGCTGTTTAGCGGGGCAGGCAATTGCCCGGCGCAGGGCCTCGCCGCGCAGGGTGCCCAAATACACCGCCTGGTGCTGAATGGCCTGGGTCAGCGGGTCAGAGCTCAGCCAGGGGGTAACAAAGTCCGATCGCATCGTGGTCACCACCTGAATCGCCGGGTCGGGCCGCTGGCTCAGCCCCGTCAGGCTGTGGATGAACCGCTGCCGCTGGGCTGGGTCAATGCAGACGGTGAAGACTTCCTCAAACTGGTCTACCACCAGCAGGTAGCGCTGGCCCTGGGGCAGGTGCTCTAGCACGCCTACCAGCCCCACGCTGTCGATTAGTTGGTAGATGCGACCAATCTCTCGATTGTCGAACACCTCGCGAAAACTGCTCTTTAGCTCTGCCAATGGTTCTGGCCCCGGCTTAATGGGCCCCAGCAGTTGCCAGCCCTGGTCTTCGGCCCAGGGCACCAGCCCCGCCCGCACCACCGACGACTTGCCGCTGCCCGAGGCCCCAATCACCGGCACAAAGCTGGCCGCCGCCAGCCGCCGCACCAGCTCCGCCACGGCATCCTCACGGCCAAAGAACAGGTGTTGGGTGGCTTTCTCAAAGGCCAACAGTCCCTGGTAGGGGCAGTCCTCGTTCACCCCTGTCGCCTGTGACCTCGTCCCCTGTCGACGCAGCCGCAGCACCGGAATATCCTGCCCTGAGTTGAGCAAAATCGGCTCTTGCCCTACCCCCTTAAGCTGGGACTGAATGCCGCGAAACAGATCCAGGGCGGTGATGTCGCCGCTGTCTGGCTCGGCCTGCAACCCGGCCACCAGGGCGTTGGTAAACAGACTGTGGGGGGTCGTTGCGATCGGCGTAGGCCTGCTCGAACCTCCGACAGGCGGCAATCAGGCAGTAGTTGCGCTCTCGAAAGGCGCCCAGCCCGCCCTTTACCAGGCCATCTTCGATAAAATAGCCGCTGTGGCAGCAATCCAGCAGCATTACCAGACTGCTGAGGTTGGCCCGCTGCACCAGACCATTTAGGCGCTTAAAGGACAGTGCCCGCCGCTGGCTGAGAAGGTTGCCCTGGGCATCAACCTCGATCTCACAATCGGCGGTGGCCAGGTAGCCGTCCTGATCGTCGTCGGTTTCCCCAGCAGTAAAGCCGTGGCCAGTGAAATAAATCAGGGCGTCGCTGCGGGTAGCCCGCTGTTGCAGCAGAGTTTCTAGAGCGGTGTTGAGCTGCTCAAAGGTAGGATTTAGCTTCAGATCAATATCGCTAAAATCGCCGCGCTTGAGCAGGTCGTGCAGGGTGCGGGCATCGCCCTCGGGCTTAGACAGCGGCGGCAACGCCTGATACTGACCGATACCGACAATGAGGGCGTAGCGGGGCATGGGTTAAAACAGTTTAAATAATGCGATGCTGGGGCAAGCTTGCTCCTAAGATAACCTCAGCGTTGGTTAAATGCAGTAATTCTAGCGGTGGCGGGGTGGTGCATCGTGGTGCGGATGCACCCTACACGTGGTTTATCAGGAAATAGGTATGGCAATGGTTCAGGAAATTGTGCTTGAGGATGACGACGGCACCAGCTACACCATTTATGTAGAAACCGACCCGGTCGCTACGGCTGGCGTCCCCAGCCCGCCGCCAGCCTCGCCGAATCCGACTCGCTCCTATGACGCCGATACCCCCCGCGAGACCTACGGCGTGAATCGGAGCCTGCCCGCCCCGGTGCAAGCTTCGCTGGAGACCGTCCACCGCACCATTCGCGCCTACACCCTCTACGCCCTGGGAGCTTTCAAAAACCTGGCCGGGGCCGAGGTAGAAGACCTCAAGCTTAGCTTTGGCATCAAAATCAACGTCGATACGGGCATACCGATGCTGGCCAAGGGGGCAATCGATGGCGACTTTAAGATTGAAGTCACCTGCAAATTTCCCAAGGGGTAGGTTCCTGAACAGCGCTGTCCAACCCTTGGGGGCAGGTCACGCGCTCTGCGACAGCAGGTGCTGGTTTTGTAAAATTTGCTTGGCAAACACAAGTTTTGCTTGCAGGTCGGTATCGGCCAAGGTTTCCAAAAAGCTCAGAAATTCAATTTGTTGCCCAAGGCTCTTAAAGGGAAGCGCCCTGGTAGCTAAGTTAGGCAAATTGGCCCTAACTCGCAGCACTTCAACCCCAACCACCCGATTCTCAGCGTCGTAGTCATACACCACATCAGGTTCAAGAGACTCCGAGTCCGCCACCTCACTATCCAGCAGCCGCAGGTACAGAGCATCCGCCTGGGAATCGAATTGAATTTTCATAGTCTGCCCCGCATCCGTCTATCGAAGTGAATAGTCACCACTCGCCAAGGATTGGTAGCTGTATTATAAACAACCTTCAAAACTCGCCCTCCTGCTTCTGGGATGCCTCGATAGGCACATTGACAATCAGCATCCTCAGGATGAGGTTCGAGCAGATCTGGTTCCGTCAGGGTTAGCGCAACCCACTGCAAATCAATTTTTCGCTCAGCTAACCGGATCTTGGCATGGTCGCTGAGAGCATAGGGAAATGGCTGATTGCTCATTTTGTCGGGTTGCGAGACCAATAAAAGGTAGACATTGATTATGAAATGGACGAGGGAATAGTTGATCCATTGCCCCTAGAGTTTCTACCGGGTCACCCGCACCTCACCTCTCACCCCCTGCCCTTGCCTGGCCTAAACCGTTTCATAACCTAGCCCCTTTATAGTGGCAGAAACTAGGCACCGCAGACTAGAACACGGATCCGTTCTGCCCCTATTCAGGAGACTCCCATGGTAGTACCTTTAGGTTGCCCCACCGTCGATATCGAGGACGATCGCACCGGCCTCAGCGTAGATACGCTGCGCCGGGCGCTAGCTGACAACCTGTTTTACATTCAAGGCAAGTGGGCCGCCGTGGCCAGCCGCAACGACTTTTACCTGGCCCTGGCCTACACGGTGCGCGATCGCATGATGCAGCGCTGGCTCAGCTCCATCCGCACCTACCTGAAGCCCGAGGTGCGGGTGGTGTGCTACCTGTCAGCGGAGTTTTTGCTGGGGCCGCACCTGGGCCGTAATTTGCTGAATCTGGGCATTACCGAGCCGGTGAAGGAAGCCGTAGAAGCCTCCGGCCTGGATCTTAAAGACCTGATCGCCCAGGAAGAGGAGCCCGGCCTGGGCAACGGCGGCCTGGGTCGCCTCGCCGCCTGCTATATGGAATCCCTGTCCAGCGAGCAAATTCCGGCGATTGGCTACGGCATTCGCTACGAGTTCGGCATCTTTGATCAGGATATTCGCGACGGTTGGCAGGTGGAAATCACCGACAAGTGGCTACAGTTCGGCAATCCCTGGGAAATTCCCCATCCCGAGTCGGCGGTGACCGTTAACTTTGGCGGCCACACCGAGGGCTACACCGACTCCGATGGCCGCTACCGCAAGCGCTGGATTCCTGGCCAGCAGGTGAAGGGCATTCCCTACGACACGCCGATTCCGGGCTATCGGGTGAACACCGTCAACACCCTGCGCCTGTGGAAGGCCGAGGCGGTGGAGTCCTTTGACTTCCAATCTTTTAACGTGGGCAACTACTATGGCGCGGTGAATAGCAAAATCACCTCCGAGAACATCTCCAAGGTGCTCTACCCCAACGACGAGCAGATCGAGGGCAAGCAGCTGCGCCTGGAGCAGCAGTTCTTCTTCACCTCCTGCGCCCTTCAGGATATGATTCGTATTCACCTGGCCTCGGGCCGCACCCTCGAAAGCTTCCACGAGAAGTTCACCGCCCAGCTCAACGATACTCACCCCGCCATTGCCGTCGCCGAGCTCATGCGCCTGCTGATCGACGAGCACGGCATGGGCTGGGATGCGGCCTGGAAAATCACCCAGAACACCCTCGCCTACACCAATCACACTCTGCTCCCCGAAGCGCTCGAAAAGTGGCCCCTTTCGCTGTTTGGCGGCCTGCTGCCCCGCCACCTGGAAATTATTTTTGAAATCAACCAGCGATTTATGGATCAGGTGCGGGTGCAGACCCTGAACGACCCGGCCAAGCTGGCCAGCCTATCACTGATTGACGAAGCCGGTGAGCGCTATGTGCGCATGGCTAACCTGGCTAGCCTGGGCAGCTACGCCATTAACGGGGTGGCCGCCCTGCACAGCGAGTTGGTCAAAAAAACTATCCTCAAAGACTTCCACGAGGTATTTCCGGACAAGATTACCAACGTCACCAACGGCGTTACCCCCCGCCGCTGGATTGCCCTGGCCAACCCTCGCCTGGCTGCCCTCTACACCGAAAAAATCGGCGACGGCTGGCTCCACAACCTCGACGAACTTCGCCAGCTCGAAGGCTACGCCGATGACCCCGGCTTTCGGCATTACTGGCGGCAGATCAAGCGCGAGATTAAGCAGGAGCTGGCCACCCACATTTACCAGCGCACTGGCATTGTGGTCAGCCCCGACTCGATGTTCGACATCCTGGTCAAGCGCATCCACGAGTACAAGCGTCAGCACCTCGACGTGCTGCATATTATTACCCTGTACCAGCGGCTGAAACAAGACCCCAGCCTAGACCTCGCCCCCCGCACCTTTGTCTTTGGCGGCAAGGCGGCCCCCGGCTACGCCATGGCCAAGCTGATGATTAAGTTCATCACCGCCGTGGGCGACGTGGTTAACAACGACCCCACCATCGGCGATCGCCTCAAGGTGGTATTTCTGCCCGACTACAACGTCACCTTTGGCCAGCGGGTCTACCCCGCCGCCGACCTCTCCGAGCAAATTTCCACCGCCGGCAAGGAGGCCTCCGGCACCGGCAACATGAAGTTTTCAATGAATGGGGCCCTGACCATCGGCACCCTTGACGGGGCCAACGTAGAAATCCGCGAGCTGGTGGGGGAAGAAAACTTCTTCCTGTTTGGTCTGGTGGTCGAAGAGGTAATGGCCCTTAAGGCCAGTGGGTATAACCCCTGGGACTATTACAACGGCAGCACCCAGCTCAAGGAGGTGATTGATCTAGTCAACTCCGGCTTCTTCGCCCAGGGCGATGGCAGCCTCTTCCGCCCCCTCACCGACAAGCTGCTGCACGACGATTCCTTTATGCTAATGGCCGATTATCAGTCCTACATCGACTGCCAGGATCGGGTCGGCGCGGCCTATAAGGATCAGGAACACTGGTCGCGGATGTCGATTCTCAACGCCGTGCGCATGGGCAAGTTCTCCAGCGATCGCTCCATTCGCGACTACTGCACCGATATTTGGAAAGTGTCGCCGGTGCCGGTGGAGCTGATGGCCTACGACCAGGCGCAGGCGGGGTTGATGGTATAGATGGGAGGAGGGTGGATAGAAGGGGATAGAGGAGTGGATGAGTAGTTGGGATGTTTAGAGGCTACAGTCCCTTCCTCAAGGATCGGAGTAGTTTAATCCCAAAGGCTACTGCCAAACGTTGAATCGCCAAGCTCTCGCTACCCCATTCCCTCGCCACCCTCCCCCTCGCTCACCCATCCACCCTCCCACCCATCCACCCCTATGCCCCTCAACCTTTACTTCCTCCGCCACGGCGAAACCGAGTCCAGTCAAATCGGCGGCTACTGCGGCGATCTGGATATCGAGCTAACCCCCGCAGGGCTGGCCATGGCCGAGGCGTTTGCCGATAAATACAAGACTCTGCCCTGGCAGGGAGTATTTGTTAGCCCCATGAAGCGTACCATCGCCACCGCCCAGCCCCTCTGTCAGGCGATTGGGCTCAATATGCAGCTGCGCAACGGCCTCAAAGAAATTCGCTATGGTGAATGGGAAGGTAAAACCCCCGCCTACGTCAACGAGCACTACCCCGACGACTACGTGCGCTGGCTCACAGAACCCGCCTGGAACCCCCCCACCGGCGGCGAAACCTCGGTGCAACTCGCCAGCCGCGCCGCCCTGGTGGTGGCCGAAATCGAAGAAAACTTCACCGAAGGCAACGTGCTGGTGGTCTCCCACAAGGCCACCATTCGAATCATGCTCTGTAGCCTGCTGGGCATGGATATTGGCCGCTACCGCGATCGCATCGACCTGCCGGTATCCGCTGTGAGCCTGGTGAGATTTGACATCCATGGCCCCCTGCTGATCAAGCACGGCGATCGCACCCACCTGCCCGAGGAGCTGGAATCAAGACCTGGCACCTAGGGAAATTTAAAGTTTTGAGTTTTGAAGTCTTAATTTTGAATTCCCGATAGCCAGCTCCAACTCAACCCTCAACGCTCCCCTTCTTCCCCACTTTCCCCCTAAAATCACGACAATCCCTCGTTACGTTGGTACAGCAAAAACTATGGACAACAAAAAACCCGTCTTTAGCATCCAGGGCCACTCCCCCATTACGACCGTGACCGAGCTGCACTCGTTTTGCCGCGATATGCAGTCATACTACCAAATCGCCAGGGGCGATCTGCTGGGCAAGCTCGATGCCGCCGATGGAGAAGAGGAAGTCCGACTACACCAAGAACTTGAGGCCCTGAGCCTGAAAGTTCAGTACTTCCACGTGCTGAATAATGCGATTTCTATCGCCGACACGATGTTTCACACGCCGGACATGATCGCTGAATTCTGCACCGATCCATGAAAATTCTTGTCCTCAACGCCGGTTCTAGCAGCCATAAAAGCTGCTTATTCGACCTCACCAGAGGCAACTCCGCCAGTCAGCCCCCTCGTCCCATATGGCGAGCCAGCCTGGATTGGACTCACCAAACCGGTCACGTTGAGCTAACGGCTAAAACCGACGCCGGGGAGGAAATGAAGGATGTTTTGCCCATCAGCGATCAAGCCGAGGGCATCGCCGCCATGCTTAAAACCCTGGTGCAGGGGCCAACCCAGGTTCTAAATGAGCTATCAGCGATTGATGGGGTGGGGCATCGGGTGGTGCATGGCGGGCACGACTATCGGGCCAGCGTTCGGGTTACGGCACAGGTCAAAGCGGCGATTCGCGACCTGATTCCCCTAGCCCCGGCCCATAACCCGGCCAATCTGCAGGGCATTGAGGCGATGGAGCAAATTCTGGGAGAGGTTCCCCAGGTGGCGATGTTTGACACGGCCTTTCATGCTCAGATGCCGGCGGCCGCCTCGACCTACCCCGGCCCCTACGCATGGGTAGAGCAGGGCATTCGCCGCTACGGCTTCCACGGCATTAGCCACGAGTTTGTGGCCCAGCGAGCGGCGGCCATGTTGGGGCGAGATCTGACGACGCTAAAGCTGCTCACCTGCCACCTGGGCAACGGCTGTTCCCTAGCGGCGGTTAAGGGCGGCGTTAGCGTCGATACCACCATGGGCTTTACCCCCCTGGATGGGCTGATGATGGGCAGCCGCTCCGGCAGCCTAGACCCTGGGATTTTGATTCACCTGATGCGGCAGCAGGGCTACAGCGCCGACCAGCTCGATACGCTGCTGAATAAAGAGTCTGGTCTGAAGGGCATTTCCGGCCTCTCAAACGATATGCGGGTGGTGGTCGAAGCTATGGAGCAAGGTAATCCCCAGGCCCGGCTGGCGGTGGATCTGTTCATTCATCGGCTACGGCAGGACATGGGGGCGATGGTGGCCAGCCTGGGTGGGCTAGACGCGGTGGTATTTACCGCTGGCATTGGCGAAAACAGCCCCCTGGTCTGGCAGCGCGCCTGTGAGCCTTTTCAGTGCTTGGGTCTGAGCTTAAAGGATGAGAGCCTCTGCCGCGCCCCAGCCGATCAAGACCTTGCGGCGGCGGATTCCGCTGTGCGAGTTCTGGTCATCCATACCCAGGAAGAATGGGCCATTGCTCAGGCCTGCGTGGGGCTGTTGCAGCCGGTAGGGTAACTATCCGCCCAGGGTAGGCACCCAGAAATAACCTGCCCGCCGAGGCGAACGGCTGTTTGCCCCGACAACCGTTCGCTTCCGCTTAAGACTGCTTCTGCACCAGACTATCAAGTTCTTAAAGCGGTTGGATTCAAACCAGGGTAGTCCCGATTTTACGAGGGGAGACAGTGCAATAGTGGCAGACTAACTATTTTCATTGATTACTTGATTAATCCAGCCATACATTGTCGAGACACGAACATAATATTCCTGCCACCCATACTTTCCTTGTCGATCGAAGATAGTTCTAACAATGCTTTTATATCGACCTCTAGAGCTAATTCCGATTAGCTGTACCCCACTTTCGGTATCCACTAGAGCTGGTCCGCCACTATCTCCTGGTCCATTGATACCTTAGCTAACGCCACAAAAATTAGAGACGTCATGGCTCCCCCCACTCCCCCCGCCGATGCGTTTGATAGCACAACCTATGTCGAAGCCATGGCCGCCGCCCTGGGGCTTGCCCTGCCAGAGAGCTTAAAGCCTGGCGTAATCGCTAACTTTGAGCATATTCGGGCGGTAGCCCAGCCCGTGGTTGACTTTTCTCTTCCCGATAGCGTCGAAAGCGCCGCGACCTTTCAGCCATGACTCCACCCCTCGATGCGCTGGCCCTGGCGGCGGCAATACGGCAGGAAGACTTTTCCGCGTCGGCCCTGCTCGAAACCACCCTGGCCACCATTGCCGCGCAGAATGCCCGCTACAACTGCTTTACCAGCCTAACGGTGGAACGCGCCCGCCACCAGGCCACCCAGATCGATCGGGCGATCGCCACCGGGCAAGATCCTGGCCCCCTGGCGGGGGTGCCCTTTGCGGTCAAAAACCTGTTCGACATCGCCGGTACGGTCACCCTGGCCGGGGCCAAAATTAACCAGGTCAATGCCCCAGCGGCTGAGGATGCCACCGTCATCGATCGGCTGCAGCGGGCCGGGGCGGTGCTGGTGGGGGCGCTGAATATGGATGAGTACGCCTACGGGTTCGTCACCATCAATGAGCACTTTGGCACCACCCCCAATCCCCACGACCTCACCCGCATGGCGGGCGGCTCCTCCGGCGGCTCGGCGGCGGCGGTGGCGGCGGGGCTGGTGCCCGTTACCCTGGGGTCTGACACCAACGGCTCGATTCGCGTACCGGCGGCGCTGTGCGGGGTGTACGGGCTGAAGCCCACCTACGGTCGGCTGTCGCGGGCGGGGGCCTATTTATTTTCTGCCAGCCTCGACCATGTGGGGCCGCTGGGCCGCTCGGTGCGGGATGTAGCTACGGTGTACGACGTTATGCAGGGGGCAGATGAGCGGGATCCGATATGCACTGAGCGCCCCCCGCAGCCGGTGATGCCGACCCTGACCGAGGGCATTCAAGACCTGCGCCTAGCCCGGTTGGGGGGGCACTTCGAGCGCGGCATGGAGGAGGCCGTGGGCGCTCGCTGTGGCCAGATCGCCGCCGCCCTGGGGGTAACGCAGGTTGTGGAACTGCCGGAAACTCAGCGGGCCAGGGCGGCGGCCTATATCATCACCGCCTGCGAGGGCAGCCAGCTCCATCTAGGGCGACTGCGGCAACGCCCGATGGATTTTGACCCCGCCACCCGCGAGCGGTTTTTGGCGGGGGCGCTGCTTCCCGCTAGTTGGTACATACAGGCCCAGCGGCTGCGGCGGTGGTACCGCGATCGCGCCCGCGAGGTGTTCCAATCGGTGGATATTCTTTTGGCCCCGACCACCCCCTGCGTGGCCCCACCCCTCGATCAAACCCTCCTCAATATTGAGGGAGAAACCTTTCCCCTGCGGCCCCACCTGGGCTTTTATACCCAGCCCCTGTCGTTCATTGGGCTGCCGGTGCTGTCGGTGCCCGTTTACCATCCTGGCGAACTGCCGGTGGGGGTGCAGCTGATTGCCGCCCCCTACCAAGAGGCCAAGCTGTTTCGGCTGGCGGTCTGGCTAGAGCAGCGGGGGCTGGTGGGGGCTATGGAATTGATGAATTGAAATTTAGTCCAGGGTTGATCCGTCAACTGCCTTAGCCCTTTTCACCGAGCATTCCGCTCCCCCCAATCGGTTACTTCGTATAATTAAGAGCATGATTTCGCCCCTGCCATCGCCCCTCGGTGACGATCGATGACCCTCTCCCTAGCGAAGCCAACCCCACCTCCTCTCCAGCGTCACAACGCCACGTGGCACGACTATGTTGCCATCCGCGACAATGCTGACCTGGACTGGCGAAAACTCTCATTTCATCACGGATGGTTGTGGCTAGACATGGGCAAAGAAGGGCCGAATCATGCTGCTTTCAGTGATTTGATCACCATTATTTTTGGGTTTTGGGTCTTCCTCCACCCTGAGGTTGTTTTGCAGTCCTACGGGCGATGCCTGATTGAACACCCCGACACCCATGCCTGTGCTCCAGATTTGGTGTTGTACCACGGCGACAACATTCCCCAATGGCAACCCGGCGCGGTTCGCCGGATTGATCTACGCCGCCACCGGTTGCCCGATCTGGTGGGAGAAATTGCCGATACCAGCCTCAGCCTTGACCTTGACGAGCAAAAGCAGCTCTACGCTAGCCTGGGCATTCGAGAATATTGGGTGATTGATGTCAAAGGACGGCGGATCTTTGCCTTTGGGCTAACGGAATTGGGACACTATGAGGCGATTTCGCAGTCCCAGGTGCTGACTGGGTTACCCATTGCCCTGCTAGACCAAACCCTGGAGCGCCTGGCCACCGAAACCAATACCGCCGCCGCTAACTGGCTACTCCAGCAGTTAAAAAATGACGGCGGCAGCTGACGACTCTAGCCGCCACTACAGAGTTTCCCCAAGCCGGGTGCGCCGATTTTCTGGGGGCGCTGGGGCCACCAGGGCGGCATCGACGGCAATGGTTTCGGCATAGACCAGGCGACGGGGAGCCAGGCCCAGAATGCGGGTTTCGGTGGTTAAATCGGAGGACAGCGCCGGGTTGGTGGTGCCATCGGCGTTAGCGGTGTACTCAGCCGAGATCATTTCGTACTCGCGAATCAGCAGGCGATAGCGATCGGGGGCGGGCGCTTCGTCAAACCGAACGGTGTCCGTCCACAACACGGCCAGGGCCACTTGCCATGGTTTTTGGATCTGGTCAAGGTTCAGCCTTCTCTTTCAGCTGATTCGTGGGTTGCGGGGGATGACCTGAGGGCCTCCTCGGCCTAGGCCATATCCAAAGAGGGAATGATGCGGATGAAGTCTACCCTTGCCCATTCAGCAGAGTCTTGCGTACCTGCGATGGTCAGCGTACTGCCTGCCGCTAGAAACACATCTTGGATCTCTTGTTCTATAAACGTTTGTTCTAGCGGGTCACTGCTACCAAGATCCCTATCGAGAATCCAGCTATCGATAGATGTTCCGTTCACCAGAAAATCTAACGTCGATTGCCCATCCGTTTCATCTAAATAACCTACGGTAATATCATAGACATCGGATGGCCCGGTAAACTCTGTGGAGGCTGTACCCATATTTCCAGAGGCATTTCGGAGGCTGATTAACGCATTCCCCGAAGCAACAAGATTATCTTCGATCCGATAAGTGCCTAGGAGCATATCCTCGGCTTCAATTTGGATAAAGGCATCTGCAGCAACGATCTGAATCGAGTCTATCCTCGCCTCCTCTGTACCATTCTTAATACCTTCAATTGAGAGAAGAGCTCCAGGGGTTAGGTCAACTCCCTGAATCAGATGTTCTGTGAAAGACTGCTCTAAAGGAGTAGGGTTGCCAAGATTTTTGTCAAGCGTCCAAAGCTCGACAGATTCCCCATTCACCTGAAAATCGAGCGTGGCCTGGCCATCGGTCTCGTCTACGTAACGAACCAAAATATAATAGGTTCCAGCCTGACCTGTAAATGAGGTTGACACCTTGCCCGTTGTACCAGATGCATCCCTGAGACTTACCAGTTTTTCGCCTGAAGCAAAGGCATTGTCTTCAACTAAATAAGTATCAAGTGTCAATGCTTCGGCCTCAAATTTAAATACATCTGCAACGGGATTCAGTTGAATATCAAATTCGTATGCAGTACTTGCTCCTGTCTCTTGATACCAAACTGAATAAACTCCTGGCCCAAGCTGCCCTGGCCCTGCTCCATTTCCCATGGGAAGCTGACCTACCCCAAGATCAAGTAAGTCCTTACCAATTTCGCTATTCCCAGGCTGCAGATTATCAATTAATTTGCTAACTAAAAAGCCATTGTCATTCGTGAGGAGTTCGGGGTCGGGAAATAAGTTTCCTGCGGTCAGTGCAAAATATGAATCACCGTATCCTGCAGCGCTCTGATCTCCGTCACCCCACTGATAAGCATTCAGAATAATGCTGCTGACAGTAAATCCGTCCGGAACCTCAAACGTGAAAAAATCCCGATCCAATGGTGAACTAGTCGTGCGGCCTGAAACAAGATTGGAACCCTGCGATAGAGCAATCGCTGTAGGCCTAGAAGAGTCATTTGATAGGTCGCCTGAAACAGTTTCATTATAATTAGCCATGGGAATTCCTTATGGTAGGTGCTCGCTGCCATAAGTATTTAAGCATGGGCTACATTTGGGGCATCATGACGATTTCCAACAAAAAAAAGACCCGACAGACGACAATCTCGAGTTCTAGATTCCCGCCGTGGCCGGAATCTAGAACTCAGGCTGATCTGGAAGCCTCTCTCAATTGTCATGAAAGCATAGCTTTTACGAAAAACAGCCCGCCGGTGGTGAACCGGCGGGCTGTTTTATAGAGCAATCTAGGCCGAGTTACCTTGACCCCACCAGGGCGGGTTGCCGCTCCGATACCACCACTGGATTCCCCTCCCCATCCACATCCAGATGGGCGGTATCGCCGGGTTCTAGGGTGCCCGCCAGAATCGCCTCCGCCAGGGTGTCTTCCACGAGTCGGGCGATCGCCCGGCGCATGGGCCTGGCCCCGTAGCGCTGGTCGTAGCCGCTGGCCGCCAGCTGGTCGCGAAAGGTGTCGGATAGGGTGACGGTAAGCTGGCGCTCCACCAGGCGCTTGTTGATTTGATCGAGCATCAGGTCGGCAATCTGGTTCACTTCGTCGCGGGTGAGCTGGCGGAAGACGATGATTTCATCCAGCCGGTTGAGCAGTTCAGGTCGGAAGTACTGCTTCATTTCCTCGTTTACCAGGTTGCGAATGTTGTGGTACTGGTTGGTGGCCGCATCGCCGCTGGCAAAATCAAAGCCGAGGCCGTCGCCGCCCTTTTCAATCACCCGCGAACCAATGTTAGAGGTCATGATAATCAGGGTGTTTTTGAAGCTCACCGCCCGCCCCTTCGAGTCGGTCAGCAGGCCGTCATCGAGCACCTGCAAGAGCAGGTTAAACACGTCGGGGTGGGCCTTCTCAATCTCATCCAGAAGAATCACGGTGTAGGGCTTGCGGCGCACGGCCTCGGTGAGCTGGCCGCCTTCTCCGTAGCCGACAAAGCCCGGCGGCGAGCCAATCAGCTTCGAGACCGTATGGCTCTCCATAAACTCAGACATATCCAGACGAATCATCGCGTCCTCAGCCCCAAAAATGGCCACGGCTAGGGCTTTGGCTAGCTCGGTTTTGCCCACCCCGGTGGGGCCAGAGAAGACCAGGCTGGCGATCGGTCGGTCGGCGCTGGCCAGGCCCGAGCGGGCCCGCCGAATCGCTTTGGCGGCGGCAACTACGGCCTCGTGCTGGCCAATTACTCGCTCGTGCAGCACGTCTTCGAGGTGCATGAGGCGGGCGGTTTCGGTTTCGGTCATGCGGTTGACCGGTATCCCCGTCCAGGTGGCCACAATGTCGGCGATGTTCTCTTCATCGACCACGGGCAGGGCGGGCAGAGGAGCGTTTCCCTGAGCCTCTCCGTACTCGGGGATATCGGCCTGGAGCTGCTGAGTGAGCGATTCGCGCTCGGCCAGCAGCGTTTTGGCTTTACCAAAGTCCTGGGTTTGCAGGGTAGCATCGAGGTCTTTGTTGAGCTGGCGCAGCTGAAGCTTCAGCTCTTTAGAGGGATACTTAGGCATAAACCGCAGCTTCACCTGGGAGCCGGCCTCGTCGATCAGGTCGATGGCCTTGTCGGGCAGGTGGCGATCGCTGATGTAGCGGTCGGCCAGCTTGGCGGCGGCCTCCAGGGCCTGGTCGGTAAGGATGACCTGGTGAAACTGCTCATAGCGGCTGCGCAGCCCGTGGAGAATCTCAATGGTTTCATCCACTGACGGCGGGCTTACCATCACCGACTGAAACCGGCGCTCCAGGGCCGCATCGCGCTCAATATACTTGCGAAACTCATCGAGGGTAGTGGCGCCGATACACTGCATTTCGCCCCGGGCCAGGGCGGGCTTTAGCAGATTGGCGGCATCCATGCCCCCCTCCAGGGAGCCCGCCCCAATCAGGGTGTGAATTTCGTCGATCACTAGCACCACGTCGGGATCTTCGCGAACCTCCTGCACCAGCTGGGTGAGGCGCTCTTCAAAGTCACCCCGGAAGCGGGTGCCGGAGATTAGCGAGCCCATGTCTAGGCTAATCACGCGCTTGGTTAGCAGATCCTGGGGTACATCCTGGTTGACGATGCGCTGGGCTAGCCCTTCGGCGATGGCGGTTTTGCCCACGCCGGGCTCGCCGACCAGAATAGGATTGTTTTTAGTGCGGCGACCGAGAATCTGCACCACCCGCTCAATTTCCTTGGCGCGGCCAATTACGGGATCAATTTTGCCGCTGGCGGCCAGCTCAGTCAGGTCGCGGCCGAACTCGGCCAAAATTTTGCCGCGCTTTCGAGAGCTGGCGCGATCGCGGCCCTCTTCGCGGCCACCGCTGGGTACGGCGGCAACCTCCCCCAACTCTTGAATAATGCGAGTGCGTACCTTGGCCGGGTCGACCCCCAGGTTGGTGAGCACCCGGTAGGCGACGCTTTCGGTATTTTGGGTCAGGCTGAGCAGCAGGTGCTCAGGCCCAATGTAGGAGGAGTCCATCTTCCGGGCCTCCTGAAAGGCCTGCTCAAACACCTGCTTAACCTTAGGCGTGAAGGGAATTTCGGGGGGAACGCTGCCACTGCCCCGGCCAATGATGGCTTCGACTTCGGCGCGGGCGTCGTTGAGGTTAACGCCGAACTCGTCGAGCACCTTGGCCGAGATGGTGGATTCTTCTTTCACTAGCCCCAGCAGCAGCTGCTCGGTGCCCACAAAGTTATGGCGCAGCCGACGCGCTTCTTCTTGGGCCTTCATGATGACGGCGATAGCGGTATTTGTAAAATGTTCAAACATGATGTTGTGATTATCCAGTGAGCTGAGGGGCGAGTCGATTAGGCGGGGTTGAAGGGAAGCTGGCCGTTGGAGGTTGGAGGGTAAGAACGGGTAGGGGCTATTAAAGGAACCCAGAGCTTAGTAATACTTTACGTGAAAACACCCGTGCTCTGCAGTGGGGAGAACCGTAGATGACGAGTGGGGGAAGGGGGTTGGCAGAATTAGCTAAATTTTTCAAGGACAGAGTTTCCCCTTAAATAACACCGGGTGATGATTTTTTCTTAGAAAAGTATTTACATTCCTTAATATTGTATATCGTAATCGCTCAGTTCGGCAAATATCTATTGATGATCTTGGGTCAGGTCTGGGGTTCAGGTTCGATTGCGGTGTTTCAAGAAATGCAAGGTTGTGTTGAGCTAGGGCATGGTTTCGTGAGCCCAGGGCGACACTGGAGATAGCAAAACCAGTCCAAGGGAGTCATGGTATGTCTAAAGAAAATGCGCTTTCGTTTTTGCGGCAGGCCGCCACTGACCCTGACCTCAATACTCAGGTCAAGGATATAGAGCAGCCCACGGAGCTAATTAATCTGGGCAAAGCCGAGGGATACATCTTTTCCCCCGACAACGTGCGGGAGGTACTGCCGACGCTAACTGCCCAAAAAGGGTTCTTTGGGGACTTAGTCGAGGCTATTTTGGAGCTTTTTGGCCCCACCCACGATAACTACCCGGCTACCGGGGCGCTACCCTTTACCGGCGAACCTAACTCTGGTCGCTAGGGAGGCCGGGGGAGTTGCTCCCAAATCCAGATCGCATCCCCCGCTTTAAGGCAGAGCCTGGGCAGGGGCGAACGGGGTTCGCCCCGCTCAGGCATACCAGGGCAAGGCGTTTCATAGCATCACAACGGCACAAAGACCCCGAGGGGGTAATAAGCTAGGAATATGGCCCTGGCTTAACGTGCCAAAAGTCGAAGCCGGTAGTAGGCTGAACTATCCGTTTGGCTCAGCCAAATCGATAAATAGTACAAATAGACTACTATTGTAGACCCACCGGAATGTGACAACTGCTATGGAGTTTGCTAGCCCAGAGGATTTGCAGTCCTTTTTATCGCGCTGGCTGGAGGACAATGGCCACAGCGTCCACCGCCAGGTGCCCAGCCCCGAGGGGGGCGAAGTCGATATCCTCACCCAGGACTACATCATTGAAGGCGAGTATATTCTCGACAAAACGGCCCTCCTTACCGCGGCCGATCAGATCCAGGCCCACCGGCAGCATTTTGTTGAGCAGCGGCCCGTAATTGCAGGGCTAACCCCCCGCCAAGATTGGGAGGCCGCCTACCAGGTGGCCGAAGACCTCAAGCCCCAGGGCATTGAGGTTTGGTTTGTCGATCAAATGCAGCCCTTTATCGATTACTACGCAGAGCCAATAGACAAGCCCATTGAGAAAGAACCGATACGGCGGGTGAATCGACGCCATCCCCTAGCGGGATGCCTGATTTCTCTCGGCATGGCCGGCATTCTCAGCCTCAGCTTTTGGTTGGCCTACCGCATTCTTGACCGCCATCAGGTTAAGACAGCGGCCAATAGCCAAGTTAACCGCGCCTGGGAAACCTTTCACGCCGCCGCCGCCGTTTGGGATTTAGAAACCGCCAAGGACAGTCTGCAAAATCTGGCTAAAAGCCGCGATCGATGCGTCGCCACCTTTGCTGAGCGGATGGAAGACAGCCTGGCAAACAGCGGCTCTGAAGGGTTTAGGGATATTAACCCGATCAAACGCGCCCTCAACGACCAGGACGGCTGCGATTTAGACATGCAGGAGTATGAGTTTTCGCCGTAACCATTTAGCCCCATAGCCGCCACCGCTAATCCCCGGCTGGCTCCCAACTCCAGCCTTGGTGCCGTTCTAGGCCAATCTGCGGATGGCTAACCTCGTGGGGCATGCCCTTTGTAGACCGCAGGGTAAAGGAGTAGGAGGACTAGCCCAGAGCTAGTTCGGTTTATCCATCAGCGGGGGCCAATGTTGAGAAGTTTAGGTAGGGAATTAGGTAGGGGATTTTGACTCAACTCCCCCATCAGCGGGGCTAGCCTAGCAGGTTTTGTTGTTGAAATCGCACTGGTAGATAAACGGCTCCTGCCAGTGCAGGGGAATTTCCAGCAGATCGCGGACGCCGGTCAGGCCCTGACTGATAAACAGCAGCAGGGCAATGGAGTTGAGGGCCGCATGGGCTAGCCGCCAGCGCTTAGACTTGTAAATCTCAGGCAGAATCGCGATGGATAAAATCATCAGCATGGCGGCGGCCATGCCGAAGTAGAAGTGCGACAGGTACCATTCGTAGCCCCGCCGAAATACCCCCGGCTGCATCCCCAAAAGCCAAAGGCCCATGCCCGTTAAGCTAGCAAACAGACCACGCCACAGGGGGGTTCTGGCTTTATACAAAAACGCCAGGGCGGCAATGGTAAAGGCGTACATCAAAATAACAAAAATCACCCGAAATGGGTTTTCGGCCCAGACATTATCGCGAATTATGGTTTTAAAGATGGGATGAGCCAGCCCCAGCAGCACCAGCCCCACCACCGACCCGGCCAGCCAGCGACCTACCTTGACGTGCTCCTGGCCCACGACCGGGGCAATTTTTGTTTTGTCTTTGGCGACTACGGCTAGGCGGCGCTGGCGGGTTTGAGTGGCAAAGTAGGTGGCTACCCCAACCAGCGGCAGCACAAGGGTCACCGCCAGAAAAGGGTGAAGCATTCTCAGTAGATCGGCGGTATCGAGCATGGCAGTCCTCCTGATAGCGGGAACGGTTGAAGAGAGAGTGTCTTTAGGCTGGGTCAAGTCGGTTGCGGTTATGGGCTGATGCCCTAGCCAAGTGATTGAGGCTAGTGAAGTTTAAGTTATTCTAAGCGCTAGGCTCAGCCCCCTAGATTAAAGCGAGATAAATGTTGGTCGAGGGCCTTAGGCAGCAGCCTATTCAGCTCGGCCTTGGTCTTAAAGGTGAGGCGATTTTGGGCGGGCACATCGAAGGGATACTGCCCTACCAGATCAGCCCGCTCGAGCTGGGCCAGCAAAATCTGGTCGGTTTGCTTGGCCTGGAGGGCATAGCCCATCTCAACGCAGACGTTGGGGCTCGGGATTAGGGTCTTCAGGTCGCTCTCGGACTGGGCGATGGGGGTACCGTCGGCCACAAACAGCAGGGCCTTACGAATCTTGCGGGTGAGGGAGCTGTTCAGCCGGGCTGGCCCTTCGCTCAGCCGATGGGAGACTTCTAGGGTAAGAGGCACCCGCGATCGCCCGTTGATCGCCTCCACCGCCGTCATCAGCCCCTGGTGCAGCAGCTCTGCCGATTCGCCGTAGTCGGCCTGGTAGCAGAAATAGATAATCGGGTCGAGGTGGGCCATCACCTCCTGCTTGGTAAAATAAATTTCGTGGCTGGTCAGATCGATGTTGGCAATGGCGTAGCCGCCGCTACCCTCGATGTAAAACTCGACGGTCTCCCCCTCTAAATAGCGCTGAAACCACGAGGCCTGGCGCACCGCCTCGCTATCGTCTAGAAAATCGGCCCGCAGGGCTGACTTCAGCAGGCTATTTTTGCTCAGTCGCAGGTCGTAGGGGCGCTGCTCTAACTCCCGCAGGGGCTCGTAGGCTTCGAGATACCAGGCTTTGAGGGCAATGATGGCCATAGGGTGTCGTCCTCAGGGGCTAATCCAGCGGTTTTGGGCATCCCAAATTATCGCTTGATTTTAAGGCCAGAGGGCGCCTACTACGAGGCTAGGGTCAAGAATTTTTTGGCGGTGTCCTGACAACTGGACTTTGCCCTAGGACTTAGGAATTCCTAGTAGAGTGTGGCGTAAATTATGCACACTATTAGCGATGCCTGAGGTGTAGGGTTCGCGGTCCACGGTTCACGGTTCATGATCCACGGTAGGGAACCCTTACACGGGTAGGGAGACTTCCGCTGTCGTGTACTAGTGGTAATAATTGCGCCGCCTAGT
>DAIUJR010000055.1:0-24352 GCA_036848635.1 Nodosilinea sp. CTOTU7336
CGCTGCCCACCAGGCCCCCGTGACCGGCGATGTAGATTTTAGAAGAAGTATCCATGGCATTGTCACTATAGAGTCAGGTTGGACAAGGACTTGTTGCTAAACCTCAGCCAACCGCAATTCCCCCTTCTCCAGCTACTCTCAAGGTGGCCTTATCGATCACACTTTTGGCAGCATTACCATTGAGAGGTATTAACCCTAAAGCCTGAAGATCAGCATCAATCATGAGCTTCACTAATTCTTCAAAGGTTACCGATGGCTCCCAACCCAGTTTTGTTTTAGATTTACTCGGATCCCCAATTAGTAAATCGACTTCGGAAGGTCGTAAATAGCGCTCATCAAAAGCTACGTAGTCTTCCCAGTTGAGGTTGACATAGCTAAAGGCAATGTCTAAAAACTCACAAACTGAATGAGTCTCGCCAGTGGCGATAACATAATCATCCGGTGCATCTTGTTGCAGCATAAGCCACATGGCCTTCACATAGTCTTTGGCATAGCCCCAATCGCGCTTGGCGTCGAGATTACCCATATAGATTTTATTTTGCTGGCCCGCTACAATACGCGCTACCGCCCGGGTAATCTTTCGGGTCACAAAAGTTTCACCACGGCGCGGAGACTCATGGTTAAATAAAATGCCATTGCAGGCAAACATTCCGTAGGATTCTCGATAGTTTAAAGTCTGCCAATGGGCATAAACCTTAGCACAGGCGTAGGGGCTACGGGGATAAAAGGGTGTGGACTCTGACTGGGGAATATCCTGTACTTTGCCGTACATTTCAGAGGAGCCAGCCTGGTAATAGCGCACCTCAATTCCAGTTCTATTTTGGTAGTCGCGAATCGCTTCTAACAGTCGCAACGTTCCCATGCCAACGGCATCAACCGTATACTCAGGAGAATCAAAGCTAACCCGAACGTGGGATTGAGCCCCCAGGTTATAAATTTCAACCGGTTTTACTTCCTCTAGAATTCGGCGTAGAGTTGTACCATCGGTGAGGTCGCCATAGTGCAGAAAAAGTTTTGCCGTCTGGCTGTGGGGATCTTCATATAGATGATCGATGCGATCTGTATTTATCGTTGAAGTGCGTCTAATAATGCCGTGAACTTCGTAGCCTTTTTCTAACAAAAATTCACTCAGATAAGAGCCATCCTGGCCAGTAATACCTGTAATGAGACATTTCTTTGGAGTAGTCATAGAAATCAAAATAGGATAGAACAACAAATCCGTGGAGAAATCACATAAGGGTGCTTAGCAACTAATAGAAGATACACCTGTTCTGCGATACGGCTTCTCTCTCCTGAACGGGTTAAGAAGCTACGGTTAAGAGGCTGAGATCCGCAGACCGTCAAAAGCCCCTCAAGACTTAAAAATAAATTGGTTGATTAGCGGTGTTAAGCCGACTAATTCTAGCCAATTCGATAAAAATCTTTAGCACCGTTGAAGCTAGTCTGCCTAGCAATTCTGCGCGTAAATTCTCCGACTGTAGGATTGCCCATGGGAAAAATTACTCCGGAAGCTTGCAGCCAGAGTTCCTCTGGAGCCGCGTGAAGCGTGTAGCTGTTAGCATCAGTTCTCTGAACGTGATACCAGCAATTTTCTTGACAATCATCACACCAGAAGGCCTCGAGCCATTCTCCCTGAAGCGGTACTGTACTGTAGCTAGCCATAATAGTGAGCGCTAGCCTACGACCAACTCCTCGCTGCTGTAAGTGTTCTGGCTTGCTGGCATAGAGCGGGTACTTTGGACTAACGCTGTCTAAGTAACGATGATGGGTGGGGCAATAAATCGCCCGCCGCTTAGAGCGATTGCGATTGCGTCGTTGCTGCTGCTGCATCAGGGTAACTCCTTGGTAAATGGCATCCATTCTTAAGCTGAAAGTTTGGCCGTGAGCTTCAACAGGCTTCCCAAGTTCATCAGGGTTGAGATCAGCGATAGAAGCAAGGGTGAATCTACTGAAATCGTTCTACACCTTATTCCGATCAGCCGCCTGCATTTCCGGAAGAACCCCATGAATAGCGCCGAACTTTACGGCGGCTTTGCCCATGTGAAGCCTGCTTAGCACAACGCTCATACCTTACGACTGTGCAGGGTACGCTCGGCTGTGCGAGACACCCGGCTAGCCAGCACCTGTTTAAGGGATAGAAAGACAAATGGAGGAATTGTTCTGGAATACCGTTTCCAAAGCCGAAGGGGCTCTTGCCTGAGCCGGTAAAACCACTCTAGGCCTGAGGCGCGCACCCACTGAGGCGCATGCTTAACAATACCGGCATAAACCGGAAATACTCCGCCCAGACCAACCATGACCGCCTGAATCTGCTCCCGATGCTGGTGCATCCAAATTTCTTGTTTAGGGCATCCTAAGGCCAAAAACACAATGCCAGCTTGGCTGTCGTTGATGGTGGCAATAACATCTTGATCCTCCTCGGGAGTAAGGGGTCGAAACGGCAGCGGAGCCATACCGGCAATCTGCAAGGTAGGAAACTCCTGTCGCAAACGCTGACGCATCTTCGCTAAGGTTGAGGCATCCGTGCCTAAAAAGTAAACCTTCAGCCCAATGACCGAAGCCCGTTGACAAACCTCTCGAAATATATCCATCCCAGCCACTCGATCATGGGTACAATGGCGCAGAAGATTCATCATCCAAACCAGAGGCATACCGTCTGGGGTAATCAAATCAGCACTATGCAACACTTCGGCAAAGGAAGGATTCCAGCGGGCTTCCATTAGCATATGCACGTTCGCAACACAAACTACTCGGCTGATCTTTTCTTGCCCCCAATGGATGATTAGGCTGATTTGATCACTAAAAGGACTTGCAGAAATTGGAAATCCGAGGATTGACTCACTGATGGGAATATTCTTGGTTGACATGATCCTAAGGGCTAGAGAGACGATGATTGGTAGACGCCCCAACAGGATGTGTCGTTAACTAACTAGAGTCGATGAATTAATGGCAATCGGTTCTATAAAACATCACGTAAATGAATTCAGCACTAACCGAGTCATCAAAACTGAAAAAAAGATTTCACCCTTGATTGACTTGAGCTGACATTGATGAAGATTTGGCATTATCTAAGTAAAGAATTAGCTAACTGGAGGGTTCCTAACTCTAGCGTGCCTGACAACATGATAATTTTTCAGCCTCAAAATGATTTTCTGTAAGGCTTCGACACTCTCTTCATAGAAATCACACCACTTTTTGCGATCTTTAAGTGTTGTAAATAACTGCTTGCTACCCCTGCTTTTGACTACTTATATTCAAAGCTGATATACCTTTTCCGGTAAATTGCTCAAGAAAACCCAAAAATCCAAGAAAATCCTGACATAGACACAATACTCAACGGCGCTCAGCTCTGATGGTGGCAGACCTGACTTCCCCGACAAAGCATAGGATGAGCCCAAATGAGTATGGATACTTAAGCACACAACAGTCCACCAAAAGGGTCGGGAAGATGAATGCTGAGTGCGGGTAGATGCTGAGAGGAGGTAGACGCAAAACTAATCAATTGCTGCCCAGTCTCGTTTAAGACGGATTAGCAAGAGATCTGTGACTAGCCTATAGCCAGGCTTAGGAGGTAGATGCACTGCTGAACTGCAAAGTTCCGGGCTTTCGATCCTAGCTCGAACCGTCGAACTGATATGGGGTAGTTTTACATATTTTCTCTTTACCCGTAAAACCACTGACATAGAGTTCAGACTATCTTATCAGTTTACGCATATTTACAAAATTCGTGTGAAATCACCCCTCAATTTTGTGGGGGTAATCCGGATCTATACGGATTTTCCTTATCACCTGCGGAAATAGAAGGAGACATCAGGTACCTTTACCATTCCGTAGGAGTATGAAATGCCCTCTATATTACCCAAGCCTTTGGGCTTAACAGTACATCTGCCCTTACTACTGAGTAGTTGTCTTGTATTGCTGGGAGTGGAGTATACGGCTCCTCGGCATAGCTATGCACAAAAAATGCCGGGCTCTCCAGAGCCGGTCAGCAGTTCTCCTCGGGTGAATTTACGTACCCCCCCCACGTCTGCGGCTAACACCGAAGCCCTACTCCAACCGCAGACTGAAGAGGCCTACCGACTGGGCGTGGGTGACCAGGTTCAGGTGGATCTATTCCGGGTGCCAGAATACAGTGGCCAGTACGAAGTGCAGGTAGACGGCAATGTCAACCTGGCGCTAGTCGGCCCGGTTAGGGTAGAAGGGCTAACCGTCGAAGCGGCCACGGCCGCTATTTCTGAGCGCTACAGCCAGGTCCTGCGGCGACCCATCGTAACGCTCAATATTACCAGTCGTCGGCCCTTGGTGGTCGGAGTCGCGGGCGAAGTCAACCGACCCGGTTCCTACTCTCTGAGAATTGAAGGAACCTCTTACCCTAAACTAACTCAGCTACTTCAGGAGGCTGGAGGAATCACCCAAAGCGCAGATTTGCGGAATGTCCAAATCCGGCGACGGGAGCGGGGTACCACTGAAACCATTACCACAGATTTATGGCATCTGCTTAATACCGGTGACTTAAGTCAGGACATTATTCTCCGTGACGGCGATAGTATTGTCATTCCCTCAACTCTAGTGCCCTTAGATGAGGGATCACTCGTTGCCAATGCCAGCTTCTATGCCGACACCTCACAACCCATCAACATTGCCGTAGTGGGTGAAGTCTTCCGCCCCGGCCCCTACCGACTACGGGGGGGGTCTACCCGCACTGGCGAAGCTGGCGAGATTGGCCAGGAAGGGAGCTCCGGTAGCCTTGTCACCGTTACCGATGCCATCCAGGTGGCAGGGGGCATTAAGCCCAGGGCTAACATTCGTCAGGTGCAGGTACGGCGCACCACCCGGGCTGGCACTGAGGAAACCTTTGATGTTGACCTCATGACCCTGCTAGAAGCCGGTGACCTCAGGCAAAATGCCATCTTGCAGGAGGGCGATACGGTATTTATTCCAGTTTCCACTGCGGCTCTTGACCCAGTGGAAACCGCTCAGGTAGCGTCAGCCACATTTTCGCCCAATACGATACAGATTAATGTGGTGGGCGAAGCCCAACGTACCGGGGTGATTCAAGTTCCCCCCAACACCCCGCTGAACCAGGGAATTTTGGCCGCGGGCGGGTTTAATGATCGCGCTCGGGAAAGTTCGGTTGGTCTAGTGCGGCTTAACCCCGACGGCACAGTATCCCAACGAGAGATTCCCGTTGACTTTTCCCAGGGGCTTAGCGAAGAAAACAATCCCGCCTTGCAAAATAACGACATCATTATTATTGCTACTTCTGGGGCCGCCAATTTCTCAGATGGCTTGGGCCAAATAGCCGGTCCCATTGCTGATTTGCTGAATATTATAGGAGCGCCGTTCCGGTTTCTTAACTTTTTTGATTAATTCAAGACTATCGTTATATATAGGAATCAGGGATGAATACTCAAACCTTCCAACCGTCTTTGTCAACCCAGGCTTTGCCTCCTGTCGACCCTGGTACCGAGGGTGGTCTTAATCTTGGCGATATTGTATCAACCCTTAAACGCCGAGCATTGCTAATTGTAGGCATAACTGCGGCTGTTGCGGCGGCGGCAGGAGTGCGGGCCTATTTAAGCCCACCCAGCTATTCTGGAACCTTCGAATTCCTAATTCAGCCCCAAAGCGCTGAATCAGAAGTTGTTGCTTCAGATGGAGGAGATCCGCTAGTTGCCCAACAGGCGAACCTGAGCTTAGAAGACCAAATTCGGATTCTCACCAGCCCTGGTGTTTTAAAGCCGTTGATAGACGAGGTACGAGCCCAAGAATTGGAAGGGTGTGTACCTCCTAATTCCGAGACTTCAACCGATGCAGCTGAGGCTAATTTACAGCGTCAATGTTACAGCAAAATCCAAGGTCGGCTTGTAGTTACAGGCTCCAAAGGTTCTAATATCGTCTCCTCTTCATACACTAGTGAGACACCAGAAAATGCAGAAATCATTTCAAACTTGGCGGCTCAAACTTTTCTAGACTACGGTTTGGCTTCTCGCCAGAGAGACATTCAGCAAGGGCTCGATTTTTTAGATGATAAAATACCTGATTTGAGGGCAGAAGTTGGTCAAAAAGAATCGGAAATTCAAAACCTTCAGCAAGCCTACAATTTTCTCTCGCCTGATACCAAAGGAGGGCAAATATCAGGACAAATTGGTAGCTTTGAGAACAAATATCTTGAGTTGCTTATAGAGATGCAGCAGAAGCTTGATCTCTACGATAGCCTACGGCAAGAATTGGCCCGAACCCCAGGTGATGCGGCAGTATCGCCTGCCCTAGGCGACAGCAGTCGCTATCAAAAAATAATTGGAGATTTGTTAGCCTTAGACAATCAAATTGCGGAGACGTCTAGCCTATTTACCGATTCTAGTCCTGACGTACAGTCACTTTATGATCAGAGGGCTAATCTCCTAGCTCTCTTAGCTCGAGAAGGGGAAAATGCTGAGCGAGAACTGTTGAGTCAAATTGAGGTATTGGCATCCCAAGAAGCTGCACTCTCCTCTACCCTAGAAGATCTCAACCTTGATATTGATGAAATTGCCAATGTTACCAGGCAATTTACCAATTTAGGTCGAGAGTTAGATATTGTCTCCGGCAATCTAGGTAAGCTGCTTGATCGTAGGGCAACCCTGCAAATTGAATTAGCCCAGCGCCAGCTTCCCTGGGAGCTAATTACCCCCACCTCAGTATCCAAGGAAATTCCCAGTCTTGGCAACAGCTTGGCGGTGGGGGCTATTTTAGGGCTGTTGTTGGGTTCAGGGTTAGCCCTGGCCCTAGATACCCAAAAAGACGTGCTTTACACCGCTAAGGATTTAAAGCGCGTGACTCCGGTGCCTATCTTAGGGGTTATTCCTTTCAATAGCGCTGTAGAGCGAGGATATACTGAGGAATATTTGCTGTCGCTTTATCCGCCCATTAGCAGTAACGGTAATTCGGCAGAAGGGGCTCGCTTGGGCCGTAGCCCCGACAATAATCTCGTGCCACTTGATGGTATTAATGCTCTCAAAGAAGCCTTCCGCTCCCTGGTGGCTAATTTGCAGCGGGCAGGTGGAGCTAACCCCTTAAAATCTCTGGTCATCAGCTCCGTAGATAACGAAGTAGCGGATTCTTCCACCGCCGCCTACCTAGCCTGGGCCGCCGCCGAAATGGGTAGCCGAGTTCTGCTGATTGACGCTGACTTTCGCTTTCCTCACTTGCATAAATTTCTTGAGTTGCCAAACGAAAAAGGGCTGGGCAATATCCTATCCGGAGAACTGGATCTAAAGCATGTGATCAAGCGATCGCCCGTGGAGCCCAATCTGTTTGTCCTCACGGCAGGGTCCAGCGACGTAGATCCAGCTCGGTTGATGTCTTCTGGCAAGATCAGACAGTTTGTGGCTAAAACCGAGGCTTACTTTGACCTAATTATCTACGATGCTCCACCGTTTTCAGACTATGCCGATGCGGCCCTGCTATCCGCCGAGGCAAGCGGATTGGTTTTAGTCTCGCAACTGGGCACCGTCAAATCGGCTCAGCTCGAGCAAACCCTGGAAAAACTCTGGATTTCCAAGATTCCGCTAATTGGTTTAATTGCCAAAGAAGCCGCTAACAAAATGGTTTTACTGCCGATCGGTTAACCCCTAAGCCCCCGTTTCCGTAGCCAGCCTGGTCTTGGCTCGCTGCCACAGGGCTTCTAGCTCATCACTGCTGCACTCCGCCAAGGGCTTTTGGGCCGTGTCTTCTACCTGCTCAAATCGGCTAATAAACCGCCGGTTGGTACTGTGTAGGGCCTCAGAGGGGTCTAAGCCATACCAGCGAGCAAGGCTAACCAAGGTGAGCAGCACATCGCCCAGTTCAGCCTGCTGATTTTCCCTGGGTTCATGGGCTACCGCCTGGTGAAACTCCTCCAGTTCTTCATAAAACTTGGCCCATACTCCGTCAACAGTGTCCCACTCAAACCCGGCTTTGGCGGCCTTGGCGGAGATTTTAGTCGCCGCCATCAGCGGGGGCAGCGTGCGGTTGTACTGGGTCAGCTTTGGCGAAAGCCGGTCGGGATCGTGGGGCACGCCCTTTTCTTCGGCTTTAATCCGTTCCCAGTTAGCGTTGACGTCTTCACTGCCGTTCACCGCAACATCTCCAAACACATGGGGGTGACGGCGAATCAGCTTGTCGGCAATGCCGTTCG
The DNA here is from genome assembly GCA_036848635.1 of Nodosilinea sp. CTOTU7336. GTDB lineage: Bacteria > Cyanobacteriota > Cyanobacteriia > Phormidesmidales > Phormidesmidaceae > Nodosilinea. The sequence continues at coordinate 8,159 of DAIUJR010000055.1, forward strand.
CCACGGTCTCTAGGTCAAACTGGTGGGCATCGCTGGCCACCTGGGCCTGAAGCACCACCTGCAGCAGTAAATCTCCCAGCTCTTCAGCGATGGCTACCGGGTCACCGCTGTGGATCGCGTCAACCACCTCGTAGGCCTCTTCAATGACGTAGGGGATAAGGGTTTGGGGGGTTTGCTCTAAATCCCACGGGCAGCCGGTGCTGGGGTCACGCAGCTGAGCGACGACATCTACTAACCGACCCAGGGCCGCTAGGATTCGGGCGCGATGGGTGGTGGTCAGGGAAAAATTAACCATGGCAGACAGTGGTGAAGTGACAACGGTCTATAGCATTGCAGGAAACACCCCAGTAGAGTAGCCTACCGCGATACCCTGGCAACCGTTATGCCCTGATCATCAGCACGCCTTGCCGGCGCAGGAAAAACAAATTGATCCTCTAAAGAGCAAAAAAAGAGTCAGGACGCCTATCCCGACTCTTTTTGCTAATTCCAGTTAGCCCCAGGCAAAAGCCTGGCCTTTAGGGGTTAGCTTACCGTTCTCTGCCGATTGGGGAGCAACCACAACAATACTGGGCACATCACCACCGTCATCAGGGTGACTAACGCAATCACCTCAAAACCGGCCATTAAAGCACTATCCATCACGTCATCGCCTCCAAAGCGTAGGGCTAAATGAGGCGCGTTCTTGCCAGAGGAGGTGAAAGCGGTCTCAACTTTCACCCGGCCAATCTCAATTGAGCATCAATTTTGACTCAGCAAAATGAACAGCGCTGCATTTAGCTGTATCTATATATACAGTTTAGCGTAGTCAGCCTTGAGCTGGTGAAGCCTTATAAATCTGCAACAAATCCGCTGCTTCAGGGTTAAATAAAGCATCGGTGCCGTGAGTTTAGATCCCAGGACTCTAACGCGCATAGCCGGTGCTTTTTACCCCAGCCTGCCACAGAACCCTGGGATCTGTCCCCACATTTTAGCTATCATTCCAGCCGACGCGGGCATCCCCGTCTAACCGTCCCCGGTAATCGACAGCGCTTCGACCCAAATGCGAGGGCAAAGGCCGCCGGGAGTTTTCTCTACCTGGGGCTCAATATGTACGATGGACGTTAGCAGGTCGCGAAAATCCCCCGCCACCGTGGCCGACTCGATGCTGACCCGTTCGCCTTGATTGACTAACCAGCCATCAAACGGCAACGAAAACGAGCCTTGCAGGGCATTTACCCCGGCATGGAGGGCCTGCACATCGTCAATAAAGACCACATCTTCAGCGGTTTCCAGGTTGAACTCGGCCTGGGTTTCGGTGCCGGGCAGCACGTGGTAGAAGCTAGGGCCAACGGAGACCTTCGCCCCAATGCTGGCATGACCCGTAGGAGCAGCCCCCATGCGTTTGGCGGTGCCCGCGCTGTGGAGAAACTGAGTCAGCACTCCTCGTTCGATAATCGGCACCCGGCGGGTCGGGGTGCCTTCGCCATCAAAGGTTTCAGCGCTAACGTTGTCGGGGTGTAGGGCATCGTCATACACCGACAGCAACGGGGTTGCAATGGTGGTACCCAGCGCATCCGGCGTGGATAGACTGCGATTATCGAGAATGCTCTGGGCGTTATACAGGTTAGAGAAGGCTCCCAGTAGGCTTAAAAACGCCTCCCCCGAAAACACCACGGGATATTTGCCTGACTTAATTTTGCGGTAGTCCAGATGGCTAATGGTCTTTTCAGCGGCCTCCCGCAGGCAGCCGTCAATATCCAGCCAGGGCAGGCCGCGATTGACCCGCATCGCCCCTGCCGAACGGGGCTTACGCCCTTCCTGCTCGGTCTTGCTGTACAGGTAAAGGGAGGCGTAGGAGCGGGCCTCGTGGCGCAGTGCCCCGGTACTGTTCAAGTAAAACCGCTCGATGCTGCGCTGGGCCAGGCCGTTGTAGGGCACGCTGGCGATCGCGGGGTGGGCGTCTAAAAGCTGCTGCTCCACCGTAATCAGGGTGCTGATCAGGTCGCCCACGGGCACGGGGGGCACGGTGTCTACGTTAACCTCAGCGATCGCGGCGGTAGCCTCCGGGCTAAAGTCAGGGATGTGATCGTCTACCCCAAAATGGCTGGCCTCCTGGGCGCTGCCCAGGGCCAGATCCATGCCCACCGGGTCAACATCGCTGGTGGAGGTGACCCCCACCCGGCCCTCGGTATTCCACACCCGCACGATGACGCTAGAGCGGTTCGAGGCTTTGACCTGTTTAGGGTCGCCTTTGTCAACTTGAACGCTGGTTTCGTCCACGGTAGAGCCATAGACGTCGTATTTATGAATACCGAGCTTTTTGGCGCTGGTTTCAGCGTAGGTGGCGATGGCTTGGATGGTAGGCATGGTGAGGAGGTAAAGGGGTAGGGAGGTGGGCGGAGAGGCGAGGGTCAAAATTCAAAATTTTGAATTTTGACCTAACGGCCGCCGACGGTAATCGAGTCAACCTTCAAGTGGGGCTGGCCGACGGTGACGTAGATGCTGCCGCTAATCGAGCCGCAGAACCCCGGGGCGAGGCCCAGGTCATTGGAGCACATGGAAATTTTGCCCATAATTTCCGTGGCTTCGCCGATGAGGGTGGCCCCCTTGAGGGGTTTGGTCACCTGGCCGTTTTCGATCAGGTAGGCTTCGTCTACGCCGAAGTTAAACTGGCCGGTGGCCCCGACGCTGCCGCCGCCCATCTTTTTGCAGTAGATGCCCTTGTCTATGGAGGCAAAGAGCTGCTCCAGGGAGTAATCGCCCGGCGCAATATAGGTGTTGCGCATGCGGGAGGCGGCGGCGTAGGTGTAGCCCTGGCGGCGACCGCTGCCAGTGCGGGGGTGGCCGGTGCGCATAGAGCCCGCCCGGTCAGAGAGGAAGTTTTTGAGCACGCCGTTTTCAATCAGCAGCGTGCGCTGGGTCGGCATGCCCTCGTCATCCATATCGAGGGTGCCAAAGGCATCGGGGGAAAGGCCCTCATCCCAGGCGGTGAGGTTTTCATGGGCAATTTTTTCGCCTTTTTTGTCCATAAATGGCGTGGTGCCCCGCTCGATCTGGGTGGTTTCGAGCAGATGGCCACAAGCTTCGTGAAAGATCACGCCGCCAAACTCGTTGGCCATAATCACCGGATAGCTGCCCGACTCGACGTAGTCGGCGTAGAGCATTTTGCCCGCTGAGTCGGCTACATGCTCGGCGGTGGTGCGGTAATCCCAGGTTCTTAAAAAGCCGGGGTCGCTGGTATCCCCCGCTCGCTGACCAATGGATGACCGATGCTCGCCGTCGGCGCAGAGCAGGTTGTAGCCCACGGACTGGGTGAGGCGAATATCCCGGGCAAAGGTGCCGTCGCTGGCGGCCACCAGCACTTCCTGCCAGTCGCGAAAATACACCGCCCGGCGAGATTGTACATGGCTGGCGTTTTGCTGTAGGGCGGCATTGGCGGCCAGCAGCACATCGCCCATTTCCTGCATTGAGCTACAGTGGGCCAGCCAGCTGTCTTTAGCGCGGGCCTCGGCGTAGTCGCGCAGAATTTCTAGGTTGATTTCGGCAATCTGAGCGGCTGGGCCGGGCAGGGTCAGCCCCATAATCGACACGGCTTTATCTAAGGCCGCTTTGAGGCCATTAAAAGACAAATCGTTAGTGCTGACATAGCAGTCGGCCTTGCCCAAAAAGACCCGCACCCCCGCCCCGGTAATGATGCGGGGAGAAATGCTGGTAATCGCATCGTCTTCGGCCTGGCAGCTAATGTAGTTGCTGCGCTCCAGAAAGAACTCTACAAAGTCGGCCCCAGCGGCCCGGCCCAGCCCCAGCAGGGTCGATAGGGTAGCCTCCCAGGATGCACCAAAGCGATCGCGGGTGGCAGCATAGTCTCGATTTAGCAGGTCGGTGGTCTTGAGTACAGGGGTCGGTGAGGTTGCAACCGTCATGCCAATTAATCCTTACGGGAGAGGAGCGTAGCCCGATCAGCCCATTCAACCCAGGGGAAAATCTTAGCTTGGGTCGAGGGTTATCCAGCCATTTACCCAGTGTAACAAACCCCCTTACCTCCGCAGGGCCTAGGTTGGTTAACAGGGATCCATAAAGAAACGATCGCCAGCAAGGAATGCGCTATACAATAAGTCGAAATTTCACAGGTTTGGGGTTTTAGGCCTCAGGTTTGGCTTTCGGGTACCAGCGTCTTTCTGAAACCAGGCATCCGGTACCTGATAGTTCGAGACGGTTTCAGGTAGAACTCGGTATCTGAAACCGGGCATCTGAAACCTGAAACCGTCTAAATTCTAAATTCTAAGTAATGTAGTACAGAGTTGAGGAGTAACAATGGTTTCTGAACCATCGCAGTCGGTCTGGGGCGGGGCATTAGTTCTGGCTTTAGTGGCTCTAGGCAGCCCGGCCCAGGCCCAGGATTCGATCCCGTTTGATACCGACGTGGCTAACGATCCCCCTGCCGCCGAGGCCAGGTCTGAAGATTTGCCAGATTTATCGCTGCCGGTGCCGTCGGCTCCCCCTGAATCGTCGTTAGAGTCGGTGCCGACCCCCTCCCGGGAGGCAGTTGCGCCGGGACAGGCCATAGTAGATTTTGCCTCGTTTTTAATGGGGCAGGATGTGGATGCGGTGGTGTCGGCCCTGGAACAGGACGGCTGGGTTGTGGTCACCCGTACCCCTCAGCTTGTAGAGCTAGATCGTGGTCAGCAGGGCATTAACCTCGATATTGAAGGCACTACCGGAGCAGTCGTGACCGTGGAAGTAGTGGATTTACCTTAACCTAAACTAGCCTGGGGCTGACGAAATCGATAAATATCCTCCAGCGCCCGAATCCAGCTAGTGACTAGCGAGTCCAGGAGCTGGTTTCCCTTTTCGACGCTGGCCGCGGTAGGGTCGCCCAGCACCCCGCTAGCGCTCAGGTCTCGCGTTACCCAGGCAAAGGGCAGCGCTCCCTCCATCGTTAGCCAGCTATCCTGGGGCAAATTTTGAGGATACTCAGCCTTAAACTTATCCTGCCGCACCTGGTCGGGCAAAATAGCCAGCATCAAGCTGGTTTCCGCGTCCCCAGCATGAATACCCAGTTCGAGTTCCTGGGCCGACAGCAGCTCGCCACCACAGTTCGGCACGGCCCACACAAATAGCGGAAACACCATCAAGTCGGCGTGGGCCTGGTGCAGGTCGCGGGCGGCAATTTCTAACACCTGGGGCTGGCCGCCGTGGGCGTTGAGCAGTACCAGCTTACGAAATCCAGCCCGATAGACGCTTTCGGCTACGTCGTGGAGCACCCTTAGCAGGGTTTCGGCAGAGAGGGTAATAGTGCCCGGAAAGTGCCAGTGCTCGTTCGACTTGCCGTAATACAGCGGCGGTAGGCTGTAGGCCGGAATCGTCGGATCCAGCTGAGCCAGCGCTTTTCCCAACACCGTAGTGCAAATAGCGCTATCTACGACCAGAGGCAAATGGGGGCCGTGCTGCTCAATCGCCCCCAGGGGCTGTATTACGACCACATCCTGCTGATGGGGCATGGCCGCAATGTCAGTCCAGGTCAGGTAGGGGAAGTAGCGATCAGGGGGGATGGGGCCATGCATAGGGGTTGGCGAAATGGCGGGATTGATTAATGAGTAGCGGGGACGGGGATATGGGTTGTTGTTGCCTATCCTACAGCGGTTGTCCCTGGGCGAAACGATTCGGCCCGTGGGGCTTAACCAGAGCAGATTAGTGATGATTCCATGACACAATGACTTGACAGATCGAGGACAAACAGTAACGATAGATACAGAAAGAAAAAGAACGTTCATCTCTCGTTTGAGAGACGGAAGTAGGGCTCAGCCCGAAGGAACGCGCCTCTGCTCTTACCCACCTTCATTTAATAAGGAGAGGCGATTATGTCCCTGAAGTACCGTGGAATCGATTACGAAGCTATCAACCCTCAAGTAGCTCTGTCTGAAGAAGTGATTGGCCACTATCGGGGGGCTGTGGCTACTCGGCATGTTGCCAAACAGGCTAAAGCAGCTCATCCTCAAGGCCTAAAGTACCGTGGTGCAGTGGTGCGCTAAATGCTCCCTTGCCAATGGTCAACACTATGAGTTAGTGCTCAGCACACCTCAACGCTCAATCAGCACCCCCAGCGGGGGTGCTTTTTTTGTGCTTCGCTTGAGCCGTGTAAACTATAGCAGTTGCGGTTCGAGACAAACCAGGTTGGCGCAGTGTTAACCCACCCAGGCTAAGGCACTTTATATCTCCGTGGCAGTTTTTTGGTACCTAATTGGGCTGGCGACCGGTGGCGCGCTGTTGCTGTGGCAGCGGCAGTGGCGGCTTCACCGTGAGCGACGGCTACTCTCTTTGCTGGGGGTGAACTCCTGGGGGGCGGCTTTGACTCAGCTGAGCCAGCTGGTTGAAACGTTACCAGGGCAGCAGCAGCAGCTTAACGAGCTAGGCCACAGCCTGGATAATCTGGAAGGCATCCTGCAGGCTTCCCCGATTGGCTATCTCCAGGTGGATGCCGAAAATCAGCTGATTTGGTGTAACCACGAGGCCAACCGACTGCTGAAAATGAATCAGCCCGCCACGGGGGCGGTGCAGCGGCGGCGATTGTTACTAGAGGTGGCCCGTTCCTACGAACTCGACGCCCTGATTCAAGAAGCGCGGGAAAACCAGCACCGCTGCCAGCGGGAGTGGATGGTCTACCGAATTTCCCCCGATCCGCTGCATCCTAGAGAAGAGCCCACCTATCCCCTGCGGGGCCATGCCATTCCCCTGGAGCAGGGGGAGGTGGGGGTGTTTTTAGAGAACCGCCAGGAAGCCGCCCTGCTAGTGCAGCAGCGCGATCGCTGGACCTCCGATGTGGCCCACGAGCTGAAGACTCCCCTCACCTCCATTCGTCTCGTGGCCGAGACCCTTCAACCCCGCGTTGATCCCGCCCTGCGCATTTGGCTCGATCGACTCGTCAACGAAACCATTCGCCTCAGCAACCTGGTGGAAGATTTGCTCAATCTCAGCCGCCTCCAGGGGGAGCAATTTCAGGGGCTAAACCTCAAGCCGGTGGATCTGCCCCAGCTGATTCAGACCGCCTGGCACAGTCTAGAGCCCCTGGCCCAGGTGAAGTCCCTAGAGCTCGACTACGAAGGGCCGGGGCAGTACCTGGCCAATCTCGACGAAACCCTGTTTTACCGGGTGTTGCTGAACCTGATTGATAACGCTATCAAGCACAGCCCGACCCAGGCGTTTATTTACGTGCGATTGGGCGTTCCTAATCGAGCAGAGAGCAGGTCTACCGCCGCCGATGACCTCCAGATCAACCTTGATGTAATTGACATCGGGCCAGGGTTTGACCCTAAGGATCTACCCTATGTTTTCGACCGCTTCTATCGGGCCGATCCCTCCCGCAGCCGCAGCGAAGCACCCTTGCCAGCGACCTTTTCCCACGAATTACCCGCCCTAGAACTGGGCCGAGGCACCGGGCTGGGGCTGGCGATTGTGAGCCAAATTGTCGAGGCCCACGGCGGCACCATCGAAGCCTCTAACCACCCTGATTTTGGCGGGGCCTGGCTGCGGCTAGGGCTCCCTCAATCGGTTATTGATTAAGAATTTATACTAGTTGAGGGCTAATATCTGTAGTAATGAAGAAATTGTGCTACTGCTTCTTTTTTTAGACCTGGTTTTCGAGGTAAACTAAAGCAGATGTCAGATGGTTCCGGTCTAGGGGCTAGTTGGCTACGGTAGTGGCCAGGCACTGGCAGATTTCCCCGTTTAACCCCAGGCAATCATGGCCGAACGCTTGCAAAAAATACTTTCCCAACATGGGTTAGCCTCCCGGCGGCGAGCTGAGCAGCTGATTGAAGCTGGGCAGGTGCAGGTCAACGGCGAAGTGGCCTACCTGGGCCAAAAAGTTGATCCAGCTGTTGATTGGATTGAGGTAGAGGGGCAGCCTCTACTGGTCGAGGAACGTCCGCAGCTTCACTACCTCCTGCTTCATAAGCCCCTCGGCATGGTGTCGACCTGCTTTGATCCAGAGGGGCGGCCTACGGTGCTAGGGGCGCTCCCACCCCACCTCCAGCAGGTGGGTATCCATCCGGTGGGTCGCCTGGATGTCTACTCTACCGGGGTGCTGCTGCTCACCAACGACGGCGACCTGACCTACCGACTTACCCATCCTAAGCACGACGTGGCCAAAACCTACCGAGTCAGGCTAGAGGGTCAGATTACCCCCGCCACCCTAGCGAACTGGCGTGAGGGTATCTGGCTTGATGGTCGCCGCACTCGTCCGGCCCGAGTTCAGCGACTAGAGCCTACCCAGCCCGATAGCACCTGGCTAAAGGTGGTTTTGCAGGAAGGGCGCAACCGCCAAATTCGTCGCGTTGCTGAAGCCCTAGGGCATCGGGTGCTAAGCTTACATCGGACTGCGGTTGGTTCAATCCACTTGGGTGAGCTCAAGGTGGGGACCTACCGATCTTTATCAATGACCGAAATTAAGGCATTATTGGCTGAGTCGGATGATCTACCGCCAGGGCATCAGCGACTTTCTCAAATCTCAGTTGGTGTGTCCCGGTTCTAATACATGTTTCCTGTATGAAAACAAAAGAGTTGGTTGACCCTAATACCGTTTACCGAGAGCAGCTCTTGGAACTGGGCACTTTGCTCCAAAGCGCCCGTAAACAGCAGGGCCAAACGTTAGAGGTGATGGCCGACAAGACCCTGATTCGGCCCAGCCTGCTGACCGCGATGGAGCAAGGCGATTTGGGCAGTTTGCCTGAGCCGGTATACATTCGCGGCCTGATTCGCCGCTATGGCGATGCCCTGGGGCTAGATGGTGAAACCCTGGCTAGCCAGTTTTTTACGCCGCTACGCATCAGCCGCCCGTCTTGGCAAGAGTCGCCAGCGGCCCAGTTGCGCCCGTTGCACCTGTATGGGGCCTATTTTTTGGTACTGGTAGCCGCCGTTAGCGGGCTGTCTTTTTTGCTTAAGCGTACCGCCCCCGAGGCCACTATGCTGCCTCCCCTGGATCCCCTCAATGGGGTTGAAACCAGCTCTACTCAGTCTGCTACCGCTAACCCCACTGCCCCAGCCGAGGCAGAACCAGCTCAACCCCAGGCCCCCATTGAGGTCAAAATGACTCTCACGGCCCAGTCTTGGCTGCGCATTACCTCAGATGGCAATACCGAGTTTGAAGGTATCTTGCAGCCTGGCGATACCCGCCTGTGGACTGCGGCCCAGGCCCTCACCATCCGCGCCGGTAACGCCGGGGGCGTTGTGGTCAGCTACAACAATAATGAGGCCGAGGCCCTGGGGCAGCCGGGCATGGTTGAAGAAGTTACCTATGCCCCGGCAGACATTATTAGCCTGGCTCAATAGACCGACCGACTGCTAGGGTGTAGCCGTGATCGCCGGATTAGCCCCTTCCATCGGGTCAAGGTTGAGAATAAACGGCAGGCTACCCCCTTGTCCCATCACCAGCACCTTAGGCACCTGGGCACCGCCACCTTTCCAGGCTTCAATCGCTTCTTTTTGCAGCACTAGCTGCCCCCCCTGGGCTTTTAGGGTTTCGGCAATCAAGCGCTGGGCTTCTGCCCGACCCTTGGCCCGATTTACCTCGGCCTGAGCCTCCTGTTCAGCTTCCTGGGCAATGTAGACGGCACGCCGAGCCCGCTGTTCGGCAATTTGCTTGTCTTCCACCGCTTTAGCAAATTCCACAGAAAAATTTAGATCTACCACGCTGGTGTCGAGCACGATAATACCGTACTTGTCTAGACGGGAGGTCAGGGCATCGTCGAAGTCTTGCTTTAGCTCGGCTCGCTGGGTAATCGCCTCTTCCACGGTGCGGCGGGCGGCAGCGATTTTAAACGACTCCTGGGTCTGGGGCGCGACAATCTTAGACACAATGTTTTCTAGAGTGCCCTGGGTGCGGCGAATGGTAACCACTTCGGTGGGGTCAAGGCGAAAGTTAATGGCAAATCGTCCGGATAGATCCTGCAGATCTTTGGTGGAGCTTTGGGCCGGCACCTCGAACTTCTGCACGGTTACGTCGTATACATCCACCGTAGAAACCAGGGGCGGTTTAAAGTGAAGCCCTTCTAAAAGAGCCCCATCCTGGGCCTTACCGAGAATGCTCAGCACCCCGGCCTGACCAGGGTTGATAATGACGAAGCAGCTGGTCAGTAGTGCCAGAGCCACAATGGCCAGAACGCTCAGCACCACCGGCTGCCAATTTGGAGATGAAGATTTCAACGAGAGTAAACCCAACCAAACTACCCTTCTACGGTATCGGGTATTGGGCTAACTGAGGTATTTAAGTCTTCCCTACCTGTCTGCCCTAGTGCTCGTCCTCGGGTAGCCCAATCACTCCGCCGCTACCGTCAACCACCGTACCGATCACATAGGTCAAGATCTGATGCTGGATAAACCAGCTCACCCCTGCCTCAACCTGGTCGGGAGGAAGCACCAGGGCAAAACCAATGCCCATGTTAAACGTGTTGTACATGTCTGCCAGGGGTACCTCCCCCGCTGTGGCCAGCCAGGTAAATAAAGGCGAGACCGGCCAGGCGTCGGGGTCAAGGTGGATGCTTTGCCCCGGCCCCAGACAGCGGGGCAAATTTTCGGGCAGCCCTCCACCGGTAATGTGGGCCATACCGTGGATGCTGAGCCCCTGCTGACGAGCCTTGAGGACTGGATCGACATAGATTTGAGTCGGGGTCAAAAATAGCTCTCCCAGGCTTTGGCTACCCAATTGTGGGATTTGCTCTGCCCAGGAGTAACCGGTACCCTGCTGGCCCTGCTGCACGATCTTGCGCACCAGGCTCAGGCCGTTGCTGTGGATGCCGCTGCTGGCTAGCCCCAGCACCCGGTCGCCCCGCTGAATTTGGCTGCCGTCTAAAATTTGGGATTTTTCGACAATCCCGACGCCAAAGCCCGCCAGGTCATACTCCCCAGGGGCGTAAAAGCCCGGCATTTCGGCAGTTTCGCCCCCCAGCAGGGCACAACCGGCCTGGCGACACCCCTGGGTAATGCCCTCCACCACCTGGGCCAGGGTAGTGGGTTCAAGCTTGCCCGTGGCCAGATAGTCGAGAAAAAACAACGGCTCCGCCCCGCTGGTGAGAATGTCGTTAACGCACATGGCCACCAGGTCAATGCCTACGGTGTTGTGCCGCCCCATGGCCTGGGCAATGTTGAGCTTGGTGCCTACCCCGTCGGTGCCGGAAACCAAAACCGGCTCGCGGTAGCCCGCCGGAATTTCGCAGAGACCGCTAAATCCTCCCAGCGCCCCCAGAACCTCAGGGCGGCGGGTGCTGTCAACCATCGACCGAATCCGCTGCACAAAGTCACGTCCGGCCTCTACGTCTACTCCAGCCTCTCGATAGTCCATGGCAGCTTAATCCTGTGGTGTTAACTCGTCTTTCACCTTAGAGACAGGACAAAATCCCGTCAATCCTTCAGTGCCAGCTCGGAAAAGTGAATGGTTTTGTGGGGTAAGCGTCTCGCCGACCTAGCTAGGACGCTCCACTAGTTTTGCCGATAGTTTTGCCGAAGACTCTCCCAATATTTTGCCTTTTTTTGGATCCAAAACTTAGAATAGATTCTCCCGAGCGGCCTAAAAAATTTTGTATCTTGAGCCCTAAAATACCGAGATAATTCATCAAGTCTTGATGAAGCCACCAAATAATGATGAATTGATTGATTATTCTTCCGTAACGATCCGAAGAAGACCTATAACTAATTCAAAATTGAGAGCGTGGTTTGTGAATCGCTCTGATCCTAACGGTCGCAGATGTTTGCGCTGTTTTCCCAGAGATCGTCACTGACTATTTTTTGACAAAAGTTTGATCCTGGCCCTGTTTGCCCGGATTCGCAACTTACCCTATTCGTGTTAAGTTACATTTCGACAAAAACCGAGAGCAAATTTTGTAACGGGTGATGAGATTTAAGGCCGTGCTTTTGCAGCCTGTTTTGAATGCCTCAGGGCGTTCAAGATCTACCTCAGCCCTCCCTGTTGATTTCTTTTGGTCTTTATGAAACATCATCTATTAGGTGGGCTGACGGCTGCCGTCACCCTGTCTGTTTTTGGAGTCCCCCTGCCAGGTCATGCCCAGGATGCCGGCGAAAATCAGCAGCCTCTGGTTTCTGCATCCCTCGATTCTGAATCGCTTACCGCTGAATCTTTAACGTCTGAATCTGAGTCGTTTTCCCGTCTATTCAACCGTTCTGCAGCAGGGCTTTCACCTGACTCTGACCCTTCAACCCTTGAGCAGGCTGACCCTGAATCCTCGGCCCTAGCCCAGCCTTCCGAAGATTTTGATATCGCTACCGTCTTTCCTCACTCGTTCGATGGTCGTCAGGCCGCAACGGTCTACCTCCATTCGATTCCCGTGATCACCTTTGTGGGGGGTGAGTTGGCTTCCCTAGCCGAGTCTAAAGGCACCTCGCCAACGTCAACCCCCGCTCAGGTTGCCGATCCGTTAGTGGATGCCAACACCGTTTTGTCTCACTTGCAGCGCCTGGCCGCAAACTCTCCGGCTACCGAGATCATCGCTCGGTGGGATGAAGACCAAGCCGCCTACCTGGTGGCCTGGGGCGGTGAAGATTTAATTCGGGTTACCGACCAGACCTTTTTGCCCGACACCACTGAAAGTCCCGCAGAAGATGCTTTGCAAATAGCCAACCGCCTAAGACGGCTGCTGGGCGACGCTCCACCCCTGGCCAGGGTTGAGGGTTTACCTGAACCCGTGGCACCGGCCCCTACCGAGCGGGTAGCCTCGACACTAACCGGGGTGGCGTCTTGGTATGGGCCAGGGTTACATGGTCGCCGCGCCGCCAGTGGTGAGGTATTTAATCAAAACGCCATGACGGCAGCCCATCGCACCCTGCCCTTTGGCACTCGGGTACGGGTTACCAACCTGAATACTGGGCAACAGGTGGTAGTGCGCATCAATGACCGTGGGCCATTTGGCCATGGTCGCATCATTGACCTATCGGCGGCGGCAGCTTCGAGTATTGGCATCCGCGCCAGTGGTGTGGGCCAGGTTCAGCTTGAGGTGCTTTCAGGCCAATAGGTCAAATTCTGTTCTTTGCAGACGGGGTATGACCTGATCGCCATAGCGTTTAATTTCCCCAGCAGTTGCTTTTCCAAGGGCTTCGCTGGGGAAATTTTATGGCTTAGGATAGCCGATATAGACCTAACACCATGACTTAACAAGATCATAAACCAATGGAAAATTCGTTCTGATTTCCCTCACTTTAGGCCGTTGGGATATTAAGTTTGAAAGGGTGTGGTCAGAATCTCAGCTGTCACATGTGGTCACACAGAAGGGGTAGGGCGTTGTGCGGGTACTGAAGACGGTTGCAGGGTTAACGCGCTATCTGGCCGAAGCCCGTCAGGGGCCAGATAGCGCCCCCCCAGATGTGGCTACCGTTGGCCTAGTGCCTACCATGGGCGGTCTCCATAAGGGGCATCTGAGCTTAATTGACCGGGCCAGTCAGGAAAACGACCGGGTAGTGGTGAGCCTCTTTATTAACCCGCTACAGTTTGGCCCTGGGGAGGATCTGGCCCGCTATCCCCAAACCCAAAGCCAGGATCTGTGGAACTGTGAACAGGCCGGGGTAGACGTGGTATTTATGCCGGCCCCCGCCGCGCTATACGGCACCGCCGCACCATCGCCCCTAGAGCTGACCCAGGTGATGCCACCCAAAGCGATGCTGGCAGTGCTGTGCGGCCCCCATCGACCAGGACATTTTGAAGGGGTAGCAACGGTGGTGACCAAGCTGTTGAGCCTGGTGGCCCCTGACCGCGCCTATTTTGGCCGTAAGGATGCTCAGCAGTTTGCCATTCTACGGCGAGTGGTGGCGGATTTAAACCTACCAGGACAGCTGGTCGGGTGCCCCACCCAGCGAGATCAGGATGGCCTGGCCCTGAGCTCCCGCAATACCTACCTGAGTTTGGTAGAACGCCAGCAGGCCACGGTGCTCTACCGGGGTCTGCTGGCCGCCCAGGGCTTGTTTAAGGCGGGAGAGCGCTCTAGCCCGGCCCTGATTGAGGCGGTGCACCAGCAGCTGGCCCAGGTGCCTGAGGTCAGCCCCCAATATGTGGAGCTGGTGCACCCCGATACCCTGGTGCCCCTGACACGGGTTGAGTCGATGGGGCTGCTGGCGGTGGCTGCCCATGTGGGCCATACCCGGTTGATTGACAATATTTTGCTTCGCCACCGCCAGCCCATCCTGGCCATTGATGGCCCCGCCGGGGCCGGTAAATCCACCGTAGCTCGTCAGGTAGCTCGGCGGCTCAGTCTGTTGTATCTAGACAGTGGGGCTATGTATCGGGCGGTCACCTGGGTCGCCCTGCAGCGGGGGCTTGACCTGCGAGATCAGGTGGCCATGGCGGAACTGGTGCAAGACTGCGACATTCGGTTGGCGGCTTCGGGGGATGACCCTGAGCTAGCGGCTTACCCCAGTCGCATCTGGCTGAACGACCAAGAGGTGACCCAGCTGATTCGCAGCCCGGCGGTGACGGAGCAGGTCTCGGCCCTGGCGGCTCAGCCCGGCGTGCGGCAAACGCTACTGCGTCAGCAGCAGCAGTACGGCATCCAGGGCGGTGTGGTGATCGAAGGTCGCGACATTGGCACCCAGGTCTTTCCCCATGCCGAGTTGAAAATCTTTCTCACGGCTTCGGTGACCGAACGGGCCCGCCGTCGACAGCGGGATCAGCAGGCCCAGGGCCAGCCGGTGGAAGATCTAGCCGACCTGGAGCGCTCCATCGCAGAGCGGGATTACCAGGACAGCACCCGCCGGGTCTCCCCGCTGAAAAAAGCCAAGGATGCCGTCGAGATCAACACCGATGGTCTCAGCCTCGAAGCCGTGGTGCAAAAGATTGTTGATTTATATGGTCAGCGGGTAGAACCATGACGCTGACCGGTACGACTCAGCTACTGGGAGTAATGGGCGACCCGGTCACCCATTCTCTCTCGCCGGTGATGCATAATGCCGCCCTGGCCGAGCTAGGGGCAGATTATATCTACGTACCCTTTGCGGTGGCGGCGGCGGATCTGGCTACGGCGATCGCGGGTCTGGCCGCCGCTGGAATAAAGGGGTTGAACCTCACCATCCCCCACAAGCAGGCCGTTTTGCCGCTGTTGTCCAGCCTTACCCCTGAAGCCCAGGCGGTGGGGGCCGTCAACACCCTGTGGCGTACCGAGCAGGGCTGGGCCGGCACCAATACCGACGTAGCAGGCTTTGTCGCCCCCCTGAAGGGCCATCAGGGCTGGTCTGGGGCAACGGCTCTGGTGCTGGGTAATGGAGGGGCTGCCAGGGCCGTAGTGGTGGGCTGCGTCCAGCTGGGGTTTGGGGCAGTTCAAGTGGTCGGGCGCAATGCCCTCAAGCTAGACCACTTTCAGGCTAGCTGGGCCGACTCATCCTGGCAACCGCCGTTGACGGTGCAGCCCTGGGACAACCTGGCGGCTTTATTACCCGGGGCTGACTTGATCGTTAACACCACCCCGGTGGGGATGCACACCACCGCCGGTCAGTCGCCCCTGAGTTCGGCTGAGCTGGCCCTGGTCCCCGCCACTACCCTGGTCTACGACCTGATTTATACCCCCCGGCCCACGCAGTTGCTGACCCTGGCCGCCCAGGCCGGGCTGACTTCCCTCGACGGGTTAGAAATGCTGGTGCAGCAGGGGGCGGCGGCCCTGGAAATTTGGCTGGGGCAGCCGGTGCCGGTGGAGACGATGCGGCGAGCGCTGGTGGAGTGGCTGGGAGGGTGAGGAGGTAGGGGGTGGAGAGGGGATGCATTGTTAAGCATCTCAACTCGGACTAGGCAGCCGCTCCTAAAAAAGCTTTTCGGCTTGAGTTTGGCTGACTGGAGGGAGCGCTTAGACCGATGCCCTCCTGCTGCAAAATATTAATCAACCAAATTGTAGGGTTCTCAACTTCTACTGTTAAAACGTTGTGGTGCTGCTGTGCTTTTCTTAACAAGCGGTCGTCTGAGGAGTTGATGGCTGTTTACAGTCTACCTTGCTGCTGTGTTGGCGTTCTGGGTCATGGCGCGAATCCCAGGGTTCTGCACTGCATCGCTGGGGCTTTCGGTTCACCCGACGGCAGAACCCTAGAATCTGTACTAGCGTAGTCATTCCTGCATGGGCTGCGCTTACTTCTGCATGGGCTGCGCTTACTTCTGCATGGGCTGCGCTTACTTCTGCATAGGCTGCGCTTACTTCTGCATAGGCTGCGCTTACTTCTGCATAGGCTGCGCTTACT
>DAIUJR010000055.1:24452-26670 GCA_036848635.1 Nodosilinea sp. CTOTU7336
TCTGCATGGGCTGCGCTTACTTCTGCATGGGCTATGGCTGCTTCGGCTTAAGGTTTGCCAATGCTTAGAATGGGTAGGGTGGCCAGTAATGAATCACGCTAGAGTGGCGGTTGCTCATTCCGTAGCTCTTCTAGAACCTCTGGGGTAAAGGGGTTTGTGCCGCTTTCTAGAGCTTGAATCCAGTCTTGACGCTGGGCCTTGTCGTCTTTGTCACCAGTCCACTCGATGAAGGCTTTGAAATCGGCAATGGCTCCCTGGGTGTCGCCCGTAAGGGTACGGGCCAGGCCGCGACTGTCGAGGATGCCGCCATCGTTAGGAGCCAGGGCGACGGCTTTTTCGCAGGCAAATATGACGATTTTGGCCTGGTTGTAGGTGCTGCCAATCCAGCAGAGACTATTCCAGTCTTGGGCTGAAATATCGTCTTCTAGGCCAAGGGCCTCGGCTTGGCGATGGGCTTTCACCGCTTCTGGAACATGACCTTCAATCAGGAATTGATAACCTTCATCCAGATGTTTCTGTAAGGCAGCCAGGTTTTGGGCTTTGGTTTTGGGGTCAAGTTTGAGGCGACTATCCCAAGTAACGGCTTGCTGGAATAACTCCCTGGCCCGTTTGACGTTGCCTTCGCGGGCCAACTTCTCGCCCTGGATGACTAGCATAGGCGCTGCCGCTACTTTTAAAGCGGGATCCTGCTGTTGGCAAGTCTTCAACTCCATAAGCAGCTCCGGTGTTTTCTTGACGAAGTAGGTATCTAGCCAGTTACAGCCCCTAGCCATCAAATTTTCCAAGTCAAAGTTCCACAGCTTCACCGTATTGTCAAAACTGGCAGTGGCAATCGTCTGGCCGTCGGGACTAAAGGCTAGGCTAAAAACTGCGTTACTATGGCCTTCGAGGGTTTGCAGTTCCTTACCCTGCTGGTTCCACAGCTTTACTGTATTGTCTTTACTGGCGGTGGCGATCGTCTTACCGTCGGGGCTAAAGGCTACCCCAAAGACTTCATCGCTATGACCTTTGAGGGTTTGCAGTACGTTTCCCTGCTGGTTCCATAGCTTCACTGTGTTGTCTGAACTAGCGGTGGCAATCGTCTTACCGTCTGGACTAAAGGCTACCCCAAAGACTTCGTCGCTATGGTTCCTGAGGGTTTGGAGTTTCTCTCCCTGAAGGTTCCATAACTTCACGGTCTTGTCCCGACTAGCAGTGGCTAGGGTCTGGCCATCGGGGCTAAAAGCCACACTATTGATCCATTCCCTATGACCCTTAAGGGTTTGGAGTTCCTCTCCCTGAAGGTTCCATAACTTGACCGTGGTGTCCGCACTGGGAGTGGCCAGGATCTGGCCATCGGGGCTAAAAGCTAGCCTAAGGACTTCGCGATTATGGCCCTTGAGGGTTTGCAGTACGTTTCCCTGCTGGTTCCATAACTTCACTATATTGTCCAAACCGGCGGTGGCAATGGTCTGACCATTCGGGCTAAAGGCCACACTACTGACACTATCGCTATGGCCCTTAAGGGTTTGCAGTTTCTCCCCCTGCCGGTTCCACAACTGCACAGTGTCGTCCCCACTGGCGGTGGCCAGAGTCTGGCCATCCGGGCTAAAGGCCACACTATTGACCCTATCGCTATGGCCCTTAAGGGTTTGCAGTTCCAGGTTCTGGCGGTTCCACAGCTTGACTGTGGCGTCATCACTGGCGGTAGCCAGGGTCTGGCCATCCGGGCTAAAGGTCACGCTATTGACCCAATTGCTGTGGCCTTTGAGGGTTTGGAGTTCCTCCCCCTGCCGGTTCCACAGCTTCACGGTGTCGTCATCACTAGTGGTGGCCAGGGTCTGGCCATCCGGGCTAAAAGCCACACTATTGACCCAATCGCTATGGCCTTTAAGGGTTTGCAGTTCCTCCCCCTGCCGATTCCACAGCTTCACGGTGTTGTCCTCACTGGCGGTAGCCAGAGTCTGCCCGTCAGGGCTAAAAGCTACACTATTGACCCCATTCTTATGGCCTTTAAGGGTTTGGAGTTCTTCGCCCTGAAGGTTCCATAACTTGACTGTGGTGTCCCCACTGGCCGTAGCCAAAGTCTGCCCATCCGGGCTAAAGGCCACACTTGTGACCCAATTGCTGTGGCCCTTGAGGGTTTGGAGTTCTTCGCCCTGAAGGTTCCATAACTTGACTGTAGTGTCCCCACTGGCCGTAGCCAAAGTCTGCCCATCCGGGCTAAAGGCCACACTTG
>DAIUJR010000055.1:26770-42419 GCA_036848635.1 Nodosilinea sp. CTOTU7336
TGACCCAATCGCTGTGGCCCTCAAAGGTTTGGAGTTCTTCGCCCTGAAGGTTCCATAACTTGACTGTGGTGTCCTCACTGGCCGTAGCCAAAGTCTGCCCATCCGGGCTAAAGGCCACACCTGTGACCCCATCGCCATGGCCAATCAGTCGTTCGCGCTCTCTAACTCCATACATAATCTCTCGAATGGAAGTGATGGCACGAAAGCGAGTGCTGGGCTCTAGATGATGGGCACGCTTACTGTGTAAGGCTTGGCCGGTGCGCACTGCCTGGGCTACAGCATCTGTTTCTAAACCCGCTTCTAAATACGCCTCCATCGTCAAGCTATCGGCTAAAAACGTGGCGTTAACCTCTCTGGTTAGCGCCGTTTGCTGCTGCACCCAGGCCCATACCCCTGCCCCCGTGGTCACCAGCAGCAAGCCCGAGAGGGCGGCGACCGTCCGCCGCTGGCGCTGGTTGGCCTGCTCTTGTGCTTGGGTGGCTGCCTGGCGGCTAGTCGCAATGTACTCTCCCTGGAGTGCGGTGGGCTTGGGGTCTTTGCCGCCGCTGGCCTGTAGCAGCCATTGTTCAGCCCTATTCAGCTCACTGTCTCGCAGCAGCAGGCTGGCATCGTGATTACTCTGTGCCCATTCAATCGCCCGTACCTCCAGACGGGTATGGGCTTTCTTGTGCTCCAGGTCGGTGTCAATGGTCTCGACCAGGGCAGCAAAGGCCGTCTCAAAATCATCCTCTGCCTGAAACGCGACCCACTGGTGCTGGCCCAGTTTGGGGTGCATGTCGGCCTGGGTAAAATCTTTGCGCCGCAGCACGGGGATGAGGCGTTTGCCGTGGGCAACCGCGTGGTCAACCTCCTTACGGCAGTAGTCTGAGGCAATGGAGTCTTGGCTGATAACGAAAATAAACGTGTGGGCCGTTTCAATGCCGGTTTCAATTTCTCTCCACCACTCGGTGGTGGGGGCGATGTCTTGCCAGTCAACCCAGGTGTCGTATGTGCTGGCTAAGAGTGCGTTGTGCAGCACCTGCACGAAGTCTTTGTCGCGGCGAGAGTAGGAGATGAAAATATCAGCCATGGGGCAGGCTCAGGGAAAGACCCGGCTACCTGTCAGGATAACTGCTGGGCGGGTAGAAATCTGGCTTTTTTAGCAGAACTTTTGTAACTCCAGGGTGCAGACTGAAGGTTTTTCCTTCGGTTTCGGGAGTCAGAATCCAGAAGCCAGGGTCGGCCTGAATTCTGATGCCTGACGCCTGGCTCCTCACTGGGTCAGCCCTTATCGCTGAGGTTGACACCCCAATAGGTTCGGCAAATCACGGTAAGCTGAAGGAGACCAAACGGGTGGCTAGCGACCCTGCCCCTAAACTGACTGGAGACAAGACCTATGGCGTTGCGCGGGCTGGTGACTGGCATTTTAGTCACGCTGCTATGGTTTTTGAGCGGGGTAGGGCTAACGGCCCAGGCGCTGACCCCGATTGAGCTGACCGATTTAAGCTATAGCCCCTGCCCCGCCGAATATGCCGAGGGCATGGTTACCCCAGGTTCAATTCAGGCGGCTAGCTGTTACTTGATTACGGGTAAGGCGATTAACCGCTCAGGCAAGCCGGTGGTCAACGCCGATATTTTTGGCCGCATCTACGATGCCGACGACAACCCGGTGATGCAGAATCGCAACCGGCTGGGGTCGATTGCGGAGGTGCCCCCCGGCGAGAGCACCTTTGAGCTGCGGGTGTCGGTGGCCGCGAGCCAGCCTGAGCCGCTGAAGCTGAAGCTGTTTAAAGCTTCTGGGTTTTCAGGGGAAGTCCGGCGCTAGGGACGGGCAAGATTCATCTGCTTTCCTGAACCGTAGGGCACCAGAACCGAATCGTCTCATCGGCGCCAGTGCTGACCAGCATCCGGCTGTCGGGGGTAAAGGCTAGCGAACGCACGGCCCAGCCGGGTCGTAATTCTGCCACCTGAACCGGGCCTTGGGGATTCACCGTTAACGACCACAGCCCCAAACGGCCATCTTCGCCCCCGATGGCTAGCCAGGTGCCGTCGGGGCTGAGGGCCAGGGCAGTGGTGCCCCCCGCCAGCTGGGTCAGGAGCTGGCCCGTCTCCGCCTGGTCTGGGCTCCAGACCTGCACCCGACCAGCGCTGTCTCCGCTGAGGATACGGCCATCCTGAGGGTGGCAGGCTAGGGCGGTGAGTTTAGCGGCTGGGGCGGTCAGGGTTTGCACCAGTCGCCCGGTGGGCAGCGACCAGAGGCGCAGGGTGCGATCGCCGCTGCCGCTAATCAAAATTTTGGCGCTAGGGTTCAGGGTCAACGCCGTAATCTGGTCTTGATGATGCACCAGGGTCTTAGGTGGCTGGCTTGAGCCTAAATCCCAAAGGTAAATTTTCCCCTCGCCGGTACCTACCACCAGGGTTTGGCCATCGGGACTAAGCAGTAGGGTCGAAACCAGCCAGCCCGATAGCGGTAATCGCTGGCTCAGGCTGGGGTCAGCCAGGTTCCAGCGAATCAGCTGACCGTCTTCGCCGCCGCTAAAAACCTCCTGACCGCCGGCACCAAAGACCACGGCGGTGGCGCTGCCCCGATGGCCCAGACCAAACCGTCCCAGGGGTTTGCGGAAGCTTTGTAAGGGGGCGCCATTGGTGCAGTTCCACAGGCGCACGGCTCCGTCAGAGCAGGCCGTGGCGATCACCCGCCCGCTGGGGCTGACCGCCACCTGGTTAGCGACCACCCCGCCTAAATCGAGGGCAAACCGCTGCTGCCAGATTGTCCCCCTGGCTTTCTCCAGGCTGAGTAAGGGCGGCTGAGCCGGGGTAGGACGGCGGGGTGAGGTTAGCCTGACCAACGCGCCTCCCCAACGCAGATCCGCCAGCACGTCCTGGGCCGAGGCGTAGCGCTCCTTCAGGCGGCGGTTGACCATGCGGCTGAGCACCCTGACCAGGCCAGGGCTAACCGGAGTTGGCAGAAAGGGCTGCCACTGCCAGCCATCCTCACTAACGGAATAGAGGTCGAAGGGATGCAGCCCGGTGAGTAAATGCAGGCAGGTTAACCCCAGGCTAAAGATATCGCTGGCGAAAACCGCCTTGCCTAACGCCTGCTCCGGGGCGACATAGCCCGCGCTGCCGATCACAGTGCCGGTCTTGTCTAACAGGGCGGGGTTGTCAATAGTTTTAGACGCGCCGAAATCCACTAAAACCAGCGGCTGAGACCCGGGGGGGGCGATGATGTTGGCGGGCTTAACATCCCGGTGAATCACCTGGCGGGCATGGATGAATTGTAGCACCGGCAGAATATCCGTCAGCACCCAATAAATCTGAGCTTCGTCTAGGGGCTGCGGGGAAAGCTGATCTAGGTTAGGGCCAGGGATATAGTCCTGCACTAAAAACTGGCCCTGGGCGTTATCGATGACATCCAGCAGCTGGGGAATTTGAGGATGCTGCCCCAGCTGCTGGAGTTGCTCAGCCTCCTGGTAAAACCGTTGCCGCTGGGCTTCTGGATAGAAGGCGGATCGGTGCTGAAAGTTGAGGGAATCGGTTGCGATCGCGGTTTGCTTAATCACACAAACCTGTCCTGGCTGGGTCTGGGTATCCATCGCTCGGTAGGTGCGGCCAAACCCGCCCTGGCCAATCAGGGCTTGACCCCGATACCGCTGGTTGAGCAGCAGAGGTTGGCCACAGGCCGCACAAACAACAGCGTCGTCGGAGTTATCGGGCTGAGGGCAGGCCAGGTTAAAGCACAGGGTAGGCAAAGCAGCGGGGTAGGCCAGCCTAGGTCGGTACTAGCTCGCCGGGGCGCAGCTTGGCCCACTTGCCCATTTCCTCAACGAAGCTGGCGCAGCCCACTACATCCCACTCCATCTCGATGTCTTCGCCACGCTGGCGAATGTTGACGTTAATACTAGGCTCCACCGGCTCAAAGCTGGGCGCCTCGGTCAGGTGGGGCTGCTGGTGCTGGCCCTCCACGGCATGGTAGGTAATGCAGCGATCGACGTAGTGACAATTCACACAGACGCACATGTTAGCCTCCTTTCCGGTCAGCGTTGTCGAGCTAGGGCAGGGCGATCTTGGCATCCGCAACCTGCCCTGCCTTGAGGAACAGGGATCGTCCACCCCCGAAGGGCTTGCCGCAGGCCAAGTCATTCAAGGGCGGAACTGGCTCTAGGGATCACCCCAGAGCAACCAAGACCGCCCATTTTCTGATACTCTAGCGCAAGTTTTTTGAATACTTTCCCGCCGCCGCCTGGATGTTGCAAAATGCAAACTGGGTTAAGGAATGGCCTACCCAGTGTCTGGTTTTGCTCAGGATTTCGAGGATTTGGCGGTCAGGAAGTGAAAAGACTGTTGTAATGAAGTAAATGAGGGTTCATTGAGCTTAACGTTAACCTCGCTATCGCTGGCCGTGGCTACCCAACAATCGGCACTTTCGCCCCAAACCTGGCCCTTTAGCGTCTCACTGCTGCCGGAGCAGGCCTATTTGGTGGGGGGCAGTGTCAGGGATGCGCTCCTGAACCGCCAGGCCGATTATCTGGATCTCGACTTTGTGCTGCCTGAAAGAGCGGTGGAAACGGCCCAGAGCATTGCCCAGCACTATGGGGCCGGGTTTGTGGTATTAGATGCCGAGCACCAAATCGCCCGGGTGGTGTTTGGTAAGGCCACCGTTGATTTTGCCCAGCAGATTGGCCCCAGCATCTATGTGGATCTTCAGCGGCGCGACTTTACCATCAACGCCATTGCCTACAGCCCCCAGAGCGAAACCCTGGTAGACCCCCTGGATGGCTACGCCGACCTACAGCGCAAGACCCTCTGTATGGTGGCCCCTGAAAACCTCCAGGATGACCCTCTGCGGCTGCTGCGGGCCTATCGCCAGGCGGCCCAGCTGGGGTTTAGCCTCGACCCCAAAACCCAGCAGGCCATTCAAGCCTTTGCGCCGCTGCTGGGCAAAATGGCCGCTGAGCGGGTGCGGGGGGAGCTAGACTGCCTGCTTAGCCTGCCGGAGGGCTCGGCCCTACTAACCCTAGCCTGGCAAGATGGCATCCTTCGAGACTGGCTACCCGATGTAGGAGAAGCCCAGCTTCAAAAGCTGGCCACCCTTGACCAGGTCGCCGCCCAACTTCACGAGCGCTGGCCTGACTATGCCAGACTGCTACATGGCTGGGTGAAAGAGCCAACCGCCCCTGGGCTACACCGCAGCTGGCTAAAGGCGACTAAGCTCAGCCAGCTGCTGGCCGGTGCCCCAGAAACGGCAGAGGCTACCCTGATGCGGCTGAAATACAGCCGGGCAGAGCAGCAGGCGGTGTTGAGCATTCTCAAGGGCTGGCAATATTTACACCAGTCCCTTACCGGAGGCCAGCTGTCGGTGCCACACCAGTACTGGTTGTTTAAGACCGCCGGAGCTGGATTTGTCGGGGTGGCCCTGCTAGGGCTGGCCAACGGTGTGCCCGAAACGGTGATCATGCCGCTGATTCAGCGCTACCTGACCCCTGGCGACCCGGTTGCCCACCCCCAGCCGCTGCTGTCGGGGCGCGATTTGATTCAGGGGTTGGGGCTCAGGCCTGGCCCCCAAATTGGCGAACTGCTAGAGGCGGTGCAGCTGGCCCAGGCTAAGGGATTAGTCACCAGTGGCGCGGAGGCTCTGGTTTGGGCGCAGCAACATCTGTAGCGGTAAGCTAGCGGCGCCAGCTAAATTCTCGGCGTTGCTGATATAGGTATGAATTCTGAAACAGGCGGTGGCGGTCAAGGTTGGCTATAGTCAATGTAAGGAACCATGCCGGTAAAGGGAGAGGGCATCGTTAGGGTGCCATAACCTCGAGGTTGATCTTGGGCCGCAGAGCCAGCTCCGCAGAGTCAGTAAAATTTAGGCGGTTCTCTACAGCCCTGCCTGAAGATGGGCGACAAAACTAGGCAGAGATCGGTTATCATAGCAAAGCGGTCTATGTGAATGGGGCGGTTAAACCTGTGTTCACCCGGTTTTAATCGTGTCGTCTACTCACTGTAGCCGGTACTTGGTTCTACCTCGGGCAGCTAGATCCAGTTCAGCTCAACCCCAGGGAGCAACTCTGCCTGAGCCTATCCCTGATGGACTTGGATTTGAGTTCACATCCTCTTCCTTGAGTGTCATGCCTTTGTTTGTCTGCCCTGCTGTTTGAGGTCATTGAATGTCAAAACGTCGCAATCCAAAAAAAGAAAAAGCCCTGCGTAACCAGGCCTATGCCCGCAAGTTCCGCAAAAAACGCACCGGTGGGCAGCGGTTCTTCCGCCGCAACCGCAGTGGGGGCGATGAAGAGGGCGCTGAAAGCAAAGAAAGCAACGATTTTTCTGCTACTGGCCCCTAGGGGCTAGGTCGCGTTATATGGGCGGATGTTGGCTAGCCGCCACTAGACATACCTTAGTGCTGACCTAGAAGTCAGTTCATTGCCCTAGCGTCTCGGCTACGACAGCGGCAGCGGCCCGTCCTGACAGGAGGGCCGCTGCCGCGTTTAGGCTCCCACACCAGTCGCCACAGGCCAGCAGGGTGGGTAAAGCTGGGGTAGTTAAAACGCTCTGGGTCAGGGGAGTGCGGACGAAGCCATATCGCCAGCAATGGATCTGCACCCAATCTGGAGTGGTCAGCCATCCACCGATAATTTGGGACGCTGTTTCGAGCAGCATTTGGGCCGCCGGTTCAAGGGATGGATCATCCAGGTGGATCTGGGCAAATTCAGCATGGCTGTGAAGCACCACCACCGGCTCGGTTGAGGCGGGGTGCTTGCTGCTGTCGAGTCCGACCCATCGAATTAATGAGCTAGATGCGCCAAAGATCATCCAGCCTTCTCTCAAACCGGTATGGAATTTGAGCTGGGCCTGGGCACCGGGGCCATAGCCCGCCATGACGGTGATAACCGGCTCAAACTCCACGGCCTCAAGGGGGCGCAGGAAGTCGGCTATGGCCGGAGTATCGGGAGCGGTTTGATGGAGAATGGGCCCAATTTGCGGCGCTGGAATCGCCAGAATGACAGCTTTGGCCCCAAGGGTTTCGGTATGCTCGGCTTCAGACTCAACCTCAAGCCGCCATCCTTCGGGAATGGGAGCAAGACCGGCAACCCGGCACTGACGCTGAATGTGCAGGTCTAGGGCCAGGGCTTTAGCCACGGCACTCATGCCACTGGGGCAACTGTAGTACGGGCCAGTATTAATCTGGGGAGTTAACAGTCCGTCGCCATCGAGGGTAAACGCAGCCGGTGACCAGGGCTGCAAGATCCCCGCTGCCAGCCATTCAGGCAGCGGCGAAGGGGTCAAATCCCTAAAGGGCTGAAGGAACCGACAGCCATGATCCACGGGCGTATCGTGAACCCGGCGGGTGGCCATGCGCCCCCCCAACCCACGGGATTTATCAACCACCAGAACGGTATACCCAGCCTGCTGGAGTTGTCGAGCCGCCGTTAGCCCGCTCAGCCCCGCCCCCACCACTACCACATCCCACATTGCCATCTCCCCAGATTCTGGTCAGCATTTCTCAGTGTAGAAATTTAGCGGGAGTCAAGGGAGATATCAAACTCGAGTGCTTCGCCCATAAATTAAATCGGTGGTTCTAACTGTCTTGTGTCGGCGTTTGCCAAGGCCGAAGGTGGCTCATACCAAATCCTGCTTGGTTATACCCGATTCAATCGGGCGAATGCCATAAAGCCTCTGGCTAGGCTGCGCCAACGCCCCTATGGTTTGGCCTGTGGGGAATCGGGGCTATACGACTCGGATTTGCTATCATAACTCCGTCGAACCGGCCAGACTGCTGCAATCGGGTTAAGTCTCAGAACCATCTCGATAGCGTTACGCTACTCCTATCCCTCACGTTTGCCTACCTTTTAGCCAAACTGAGCATTGCTGACCCCAGCGCATTCATCCTTTTAGCCCTCTGGTTAACCCGAAACTACAAAACGCATCGTGCCACCGTGGGTACAATGGGCCTGACAAACGGGTGCTACCACCATGGGGTTAACCAATCAGGGACGATACATTCTTAAAACCCGCGTCGATGCAACCAGCTATGGTGAGGCCTGCGATCGCATTCAAACCTGGGCCACTAAAGGTTGCTCGTGCTACGTGGTGGCCGCCAATGTCCATGTGGTGATGACCGCCTATGGGGATGCTGCCTACCAAGACATCCTCGACCAGGCCGCCCTGGTTACCCCCGATGGCATGCCGCTGGTAGTGGGGCTTAGACTACTTGGCATAGCGGGCCAAACGCGGGTCTACGGCCCTGACCTGATGCTAGCCTGGTGCCAGCGAGCAGCACAGCTAAATATCCCTATTTACCTCTACGGGGGCACCGCCGCGACCCTCCAAACGCTTTCAGCCAGGCTGGCTCAGCAATTCCCCGGCTTACCTATCGCCGGAGCCTACGCTCCACCCTTTCGGCCCCTTTCCCCTATGGAAGAGGCCGCCGATGTCGAGCGTATTCACCAATCAGGAGCGCGGGTCGTGTTTGTGGGTTTGGGCTGCCCCAAACAAGAGCAGTGGATGGCCCGCCAGCAGGGCCAGTTCAACGCCGTTATGGTCGGGGTTGGTGCCGCCTTCAGCTTTTTTAGTGGAGAAGTCTCCCAGGCCCCTCGCTGGATGATGCGCCTGGGCCTAGAGTGGCTCTATCGCCTCAGCCAAGAGCCAGGCCGCCTATGGCGACGGTACCTGATCAATAACCCCCTATTTCTACTGTTGTTCACCCTTCAGCTCGTGCAGCACCGCCTAAAAGCTACCGATAAAGCCAAACCCATCTACTAAGAAGATTTCCAACCCAGAACTGACCTGTCATTCCCGCGCAGGCGGGAATCCAACCCGAGAGTCTGTTTATATCGGGGATCTGCTTTTCCGGAAATCGCCTGATTCTTTTGCCTATCAACCTTTTTGCCGTTCCATTCATTCCTGCGAAGCGGGCGTACAACCATACGCCCCTACGAACGGTTACCTATCCACCCCAGCCCGAATGATGAATTCTCCGCACAATTGCGGAATACTGACCCCATCCACCCCCTCACCCGACCACCCAACTCCCCATGGCCTTCCACCCCCCCGCCCCCCTCGTCATTAAGGATATCCGTGCTCCCCGACGGCTAAAGCTGCGGGATGCCCTGACCTGGCAGGGGCGGCGGGGACTGGCCCTGGTGGTCAGCGACGGGGTGGCCCTGGGGCTGTCGTGGCACATCGCCCGCTCGCTGAATCATTTTTTCTCGCCGATTCCGACCCAGCTGGTGTGGTGGACGTGGCTCTCGCTGCCCAGCCCATTTTGGGTGCTGGTGGCCTGTAGCGTGGGTCTCTTCGCCTCCGCTGGGCTGTACGGGCCGGTGCACCAGGTGAAGAACTATCTCCAGGCCGGGAAGCTAGTCAGCCTGGTTTACCTGGCCTCCCTGGTGGTGATGTATTTTTACGACCCGAAGCTGGATCTGCCCCGGTCGCTGTTTTTTTCGGCCTGGCTGACCAGCGTGGGGCTGATTGTGCTGTCTCGGCTGGTGATGACCCTGGTGCTGCGCCCCCTGGAGCAGGCCCACGACCCCACCGCCGTGTTTTTAATTGCCCCGGCTGAGCGGCTCAAGCGCCTGGCCGATGTGCTGTCTAAACGGGCCAAGGTGCCGGTGATTGGGGCGGCCCTAGCGTCTACGGCAAATTCCCAGACCACCTACCAGGCGATTCTGGCCTCGAAGGCTACCCTGGTGCTGGCGGAGAGTATTCCTTCCGCCGACCTGGCCTCGGAACTGTACTGGAAATTGCGTCGAGCGGGCATTGCCATGCAGCTGATTCCCACCAGCCGCGATATGCTCTACCGACGCGGCACCCCTGAAACCGTTGCGGGCCTGCCCACCCTGCGCCTTGACGCCCCCCTGATGGGCGGCTGGGACTACCGCCTCAAGCGCTGGATGGACTATGTGGCTGCCACCATTGGGGTGATCCTCCTGGCCCCGCTGCTGCTGGTCATTGCTCTGGCGATTCGGATTGATTCTTCTGGCCCGGTCTTTTTTCGCCAGGAGCGGGTAGGACTGCACGGTAAACAGTTCTTAGTATGGAAGTTTCGCACCATGACCGCCGACGCCCCCCAGCGCCAGGCCACCCTAGAGCAGTGCAACGAATCCACCGACGGTGTGTTGTTTAAGGTCAAGCACGACCCCCGCATCACCCGGGTCGGCAAAATTCTGCGGCGCACCAGCCTGGATGAGCTACCTCAGTTATTCAATGTACTCTGTGGACAGATGAGCCTGGTGGGGCCGCGCCCCCTGCCCGTGCGCGACGTAGCCAAGTTTGACGCCTGGCACCACATCCGCCACCAGGTGCTGCCGGGGGTAACGGGGCTGTGGCAAATTTCTGGTCGCTCGGATATCGATACCTTCGACGACGTGGCCCGGCTCGATCTGCACTACATCGACAACTGGGCCCTTAACCTCGATTTAGAAATTCTGCTGGAAACCCTGGGCATTGTGCTGCTGGGCAAGGGGGCCTATTGAAGCGCGCCATCACCTGGCTAGCCATCCCCAGTCTGGTGGCGTTTGGGGTGCTGAGCTGGCTACCCCTGAGCTACTACCGCATGGTGGGCTGGCCCTGGATGGTGCTCTGGCAAGTCGGTGGGCTGGCCCTGCTGGGCTGGGGCATGGGGCGGCTGCGGCAGTTTGGTCAGCCCGTCTATGCCCTCGGCCACGGGCTGGATGGGTGGATGGCGGCTACCGGTCTCACCCTCGTGCTCGCCAGTCTCTTCGCCCCCTTTCCGCGAGTAGCGCTGTGGAATGCCAGTTTGGCCATCACCTATGGCCTGGGGCTATACGCCTACCGCAACTGGGTTGACCAGGGCTGGCTCACCCGCCATCGACTCTGGGGGGGGCTGGTGACGGTGGCGGCGGGGGTAGCTGTCCTTAGTCTCGTGCTGTGGCACCCCGATCCGGCCATGTGGCAATCCCAGAATTTTTTGACGGCGATTCGCAACCATCAGCCCCTGGGGCACCACAATTTTGTCGGCGGCTACCTAACCCTGACCCTACCCCTGACGGCGACGGCGGCGGTGGCGACCCAGGGTTGGCGGCGCTGGCTAGGCGGCATAGCGGCGGGAAGCATCCTCACAGCGCTTTACATTAGCGGCTCGCGGGGAGCAGCCCTGGGGCTGGTAGTTTGGCTGGGGGCGACCTGGCTGGGTGGATTTTTGAGGGTTTCAAAACAACAGCGCTGGCGGTGGGGATTCTCTGGCCTGGGAGGTCTGGTCATAGTGGCCCTGGTGTTGGCCACCAATCCCCGCATTCGCGGCTGGTTCAGCGTCTCCCCTGGGGCGGGTATTACGGATGGCCCCACCCTCGATCGCTGGTTCATGCTGCGACTAGGGGGCAACATTCTGCGCCATCGTCCGCTGCTGGGGGTGGGGCCGGGGGTGATGAGCCGGGTCTCTAATCTCTATCGGCCCATCGAAACTGGCGCGGGGCTGGATCACATTCAGCAGCTTCACAATACACCCCTCCAGCTCGCGGGGGAGCTAGGGCTGGCGGGACTGGTCCTCTACCTGATCTGGGTATGGCTGATCGGGCGGCTCTGGGTGCGCCTGTGGCGACAGCCCCTCGTCCCCACCGACCGGGCGCTACTGGGAGGCATTGGCGGCGGGCTGCTGGCCTACGGGGTATCTAGCCTGACGGATTACCAGCTTGAGAACATCCCCATTGCGGGTACGTTGCTGGGGCTGGTGGTGCTGCTGGTGGTGCTCGGGGATGCCTACGGATTACCCCGGGTGACGTGGCCTTTTCCCCGGCGTCGGGGGGCCAGCCTGGCGGTGTGGACGTGGATTGGCCTGCTGGTCTACATCTGGCTGCCCTTTACCCTGACGGTGGCCTTTGGGGCCATGGCTGATGGGGCGTTCTACCAGCAAAAGCTCAACCTGGCGGATAGTCGCTGGCACAAGGCCAGCCTGCTCAGCCCCTGGGATCCGACTGCGGCGGCGGTGGCCAGCGAGGCGCTGTGGGAGCTGGATCAGGTGCTAGGTGAGTCTGAGGCAGAGGATAATGTGCGATCGCTCCTCCTCGACTATGCCCAGCAGGCCCAGCGGGCCGCCCCTAACGATGCCTGGTTTAACCAAAACCTGGCGGTGTTGTACCAGGCCCAGGCACCAGCCCAGGCGCTACCCTTTGCCGCCA
Organism: Nodosilinea sp. CTOTU7336; assembly: GCA_036848635.1. Lineage (GTDB taxonomy): Bacteria > Cyanobacteriota > Cyanobacteriia > Phormidesmidales > Phormidesmidaceae > Nodosilinea. The sequence goes on from DAIUJR010000055.1 coordinate 38,878, forward strand.
ATGCGGTGCAGCTCATGCCCCGCAACCGTAACTTCGGCTACTGGCTGCTGGGGGAGCTGCTGCTCAGCACCGGACAGCCCCAACCCGCCACGACTGCCTTTGTCCTAGAAGCCCTGGTCAATCCCGACAGCCTCACCTACCCCCTCTGGCAAGCCGCTCCCCTGCGGACGATTTACCCGGTGGTGGTGCAGCAAACCCTGGCCACCTACGACCAGCTGCTCACCCAGGTTGGCCCCAATGCCCCAGGGTTTGCCCCCCTGTACGAGGCGCGGGTGCTGCTGGGCTGGTGGACGGGGCAACCAATGGAGCCGGTAGAGCCCTCAAAATTACGCCCGATTGTGCAATCCCTGCTACTCGCCGATACCGATCCTGAGGCGGCGCTGAAGCAGGTTGAAGCCACCCTAGCCGTCGGGCCAGATACCACTGACCTGCGACTGCTGGCGGCCTGGCTAGATCCTAAAAAGCACTGGTCGGCCTACGCCAACCACCCCGAAGTCGCCGCTCAGGTTAATGTCTTGCGGACGGAGCCGACCCTATCCGAGCGCGCTCTGCGGGCCTGGTTAACCGCCAGGGCGGCCAGCCCTAGCGAGTCTCAGCGGGGGGCCATGGCCTTTGCCTACCGCAACTACCAGGCTCGGCAAATTACCCTCATGCTGGCACCCCAGGATGTTCAGATTTATCCCTTAATCATCGATCTGGGCCTGTTTCAGCCCTGGCCCAGGGAATTTCCTCCCCTAGATCACGCCATTGAAACTCTGAGAACCCGAGCCCTGGGACTGCCCCATCCCACCCATAACGGTTTCCGCCTGTCGTCTCTATCTCCGTTGAGCAATCCCAATGGTTAACGCCCTCTCCGCAAACTCGAAGCGGCTACCCCACGATCCTCGGGATGGCACCCTGCTGGGATTACTGACGGCAACCCTGTATGGACTGTTTACCCTGCTGCCCGGTAACAGCACCCTGATGGTGGTCTGGCCCTGGGTGTTTCTCTGGCAAATGGCCCTGATGTTGCCGATTCTGTGGCTGCTGTGGCAAGTCTGGCAGAAGCCACTGCACCAGTTCGCCCTCGGCCACGGCCTCGACTGGGTCGCCGCTTTGACCCTGCTAGGGCTGGGGGTTTCGACCGCCCTGGCAGAATTTCCGGCCCAGGCCCGGTGGTCTGCCTGGGCAGCGATGGGCGGCATTGCGGCCGTCTATGCCCTCAGCGGTTGGCTGCGTGATGCCGCCCGCTGTGCAGCCATCCTACGCTTTCAGGGCTACCTGGCCCTGGCGTTTATGGTCGTCAGCCTGGGGCTGTGGATCACTCAAATTTACTGGCCCGAACTGGCCCGACTCCAGGCCCTGCAACAATACGGTGTCGAGGCGGTCTTTAGTTTTCAGTTCACCAGCCTGCGCAACTGGCAGCCCATTGGCCACCAAAACTATGTAGCGGGCTACCTGGTGCTGGTGCTGCCCCTGCTGGTGGGGCTGGGGCTGGTAGAACGAGGCTGGCACCGCTGGCTATGGGTAGGTGGCATTGGCCTGGGGTTGGTCAACCTCTACACCACCAGTTCCCGAGCGGGCTGGCTGGCGCTGCTGGCGACCAGTTTGATTAGCCTCGGCGTGGCTCTGGCCTACAGCCCTCTACCGCGGCGGATGGTACTGGCGGCGGGGGGCGGCGCGATCACCCTTATTACCCTGGGCATCTTTACCAACAGCCGACTGCGCCTGGTGCTGAGTCACCTGGCCCAGGGCAATATCGCCGGGGGGGAGCTGTCTTACCGAGCGGTCACTAACGCCGTGGGCTGGCACATGGGCCTCAGCCATCCCTGGACGGGGGTTGGCCCCGGCAGCGTGCCCCTGGTATACCAGCGATATCGCCCCCACTGGGCCGGGCGCGAGGCCGAGCTACAGTTTCAGCTGCACAGCACCCCGGCGCAGCTGTGGGGAGAACTGGGCCTGTGGGGCATCCTCATTCCCCTGGCGCTAGGGGCCACGATAATTGGTTTAGTAGCCAGGTGGGCAGGTCGTGGGGCACAAACCACACCTTCCGGCCTTTCGCCGGTGCTGGTATGGGGAATGTTGGCGGGACTGTTTGGCTTTGGGCTGGTTAGCATCACCGACTACCAGCTCGACATTTTAGCCATTGGCGGCGGGCTGGGTATCTACCTGGTCGTCATCGCCAAAACGCTTCAGCCCCTGGCTGACTTCGCCCCGGTATCGCTCACAACCCAGGGCAATTTCCCCGCCCGCCTGAATCGCCTGCTGGCCGGGTTGGGGGTCGGGTTGACCCTGGCCACGGCCCTCTGGTTAGCACCCATCCACCGGGCCTGGGCCATGTCTAGTCAGGGCTTTGCGGCCCTGGCCAAAACCGACATCAACAGCTTTGCCCAGGCCCTTAGCCAGGCCCATAACCTCGCCCCCTGGGAACCCTACTACCCCTACCAGCTGGGCTGGAACCTGGGCGACCTCAGCTACCAGGCCGGAGACAATCCCCAGCTTCGCCAAACCTTGCTAAAGGATGCCGTGACCTGGTTTGAGATTGGCAACCAGATCGGGCCTTACCAAGAATTTGGCCAGTCTAACCTGGGCTGGCTACACCTCGAAACCCAGCAGCCCGACCTGGCCCAGCAGGATTTCATTCGCGCTATTGAGCTGGTGTCAGCCAAACCGGGGGTATTTTTTGGGTTGGGGTTTAGCTGTTTGCAACGAGAAAAGCAGGACTGCGCCGTGGCGGCCATGGGGCTAGAGCTGATCCGCCATCCCGATCTGTTGACCAGCCCGATTTGGCGCATTGGCCAGTTTGCCGACCTGTACCCGGCGGTGCTAGAACGGCTGGAAGCCCAGTACAGTACCTTGCTCAGCACCCACGGTGAAGCCCCTGCCCTGGCTGGGTTTCTGCACCAGGGGCGGGGGGCGCTGCGGTGGTGGATGGGCGATCTAGCCGGAGCCGCCGAAGACTGGACTCGCTATGGCGGCCCGACTCACCGGGCCCTGCTGGCCTTATCTAACGGAGAACGGGTCGAGGCCGATACGCTACCGGAATCTCCGGCTAAGTACGCCATTTTGGCCTGGCAAACCCCGGCTCAGCGGCAGGCGCTGCTCGAAAAGGCCTGGGTCACCCAGCCCGAAGACCTGCCCCAGCTCAGCGACAGCCTGCCCCCCGCCGATACGATTCAGGAATTAGTGGACAGCCTGAACGCCGCTACCAGCGTTGACGACTGGCTCAAGCGCACGGCCCCCAGTTGGCAGCCCCGCAGCGGCCGCCTGGGATTTGGGGTGCTGAGCCGCCATATCGATGGGCCAAATCCGTCGGACTTTTACCCGCGCATTGAGAATGTGCCGGTGGTCAAGTTTTTTGCAGAAATTTTTGCATCGCCGATTTTTATGCCGACGCTAGATCGAGCGTTGCAACCGGAGCAAGCGGAATTAATTGCTTCCGAGAAATCTGGTCAACGGCCTTGAGAATGCACCCCCCAAGCCTCAAATAAAGACATGTAGGAAGACCAGACCCCAGGGATTTTCAAAAATCCCTGGGGTCTGCGCGGCTAGCGTTTACCCGG
>DAIUJR010000056.1:0-41166 GCA_036848635.1 Nodosilinea sp. CTOTU7336
TCATTTGAGACTCCTTGCACAGCAACCCTTTCAGGACTTTTCTGCACCACTAAGGTTAGCTACCCTCGATATGACGGGCAAGATGTTCTTTGCAGAAATGCCCTGGGGGGTTGGCGTTGAAATAAGATACCAGCTAACGCAACAAGCTCCTAATGGATTCCCGCCTGCGCGGGAATGACGCTTACGTATCGTGCCAACGCTCCGGCGTTGACACGACTCCCCGACGCTCCAGCGTCCCAGGCCAAGGCGCGGAGCGTCACCGGGAACATCTCCACGCTCAGCGTGGGGACGATGGGGGCTAAAGAAACTAAAAGACGAAGACAGCTACTTCCGTTTCGTTTGGATCACCCTTCGCAAAGAGTTTTAGCAAATCATCCGCTACGGCGCTTTGGTAACACAGTCAAACCCTACCTAGGGAGGACGCCGAAGCGTCTTTGAGGAACCGTGTCAACGCTCCCGCGTTGACACGATGATTTTTGGGATAAGGGGAGCCGGAGAGGCTCAAAGCCCCTCTCCCAAGTTTGGGAGAGGGGTTTGGGGTGAGGGCAGATTTAATGTCGGACGGCCCATTTTCGATCTACTGAGGCTGGTAGGTAGGGCTCTATGGGTAGAGGAACCTTCTGAGTGGGCGAAAGAAAGGTTTGAACCTGCTGAAGGGGCTTACGCGCGAACAACAGAACCTTTCAGCGAGTGAGATCAAGGTTTCACCGGAGCGCAGGAAGGTTTCGCAGAGGCTAATGGGGGTTTTGGCGCTGAGGATGAACCTTACCAGTGGCGAAAGTAAGGGTATGGAGCCAGAAACCGGGTTTCTGGGGGTTGGGCAGCGGTTCAATACAACCCAGCACAGAAACCCGGTTTCTAAACTCAGGGTGTTGAGCAACGGTAACAATTCTTACTTGCGCCGGGTGCGCGATTGGGCTAGATTACTGAGCTAAGGCTGTGTGCGTGCAGTCTGAGCTTCCCAAAAATTTGGTCAAACGCCACTGGCAGGTGTTACCAGCACCAACCAGCGGCTGACCCCCAAGGCAGGAACGAGCTGTCTCGGAGGCTGAGGTAATTATTACCCAGGCCGCCCCGAACTGCACCAGTCTGGGGCGGCCAAGTTTTTGGGATTCCTACCCTTTCCTTGGAGGAATCCCGATTATGTTGTGCTTAACCCGTCCAGATCCCTGGGTTCTTCAAGAACCCAGGGATCTCAATCCGCTGCCCCTTGCAAACTCCATCCCCCGGCCAGAGCGGTTGCGCCATTTGGTAATTGGCTCACCGGCGGGGGTGCGCGCGACGATTAACCGGCTGCATGTGCTGACCTATGCCGAGCAAGCCACCTGGAGCCCGTTGGTGACGATCCCGCCGTCGGGGATTTTGATTACTCCGGAACAGGGGGAGGTGTTTAGTCTGCTGAGGCGCGATGGTCAAAGACCGGCCCCCTAGGGTCATGGGGTTTGACACCCCCGTTCCTCTGCTTTGCTTTGTTATCGTGTCAACGCCAGAGCGTTGACACGACTCCCCCGACGCTCTAGCGTCCGCCAAAGACTAAGCGCCGGAGCGCCACCCGACGAGGCTCAACGCGATACGCTACTCGTGGCATCCACCTCCCAAACCGTACACCCGCTACACCACTGGGCAAACTTTGTTGATACGCTAAAAAACTGACGACCGCACACGCGTTGAGCTAATCAGGTACTAAAAAATGGGTGATCATCGAACAACCCTTGATCAGGTTTCAAAAATTACTGACCCAGCGGGTATGGCGCTAGTGCAAGAATATTGCCAGCTAGCCCTGCGCCCTAGCTTGTCAGAGGCCGAAGGTAACCGCATGGCCGAGCTTTTAGCCCTGGCCGAGCACAATGGGCAGCTCGATTTTTGGATCAACGAGGCCGACCATTTCATTGATCATGCCCTGGGCTTTGGCAGCGCCAGCCGGGTCTACGCATCGGTCAATGAAAACCTCAAGGCCCGACTGCGGGAGCTGCTTGACCTCACTAACAACGCTGAAGCCAAGGCTAATGAAGAATCCCTGGCTTTGCTAGAAGAACTGAACGATAGCCTGGCCGCTGGCACCCGTGAGGTGCAGCAGCGGCTGGCCCAGCGAGGCTACGACCCTGGCCCCGTAGATGGGGTAGCAGGCCCCAAAACTCGGCAGGCCCTAAAAGCCTTTGAGCATCAAGAGCACCAAGAATTAGCCCAGATGCCTCAGTACAATGAAACGCAAACCCAGCCCTATTGAGCTGTCTCCCCAGAGCCGGGGGATCGCCCAACCACCTGCCGGTCTACACCAAGGCCGATACAACAGCCGACGGTCCCACTTGCTAACCCCAGGGTTAGATGTGGAGCCGTCGGCAGAATACCCCAGGGGGGGGTTAAGCGTTCGGAACCAACGGCCTAAACAGCGGCTAGTTCTGGGGTGGGGCGCTTGCTGTGGCGAATGCCTTCGATGGCGGCGGCGTAGTCGGGGGCGTTGAACACGGCAGAACCGGCCACAATAGCATTGGCTCCGGCCTCTAGCACCTGCCAGGTGTTGTTGACCTTAAGGCCGCCGTCTACCTCAATCCATGGGTCAAGGCCCCGCTCGTCGCACATATCTCGCAGGGCCCGAATTTTAGGCACCATGGTAGGGATAAAACTCTGGCCGCCGAACCCAGGGTTAACGCTCATGATTAGCACCAGGTCGCAGAGGTCGAGCACATGCTCAATCAGGGTTAACGGCGTAGAGGGGTTGAGCACCACCCCGGCCTGCTTGCCCAATTCCTTGATCTGCCCCAGGGTGCGGTGTAAGTGGGGCGAGGCGTTGTGCTCGGCATGGACTGAGATAATGTCGGCCCCAGCCTTGGCAAAGTCTTCTACGTATTTTTCGGGCTCGACGATCATCAGGTGCACATCCAGGGGCTTGGCGGTAACGGGGCGAATAGCGCTGACAATCAGCGGGCCAATGGTGATGTTCGGAACAAACCGGCCATCCATGACGTCAACGTGAATCCAGTCGGCACCGGCCTGGTCGGCGGCTTTAATCTCTTCCCCCAGGCGGCTGAAGTCGGCAGACAAGATGGACGGCGAGATTACGGTGGACTTTTTCGGGTGGCTTTGAAGCATGGCGGACTGTTTCTCCTGGGTGCACAGTGTGTATATCGTAACAAAGTCTTAAGATCACTCCACATAAAACTTGGCTGTTGAGTTTAAATCTTTGCTGAGTTCAAAATTAAAGTTTTGGCTGGTGGGTGAGGCGGTTTCCCTATGCTCCACAGAACCGTAGCCAGCTTTAAAACGGGTATTCTGCCTGGGGTAAGCTTCAGTTTTCAGGCTGACTTAACCTCGCCAGCGCAGCAATGCTAAGGGAACCTGGAGATTTAGTGCCGTTCTCCCGGCGTTTGCGATAGAGTTTTGCCGAGGGACTGTTCAAAGAGCCTGATAAGACTATGACTAAGCGCGCCAGGGTGAGATTGCGGACGTTTGCGGCCAATACCCTTTTCGGGCTGGGCAGCCTCGGCGGCCTGGGGCTGCTGGCTGTGCCAGTGCTGGCCCTGGCGGAATCGGTGGGGGCGGGGGGCATCGATGCCCTACGTCTGCACGAGGAGCCCTACAACCTGACCGGGGAAAAGATCGCCATCGGTCAGGTTGAGATCGGTCGCCCCAGCCAGTTTGGCCTCGACAAGGTGGCCTACGAAAACATGCCGGTGGTGGTGCGGCGAGTGCTCTATCAGGATGGCGCCGCCACCGCCGATGAGTACGTCGATGGCCACGCCGCCAACGTCGCCAGCGTGATGATTAGTAGCGACAAGCTGCTGCCGGGGGTGGCCCCTGGGGCGGCGTTGTACTCCGGGGCGGTTGGCCCCCTCGAAGACCGCAGCGCCCAGCCAGAAGAGTGTCTGGCCTCGCAAACCGTGGCCCAGCAAAATAGTGGTGACGTGCGGGCGATTAACTTTAGCTTTGGCGAGCCCCTCAGCCGCGACCCTCGCCCCAATCCGCTGCTTGATGGCAATGCGCTGCTGACCCAGTGTATCGACTGGTCATCGCGGGCGCACGAAACCCTCTATGTGATTGCGGGCAACCAGGGCGGCGGCGGCATTCCCATTCCGACGGATAACTTTAACGGCATCAACGTCGCCTACTCGCGCCAGGTGGATGGGGTGTTTACCAAGGTTGATTTTGCCAACCTCAGCAGCGAACCTACCTTTCGCAGCCCCCGCGCCCCTAGGGTTGAGACCAACGACGGGGCGCGGCGATCGATCAATCTCGTCGCCCCCGGTAACCAAGTTGAGCTGATTGACCCTGACGGGCAGGTACGGGTTGCCAGCGGCACGAGCTTTGCCTCGCCCCACGTGGTGGGCACCGTTGCCCTGCTCCAGCAGCTGGTCGATCGCCAGTTTCGGGCTGGGGTCGCGAACTGGCCCCTGGAAGCCCGTAACCCGATGGTGATGAAGGCGGTGCTGCTGAACTCCGCTGACAAGCTCAAAGACAATGGGGATGGCCTGCGCCTAGGCATGAGCCGTACCCTGCTGGATGAATCTAACCACTCCTGGGTGGAGTCGGACGCCTACCGCGATCGCAAAATCCCCCTCCACAGCGAACTGGGTACCGGTCACCTGAATGCCTACCGCGCCTATGAGCAGCTATTGCCGGGGGCCTTTGGCCCCGATCAAGCGATTCCCGCCGTGGGCTGGAACTACGCGGCCCTGGAGAATTCCCCTGACGCCGCTGCAGCCCCCCAGGTTCACGACTACGTGTTTGACGCCCCGCTCCAGGCCGGTAGCTACCTGTCGGCCACCCTGGCCTGGGAGCGGCTGGTGGAGCTGGTTGACCAAAACGGCAACGGCCTCTACGACCTGGGAGAAAGCTTTACCGACAAGGGCTTAAATAACCTGAACGTGTATTTGATGGCGGCGGATGAAGATGACCCGGCCAACAGCCTGTGGTCGTCAGAAAGCGACGTGGACAGCGTAGAACACATTTTTTATCAAATTCCGGAAACCGGGCGGTACAAGCTGAGGATTATTGAGCAGGGGCAGGCCCACGATGCGCCATCCCAACCCTATGCGCTGGCCTGGTGGGCGGTGTCTGCGCCCTAGGCCCACCTCAGCCTGGCCACAGTGCTGTGGGGTTGTCCAACGTGTGGCCCTGGGCGACCTAGGCCCAGCCCCAACGGTTCTTCTGGAGGAATATCCTATGGTAGACGTAGACTATGCCCTGGCCTTTAAGTGCGCCCGCCTGTGCCAGGAAATCTACAAAGATTTTGGCAGCTTGCGGTTCTCCGACTATCCAGACCTTGACCCGGTGCTCGTCGAAAGCCAGGACAACGGCTTTACCGATAGCCAGGTGGCGGTGATCAACCAGCTCAATAGCGACCAGCTGTTTGTGGTGTTTCGCGGTTCAGATAAATCCATCGACTGGATCAATAACTTTCAGTTCAGCCAGCAAATTTATCCCTACGGCGACGGCAACTCGGCGGTGAAGTTTCACAAGGGGTTTATGATGGCCTACTTGGCCGTGCGCGATGCCCTATTAAAAGCCATGGATAACTTTACTGGCCAGCACGTGATCGTCACCGGCCACAGCCTGGGGGGTGCCCTGGCCACCATCGCCGCCCTGGATATGCAGTACAACCTGGGGGCTAAGCGCAACCTGAGTTTTGAAGTCTACACCTTTGGCGCTCCCAGGGTCGGTAACGAGGCCATGGTGGCCTCCTATAACCAGCGCATTCCCAACAGCTATCGGTTTATTTACGGCTGGGATATTGTCACCCGCGTACCCCGCGACTGGCAGGGCTTTGCCCATGTGGAAGCCGCCGTTCAGCTTGGCTCGCGCTGGACCTGGCAGGTAATCAGCCGCCGGTTTAGCGACCACTCGATTGGCAACTACGTGGCTGATCTAGAGCAGAAAAAGATGGCGGCGGCATGAATCTGGGGATTAATACCAAATCCGAATCGCATAGCCCCGATTCCCAACCGGCCAAACCGTAAGGGCGTTGGCACAGCCTAGCCAGAGGCTTTATGACATTCGCCCCATTAAATCGGGGGTAACCAAGCAGGATTGGGGATCAACCCCCCGGGGATTCTAAAGCCGGGGCGTAAAAGGCCAGATGCGTCGTCCCATAACGCTTTTGCCGCACCAGCTCGAGCCCCGCCACGGGGGTCGGCATCCAGCCCTCGGGGCCGTGCTCTACCGCAATTTCGCCCTCTGGCATCAGTAACCCAAGCTGCACCACGCGCCCTAGCACCGGGTCGTACAGGTCGCTGGCGTAAGGAGGATCGAAATAAATGAGATTAAAGGGCTGCCGCCTCAGCCGCGACAGCTGCTTCACCACGTCCCCCTTAAACAGGCTGAAGGACTGGTCGGGTCGGGCCACCCGCTGCCAGTTTTCGCGAATCAGGGCGTAGGCGGTTTCAGACTGCTCAATGCCGACCACTTCGGCGGCCCCGCGACAGAGGGCCTCTGCCCCCATGACACCGCTGCCCGCGCACAGGTCAAGCCAGCGACAACCCGCCAGACGGCCTTGCCAGATATTAAACAGCGCCTCACGTACCCGGGCTGGGGTGGGGCGGGTGGCTAACCCCGGCAGGGTTTTGAGGGCGCGATTGCCGTAGATGCGCAGCATTGTGAGAAAAGACAGGGATAGTACCTTACCCTAGCTTGGCCGCGGCTTAGATCAACTAATCAAGCCCCTCAGCTGCCACCAAGAGGTCTCAGGATGCGCAGGTGAAGCGAACCGAAACCAGAATGCTGAACCAGTAAAGTAAGCCTAGTATACGACGATCCCCGCTTGGGCTGGTTTGGCGCTGACCAAAACCTCAATTCCAGGTGCGTTCCCCAGACTCATCAACCCGAGCCTGGCGAATTACGTCAGAAATTTCCTCGGCATCCTTAACATGATGGAGAGCCTTTTTGCCCTCTTCTGGATCGTCAACCACAAAATAAGTGGGTACAACGATGCGATCGCCCGTGATGTCACCGGTGTCTACCGCAACTTGCTGGGCTTTTTCTTCTAAGGTCTTTTCCTGATTGACCTGGTCGCCCGGATTAACCGTGGGGCTCTCCCGGTCAAGAATTGCCCTGTGGGCTGCTTTTTGCTCAGGGGAAACATCCTCAGGGGTGAGGGGTTGGTGAATCGGTTGCTGATTAGAGGATTCAGAATTCTGAGCCGTTGGGCTGGCCATAATTGATACTCCGATAAACGGTAATTAGGCTCACTATAAAATAGGTCTGCTGATCAACACATCGCCCAAAAGAAACAGTTAATGCAGCACGAGTGAGTCACCTAAATTACTGTATTGTCCGGAATAACCGCATCCTTCAGGACGGTGACAATACCACTGCGGATGTAGAATCCCTCGTCTTCACGGTCGGCTTCAACGACGCGATCTTTATTGAGGATTTTTACGTCGCAGCCAATGCGGGCGTTTTTGTCAATGATGGCGTGATGAATAACGCTATTGGCCCCAATGCCCAGGGGGACAATGACGCGATCACAATCTCCAGGGCGCTCAAAATTAGACTGGTAGTAGTCGGCCCCCATTAACAGACTGTCTTCAATGATGCAGCCTGACTCAATGCGTGAGCGAATGCCAATCACCGAGTTAGCGATACGACATTCTTTGAGAATGCAGCCCTCGCTGATCATCGATTGAGAAATTTCACATTGCAGGTATTTAGTCGGCGGGAGATATCGAGCCCGGGTGTAGATTGGGGCCGCCTCGTCATAAAAGCTAAAGGATGGATTAGGCTGCTTTACCAGAGCCAGGTTGGCGTTAAAAAATGCCTCAATGGTGCCAATATCTTCCCAATAATCGTTAAATAAGTAGGCCTGAAGGTTGAGTTTACTAGCTGACTTAGGAATAATTTCTTTACCAAAATCTGTGTCATTAGAGGGATGGGTGAGCAGGTCGATTAAAACATCCCGCTTGAATAAATAAATTCCCATAGAGGCGATGTAGGGCTTGGCCTTAGCGGCCTCAGGAGCAAGCCCCAGGGTGGTAGTATCCACCTGCATATGCCGCAGGGCATCTCCCTGGGGCTTTTCGCTGAAGTCAATGACTCGTCCGGCGGCGTTAATCTTCATCAACCCAAAACTAGAAGCCTGACTTTCATCAATGGGCAATACCGACAGGGTGACATCGGCACAGGTGTCGCGGTGGTGTTGCACAAACTGGCGATAGTCCATCCGGTACAGGTGATCGCCGGATAAAATCAAGTACTCGTCAACGCTGTGATCCATAAACCGCCAGAGATACTGGCGCACTGCATCGGCGGTGCCCTGAAACCAGTCTAGGTTTTCGGGGGTTTGCTGGGCAGCTAGCACCTCCACAAAACCATTTTGAAATCGAGAGAACCGATAGGACTGGGAGACGTGCTGATTTAGTGAAGCGGAGTTGAACTGCGTCAGCACGTAGATTTTTAGGATATCTGAATTGATGCAATTACTGATCGGAATGTCAATTAGGCGGTGCTTGCCAGCCAGGGGAACGGCGGGCTTAGCGCGGGTCTTGGTAAGCGGGTAAAGGCGAGTTCCGGCCCCGCCTCCGAGGATAATCGCCAGTACTTTTTTCACGGTTTTCCCCCTGGATTTTATGTTTTCAAACCAAGTTTTGAGGTGCGAAACCTAGACCAAGTCCCAGTTGAGTGCCTTCAAGCTGTCGAGGTTGAACCCTGCTCAACCCCGATATAACCCCTATAGACTTACCGTGCCATCGAAAATTTTTCAACTTCGAATTGGATACCCAACAAGAGCTTAAGCATTAGCTCAATTGTCTAGTAGCCCTTCACCGATGTCTATGGGTCCAAGGATAGAATTTTAAGCGGGGCTATCCCCAGACCCAGCGAGGACTTCAATGGTTTTAACCAGGGCTTCGAGGTCTACGGGCTTGGGAATATGGCGCTGAAACCCGGCCGCTTGGGTTTGCCGTTGGTTTGCTTGCCCCACGTAGGCGGTGAGGGCGACGGCCAAAATGTCTCCGCCCTTGGCTGGGGGCCGGGCGCGAACCTGCTCCATCAGCATGTAGCCATCCATACCGGGCATGCCAATATCGCTAATTAATAGATCAAACTGAGCCTGGTCAAGGGTCTGAAGAGCCTGACTAGCTGACGCTACCGCCGTAACGCTGACCTGGTGTTGCTCCAGGGCAAAGGTAATCAGGTTGCGGGTGTCGCCGTCGTCGTCAACCACCAGAATCCGCAGGCCGGCTAGGGAGGCTAACCCCTTGGCGGTTAGGGCCTGGTCAAGGGCCGACCTGGGCTGGCTGGCTGGCGGCATGAGCGGCAGGTTCAGGGTAAAGGTGGTGCCCTGGCCTTCGCCGGGGCTGTGCACGTCTACAGTCCCGCCGTGCAGCTCAATCAGATGCCGCACGATGGCCAGTCCTAGGCCCAGCCCGCCAAACTGGCGCGTGGTGGCCGAGTCGGCCTGGCGAAAGTAGTCGAATATATACGGCAAAAATTCGGGGGCAATGCCCTGGCCGGTGTCGCTGACCTGAATCTGGGCCTGGTCTTCAGCCCGCCCCAGACGAATGTTGACCCGCCCCCCCGACGCGGTAAATTTTACGGCGTTGGAGAGCAGGTTCCACACCACCTGCTGAAGGCGGGTGGCGTCGCCCAGGACAAGCCCAAGGGCGGGCTCTAGGGTCGTTTCAATTTGAATAGACTTGGCGGCGGCAGCCAGCTGAACGGTTTCGAGGGCCGACTCAAGCACCGCAGCTAGGTTAACCGGGGCCATGGTGAGGGAGAGCTTGCCCTGGAGAATGCGGGAGACATCCAGCAGGTCTTCAATTAGCCGCACCTGAAGCTTGGCGTTGCGCTCGATGGTTTCTAAGGCCCGATCGGTTTTGGCGGCATCCAGGTTACCGCTGCGCAGCAGGCCCGCCCAGCCTAAAATCGGGTTGAGGGGCGTGCGCAACTCGTGGGAGAGCACCGCCAGAAACTCGTCTTTGATGCGGTTAGTCTGAACCAGGGCCTCGGCCCGGGCTTCTAGTTCGGCTACCAGGCGAGATCGCTCCAGGGCCGCCGCTACCTGGTCGGCCACCGCCTGCATCAGCTCTAGCTCATCGCGGGTAAAGTAGCCGCGCTGGCGGGTGCCCAGCCCCAGGGTGCCGAGGACGCGATCGCCCACAATGAGGGGATGGCTGGCATAGGCTCTGACCCCAATGCTGCGAACCGACAGCGCCAAGGAGTCGTCGCTATCAAAAGCCTGCTCTACGACTATGGGCTGGCGCTGCTGCACCACGTACCCACAAATACCCTGGCCGATCTCCAGCACCCGGGCCGCCTCGGCGACCGAGTCTGAAATGCCGCCCCAGGTGTTTAGGTGCAGGCGTTGTCCGGTGGGGTCCAGCAAGTAGTTGAAGTAGACCTCCAGGCCCAGGTGTCTGACGACTTTTTCGAGCAGGCTAGCCAGCACCGTTTTGGGATCTTCGTTGAGCAGCAGATCGTCAGCTACCTCTGCCAGCAACCTCAGTCGGGTGTTGCTGGCTACCACCTGCGCCTCTGCCTGTTTGCGCTCAGTCACATCGATGACCATCCCTAGCAGACGGGTTGGGGTGCCGCTGGCGTCGCAGAAGACGCTGCTGCGCACCCAAATCCAGCCGGGGCTCTGATCGGCGCGAAGGATGCGGCATTCAAAATTCCAGCCGGTGTTGGTGTCGAGGGTGTGCTGAAAGCAATCGGCTACCGCAGGCCGATCGTCAGGATGTACATGGTCGAGAAACCGATAGTAGGTCCACTGGGGCTGGAGCTCGGCGTAGCCAAAAATCTGGTCATGTTTGAGCGAGCGAATGGCGGTGTAATCCTCTGAGGTGAGGTCGAGATCCCACTCACCGATCTGGGCCGAGTCGAGCATAAACCGCCGTCGGGCATCACTTTCGCGCAAATCGGCTTCGGCCTGCTGGCGAGCGTGGACATCGGTAATGTTGCCGATCCACTCCCGCACCGAGCCGTCGGCATTAAAGAGTGCCACCGCCTTGGCTTCGAAGTAGTGATACTCCCCGCTGGGGGCGTGCCAAATGCGCCCTTCGGATTTGTAAAGGCTGCGTTGTCCCCTGGCCCGCTGCCAGAGAGCATAGACCGCTTCGCGATCCCCTGGGTGGATAGCCTCCATCCAGCCCATTCCTTGGTGCTGCTCCCAGGCTTGGCCCGTGTACATCTCCCATTCGGGCTGGGGGGTCACGAAGGCTCCCTCGGCATCGGTAACCCAAACAACAGCGGTGAGGGTGGAGGTCAGCAACCGATAGCGCTGCTCGCTCAGCCGCAGCGCGGCCTCGACCTCCATCAGGTCGCTGATGTCGGTGTTCGTGCCAAACCAGCAGCGAATCGCTCCGGTCTCATCGGTAATCGGCACGGCGCGCGACAAGAACCAACGGTAGGTGCCGTCTTCCCCTCGCAGCAGAAAGGTGTCTTCCCAATCTTCGCCGGTGGCAAAGCAGTGGCGAATGTGGGCTGTTACCCGCTCCACATGGTCGGGGTGGTGCACCTGCTGCCAGCCCCAGCCCTGCATCTGCTCAAGGGTGGTGTTGGTGTACTCAAACCAGCGGCTGTTATACCAAAAAATCCAGCCGCTGGCGTCGGCCATCCAGGCCAGCTGCGACATGTTATCGGCCAGGGTGCGAAACCGGGCCTCGCTTTCGCCGATCGCGATGTCCGCCTGCTTGCGGGCGGTGATATCTAACGCGGTGCCCAAAAACTCCACCGCCCGGCGGCAGTCGCCTGCCCCAGCAAATTTGACCTGGCCGTTAATGGCGACCCACCGCTCGGTGCGGTTGGGCCAGATCAGGCGACAGTCAATTTCCCAAGCACCGGTAGAGGCGGGATCCAGAGCGGCATCCACGGTGCTGACCACGCGGGAGCGATCCTCCGGGTGAACCTGCGCCAAGACCTGATCCAGGGGCAGCATGGCGGTATCCTCCGGCTGCCCTAAAATGTCACCGGTGCGAGCGTCTAGCTCTACACCCTTAAGGTCAAAGTTGTAGCGCCAAGTGCCGAGTTCGGCAATCCGCACGGCCAGCCGCGATCGCTCCTCGCTGCGCTGAATCAGGGCATTGGCCTCGCGCTTGACCTGGGCTAGCTTGAGGGTACCTTCTACGGAAATTGCCTTGGAGAGGTGACTGGCCAGGAGATCAAAAAATCCCCGGTACTCATCGTCAAAGCGCCGTCGCGGGCTAATGCCCAGTACCAAAAACCCGGCTAGGGTGTCGTGCCCCGCCTGGGCCAGGGGCATTACCGCTGCCGCCGCGGGAGCCATATCCCACATGCCCTTGGGTAAAGCCTCAAACCGCTGGGTCAGATCCTCTAAAATGACCCCTTCACCAGTTTGAGCCACCTGGGCCAGGGGCCAACTCCTACCGGGCTGGGTCAGATCTACTACCGCAGGGCTAGCCGCTGTGGCAGCCGCAATGCCGACGGTGCCCCCTAGCCGAGCCTGTCGACCTTCGGCTTCGACCACATAGATAAGCGCAAAGGGAATATCCTGAGGGTTGGTGGCTAACGTCTCGGTCACCACCTGGCAGACCGCCTGAACCGATGTGATGGCAACGGTTTGGGTAATCAGTTCGCACAGGGTACGTAACCGGCGCTCGCTCAGTACCCGCTCGGTAACTTCATTACAAATGCAGAAGATACCGCCAATGCCACCGTCATCATCCTGAATGGGGCTGTAGGCATAGTCAAAATACCCTTCCTCTAAGTAACCATTGCGATCGAGCAGCAGCAGCCCGGCCTCGGTTTGGGTGGCCTCACCCCGCTCCATCACGCTTTCGATCATGGGCTGGATGGTGGGCCAAACCTCACCCCAACAGTTGCGCCCCCGCTGCCCCATGGCCTGGGGATGTTTCTCGGTGCCGAGCATGGGGCGAGAGGCATCGTTATAGAACTGAACTAGCTCAGGCCCCCACCAGAGAAAGATGGGATGGCGGGAGGCAAGCAGAATTCCCAACACCGTTCGCAGACTTTGAGGCCAGGTGTTTACGGCACCCAGGGGGGTCTGCGACCAGTCACGAGATCGCATCAGCACGGCCATTTCGCTATCCCCAACAAAAGGGTGGTCAGTCGCTGGCTGAGACGGCATTGGGCTTTCTAAGAACTAAGTCGAATCATCAGCCAAAGTAACGTCTCCGACAACTATCTTAAGGAGGATTTACGCTAGCCATTGATCGGGCCGTTGATCGGGCCGTTGATCGGGCCATTGATCGGGCCATTGATCCTTCACCCGATCGCCACCCCCGCCCCAATCTCCTCGCTAACGCTCAGCAGAGCACCTGTCGGGCCGACATCACGGCATTAATTAGGGTCAGTCGCTCGTTTTACCGAATCTCCGCCGCGTTCGACGGCGTTCTGGGCATTTTGGGTCAGGTTCTCAAAGCTTTTTTGGGTATTTTCAGCGGCATTCTCAGCCGCCCGCTGCACAGACTGACCAACATCTTCAGCCGCCTGCCGGGCCGATTGGCCTAGATCCTTAGCCTGCTTCCCTAGGGGTTGATCCGGAGTCACCCGCTCAGCATAACCCTGCATCCCATTCCCCGACTGGGTGCGCTGTTCGGCCTGGCGAATGAGCCGCTTGGCCTTGGCATCGGCGGCCCTGGTGTCAAGGTTGGTATCCGTGTGCGGATACATGCCCTGCTCTGGCTGAGTAATGCTGCTGGAGCCAGTATCAATTGGTGCTGCTGCTTGGGTAGCTCCGCAGGCTACGGTCATCAATATCAGCGCGCTGGCCACTACCCCTACCAATAATTGCCTCAATGCCCTGACTTGAAAAATTGGGTGAAAGAATCGCTTCATGCTGTTCATAGTATTCTCCTAAAATTTCGCTCAATGCTCTTAATACTTATGTTGCCTGATAGCGGATTTCACTCGGGTGAAGTCCATCCCTGGGATCTCCCCTGCCCCTTAATAAAAGGGGGTGTCTAGGGGAACTAAGACAGCCAGAAACTGGGGAGATCTAGAACTAAGCCAGTGTGTACTTGACTGAATCGGGAATCGCTATCAATGACTGAAACGAAAATCAGGAGATAGAAGTAAAGGGAAATATTTACATCCTTCTATCTCCTAACGTCTTAAACTTTCTACATCTGGGCCTGAAGCTGTTTTTTGCTGTCTTTAAACCGCTGGCCCATTTCCCGCTGCTGCTGCTCTGAGAGGTTCTTTCGCATCGCCGTAAACATTGTGCTTTCCTCTTGGCGGGTGTGGTCTCCTACCATGGTTTTAAGCTGCTTCACCTTAGCCATGAACGGATCGCCGGTAGATCCCATGGCTTTCATTTCATTCAGTAGGCTTTCAAGCTGAGCCTGTTCGTCGTAGAGTTCTTGGGTGTTGTCATTGCCATAGAACGACTTTACGGTGGGGTAGACCACAGCTTCTTCAGCTTTAGAGTGCACTATCAGGGCAGTATATAGCTGACCAAAGAGAGTCTTAATTTGGGTCGTATCTTTTTCGTTTTTGATGTCGTTTATCAAGGCCTTAGCTTTCTGGTGATCCATAAAGATTAGAGACATGATGTCGGCTTCGGTATCATCGGGGGCCTGGGAAACGGCGCTGCCAAAAACCCCAGTAGCGGCGGCGGCGGCATCGCGTACCCGAGCCCAGAACCCCTGATCTGGAGCCTGACCCGTAAGTTCTTGGGTACCCAGATACTCCAGCATTCCCTTAATTTGCTCTTGGTGGGCGCGGTTCTCAAAGTTGACGGTATTGAGCGGGGCCAGCGCTAATTCAACGTCTTTGCCAACCACCTGAGCGGCTTTATGAACGACTATCCCAGACATCACCTGGCCATGCTTGAGGAGCTCGTGCTGGGCCATTTTTTCGTACAGGCTGAGTTCGGAATTAGTCACAACTTCCTCGGTCTGATCCACCATTTTTTGCACAGTATTCTTAGGCTCAGCTGGAATCCCATACTGAACGATTACAGTATCCACAATCTCGAGGTTTTTTTGATCGTCTTCGAGCATGTCCTCTAGCCGTTTGCGCAGCTCGGTGTTGTCACACTGGCCTAGTAACTGCCGCTCATTGCTAACGATAAGCGTCTGAATGGTTTTAATATCAGCCAGTTTTTTCGCGATCGCGGCGCGGTTCTGATCGGTGAGTACAGCAGGCATGGTGAGGGTCTCCAAACAATACCCCCTCAATTTATAAATTCATGAGATTCACCAGCATCTGTCAATGGGGTTGAATACAGATGCACTCTTTTACCTAATTCTATGTCGATAAGCAGAGCTGTCTTAGCCCCAGGGTGTAGCTCTGCCCGCTGAGCCATATTCCCCAAAACGCCCTGGCCCAAGCTTAGCTAGAAATCATCCCCTGCCCGGGCAGCTAGAGTACATCCCAAATTTGCAAGGAGATTTACAGTAAAAAACTGACTACGTCATTCCCACGTAGGCGGGAACCTAGCCCAAGAGTCTGGTTATATTGGGTATCTTCTTTCCCCAGAAATTGCCTAAATTCATCAATCTGACGGCTAGCGGATCCGACATTCCCGTGCAGACGGGAATCCACAGCGGATATCTTGCTCCCATATGGATGGATCCCCACTTGCGGGGGGATGACATCGGCACCTGTAAAAGTGAGATCCACCCGGCGGCCATTTCCAAGCCAGAAGGTTAAACTAGTGGACAGTCCATTGAGTATCCTCGGATACTCGCCTCACCCTACGCTTTCGCTGGTTAAGATACCCTATGACTATGCATTCCCCTGGTCAGCAAGCCGCCGTGCGCCGTCCCCATCACGCCACCGCCACAGGGCTGTTAACCATTGGCTGGTTGATGTTGCAGAGCCTAATGCCGCTTTCCCCCGTTCTGGCCCAGCAGGAAGAACCCGAGGGTCTGAGCTATAGCCAGTTCCTCGAAAAAGTTGACCAGGGCCAGGTGGAAAAGGTTGACCTCGACGAAGTGCGGGGCATTGCCTACGTCACCCTGGAGGGGGCCGCCGAAGATGCCCCGCCGGAGCAGGTGATGCTGTTCGCCGGTGAGCGCAACCCCGAACTGATCCGCCAGCTGCGCGAAAACCAGGTGGATGTGGAAATTCGCGACTCTTCTGCCAATGGGGCGCTGGCCTGGCTGGCCACTAACTCGCTGCTGGCGCTGATTTTAATTTTTGGATTACTGATGCTGCTGCGGCGGTCAGCCTCTGGGGCGGGCAACGCCATGAGCTTTGGCCGGTCAAAGGCCCGCTTTCAAATGGAGGCTAAAACCGGCGTCGTGTTCGACGACGTGGCGGGCATTGAGGAAGCCAAGGAAGAACTGCAAGAGGTCGTCACCTTTCTGAAAAGCCCGGAGCGGTTTACCGCCATTGGGGCGCGCATTCCCAAAGGGGTGCTGCTGATTGGTCAGCCCGGTACCGGCAAGACCCTGCTGGCCAAGGCCATCGCCGGGGAGGCGGGGGTGCCGTTTTTTAGTATTTCCGGCTCTGAATTTGTGGAAATGTTTGTGGGGGTAGGGGCCTCGCGGGTGCGAGATCTGTTCCGCAAGGCCAAGGAAAATGCCCCCTGCATTGTGTTTATCGATGAAATTGATGCGGTCGGTCGCCAACGGGGGGCGGGTATCGGCGGCGGCAACGACGAGCGCGAGCAGACCCTGAACCAGCTGCTCACCGAGATGGATGGCTTCGAGGGCAACAGCGGCATTATCGTCATTGCCGCCACCAACCGGGTAGACGTGCTGGATCTGGCCCTGCTGCGGCCCGGTCGCTTTGACCGCCAGGTGGTGGTTGACCTGCCGACCTACAAGGGGCGACTGGCAATCTTAGAAGTCCACGCCCGCAACAAAAAAATTGCCCCCGAGGTTTCCCTGGAGGCCGTGGCCCGCCGTACCCCTGGCTTTTCTGGGGCGGAACTGGCAAACCTGCTGAACGAGGCGGCCATTCTCACCGCCCGCCGCCGCCAAGATGCCATGACCATGCAGGAAATTGAGGACGCCATCGACCGCATTACGATCGGCCTGAGCCTCACCCCCCTGCTCGACAGCAGCCGCAAGCGCATGACCGCCTACCACGAGGTGGGCCACGCTCTGCTCACCACCCTGCTGACCCACTCCGACGAGCTCAACAAGGTCACCATTATTCCCCGCTCCGGTGGGGTGGAAGGGTTTACTCAGTCCCTGCCTAACGAAGACATCATCGACAGCGGCCTTTACACCCGCAACTGGCTGATGGATCGAATTACCGTTGCCCTGGGGGGTCTAGCTGCCGAAGCCGAGGTGTTTGGGGATGATGAAACCTCCACCGGTGCCAGCGGCGACATTCAGCAGGTCACCAACCTGGCCCGCCAGATGGTCACCCTCTACGGCATGTCTGACCTCGGCCCGGTGGCCCTAGAAAGCATGGATAACCAGGTGTTTCTGGGCCGCAACCTGATGCCCCGCAGCGAGGTCTCCGAAGAAATGGCCAGCAAAATCGACGCCCAGGTGCGCGGCATTGCCCTGTCATCCCTGGGGCGGGCGCGCCAAATGCTGCGCGACCACCGCGCCCTGATGGATCACCTGGTGGACGTGCTCCTAGAGCGCGAAACCATCGACGGGGATGAGTTTCGGGAGGTGGTGCGGCAGTACACGGAAATTCCCGAAAAGTTTCTGGTCAAGGCCGGGTAACCCATTGCACCATCACGTCTGGAGGCACGTCTGGAGGCGCCGATTGGGCCTCTAAAATCATGCCATTGAAGGAAAATAGCCAGGCTCATGGGTTATGGTCGTCCTTGTAGTCGGCCATAGGTTGATGGAGGGGTTCAGCGATATATTTGGGGAGCAAAGCATTCACCCGGTAGGCCATGGCGCCCAGAACAACTTGGGGGATAGGTCGGGTCTACGCTCACCTGGGGCGGTGGCGGCTGGAGTGGGGCTTAGGGATGGCCACCTTAGCCATCGCCGGTCTGAGCTGGGCCTGGCCTAGTGCCAGCGATTTTGGGGTGGTCAGAGAGTCAACCCGTACCTCCGCCTCGTCAGGGTTAGACCCAGATGCAAACTCCCTCCGGGCCGCGCGCCTCCATGACCTCCGGCAGGGGTTTCGCCAGGGTACCCAGGCCTTTGGCCAAGACGTGGCCAGGGGGGGCTTTATGGCCCTCACCGGGGTTGAGCCGCGCCAGCCCATCGCCCGGCTAGAAGGGGCCACCTTTAGCCGTAGTGACGACGGGGGAATCACCTTTGTGCTGGCCGATGGCACCGTCGTGCCGCCCCTCTCTCGCCAAGGCTACGAGGCCCTGCGGCAAACCGTGCCCGCCTCCCAACGCTGGGTGCTAGACGACAAGCTCTACTGGCTGCTCCAGCGCAATCCGGCCCTACCTTTGATTGCGGCGGGGCTAGAGCGGGGCACCTATCAAACCCTGCTGCAAAACGGCGTATTCGACACCGACAGGTTTTATCTGGGCCCCTTGATGGGGTATTTATTTTGGGCCGCCGACCAGGCCCAGGTGCCCCTGGCGGAGCTGATGCCCCTGGTGGAGGTGCATTTACTGACCCTGGAGTTTCCCTATTTCCAAGCTCTGGATGCACAGCCTTCAGGCACCGTACATTCCTTTAACCAGCAGGAGCTGGCCCTGACCAACCAGCAGTACCTGCTGCGATCGCTCGTCATGTCGCCCCTGGAGCCCTGGGCGAGGCTGGAGGCAATTAAGCGGGTTGAGGCGCCTAACGTTAAATCGGCCTATACCGGCAGCACCAGCACCAGCACCACCATTGCCCTGGGTCGCCTGCCGCTGCCTACCCCCACCGCCGCCGAAGACACCCCTGGGGTGCACGCCCTCAGCATCGCCCACCTGGTGCACCAGGGGGTTTCCCTGTTTCCTTCTGATGTCGAACGGGCCGCCCTGGGCTATGAATCGACCTATACGCAGTTGCGAACCCAGGAAGCCAGGCTGAGCGACCTGCTCGACCGCCTGGCCAACCAGCATGAGGCCGAAATTCTAGGCGCGTTAGAAAACTACCGCAGCGACGGCGTATGGACGCAGATTGGCCTTACCCCAGTGCTTGGCCCTAGATCCGTAGCCCAAATGGATACCGCTCACCTGCTGGGCATCTACGCTACTCGCCATGAGTCGCTACAGCCCCTGGCGGCGGCCCAAAGCTACCCCCTGGCCCGGCAGGATGTGATCCAGTTCTTCCAGACCAACTCCCCTGGGCTATCGGATGGAGACCTGCTGCGGGTGCTGTTTAACGACCAGGCGTTTAACCCGGCCCTGTGGCGCTATCTATATCGCCAACTGCCGACGTTACGTCCCCAGCTGGCGGTCATTCAAGCCCAGGTGGATCGCCTCGAAGCCAGCTATCGAGCTGCCGCTGTGCAGGAGGCCGTGGTGTTTCGCCAGCTCCAGGCTCACCAGCTCGACATCAGCACCGAGGCTTTTTCGCGGCTGTCGGTGGCCCTGGCCAGGCGCCTGGGCGATTTGGTCGCAGCCAAGTTTCAACCGAGCGATCGCACCCATCCCGACTATCTGCGGTTTAGCCGGGGGCTATTACCCTACCTGCGCGATATGCCCAGCCTCGATGCCCAGTGGGGCGGCACCGCCATCAAGCGCTACGGCCTGGGTAACTACGTCGTCCCCGACCTGATCGCCCTTACCCCTGACCAGGCGCCTACCCTCACCGCCATTCACCAGCTCTGGTTTGCCATGGTGTCGGCGGGCGACCTCAATCGCTGGGATTTTGCCACCCTGGCCCAGGTGATGGGCACCGGCAATACCCTGTCGATTAACCTGCCCCCCTCGGCCCTTGCACCAGAGCAGGATGATCTGCTCCCCCTTGTGGCTAGATATCGCTCTCCTCTGAAACGCGCCACCGGCGTAGACGGCACCAACGCCTCCAGCGTCATCCACGGCGAAACCCTGCAAGATTTTCGCATTCCCACCTGGCCCGCCGCTCGTACCCCAGGGCCCGCCCGCCTAGACGCGATCAATCCCGCTATTGTGCAACAGCTGTTTCCGGCCCTGCCCCCCGACCGACTGCCCGATTTAATCTGGCTGCTCTCCAGCGGCAGCGGCGAAATTGCCCTGGCTCCCACCCTGGTTTTACTGGCCCGGCCTGAGTTTACGGCCCGGCCCGATGGGGCGTTGGATCTTTGGTTTGATGCCAATGGCGATCGCGTCGTATTTCCCGAGGTCAGCCGCCACTTTGAGGCGGTTTACTACCCCATTTACATGACCCGCATTGCTCTGCCCCGCGAACCCGGCCCCGCCTACGCCGATGCCCTGAACCAGGCAATTCGCCGCTCCCACGCGCTCTACGGCGGCTACATGCCGTCGGACATGACCCTACCCACCCCATTGCAGGGGCTAGAAAATTAGTTTTGGCTTTAGACGAATGGCCCTGACCCAGGTGGTTTTGAATCGTCAAAAGCTCAGTGGGCTACAGGTGGGCATGGCCCACCTGCCCTAGGTCAGGGCCATTTCGCGATGGGCTAGTTGTATTCTTTTCGTAAAGAAAGCCTCCTTGCTGAATTCAGTTACACAATAATGGATTCAGCGCATCATCCCCAAGACCCTAATTTGAGTCGGGGGATTTCCAGCCAAAACCTTACCCTGTTACACCCCCCTCGGTTTCATGGGGCAGACTCCATGCCTTCGTGGGGGCACGCTCCGGTAGGCCATAGTCTAAGAGTCTGCGATATCGGGTGTTTTCATTTTTTCGAAATCGCCCTAATGGTCTGTCAAGCCTAAATTTCTAGGTTAGGCGGCACGCCAGCAGAGCCTAACCAACCAGGCTGACGGCTGTTGGGTGGTGCTCCGTTGCTCTCAACCTACAAGAGATCTGGCCTCTCTGCGGTGCATTGCTTCGCGTTGGCGGAGCCACGCCTGAGCGCTATGCACCCTACAAGACTCTAAAAATTAAGCTTGACGCTGCCCTAGTCCTTCTTATCTCGTTCCTAGGATCCTCACTATGCCCCCCGATCCCCTGGCCGATGAGCTACTCGGTAGCCTCAAGGTTTATGCCCAGCGCTACGGGCTGCCAGAACCGGCCGAGCAGGTGCAGGGCATTGTCGGCTCGCTGCTTACCGTCAAAGCCCAGGCCGAGGCCGTCGTAGTTAAAACCGGCGAGGTGGATCACGTTATTCAGCAGGTCATGGCAAAAATGAACCCCCAGGTGCTGGCGGCCGCTGGGGTTGATCACCTCAAAACAGCCCTGGCCGAGCAGGCTTACCGACGGCAACAAAGCCTGCAGCAACAGGTCAGCGACACCCTCAACGCCTACATCCAAAACTACGCGCCGGGGATGACCGGAGCCACCCTGTGCGACACGGTTTTGGCCATTATGCCGTTGATTAATGATGGCAATATTACCCGAGCCGAGGTGAATGGGCTGGTCAGCCAGATGGCCACCACCTTTAGTCTAGAGGCTGCGCTAGCCGCCAGAATTAACCCCACCTATGTTGGCGTGGCCAAACACCTGGTCATCGCCCTCAGTCAGCGCCCCATGGAGACCGCCGTGGGTGAAACCGTCGTGGCCTATGTGGAAAAATTTGCCCCCGCCATGGAAAATATCACCGAAGATTTGATCGAAAATGCCCTCAGCGCCGTCCTCAAAAATAAGGTTGAATTTGGTCTTGATACGGATTTAAACCTGGCCAACAGGCAGCTTTTAATCAACCAAATCAGCTTCAAGATCAATATTATGAAAATGTCGCCGCCGCCCTCTAAAACTACCCAGCAGATGGCCGCAGAGCTGAGTCGTGAAATCGAGCGGTTCAAACAAGAGCGCGCTAACCGCCTAGGCACCCCCAACGCCGCCGCCGGGCTCGTGGCTGAAGACGGCCTCTCAATTTCTAGCGGTTGGACCTCGACCCGCAGGCCAGCTTCACCGTCCGGCTCATCCCAGGCGACCACAGACCCCACCCACCCTGGCCCTAATTAGACTCACACGTTCAGTTTGCCGTCGCCGCCACTGGGGTTCTCGTCTCGCTCGCCTGCGAGGTCTGCTCATGCACCACCAGCACCGAACAGGGCGCATGGTGCATGACGTAGTTACTCACGCTGCCCAACAGCAACTCACTGAGCCCTTTGCGGCCATGGCTGCCGACCAAAATTAGGTCAGCCGAGCAAGCCGTTGCGGTCTGGCAAATTATCGCCGCCGGATCCCCAACTAACTGGGAAGATTCGGCCTGTACCCCTACCTTTTGGGCCAACTCAACTTCGTGCTGTAGCTGGGTGAGTCGATCCGCCTCAAAGGCCTGCCATTTTTGCTGATAGTCTTTCCAGACGGCGTCATTTAGCACTGGGTAGTAGGCTTGGTAAGAGCTCATGGGCATGCCGGGGCTACCCTCGTCATAGGCCGATATGACATGTACCAGCATGAGGCTGGCGTTGGTAGCCTGCGCTAAGGCCAGAGCCTGGTCAAAAACAACCCGACGCTGGGCAGAGTTGTCTAGGGCGACGAGAATTTTATTAAACATGGTTGTCTCCTGTTGCTTAAGGCCCGCTTTTAAGCTTCTTAGAACAGCATTGGCAGAGACGAGAAGGAAGCCAAGCCAGGGGCTGAGGGCTACTCCTTAATTATAAAAAGCCAGCCAGCGTACCTAACCCAGAGCTTAACAATGTCACACCGTTTCCTTGAAACGACCGTATAGGTGAGACCTGACTAAAAACCGATGCAAAACTTGCATCGGTTCTTGGCCAGGTCTTCGTCAAGTTTGCTATATCAAGAGAACAGGTTCATTTTGTAGCGTATGACTATGGCATCTCTCACGTCGCAAAAAACTCCAGAATCCCCATCCCAGAGCGCTAGCGGTGCGCTGCAAAACCGTGAGGATTTTGCCCTTTGGGCCGAGGCTGTTAAGCAGCAGATGCTGGCGGCCCTACAAAAACGACAGCGCGGCAGCTAACGTCTAGTCGGCCAGCTGTACTCGCCCGAGGCGAATGCCATCAAACACCTGGTTAATGTGGCCCCGGTCAGCAGCGGTGAGCCAAGGGTTGCTGAGCAGGGCCGCCGTTAACGTCAGGTGGTCGCGGTGGCTTAACACACCCTGATGTATAGCCTTGGCTACCAGGGCACTAATATCGTGGTGAGAATTGTTGCGGAGGGATGACACCAGGGGCGACTCCATGGGGTAGTTCGGTGATGCGGCGACGAGAACGAGTAGATCGAGAGTAGCCGCCGCGACTGAGCTATTTCAGGTCGCTAGGGCGACGACATGCAAGGCTTCTCCCTTAACAATGCCCAGGCTTTGGGGATTGTGGCAGGGGCTAGCCCTAAAGCTTTCGTAAACCTGCATTAAAGCCCGGTTAAAGAACCGCTGCCTAGGGCAAGGCTACGGAATTTGGCGGACTCCGTGGGCCGATGCGGTTAACCGCCCTCGCTTGATCGCCCCAGCTTGACCGCCCAAATGGGAAAAGCCTACTTACGCCACAGGGCACTAGGCCAACGGTTTTATGCCCCTAGAGGCGTGGCAGAAAAAGAGCTTTGCGCCAAACTGTAGACAGAAACCACGCAGGGGTCACCATGGATATCCATCGGGTCAGCGCATTCCAGGACAACTATATTTTTATCCTCCATGACCGCATTCAGGGCATCGCCGCCGTGGTCGATCCGGGGGATGCAACCCCAGTGTTGCAGCGCCTTGAAAAACTGGGGGCTACTCTGACGGCAATTTTCAATACCCACCACCATAGCGATCACGTCGGGGGCAATCGAGAGCTACTGCGACGGTTCCCGGCAATTGAGGTATACGGCGGCGAAGAAGATCGGGGGCGCATCCCTGAGCAAATGGTCTACCTCAGCGAGGGGGATACGGTGCAGTTTGGGGGTCGAACCGGCACGGTGCTGTTCGTGCCGGGGCATACCCGCGCCCACATTGCCTATTACTTTCCGCCGGTTCTGCCCCATCCGGAGGGCGAGCTATTCTGCGGCGATACCATGTTTGCCGGAGGGTGCGGCCGCCTGTTTGAGGGCACCCCAGAGCAGATGATGGCTTCTTTAGGGCAGCTGCGGCAGCTCCCTGACCCGACCCGGGTGTGGTGTGCCCACGAATATACCCTGAAGAATCTCCAGTTTGCGATCTCGGTGGAGCCAGGCAATCTCACCCTCCAGCGCCGCCTTCAGGCCGTGGCCGCCGCCCGCGCCCAAAACCAGTCCACCATACCGACGGATCTGGCCCTGGAGCGGCAAACCAACCCGTTCCTGCGGTGGGATGTGCCGGCTCTGCAGCGGACGGTCAACGGTGCCACCCCAGTGCAAACCTTTGCCCGCCTGCGGGGTAAAAAGGATGTCTTTTAGGCGGGACTGGCCCCATTCAGCCTGGCTTTTCCCGCCGACCCCTCCCCTTAGAGACCTAGATAAGGTTTAATACAGATATAGAACATCCCTGTCGTAGAGGCAGGTGTCGCCCATGATGCTTAAGTCTACGACCCGGCACATCCACATTTACACCGCTGTTGTCGAGAAGAATGAGCTGGTCCCCAGCGACGATCGGCTTACCCTCGATGTCGATCCAGACAATGAGTTCAACTGGTCTGATGACGCGCTTAAAGCGGTATACGGCGAGTTTGACCGCCTCGTAGATGCCGCCGCTGGGGAGGATTTGACCGACTACAATCTGCGTCGGATCGGCTCTGACCTGGAGTATTTTGTCAAGCAGCTGCTGCAAAAAGGGGCGATTAGCTACAACCTCAAGAGCCGCGCCCTGAACTACAGCATGGGCCTGCCGCGGGTAACGGATGAAGCCGCGTCGGTCTGAGGAGATTTCCAGCCCAGAACTGACCTCATCATTCCCGCGCCGGGGGGAGTCCAGTCCGAGAGTCTGTTTATATTGGGTGTCTTCATTTTCCAGAAATCGCCTCAGTTTACCGCTGCTCCCCTGGGGGGTTATACCAAAGGCGTTGGCCTGGGGTAAACTCACCACCTGGGTCGGGTTGGGATAGGATTTGAATAGCTGTTTACCCGTGCCTCAGGATTGTGATCCAGTGCTCCAATCCGACTTGTCGAGCCTTTTCGACCATTCCGGCTAGTCGTTGTCAAACCTGTCAAACCCCTCTGCTATACCGCTTTTTGCTGGCGGTAGGGGGTGGTGCACGAGCCGAGAAGCCGGGCACCCGGATGGAGGGGCGATTTTGGGTATGGAATAAAGACATTTGGCTCGATACCCAGCCCGACCTTCCCCTCACCCCCCTGGACCAAATTCCCCCGGCGCTGCTGCCCTACCTACGACTGTCGGATCTGGGACAGCATATGCCCCAGCCCTACTTTTACATGGCGTCCCCCGATGTCGGAGGCACAGCACCGGTACTACTGCTAGAGGCGGCTCCGATTGGCGTGAGCGTGAGCGCCACCGGCCAGATCGAAGCGTTCTTGCTGCCCGCCCTGCCCCAGGCCTGGGCTGGGGGTTCGGCCCTGCAGCAGCTTAATTGGCTGCGGCAAATAGCCGCCCTATGGCCCTCTTTCAGCCAGGAGCAGGTGGCGGCTACGCTGCTACAGCTTGAGACTTTACGGGTAGACCAGGCGCTGTTGCGCATTACCACCCTCACGCCCGATCAGAATAGCCCCTCGCCCGTCACCCTGAGGTCGCTGGGCCAGCGGTGGCAGCCCCTCGCCCAACTCGCCCAGCCCGCCGTGCAGCCCTACCTAATCTGGCTAGCCCAGGCGCTGGCCGAGGGCAGACTCACCACCCACCCTGAGCTGCTGGCCGAGCTTGAGCAGGCCATTCAAACCCTGGGTCAGGGGCTGTCGGTGGGGGTAGATTGGGTAGCTGAAACCGACCAGGGGCCAGCCCGAGATCGCAACGAAGATGCCTGCTACCCTCAGGGGCAGCTCTATCAGCGGCGGTTGACGAGGATCCCTGAGGCGACGGCTCCGCTACCGATGGTGCTGGTTTGCGACGGCATTGGTGGCCACGAGCAGGGCAACGTCGCCTCTAATACCGCCATCAAGCTCATGCTGGAGGAATTACAGCCCCTGGCGGAGCTCACCGACCTCAGCCTGGGAGTCGTGGCCCAGCGGCTGCGGCGGGCGATTACCCTCGCCAATGATGCCATTTCAGCCCGCAACAACGACGAGCAGCGCTCCGCCCGCTCTCGCATGGGCACCACCCTGGTGATGGGGCTGGTACATTTTCCCTACCTCTCCATTGCCCACCTGGGGGATAGCCGAGCCTACCGGATCAGCGCCCAAACCTGCTACCAAATTACCCTGGATGATGACGTCGCCTCGCGGGAAGCACACCTGGGCTACGCCCTGCACCAGGAGGCCATTCAAATGCCAAGCGGCGGTGCCCTGATTCAGGCTCTGGGAATTAGCGATTCGGGCTATCTCTACCCCACCGTACAGCATGTGCTAATCGACGACTCCAGCATTTTTTTGCTGTGCTCTGATGGGCTGAGCGACTACGACCGGGTAGAGGCGCTCTGGCCCACGCGGGTCAAGCCCCTGGTGGGCCATCCCGACCGGGCCCTACAATCCCTGGCCCGCGAGCTCATCAACGAGGCTAACCGACTCAATGGCCACGACAACGTCACCGTCGGGCTGCTGCGCTTTATCCCGGCGGGGGCAAGCTGGCCAACGCTACCGGCAGCGGGGTTGACGAAGCAATTTCCAGACGTGGCCAGGGGTAAGGCGCAGGTGAACGCCGGTACGGGTACCCAAGGTACGCTAATGGTCACCCCGGCTAGTCGGGTTGCCCGCCCCGTCGCCTGGAAGACCCTAGTAGGGGGGGCTACCCTGGCTTTGCTAGCCCTGGGGGGAGGTCTCTGGGCCTACCGCCAGCGCCAGCCCCCGCCGTTAGCCCTACAGGCCCTGGGAACTTTTTGGCCCCTGGATGCCCTCGCTGGGCAGCCCCTGCCTCCCCTGGCCCTGGCCGCGACGGCGGAGGTCACCCTAGGGTCATACTGGCAGGTCAGCACCAGCTCTGGCTCTCCCACCTTGAGGGAACCCCTGCGGCTGGCACCGACGGTCGGCAACCCTGGCGCCAACTCCGCCGCCCAGGGCGGAACTTCCCCTGCGGCCAGTACCGCACCCCTGCTTCCCGCAGGCAGTATCCTAAAGGTAGTGGGCCGCCAGACCACCGTCGATCGAAACAAATGGGTGCGTCTACAGGTCTGCTCAATTCCCTCTGGGGCATCTTTAAGCCAGGCCCCTCAAGAGTCGGGGCAGCCTATTCCCCTGGCTCCTCCTGGCCCCCTACAGCAACGCCTATCGGCACCGGGAGACCAGGGCTGGGCCTTAGCCAGACAGCTATACAGCACCGCTTCAGCCCTCGACTCGGTTACCCTCACCCAGGCCGGTGACTGCGTCCCCTAGCTCGTCTGCCGTAACCCCAACGTCCTGCTCTGCCGTTGTGGCCACTCAGTATTAGCCATCGTCCTATGCCCGCCGTAGATTCCCTTACCCTTAGTCTCGCCATCGACCGCCTCAGCCAAGTTGAGGGCAATCACTATGCCATTTGGGTCTTAGACAGCCCCTTTCCCGGCGGGGCCGCCCACCACGACCGAGCCTGGGATCAGCAAATGGAGCAGCTATGGAGCAGCTGGCAGCAGTTTTTTTCGCTGCGGGAGCTGCCCCAGGTGCCCCACGTGCCCTCGGCCTACGTGCCTGAGTTCCATCTAGATGACCTGCTTAACCAGGTCGCCCCCCCTACCCCCGAAACCAGCGGCTACACCGGTCGCCTGATGCAGGGCCTAGGTACCAGCCTATGGAACTGGCTGTTTGACGGCCCCATTCGCCAAAGCCTGGAGCGCAGCCTGGGCATGGCCATGGGCATGAACCAGCCCCTCAAGCTGCGGCTAGAGGTGCGCGCTCCAGAGCTGATTAACCTGCCCTGGGAAATTATGCAGCCCCAGCCGGGCCGACCGGCCATATCTCTAGGGGGTCAGGTGTTGCTAAGTCGCACCACGGATGCCGTTGATCCACTGCCCCTGGCGACCCTCGACACCTCCCTGCGAATTTTGCTGGTGCTGGGGCAGGACGATGTCAGCTCCGCCCCGGCCCCTGGCGATGTGCTACAGCTGGCCCAGGAGGCCGAGGTGCTCAAAAATCTGCTGGAACTGAGCGCCTCGCGGCTCAGCCAGGGCCCGGCATCCCAGGTCATGTGCCAGGTGCATACCCTGGTTGAGCCTGACCCGAAAACCCTGGTGCAGACCCTGGAGACGGGCAACTTTAACGTCTTTTTCTATGCGGGCCACGGCGTACCGGCCCCCGATGGCGGGCTGTTATTTCTGCAATCGGGGGTGACCCTAAGCGGCACCGAACTAGCCCAGGGGCTAGCCCGCAACGGCATTCGGCTGGCGGTGTTTAATACCTGCTGGGGGGCGCAACCTGACCGGCAGCGCGGGGAAGTCATTCCCCGCAGCAGCCTGGCGGAAGTTTTGCTGCACCACAGCGTGCCGGCGGTGCTGGCCATGCGTGACTCGATTGCCGACGAAGAGGCGCTCAGCTTTATTCAGGTGCTAGCCCGGGGGCTGGCCGAGCGACAGCCGATCGCCCAGGCCGTGGCCCTGGCACGACAGCATCTGCTGACGGTCTATCGGTTTAACCACCAGGCCTGGACGCTGCCGGTGCTCTACCAGCATCCCCAGTTTGACGGCCACCTGCTGCAGCCCCTGGGCCAAGACGTGACCCAAATGCCCGGCCAGGATCTGCACCGCCCCCCGGTGGTGCTGCGCCGCCTTGACCACCCCACCCAACTGTGGCGGCTGCACGGCGGGCTGATGCGAGTGGGGCGCTTACCCGGCAACGACCTGGTGATTTTAGAGCCCTGGGTGTCGGGCCAGCACGCCGAAATTTTCTGTCGTAACTCCCTGGGGGCTGAATCGGAGGCGACCTACTACTATCTACGGGATATCTCGCGGAATGGCTCCTACTATTTTGATGGCTCCACCTGGCACCATGTGCACCGGCAGGAGGTGCCCCTGGTGCTGGGCACCCCGATTCGGTTTGGTAGCTTAGAGGGGCAGCTGATGGAATTTACTCTGGAAGGTAACCCCAGGTCGCAGGCGTTATGATATAGCCTGACAAATTGGGAGTGACGTTCGGAATTGATCGAAGCCATGGTGTAGCCATAAAAGTAACGCCCCAGCGGCGTTGCCACACCGAGTTAAATCCCGCTAACTAAATTAGGGAGACTGTCTCCGCGCCAGCGGAGAGCGAGCAACCAAAGTCAGTCTCTTGCCTCGGCAGGTTGCTTAGTGCGGCGCTACTCCCGAGTTACCATCCTGTGTATTCCTGGTAGATCTATGACTCAGCCATCGTCATCCGCTAATTCTGCTTCAGATGCGGCCCTAGCCGCCGAACGCGACTTGCTCGCCAGCCTTTTAGCCCCCGATCGTGCCTATCCTTGGGAGCCTCTGAGCCCCGAGGGGGACGACTATTTTTTTGCCGCTGAAGCTGAGCTGGATATCGCTGAAGTGGAGGATGCGATTGCGGCTGGGTGGAATACTTTTTCAACTCAAATTGAGGCCCGGTGGGGCCAGCTTGAGATCACCACCGCCGCCCCTCTATTCACTAAGCTCAACACGCAGTTTCAAGAAAGAATTCCCGCTGCCCTGCTGCGGTCGATTGCCGTGGCCGCCACCGATCTGGCGCGCAGCGGTCGGCCCCTGGTCGATCAGCTAGTAGACTGCGTTAACGCCGCCCTTCCCACCTGGGATCCGGGGGATTTAGCGGTGTTGGCCCGGCCCCTGGCGTTCTCTCTCCGGGATGGCCGCAGCGAAATTTTAGACCTCAGCCTGCGCTCGATGCCCCAGCCTGACTGGGAGGCGCTGTCGTCCATTGAGCAGGCTCGACTGAGCTTGGCGATTGCCTCGGTTGCCCTCAAGGAAGCCGAGCAGAACGAGTAACGAATTGGCGGATAGGTAGCGTGGGATTGCGTTGAGACGACTGGGGGATTTGTCGAATGGGTTTTAGGTTTCAGGGGGTACCTAGGATTCGGCACCTATGTTGAGCCCCCATGATCAGCCTGTTCTCTTGACGTCGCGCCTGATGCTGCGACCATTTACGCTGGCCGATCTGTCCGACCTGGTCGTCCTAGCTGGGGATCGAGAGGTGGCCGCCATGACCCTGTCTATTCCCCATCCCTACACTGCAGAGCATGGTCGAGAATGGATTAGCCAGCAGCCCCAACGGCGGGCAGAGGGGAAGGCGGTGAACTTTGCGATCGCCCTCCCCAACCATACCCTCTGTGGTTCCATCGGGCTGGGGCTCAATAGCGCCCAAAACCTGGCGGAGCTGGGTTACTGGGTGGGTCAACCCTATCGAGGCCAAGGCTATGCCACCGAAGCAGCCCGCGCCGTCATTGATTTTGGGTTTGGCACTTTAGGTCTAAACCGCATCAACGCCACCCATTTCAGCGATAACCCTGCCTCAGGACGGGTGATGGAAAAGCTGGGTCTAGTCTACGAGGGCGGTCGTCGTAGGCACACCCTCAAGTGGGGCGAGTATCGAGACATCAAGCTCTACGGCCTGCTGCGGGAGGATTGGTCGGGTATAGTTCGAACTCCTCCAGTCGATTAATTCTGCCCTGCGGTCTCCAGGTTATTTCAGTGCCACCGAAGCCGCAGACGATGACTTGATTCATTGGGGAACGATACCTCCTTCATCGATCAGGGGCTGGAACATCTCGGTGGGGATCGCCTGCAATGGGCGATAGGTTAGGCCCAGCTCGCGACTGCCCTTGCGGTTATCGATGACGGTTTGTCGCGTTGGCTCCATGAGTTACGGCAGTTAGGGTTCGGCTTTCAATACCTGGAGGTTAACAAAATCTCTGACAGAATAAAGCGGTAGGTAGCGAGGTGGGTCGCACCTATAATCATGGTTTGGGCACTGGCGGTTTGGGCACTGGCGGTTTGGGCACTGGCGGTTTGGGCACTGATAATTTTGGCACTGGTGGTTTAGGGAGTGGTTGTGCGGTTTTCTGGCCGAGCAGTTCCGCTGAGCAACCGCTTGGCCCTGAGGTTAGTTAGCCGATGCCACCGCAGCGCCTCCGTCATGGCCACCCCGTTCTATCGACCCGGCTCAATCTGCTCGAACCGTCTTTCCGCTTGAACATCATTAACGAGGCAATATTTCCATGGATAGCAACAATTTTTTGCGGCAGTTGCTGATGATTGGCGTGGGTACCACCACCCTAGTGGCCGAGCGGCTGAAGCAGGTGACGGAGGAATGGGTGCAGGAGGGCAAGTTTAACCCCGACCAGGCGCGCAGCTTTGTGGACGACTTTATGGGCCAGTTCAACACCAGCAACGCGGCCCTAGAAGAGCAGTTTCAGCGGCTGTTTCGCAACACGCTGCAAGACCTGGGGGTGCCCCGCCAGGCCGAAATGGATGAACTACGCGGGCGGCTTGACCGACTAGAGCGGCAAATGCGCGACCTAGAAAATAAAGCCTGGAAATAAGGCGCGTAAGAGGTAGGGGATGTGCGTCTAAAAAAAGTACCGGCAGCAACGATCGCCGTAGGGTTGCATCGCTTCGCGGATGCACCAATGGGAAAAATATCAACTGGTACCTTATGTTCTTGCA
Organism: Nodosilinea sp. CTOTU7336; assembly: GCA_036848635.1. Classification (GTDB taxonomy): domain Bacteria; phylum Cyanobacteriota; class Cyanobacteriia; order Phormidesmidales; family Phormidesmidaceae; genus Nodosilinea. The sequence continues at coordinate 31,376 of DAIUJR010000056.1, forward strand.
CGTCCCTAAGGGCTGGGCTGGAAATCTCCTAGAGCCTCCGGTCAGTCAGAAGTTCGACACAGCGGGACGATTCTTGACAGCATCCTAGCCCAATTGTCAGCACCAACTAACTACCCCTGAGGCCCAACTGCCCAAACCACCGAAAATCCCCTTAAGCTAAGCCATGGGCGTTGTCGAGGCGGTCTGGCCATGCATCCTTTTATTGACTTTGTTGTCGGTGGCATCGCCGCCCTGTTTCCGGTCATCGACCCGGTGGGGGCGGTGCCGATTTTTTTGGTACTGACGACGGGGGTGCCCGAGGCCCTTCGGCATCGCTATGCCTTTCGGATTGCCCGCAACGTGGTGGTGCTGCTGATTGGGGCGCTGCTGGTGGGGGGCAGCGTGCTGCGGTTTTTTGGGGTTTCCTTGGCGGTGGTGCGGATTGCCGGGGGCATAGTGGTGTTCCATGCCGCCTGGGGGGCGATGAATTCTGACCCTAAGCTCAATGATATCGACAACCAGGAAGTGGCCCAGCGGGTCGATCAGCATAGGGATATTTCGTTTATGCCGATGACTATTCCCCTGTTGGGGGGGCCAGGGGCGATCGCGGTTACTCTGGGCCTAGCGGCCCAGGCCGGGAATGATTTATCGTTGCCGACGGCCCTGAACCTGCTTGCCATTGCCGTCGCCATCGGCCTGCTGGGGCTGACTATTTTCATTGCCCTGCGGTCGTCGAGCCTGCTGCTTAAGGTGCTGGGGGCCAGCGGCATTCAGGCCATGAGTCGGCTGCTGGGACTGTTTGTGATGGCGATTGGGGTGCAGCTGATTCTCAACGGTCTGGCCGATTGGCTGATGTCGCTGAATTTGACCCTGCCGTAGCCAGTGTGGAGCTAGCGACTTCAACCAGCCAGGCAACATCCGCCGGTTGGGGAGGTTGATGGTCGCATTATCCAGCGAATCTAGCGGTTCTTAACGGTCTAGCGCAAAAGCCTTGCGGTCTCTTCATACAAGTCTGGCGGGTGACTCCGGGTGGACGACGTAGATGGAAGAGATGTCTGCATGGGGGGCTGGTCCCAAACTTGTGAATACCTTCAAAAAATGGATCGGCGGCGGGTGGCTCCTAGGGCCGGCCCGCGCTGCGGTGGTCAGCCAGCCAAGGCATTTAAGCAACTACCCGGGGCGATGGCGACTGTCGCAGTCCGCCGTCATCGCCGGACTCCTGGGCCTAGCCGCCGCATCCCCGGCCCTGGCTAATCCTGGGCTAGCCCCAGAAACGTCAGCCGCTGCCCTGGAAATTTTGCCCCAGATTGGTATCGATTTTCAAACCAACGGCGGCTTTACCAGTTTTGGCGGAGTGGAGGGATTTATTCCCCTGGGTCAGAGCCCAGGGCAGCGCCTGTGGTTTTTGCAGGGTCGGGTGCGGCTCGACACCGAAGGAGATTTGGGCGGCAATATGCTGCTGGGCTATCGCACCCTCATGCCTAAAAACGCCGCCATGGTGGGGGGATATGTCGGCGTCGATGCCCAGAGCTATGGGGAAGGTGCATTTTACCAACTGGGGGCGGGGGTAGAACGAATTGGCCAGGGTTGGGAACTGCGCGGCAATGCCTATTTCCCCGTCGGTCAGCGGGCCAGCGCGGCCACCTTGAGCGGCGCGCCCTTCTTTGCGGCCCACCAACTGCTGCTGCCCACCACCCGACAGGTGGCCCTGGCCGGGGCGGATATGAGCGTGGGCGGAGCGATCGCCACCCTCGGCGACCTCGGCCCCCTGAGCGTCTACGGTGGCCTCTACTACTATGGCCAAACGGATGTGGACGGCTTCTTCGGCGGACGAGCCTGGTTGGCGATCAATCCCACCAGTTTTTTTAACCTGCGGCTGGGGGTGCAGTACGACGGTCACTTTGGCCCCAACCTGCTGCTGCAAACTGGCTTGCGCTGGGGTGGCCCGTCGCGAGCCTCGGCGGCACCGGCAGCGCAAACTCTGGAGCAACCGGTGCAGCGCACCATGGCGATTGGGGTAGTTACCGATAGCCAGACCCAGGCCGCCATTGACCCCGACACGAACCAGCCCTACCGCTTTTACCACGTGTTGCCAGGCCAGGGCGCTGCGGGTACAGGAACGGCGACCAACCCCGCTAGCGACATTACCAACGTTCTAACTCAGACCGCCAGTGGAGATTGGGTCTACGTTCAGCCCGGTTCATTGACGGCAGGGTTTACCATTCCTGATGGCGTGCAGGTGCTCTCCACCGGCCCGGTACAGCCCATTCGTACCCAGGTGGGCACCTTTGCCCTACCGGGTTCAGGCACTGGGGTACGGCCCGTCGTGCCAGGCACCATGGTGCTTGGGAACAACACCCGGCTATCCGGGTTCACCATTCAGCCAGGGCTGGATCAGGATGGGGTGCAGGCCAACGGCGTTGATGCCGTGACGGTGGAAGACAACCAAATTTTGTCGGCCCGCAACGGTATCTTGCTGAATCAGGTGGGTGGCACCATCACCGTGCGCCAAAACCAGGTGCAGACCACCCGCCAAAACGGCATTTTACTTAACCTCAGCGGCCAAACGGTAGACACCGCCGACCTCAGCCACAACCAGATTAGCGATGCTACGGAAAATGGCCTACTGGTCAACGCTACTGCCGGTAGCCAACTCGATACCCTCTGGCTCAGCCAAAACCAAATCCGCAATGCTGGGGAAAACGGCCTGGCCGTGCTGGCCGACACCGGCAGCCGCCTAAGAACCGTGCGGATCGAGCAAACCTTGGTGACCGATACGGGGGAAAACGGCATCCTAGCGCTGGCTGACACCAATAGCCAGATCGATAGCCTCACCCTCAATCAGCTCAGCCTTGATGGCACGGGCACCAACGGCCTACTGGTGCTGGCCGACAACGGCGGCGCCATCGGTAGCGCGATCGCGAATGATATCGCCATCGGCTCTAGCGGGGCCAACGGTGTACTGGTACTGGCCGATAATGCTGGGCAAATTGAGTCCCTCCGCTTGACCCAAACCCAGGTGGCCCAGGCCGACGAGAATGGCCTGGGGATACTGGCTAACCAGGGCAGCCGCATCGGCACAGCGGTGCTGAGCCAAGCCACCATTGGCACCGTAGGCCGCAACGGCGTGCTGGTGCTGGCCGACACCGGCAGCACCCTGCTCAGCACCGCTGTAGAAGATATTACCGTTGGCACCGCCGGGGCGAACGGGCTGCTGATTGCCGGACAAAACGGTGCATGGCTAAACGAAGCGACGGTAACGAATTTTCAAGTTACTGAGGCCGGGGCCAACGGTCTGCTGGTTAACGCCGACAGCGGCGCGGGCCTGGAGGCGGTAACCTTGATCAATCCTCAGGTAATGCAGGCGGGGGAAAACGGGCTGCTGGTGCTGGCCGACAACGGTAGCCAGATCGACTCCGCCCTGGTCAGCGACGGACGACTGGGGGCGATGGGGCAAAATGGCGTGCTGCTCCAGGCCAACAACGGTAGCCAACTCCGAGCCGGAACAGTCGTGAATACCCAGGTGGGGGCAACCGCATTGGGTAGTCCAGGGATTGGTAGCAACGGGGTTTTAGTCCTGGCTGACACCGGTAGTCAGATAGACACCGCCACCGTCACGGACAATCAAATCCAGGGAGCCGGAGCGACGGGAATACAAGTCCTGGCGGCTGGTCAAAGCCAGATTGGGCTAACCCGGATTAGCGATAATGTATTGGAGAACGCTGGGGGCAGCGGCGTGCTGGTGTTTGCCGAGGGCCAAAGCACCCTGCCCCATGTTGAAGTCAGCCGCAACCAGCTCAGCCAGGTGGGCGGCGAGGGCATTCAGGTGTTTGCCGATGGCGAAGGGCAACTGACCATCGTCACCCTTGTGGATAACCAGATTAGCCAGACCGGCCGCACCGGCATTCAGGTGTTTGCGGCCAATCAGGGACAAATTGCGACGGTGGACATTGGCCAAAACCGCCTCGACACCATTGGCCAGGACGGCATTGTGGCCCTGGCCGAAACCGGCGGCCAGCTGCCCACGGTAACCATTCGCGACAACCAGCTCAGCCAGGTTACCCAGGATGGCCTGCGAACCTTAGCCACCAACGGCGGCACGGTCGGTGAGGTCACTATTCTCAATAACCAAACCCAGACCGTGGGCAACACCGCCGTGTTTGGCTTTGCCGATGGCACCAGCCGTTTCTCGACGGTGACCATCGCCAACAACCAGCTGCGCCAGTCGGGCAACCAGGGGGTTGAGCTCGGCAACGAGGGGGCCTCGCCTCTGTGTGCTGTCATTAACGGCAACGTCAGTTTTGAGACGGCTAACTTCGACGCTAATTTGTTCGCCAATGGCGCTGCGGTACTGCAAGTTGTCGACCTACCGCAGATTAATGCCGCCAATAACGGCACCTTTAACCGCGTTAACAATGCCGGAGCTACCCCTGGCAGCCGGGGCTTGCCACCCTGCGCCGGATAGATCAACAGGAAAGGGTAATACCAAATCCGAATCACATACCTCCAATTCCCAAAAGGCCAATCTGTAGGGGCGAATGGCATTCGCCCAGAAGTATCGGGGGTATCCAAGCAGGATTGAGTATAACCAGCCGTCTTGCCCGCTTTAATTCGCCGCCGGGGTCAGATACTGCCGAAAAAACTCCACCTGGAGCTGGGCGGCGATGCGCTGGTAGGTCGGATCTGAGAGGCTGTGGCCAATGCCTTCAAACTCGTACAGGGTAATCGGCACCTCTGAGGCGGCAACCACATCGTGGAAGTTGCGGGCGACGTCAATCTGCAAAAAGTCGTCTGCCCCGTGGAACATCATGGTGGGAGTGCGAATGGCGGTGGCGTTGTAAAGGGGCGAGTTTTGGCGGTAGAGCTCCAGATTTTCCATCGGGGTTTGCCCCACCAGGTAAGACAGCAGGGAGGAATAGCCCAGCTGCCACTCGGTAAAATTGTCGAGCAGGGAGCACTGGGGGTTAGCCGCCCCAAACAGATTTGGAAACTGGGCAGTAATTTGCGCCGCATAGTACCCGCCGTAGGAGCAGCCGGTTACCCCCACCTGGTCGGCGGTAGCCCAGCCCGACTGGATAATCTGGCCAATAATTTCCCCCCCTTCGAGCAGGTCAAGGTAGCCAAAGTTTTGGTCGTCGGCCTGGGCGCGGTAAAACTCAGGGCCAAAGCCCTCCCGCCCCGACAGGGGCACCACCAGCACCGGCAGGCCAAAATTAGGCAGCAAATTCAGGGGCATTTCTACCTCGGTGGCAAATTCGTTCACCATCGAGAACCCCGGCCCCCCCTGTTGCCAAAACACAATGGGCCCCGGCTGAGGGGGGAAGGAATTCCCGGCGGGCTGAATCAGAAACCCCTGGCGATCTCCCTGGGTGGTGGTAAAACTCACCGGGTCAACCCGCACCGCATTGACGGCGGCCACGTCTTCATTGACGGCGGTTAGCGGTTCAGGCGGCTGGTCGCCAGCCAAAGACAGCGTAAACAACTCCGGCGGCTGGGTCACGGCAGAAAAGCCATACACCAGGGTTTGGCCATCTTCGCTGGTGACTAGCGAACTGGGGTCTACGGCGCCGCTGGGCAGGGGCAGGGAGCGCAGCTGTCGAGCCTGCAGGTCGTAGACATGCAGACCGCGATCAATGCCGGTGGTGCCCCAGAAAAGAATGCGATCGCCGTCGATAAACGCCCCCCCCGTCTCCAGAGGGCCGCGCAGGGGGTCAAAGGCGATGGTGTCGAGCACATTGCCGGCCAGGTCATAGATCTGGTAGTAGGCCGACTCAGGAAACAAGTAGGTGGGGTAGTCGCGCCCCGCCACCTGGGCTGGTTTGTATCGCTTGACCAAGAGCTGGCGACCATCGGGGCTGAGGCTGGCCTCCGCAAAGCCGTCCGGATCTTCAGGCGTCGCCTTAAGCTCGAACTGCAGCGGCTCTGGCTGCGAAAAATCAAAGACCCTGACCCCGTTCTGCTGGGGAAATGGGTTTTCCTCTGGGGTGAGACGACCGAGGGCATCTTGAATGACCGGGGTGGCCAGGCTGGGGCTAACGGGGGTACGGTCGTAGAGGCGGCGCTCTTCGGTGGAGGTGGTCACCAGGGCCATCTGCTCACCACTGGCCGACCAGGCCGGCGGCTGCAGGTCTAGACCCTCGGGCAGGCGAGCCACCTCTACCCGGCGCAGGGTGGGCAACACCACCCTGTACACCACGTCCTCCTCGCCCTCAAACACCTGGATCACAAACTGAGAAAAATCCGGGGAGATGCCTAAAATTTCCCCCGCTTCCTCCTGGGTGGGGTAGACCTGGGTGCGGGAAACAATTTCGGTCTGGCGGTTAATGGTGATAATTTCCCAGGGGCCATAGGCATCCTGTTGCACAAACCGCACGGCTTCGTTATTGATCCATCGCATGGGCAGATCTGGGGCAAACACCTCATAGTCCAGCGCCAGGGAGTCGCTCAGCTCGCCGGTGCGAATGTTGAGGAAGTGGAGGCTGCGATCGCCCGGATCAATCTGCCCCGTCACCCCGACTACCACCGTCGAGCCATCTGGGCTGAGGGTGCTGAGCACCTGGGGCTGCCGCACCCTCAGTAGGGTGTCCAGACGTTCTTGCTCGGCCTCGGCCAGGGGCGGAATGTCGAGGCCGTCAAAACTAACCGGAATGATTTCGGCCCGCAGGGTACCCACGCCCCCTAACGCCGGGCTAGCTAACCCGATCACCACCACCAAACCCTGCCACCACTGCCCCAGCCGCGCCCGTCGGTGCCCCGGCCCGGTGGCCCTAGCCATACAGCAAAAAGCCATGTCGCGAAATACCATTAAACAAAAAGAAGCCAAAAAACTGGATTAACTCCGGAAACCGCCATCCCAGCCCGTGTAAATAAAGCTAAGCCATGATAACCGTCCGTAACTTCTTTAGCCGAATCTGGGCAGAGTTTGTTAACCCTGCGGTCAGCCCCGGTCTCAGGAGAGGCTCAACAAAAGCTGAGTTTCTGGGGCCGATCTGGGTTCTGATATGAGTTCCAGCCCAGAGCGGCTAAATCAAGCTACCGTGAGACAAGAGGTAGGCCACAGCTTGTGATCCAAGAATTCCACGTTTCCATTACCCCAGTCGGGCCAGACACGTATTTGCTGCGCACCGAAGCCGTCGCTGCCGGTGTGCCCCTGGCCGAAACCCAGGTGACCTGGCCGGTAGACACCTGGCTAGCCCAGGGGGCCAAACTGTTTCAGGATCCGCTGCTGGCGCTGCTGGCCTCTCCCCCGTCGGCCTTGCCCCCGCCCCCGATTGGGGAGACGCCTACGGGGCCTGGGGAAGAGGGTTCCTGGATTCAACTCGGGCAATCTCTCTATCAGGAAGTCTTTCAGGGGCGGCTGCGGGATAGCTGGCTAGCGGCCCAGGGGGTGGCCCAAAATCGACGCCAGCCCCTGCGGCTACGGCTTGGCTTTAAAGAGAGCCGCCTCCAGCGCTTGCCTTGGGAACTGCTCTACGGGGATGATCGACCCCTGGCCACGGGCACCGACGTTACCCTGTGTCGCTACTACCAGGCTCAGGGAGCCGCCGATTTAGCCACGATGCCGCCCCGGCTCCCCGCCGCTCAGCCCATTCAGGTGCTGGTGGTGATTTCTGCCCCTAACGATCAAGAACGGCTGGCCCTCCGCCAGGAAGTTGAAACCCTACGGGCCGATCTCTGCGCCCCGGTAGTCCATCACAACCCCCAGGCCCCGCTGCCAGAGTCCATCGGTGCCCTGCCCCTAGAGCTCACCATCCTAGAACAGCCCGGTCGGCCCGAGCTGGTGCAGGCCCTAGAGCAGGGTAAATTTCAGGTGCTGCACTATGCGGGCCATAGCGATGTCAGCGAAACCGGCGGCGACTTGTTTTTGGTCAACCGCCAAACCGGTCTCACCGACTGGCTTAGCGGCGAAGATTTGGCCGGGCTATTGGTCAACAACGGCATTCGGCTGGCGGTGTTTAATTCCTGCCGGGGGGCCTACACCGCTGCCGACGACAGCCAGACGGGCTGGCGCGAGCAAAACCTCGTGCAGGCCTTAGTCAACCGAGGGGTGCCGGGGGTGATGGCCATGGCCGAACGCATCCCTGACGACGTGGCGATCACCTTCACCCAAATGCTCTATCGCAACCTACAGCAGGGCTACCCCATTGACCTCTGTCTGAGCCGGGTCAGGCAGGGGCTAATTTCGGCCTATGGCTCAGATCAGTCCTTCTGGATGCTGCCGGTTTTGTACCTGCGTCCCGACTTCGACGGCTATCTCTATCGGCCAGAGTCCCTCGCCATCGACCTGGCTGACCTTCAGGCCAGCGGGCTGGGTGCCGAGGCCGGGCTGATGGCCCCCGACTACAGCACCGATCCTGATATTTCTAGCCTAGCCAGGGAGGTGTTTGCGGGCCACGATGCCACCATCACCAGCCTTCAGGTAGAGGGCCTGCAGGTGGATGCAACCCCTACGACTCCGACTGAGGCGGCGGCCCCCGCCGCCCCGGATTGGTCAACCCTCTTAGACGATCAAGCCCCCGCCGCCGAAACCGCTGCTGTTACTAACTTAGTTCAGCAGCTCTCGACACCCCAGACCCAAGCCACCCCACCCCTTACCGCCGACCCCGGTGAAAATCTACTGTCCCAGTGGGAGACCGCCCACCCTGCCCTTGGTCTAGAAAACCCCCAGGCCACCCCACCATCAACCGCCACCGCCACCGCCCCGGCCGATGGGTCCGCAACGCCAATCTCTGCCTCCTGGGCCTCTCGTGGCATTCCCTTAAAGTGGTTGCTTTGGGGCAGCGGCGGGCTAATCGGCCTAGCCGCCATCCTGGGCCTAACGGTCACAGTGCTATCTCGCCTCAGCCCTAACCCAGAACCCGTCCAGCCCCCAGCCAGTCTTTCCCCTGATGCCACCGGGTCAATCTCCAGCGGCAGCGATAGTGTCGCGATGATCAATGCCCTCCAGGGCCTCACCACCGATAACCCCGCCATGGCCCGCCGGTTTACCGAGCAGCTTTTAGACCAGGGGGATCTCAACGCGGCCCAGTCGGTGCTAGCCTCCGCTCGCCCTAACCAGCTCCAGGAGGCCGACATTGCCTTCGTCAGAGGTCGTCTAGCCTGGCAGCAAATGACGACTGGGCAAGCCGATTCTGACCCTAATGAGGCGCTGCGGGCCTGGACTCAGGCCACAGACAGCCAGGATGACTTGCTAGAAGCCTGGGTGGCCCTGGGGTTTGCCCAGTACGCCCTGACCGACTACGACCGGGCCATTCAGGCCTGGGAAAGGGCGGTAGAGCTAGATCGGCAGCGGCTGACCGATATTGACCCTGCCGGGCAGCGGCAGGTTTCCTCAGACCTGACCAGCAGCGCCTACGCAGGGCTGGCCATGGCCTACCAAAAGCTTAGCGAGATTGCCATTGTGCCAGGGGAACGCGACCAGCTTCAGCAGAAGGCCCAAACCTACTTCTCCCAGGCGGTTAGCGTTGATCCTGCGCTGCTCAACCCCCAAGCTCTGGCCCTGCAGTGGCTGTGGTCGCCATCCCTAATTGGGGAATGGCAGACGGCGGCGGCCCGCTTAGCGGTTAGCCAGGGTTCTGATCCGTCTGACGCGGCTAACTAATTGCCGCCGAATCATGCCGTTAAGAGTCAGGTATTGGTCGTTAATAACCGAGGCTCAGAGGCTGTTGTCCCCTTGATTAACCCCAAGACCCCAGGGATTTTTGAAATCCCTGGGGTCTGCGCTGGTGCTGTTTACCCTGTCGTCACCCCCCGCCGGCGGGTCATCACGCTGATGAACTCGCCATGGCGACCCGTGGGGATCGGCTCACTCC
>DAIUJR010000057.1:0-40051 GCA_036848635.1 Nodosilinea sp. CTOTU7336
TAGAAAAGGGGTAGGGTCAGGCTAGAAGATAGTGGACGAAAAGCCATGACAACCTACCCCCCTTTAGTATCCCCTACGCCAGCATTGACTGACGACGCGACCTTGAGTGCGTCCCTAGAATGCCTGAAATCTCATTTACCCTTAGACATACAGGGGGAATGCCAGCCCGAAACCCTTTACGAAGTGTTGCTGTGGGCGGCGAGCCATCATGACAGCATTGAGCGTGCGGCGCAGCAACTAACCGGCGTGCCCACGGGCAACGATCTGCGGTACCACTTGGATAAGTTTGAGGCGATGGCCACGGTCGAGCAACAGGTGAATGCGGCCCTCCAGAGCCGCCTGCCATCAGGCATCTGTAATCACCGCCATCGCTTAGCTATCGACCGGCATCGGTTGCCCTACTACGGTCAGCCGAGCGAGGCGGAAGCGCCGTACATCTATCGGTCTCAGGCCAAAGCGGGTACCACGTCTTTCTTGGCCTACGCCACGGTGTATGTGATTCGTGCCCATCGGCGGGTCACGTTGGCGATCCATGCCGTCCGGCGAGGAGAGACGATGGTGGCGATGATCACCCGCCTACTCGACGCGATGCCCCCCTTAGCGGTAAAGGTCGAGCGGCTCTATCTCGACCGGGGCTTTTACAGCGTGCCGGTGATTCGCTGGCTGATGGCCTTGAAGCTCCCCTTCATCATGCCGGCCATTATCCGAGGCAAAACGGGCGGCACCCGTGCCCTCTGCAACGGACGACGCAGCTATCAAACGCTACACCCTCAGCAGTACCGACTATGGCTCGGTGACCTGCCCCATGGTCGTCATCTGTCGCTACCGCAACGGTGCTCACGGGAAGCACGGCATCCAATACCTGCTCTAGTCGTCTATCGAGCCAACGTGGCCTGGTCGCAGGTGCATCGTCATTACCGCGACCGCTTTGGCATTGAGACCAGCTATCGCCTCAAAAATCAGGCCCGCATCTGCTCTACCACCAAGAATCCCGTGCTGCGGCTGCTCTACATCGCTCTGGCCTTATCCTGGTCAATCTCTGGGTTTACCTGTTGTGGCATGCGGTTAGTGCGACCCGACGAGGCGGGCGACGGTCTTTCAAGCGCGCTTCCCGCTCAAAACCATGCTCTCCTTCATCCGCCAGACGGTTGAGCGACATTTTCCCTCATCCGGGCTGTATTTCTACCTATGGCAGCATGAGTTTTCGATCTACTGAGGCTGTATTTCCGCCTATGGCAGCATGAGTTTTCGATCTACTGAGACTTGCCGACGCTGCTTGTCCTTGGTCTGATGGGAGATGGGCTTACCGATAATGTTGAACTCGAAAGGCAGCACGGGTTCTGGCCGGTGGTTGGGCAGGCAGGGGAAGTAGGTCAGGGGCCACAGCGAAGGGGCATGTAGGGTTAAGGATGCTCCCAGCCGGCACGGGTTCGTCTCCCCAGGGCGTACAGGATCTTGTCAGCAAGACCCAGGCCCTATTCGGGTTGGCTAGGTTACCGACCGCATGCCTTGTATGAGTAAGGTCTGGGTCATTTTCATGCCAGGCACAGCCCCAAATAACTGCTGTGGCTGGGTGGACGGTTACACCAACCGTCTATCGAATCTAATGATATTCTCAAAGGACAAAATCTTGAACGTTTTGCTAGTTACCTAAACCTATGAAGCGATCGCGGCGTTGGTTCAATCAAGCCTGCCTGGGGATAGCCGCTGCCCTGGCCGTAGTGGCCTGTGGTGGCGGCAGTGGCGATGAAACCGTCAGAGTGGGCTCCAAAGACTTTACCGAACAGCTGATTTTGGGCGAAATGTACGCCCTCATGCTCGAAGCCAACGGGTTTACCGTCGAGCGCAAGCTAAACCTGGGGGGTACCCCGGTGGCCCAGGCCGCCATCGAGAGCGGCGAAATCGACCTGTATCCAGAATATACGGGCACTGGGCTGCTGACCGTGCTGAAGCTGCCGGTGAATAGCGACCCCCAGGTTGTCTTTGATCAGGTCAAGGAAGGGTATAAACAGCAGTTTGATCTGGTGTGGCTCGACCCCGCTCCCATGAACAACACCCAGGCCTTAGCGATGACTGAAGCGCGGGCCGACGCCCTCAGTATTCGCACCATTTCTGACTTTGTGGCCCAGGCCAGCAGCCTGGTGCTGATTGGCCCCCCCGAGTTTGAGGTGCGCGAAGATGGCCTGCCGGGGCTGAAGGCCGCCTACGGCGACTTTGCCCTCCAGGGCTATAAGGCGGTGGATGCCGGGCTGCGCTACAAGGGGCTGGTGGATGGCGAAGCCGATGTGGCGGTAGCCTTTGGCACCGACGGCGAAATCGAAGCCTTTAATCTCGTCGTGCTGGAAGACGACAAGAAGCTGTTTCCCCCCTACCAGATTGCCCCGGTGGTCAGCCAGGCGGCGCTGGATGCCAACCCCGGCATTGCCGACGCCCTTAACCAGCTTTCTCCCCTGCTGAACGACGGGGTGATGCGCCAGCTCAACTACGAGGTGAGCGGCAACCAGCGCGAGCCCGCCGAGGTGGCGAAGGAGTTCTTGGTCAGCGCTGGCCTGGTTTCGGAGTAGCCCCATGAGCACCATTCAGTTCGATGACGTGTCGCTACAGTTTGCTGGCGGTGCGCGCCCGGCGGTCAGCCGCGTCACCTGCCAGGTTCAGGCTGGAGAAATTGTGGTAATTTTGGGGCCATCGGGCTGCGGCAAAACCACGTTACTGAAGATGGTGAACCGGCTCTACGAGCCCACCGGCGGTCATATTTTTGTGGATGGGGTCAACAGCCGCAAGCTTAAGGCCACCAAGCTGCGTCAGCAAATGGGCTACGTGATTCAGCAGTCGGGGCTGTTTCCCCACATGACCGTGGCCGACAACATTGCGGTGGTGCCTAAGCTGCTGGGCTGGCCAAACCCGCAAATTCAAATGCGCATCGATGAGCTGCTGGAGCTGGTCAAGCTGCCCGCCGCCGAGTTTCGCCACCGCTACCCGGCCCAGCTCTCCGGCGGGCAGCAGCAGCGGGTAGGCATTGCCCGCGCCCTGGCCGGCAACCCGGCCACGCTGCTGATGGACGAACCCTTTGGCGCCATCGATGCCATTACCCGTACCGCCCTCCAGGACGAAATCTTGCGGCTCCAGGGCCAGCTTAAGAAGACAATCTTATTTGTCTCCCACGATGTGGAAGAAGCCCTGCGCCTAGCCGACCGCATTTTAGTCATGCGCCTGGGGGAAGTGGTGCAGTTCGATACCCCCTTTAACCTGCTGACGAAACCCGTCGATGACTTTGTGCGCATCCTGCTGGGGGCCGACGACATGGTGCGCCAGCTGGGGCTGCTGCGGGTCTCCGGCGCGATGATTGACCTGCCCACAGCCTACAGCAACGGCCACAACCCCACCCTCTCCCAACACGACAGCCTGCGGGATGCCCTGTCGCTGATTTTGCGCACCGGGGCCCCGGCCATTACCGTGGTCGATGAGGGCGCACCGGTGGGGCTGCTAACCCTCGACCACATTCGCCAGTCGGCGGTGGTGGAGGGGGGCGATCGCTGATGGACTACCTGCTGACCCATCCCGCTGAAGTCTTGACCCTGCTGCTGCAGCACCTGCGCATGACCGGTATTGCCCTGGGGGTGGCGATCGCGGTGGCGGTGCCGATTGCCCTGCTGGTGTCTCGCTGGCGCTGGCTGGGCGTGCCGGTGCTGGGCAGTCTGGGGATTCTGTATACCATCCCCAGCCTGGCGCTGATTATTTTTTTGGTGCCCGTGTTTGGCCTCAACCCCACCGCGGTGATTGTGGCCATGGTGCTCTATACCCAGGTGATTTTGGTGCGCAACCTCACCGTCGGTCTGGAGGGCATCAACCCCGCCGTGCTTGAGGCGGCGCGGGGCATGGGTATGAGCAGCTGGCAGCGCTGGTGGCGGGTGCAGGTGCCCCTGGTGCTACCGGTGTTTATTGCCGGGGTGCGAATTGCGGCGATTGTGGCGATTGCGATCGCCACCATTGGCGCTAAGTTCAACGCCGGGGGGCTGGGCAAGCTGCTATTCGACGGCATTCAGACCAACCGCTACGACAAAATTGTAGCGGGCTCTGTAGCGGTGGCGGCGCTGGCGCTGGTGATTAACGGGTTACTGCTGGCGCTGGAGAACTACGCCCAGCCCCAGCGACGGTTAAAGAAAGGGATGTGACGTCCCTTGATACATTTAGGGACGTGCGTCTAAATAAAATACCCGAAGCATTGATCACCGTAGGGTGCATTCGCGCCGCAATGCACCGCAATGCACCAACAGGAAAGCTAGCCATGGGTGCCTTATTTTCTTGTGAGTCCCTGATGACGTTGAGGATAATTCCCCGTCTCAGGGCAGCGCCGCAATCTGAATCACGTCGGGGTAGCCGGGGTTGCCGTTGATCACCACACTACGCTGGTTGGCGTGGAGGTGGCGGACAATGGCGTAGATGGTCTCTATGGCATCGGGGGCACCGACTTTTTGGGCCAGTTCCGCCAGGGTGAGGGGAGTGGGGCTATGGTGCAGGGCGTTGACCACCGCCTGCTGAAGCTCTAGCACCCCGGTGGCGGCTTTTTTGCCCGCCTCTACCCCCGGCTGGTGGTAGGCGTTGATGTTCACCAACGAGGCATAGAAGCCCACGGCCCGCTCGTACAGGGCAATCAGCGCCCCAATGGTGTGGGCGTTCACCTCGGGAATGGTAAGGGTAATGGATTCACGGTGGTTTTCGTACAGGGCCTTGCGGGTGCCCTGGAGAAAACCGAAGAGATAGTCGCCGGAGGTGGTGCCCGGTTCTAGCGCTACGGAGTCGCCCTGGCGATCGCGGAGCACCTCAATGAAGGTGACAAAAAAGCTAGCCACCCCATCTCGCAGCTGCTGCACGTAGGCGTGCTGGTCGGTGGAGCCTTTGTTGCCGTACACGGCGATGCCCTGGTAGACTACGTTGCCATCCAGGTCTTTTTCCTTCCCGAGGGATTCCATCACCAGCTGCTGGAGGTAGCGGCTGAACAGCAGCAGGCTGTCTTTGTAGGGCAGCACCACCATGTCTTTTTCGCCCCGGCCATTGCCCGCGTAGTACCAGGCCAGGGCAATTAACGCCGCCGGGTTGCGGCGCAGGTCGGGCACGCGGGTGGCGGCATCCATTTCCTTAGCGCCGCCCAAAATCGAGCGAATGCTGATGTTTTGCAGGGCGGCGGGCAGCAGCCCCACCGCCGACAGCTCGGAGGTGCGCCCCCCCACCCAGTCGCGCATGGGAAACGTCGCCAGCCAGCCCTCACCCAGGGCCAGCTGCTCTAGAATGCTGCCCCGGCCCGTCACCGCCACCGCCTGCTTCGGGAAATTTAGCCCCCGCTGCTCAAACCGGGTACGCACCTCGACCATGCCGTTGCGGGTTTCGGCCGTGCCGCCGGATTTTGAGGTGACTATTACCAGGGTAGTGGCCAGCCGATCTTCCAGCCGGGCCAGCATGCGGTCGATGCCTTCGGGGTCAGTATTGTCGATGAAGTGAATGTCGAGGGGGGGAAAGTCTGGCCCCAGGGCCTGGGCCACAAACTGCGGCCCCAGGGCCGAGCCGCCAATGCCGATGGAAAGCACGTCGGTAAAATGCTCTTGGCCAGGGGGGTAAATGCCGCCGGTGCGGATCTGGCTGGCAAACTGCTCAATGTTAAACAGAGTATCGAGAATATCCTGGCGCAGTTCGGGGGTGGGGGCCAGGTCAGGGTCGCGCAGCCAGTAGTGGCCGACCATGCGATTTTCGTCGGGGTTGGCGATCGCCCCCGCCTCCAGGGCGGCCATATCGGCAAAGGCGCGGCCAAACCGGGGCTGCATCTGGGCCACGTAGGCCTGATCAAACCGCATCCGGCTGACGTCTAAATAGAAACCGAGCCCCTCATGGTAATAGAGCCAGTCTTTGTAGCGTTGCCAGAGGGCCACAGCATCCATGCCTATTTTTCTCCATCTAACCTGGATTCCACCCTAGTGTACTGAAGTGCTGTGGCGGATGGGACGGTTGCGGCCTCAAATTTGACCCCACCCGGGGCCTATCCCCCATCGGGCCTAAACCGTAGGGCGAACGCTGGTTCGCCCGCACCGCCGTTCGCCCGCACCGCTGTTCGCTTAGCACTAGAATTAGCGCCCTACAGCGCCACCTTAGCCGCCCGTAGCCGAGTCGAGAGGCTGCGGATCACCTCCAGGGCAAACAGCGGCGTTTCCTGCACCAAAAACTTAAAGTGGGCCTCATCCACTGCGGCGAGCTGGCAGTCGGTTTTGGCCACCGCCGTCGAGGCCCGCACCGGGGGAACCTGCACCAGCGCCCCTTCCCCAAATACATCCCCCGCTTTGATAATTTCAAACAGACGGTCGTTGACCTTCATTTCCACTTCCCCGTCAATTACCCCATACATGACCGTTCCGGTGTCGCCCGCGGTAAAAATCGTTTCGCCCGCCCTAAACGTTTTGACATCGGGGGATTTCATGAATAGCTCAATCACCTGGGTTGGTTCTAGCATCGAGAGTCCTGCCTGAGGGTTACCGCAGCGATTCTATAGCGGGGGCGGGTTAAGGCGGGTTAACGCCAGCTTAAGTCGGCTATTTCACCCGACTTGCAGTACCATTCCAGAAGTTAGGAATCAGCAATTCAGTAATGTCCCGGCGTCATTCCCGCGCAGGCGAGAATCTATAGCGAGCCTTTTGCTCAAGCCGGTATCTTATTTCAGTGCAAGTCCCTTAGGGGGCAGCAGTGCCTATCAGCCCAGCGTTATTTTTATTTGAAGTCACCCCAAGGGCACGACCGTGGCAGCATCCCAAGGTAAAACCATCGTCCTGGTTATTCTGAACGGCAAGGGCGGCGTGGGCAAAACCACCACCGCCGTGAACCTGGCGGCGGCGTTTGCCGAAACCCGCGCGGTGTTGCTGGTCGATGCCGACCCCCAGGGTTCAGCGGGCTGGTGGACGGATCGCAGCCCCGTGGATCTGGGCTTTGACGTGTCGCGGGAAACCAACCCGGCCCTGCTGGGCCACCTCCACCAGGTGCAAACCTATGATCTGGTGGTGGTCGATACCCCCCCCGCCCTCGACTCGGCCACCCTGGCGGCGGTGATTCCGGTGGCAAACTACGTGCTGCTGCCCACCCCCCCCGCTCCGATGGATCTAGCCGCGCTAATTACTACAGTGAATGAAGCGGTCGCCCCCAGCGGGGTATCCCATCGGGTATTGTTAACCAAGGTAGACTCGCGCAGCGTAGCGGAGGCCATGGAGGCCCAGAACACGCTGCTGGAGCTGAATATTCCGGCCTGCAAAGCCTTTATTCGAGCCTATAAAGCCCACGAGCGGGCCGCTCTGGAGGGCATTCCGGTGAGTCAGTGGCGGGGTAAAAATGCCCAAGAAGCCCGGTCTGATTACTCTCGAGTCGCCGAAGAACTACAGCAGGACTGGAACCAGCCATGACCAAAAAAAGTCTCTCTGATCTGCTCAAGGCCGAAGCCAGCAAGGCTGAATCGGCGGAGGCAGCCTCTGCCCCCGCCTCGGAGGCCAAATCAGCCTCTAGCCCACCGCCCGAGGCCAAACCCACCGCTGGCCGCCGCACCACCGCTGGCCGCCGCACCGCCTCTAGTCGTCGGGCATCGGCTGCCACCGAACCCAGCCCGGCTCAGGCGAGTGCTGCGCCCCCCACAGCCACGCCTAAAACTACCCCCAAAGCCTCTGAGAAGAGTCCGCTCAAGGCCGCTGCCCAGGAGGGCAAGACCAGTCGGGTGCCTACCAAGGCCGATTTGGAGCAAAAAATTACCGATCTAGAGCAGGCTTTAACGGTAACCAAAGGCGACAAAACCGCCCTTGAAAAGACCGTCAAAGGGCTACAGGGCGATTTAGCGGCCCAGCAGACCCGGCTGTTTGAGCTCAAAGACAGCCTCAACCAGGCCGAGGCCGCCGCCAAGACCCAAACCGCCGCCTTGGCCAAAGCCCAAACCGAATTGGAGGAGGCCAAAAAGACCATCCTCCAGCTCACCGAGGCGACCGCACCGACCCCCGCTCCAATTCGCCATTCTGGGGTAGATATCCTACCCCGCCGCCCAGTGGAGCGATCTGCCCAAAAGGGCTATACCAGGGGTGTACCCAACCAAAGCCTAGAACCCGCCCAGCCCAACGGCATGCTGACGGATGCCGATATCGGCTGGGTGGATTGACAGACTGTTAGGCGATTTCCGGAAAAGAAGATACCCAATCTAAACAGCTCTTGGGCTGGATTCCTGCCTGCGCGAGACTGACAAGGTAAGTTCTTGTCTGGACATCGCCTAAGTCGTATATTCCGCATTAATTTTTACGTAGTCGTAGCTCAGGTCGCAGCCCCAGGCCTGGCCGCTGCCGGGGCCATCGCCCAGGCTTACCTGAATCGCCACGGTGTCGGTTTTCAGGTACTCGCCCTGGGTGGCCTGGGTGAGGTAGGCGCTGGCGGCGGGGCGATCAAAGGGCAGGGGCTGGCCGTGTTCCATCAGCACCAACTCTCCCAATTGCACCCGCAGGTCGCTCTGGTCGAAGGTCACCCCGGCCCGCCCGGCGGCGGCGGCAATGCGACCCCAGTTGGGGTCGTGGCCAAAAATCGCCGACTTAACCAGGGAAGACCCGACAATGGCCTTGGCCACCTGGTTGGCGGCGGCGGCGGTGGCGGCTCCGGATACGGTCACCTCCACCAGGCAGGTGGCCCCTTCGCCGTCGCGAGCTACGGCCTTGGCCAGGTATTGGCAGACGGCGGTGAGCATGGCCTCCAGCTGGTCGGACTCGGCCCCACTGTCGGTAATGGCGGGGGTGCGCGACTCGCCGTTGGCCAGGGCGAGGAGGGTATCGTTGGTGCTGGTGTCGCCATCCACGGTGATTTGGTTAAAGCTGCGGTCGGTGGCGCGGCGCAGCATGTCTTGCCAGAGGGCGGGGGCCACGGTGGCATCGCAGGTCACAAAGGCCAGCATGGTAGCCATGTTGGGGTGAATCATCCCCGACCCTTTGGCAATGCCGCCGATTCGCACCGGGCGGTCGTGGATGATGGTTTCCATGGCGATGGATTTGGGCACCAGGTCGGTGGTGATAATCGATGCGGCAGCAGCCTCGGAGCCATTGGGCGAAAGTGCCTTGACCAGGGCCGGTAGGCCCGCCTTGAGCTGATCCATCTTAATTCGCTGGCCGATTACCCCGGTGGAGGCAATCAGCACCGACTCGGGGGCCAGCCCCAGTTCTGCCCCCAGGGCGGCGGCGCTGTCTACGGTATCGACCCAGCCCTGGTTGCCGGTGCAGGCGTTGGCCTGACCCGCATTCACCAAAATTGCTCGGGCGCTGGGGCGGGCTTCGAGGCGCTGGCGGCAGTAGTCTACGCAGGCAGCACGGACGTGGCTGGTGGTGAAGACCCCGGCGGCGATCGCGTCACACTCCGAATAAATTAGCGCCAGGTCAGCGGCCCCCGATGGCTTTAGCCCCGCCGCAATGCCCGCCGCCTGAAACCCCTTAGGAGCAGTGACGCCCCCCGCAATTATCCGCCCGTCTGCCATAGCCCTAGGTTCCCATAGGTTTTGCAGGGGATTATACCAAGCTCCCCCCTAAAACGTGAGAGCGCTGGCATGGGTGGTGGTGACGATAACGATAAACCAGGGCCAATTCTAAATTTCTGCGGGGTGGGCAGGCAGATTTGCGGCTCGTAAGCGCTGGCGATCACACTGGCATATGGGCGTTGCTGGACACCGGTATGAATCCAGCATTCAACGTCCCTCGTAGGGGCAAACGGCCGTTTGCCCCTACTTCAATTCAGCGCCACCAGAACCTGCATCTCACCGGTGAAAAAGGATGGTTACAGGAAACTTTCTAAGCGATTTCGACCTTTATGCTTAGCGCTATAGAGCGCCTCGTCTGCCCGTTTAATGACGGCATCCATTGCTTCATTGGGCCGATATTGGCTAATCCCAATGCTAGCCGTCAGCCTGATGTCGTCACGGCTTGGCACAGGGCTAACTGCAATTGTAGCCACCGCAGCAAGCATGTGTTCGCCAATTTTGATGGCCATAGGCCCATCGGTTTGGGATAAAAGCGCGATGAACTCTTCGCCACCCCAACGAGCCAGGTTGTCATTGGCGCGCAGCTCACGCTGAAGGATCTGGGCAAACGTCTGCAAAACCCGATCGCCCATATCATGGCCATAGTTATCGTTAATTTGCTTGAAGTGATCGATATCGATCAGCACGATAGAAAACGTTTGCTGATGGCGATTGGCTTCGGCAACCCTGAATTGGAGAATTTCAACAAACTGCCGCCGATTGGCTACTTTAGTCAACTCGTCGGTATGGGCGATCGCGTGCATGGCTTTGGCTAACTTACGGTTGTGGTTGAGTTCTCTTGCCCCAAAGGCGATCGCCCCCAGCAAAATCGCATTGCCCACCACATAGAAAGTCAGCTTCACCCACCAGGCTGACAACACTGATTCGGTTGTAATGCCTGCAACAACGACAAAGGGTGAATTTTCAACCCGGCGGAATGTCGAAACTCGATTGATCCCGTCGATGGGAGAATTCATGTTTATGGTTTGGGCGATCACATCCGGGGACGAGATCAGCTGACGTAGGGTGGGGTTATCCACAGGCTGACCAATCATCTCTGGAACAACCGGCTGACGCGCCAAAAGCTGTTGTTTGGCATCAAATACGCTGACCGTTGCCCCCTGGCTGAGGTCAAATTTATCTAGCCAACGTTGAAACAGAGACAAATCTAGCCCCACCAGCGCAAAGCCAGCGATGTGACGCGACGGCGTGAGCACCGGATAAGCCAGGGAAAGATTCATTTGATTGGTGATCGAGCGAAACATATTGCTCACCTTAAAAGCGTCGATCGGTTCCTGAAAGATGAGTTCGCAGTACTCCCGCTGCTTAAAATTAAGCCCCAGATTCACGCCAATGGAAGTATGGGTAATGGTGCAGTTGCGATCAAAAATACCTAAGAAATGAATGGGCTCATGCAGTTTAGCTTGATGGATCAGCCGATTTGTGCGTTCTAACTGTTGGGCTGGATTGTCGGCAGGATATTTAATTTCAGCCGTGTCGATGGAACTAACAATATCCTTAAGCACATACTGAGGCGTCGTAAACGCTGCCGTCAACCATTCAGAGACCAGATAACTGGTGGTCTGGGTCTGTACCGATGCCTTCTGGAGAGCATTTTCGTAGGAAATTAACAGTTCAGCCCCACTGGCCACGAGGGCGATTGCCATCAGACATAGCGCGATCGCCCAAATATGAATCGTTTTTAACCAGGGTGAGGGTTGAAGCAGCAACTTCATAGGGTTCAAGTTTACCGAATCGAACGTCAGCCGCAACGGGGCGGCAACAAAAAATTTGTGATTCTAAGTCTGCCCGACTTAGTCGCTCTGGTTAACGGCACTGTTCTGCAACGGGTTTGGCGGCCGCCTGTAGTGGCGGTGACGTCTAGGTTTTGGCGCACCATGGCACCCCTGAATCTATACCTAACGAATTCTCCGGCGACCCTCACGCCGGATCAACCGGCTCATGAAAGTAGTAGCACAGACTGTCTGGCGCAACTGCGAAAAAGACTTGCAGCTTCTGACTATCCCGTTCGTCTGTGCCGAAGGGCTGGTCGTACCAGGTAGATGCCGAGGCGAGATCAGCGCCCGGCAGTGGCAGTACGCTAGTTTGGTAGGGCGACGCAGACTTGAAAGCAGGCGGGTTGGGCATGGTAATGATTTCCGATGAGTCGCAGAATTATAAAATAAGCGTCAGATCCGCTAGATAAGATCGCTTATGCTCCGCATTATCCCCCAAGTCTGCGGGATAATGCGGATGTTTAAGGTTTAATCACCATCTTTGGCGGCAATGCCACCACGGCGATTGCATTAGCGTTATCACCCGCCAGCGGGGGTGACGATAGTCTAGGAACTAAGGCAATTTCTGGAGACGACGATACCTAATATCGCCAGACTCTTGGGCTGGGTTTCCCCCGGCGCGGGAATGACGAGGTAAGTTCTGGGCTGGAAATCTCCTAAAAGCGCAGGCCCCAGGGAGTTTCGCAAATCTCTGGGGTCTTGTGGCTACCGTTGCTAACCGTTAGGACAGCGGTTCAGGCCTGATCCGTATCCGACTCTACCTGCCCCTGGTCGAGCGTGATGAGACGATCGGCTAGCGCAAAATAATGGTTATCGTGGCTGATCACCAGCACCGTTTTGCCCTGTTGCTTAAGCTCACCTAGCAGTTGGGTGTAAAAAATTTCTCGAAATATAGGGTCTTGATCGGCCGCCCACTCGTCAAACAGGTAAATGGGCCGATCCTCTAGGTAGGCGGCCAAAAGGGCCAACCGTTTGCGCTGCCCCTGGGAAAGGGCCGTAGTGGAGAGATGACCTGCTCGCACCAAAACTTTTTGGTCAAGCTCTAGCTTTTTCAGGTAGTGTTGGGCCTGGTGGTCAAGGGTAAGGGCTTCAGCACTAATCAGCCGTTCAAATAAATAAAAGTCTGAAAAAATCACGGAGAAATGCTGTCGATACCACTCCAGATTGGCCTCGGTAATGGGCTGATCATCCAGCCATAGATCCCCAAATTCAGGCGGGTAGAGGCCTGTAATTAGCTTAGCTAGGGTAGATTTGCCGCAGCCGTTACCGCCAACAATAAAGACAATTTCTCCAGCGTTGAATGTGAGGCTAATCGGGCCGACGCTAAAGGCGTGGTCAGCGTCACCACTGGCGTAGGTGTAGCTCACTTGATTAAGCCTTAGAGTTCCCCAGGATAATAAAGGCGGCTGCCGAACAACGGAACTAACCTCAGCCTTCTCGGCTAGGGTGAGCCCCATGGTGTTGACCTTTTGAATCGAAACATTGGCATTGGCCAGACTCGGGAGCTGTTGAATTAAATTTTCTAGCGGCCCTAGCAAGTAGGTAAGCGTCAAAATATAGGCAGGTAGCACCGGCTGGGCGCTAGGGCTGAGGTAGGGCACCCCAAACAGCAGCAGCCCAATTAGCCCGAAAAATAGGAGCTGTCCGCCCCCGGTGGCCACGGCGGCGAATTTATAGGCCGTCTTTTGATACCGCTGGGAGGCAGCGGCGCTGACGGTCAAATCATCGTCAAAAAAAGCCTGCCGCCGAGCGGCATGGAGCTTGAGTTGCTTGATGCCCTCGGTCAAGCTCCGAAAATGCTGAAATAGGCGATCGACTTCCTGCCGAGCTAGGTTGATGTAGCGATAGGCATAGGTAATCAGCAGCTGAACCAAGGTCACCGCCACCAGCAAAAAGATGATCACCGCTCCAAAGACCCAGCCCGAAAGCCAGCCCAGGTAGAGGAGGCAGCCGCCGACTACCGCAATATCAATGCAGAGGAACGGAATGACAAATACCGTATTAGAGATCGCCTGAACGTCCTCCGTTAGCACGGCTAAAAGCTGGTTCGGGCCTAACTGCTCCAGCTGTGACAGCGGCGCGGCCAGAATCCGCTGGCTCAGGCGCAGCCGCAGCTGGTAGACCGAATTCTGGGCCAGGTCAATCAGCAAAAACTGGGAGAGGCTGCCGGTCGCCAACGCTATCACCGCCAGCCCGATAAAGGGGGCAATTAACGACGGCGGTGAGTTTTGGGCCAGGGCGGTGTTAATCAGGGCGATGAGTCGAGCACTACAGCCGCCGCTAACCATGCCCGCCACGATCGCCACGGCTACGCTGATCCAGGAGGCTTTAATCAAGAGCCAAATAATGCCCATTACGTAGTCGCTATTGGTTACTGACTGTGCCGGTAATGCCCCCGACATGAGACGTAATTAGTTACTGACTGTGCCGATCGCGCTGAATGTCGTAGATGGCCTTTTCCCAGCACCACTGCTCGCTGTGGTTGGGGTTGCGTAGCTGCACCTGCTCCACCAGGCGCTCGGCCACGTCGCGGTTGCCGCCCACCAGTCGCAGCAGCTGACGCTGGGTACTACCATTGACCGACCGCCGCGATGACGACGCAGGCGCGGCGCTCAGCGGCCTGGTACCCCCGCGCCGCTGGCGAGAGTAGCGCCGGAGCCAAAAAAATAAGCCCACCAAGAGAGCAATGGCCAGCAGTAAAGAAAGTTCCATAGACTAATTCTAAGGGCTGGATCAGCCCTTGGCAAAACCTAGACCTACCGAGCCACTCCGAATTAAAATGACTGGCTCATGCCCAGGTGAACTGACCCTCTATAGCCAATCATCATCTTCTTCGTAGCCTAATCTAACAAGACCATCACCAAACAATTCTAAAAATCTCTCTCTATGGATTGGTTTAAAGTGTTTTCTCCACTGCTTTGTAGTCCCCGATCGAACATGGTCAGAGGCAACTTTGCCAGAGAATAAACTATTGTCATAGGCAAACATCAATAGCTTAGGAATTTCAGATCCCGAAAATCCGAGGAAGGAAAACACATTGTGAAACAGTATTAAGTCAGTATCCTGGATCAAGTCTTCATATTTAACTTCGTAAAAACCAGGATTTTGGTAATTCCATGACAGTATTTTTTCAATGTTTCTGCGGCTACTGTTCTCCATCTCAAAGATAATTTTTTCATCGGGGCTATCATAGCTATTCAGCTTTTGCTGATACGAGCAACCCTGCCACTTTTTCTGGGGTTTGTGGAGCCACTCTTCGGTTGACCTTTGATGATAGAAACAGGCGGATATGATAATATCCCTTGGATCTCTAATTATGTGAACCCCACGAAAGGAAGCTGGCAAGACATCAAAATCAAATTTACTGTGCTGCTGTAGAAAAATGTCAAATTCAGCGGGTGGGGCAACGCCTTGATGATCTGTGTAAAACTTTAGAGCGTAGTAGTTGCAAATACTCTTAAATACAGAGATCAACCAGACCGTACCTGCTTTATGATGGGTGCCGATCAGTATTTTTCTAGGCAGCTTGTAGTCTAGCTGAAAATCTCTATCCGGGGCTCCGGACTCCAGATCAGTTGATTTTTCCTGTCGGTACATTAACAGAGATTTAGCTACTGTTTTTTGGCTAGGGTTGAGGAGACTACTCACAAACCGCTTAAACATTATCTGGCTGTTCACCTTATAGTTACTGCTTCTCAGGGCTTCAGACGATGAGAAAGCTGCATTCTATGACGTTGAAGCCGCACTTTAAAGGAGTGTCCCAAAATGCTTCCTCATGGTGCCGAGATAAAATCTAACTCAAGCATGGTTTCCTCTGCCTGAGCGACGACGATTCATGAGCTTGAAGACTTAGCCCTGTATTAGCCTTCACAAATAGCCTCAGTCAAGGAACGTGAATGAGCAGGCAAAAGTCCTTGAATAATAATCCGGAAAGCTTTTATGGCCAGACTTAGAGCAAGGGATCAAGCCCCCTATCGCAGTGGCCTAGCTAACGAAAAACCAAGAGTTTTAGCGCTTATCCAGAAAACTGTCCGGACTGTTGCCTGAATTTCTGCCTGTTCAAATCGCCTAATTATGTTACCTGAACTGAGGTCAGATGGGATGACTGGTCTCACCCTCCAGCTGGCCCATACAGTACCTAGGCCTACGTGGATATCTGGGGGATGATTGAGAGCCGATTTCCTGAGCGAGGATCATTTACGCTGACGTCTGCATCGCCAAAAGATATCTGATACCAAATTCGAGTCCCATAGCCCAATTTCCAAAAGACCAACCCGTAGGGGCGTTGGCGCAGCCTAGCCAGAGGCTTTGTGCTATTCGCCCGGCTGAATCGGGGGCAGCCAAGCAGGATTTAGTATGAGTTACCGTGGACAGCCACGGTCACAACCAGCCCCCAGGCGGGCCTCTCGCTCGGCCAAAATCGTCTTGAGGCTGGGCCGCCCGGTCAGGGCTAGCCGCCAGTTGGCCCAAACGCCGTAGAACCAGTCTACTAAGGGGCCAACCAGGGGCCAGCCGGTGGGGGCATATACCCATCCCATCCCCAGCACGGCGTAAACCTGCCTGAATACCTCAATATTCTTAACTACGGTGCCATCGGCTCGCACGGCATGGATGCGGCCCATGGCCGTAGCAAAGTCAATGCCGCCGTTATCGGCCGGACTGTAGCCGTCATCAGCAATATCGGTAAAGGCGACCAGCCCCCGGCCATGATCTTTCTGCCGTAAAAAATTCACTTCCCGCAGGCATAGAGGGCAGGCACCGTCATACAGCAGGTTAATTTTCCACCCCGAGGCTGGCTGCCCCTCTAGCTGATCGGAAGGCGAAGCAGGGTAATCGGTGGCAGATGAAGCGGATGGAGAAACCATAACGTCAACCTAGACAACAGAACCGAATCTTCTGGCTGTTACCTATCTTAACAAATAATCCCAGTGGGCTGGCCCGAGTCACTTCCCTCCACCCTATTTACCCTCCGATAGGCCCAGGTAGGCCCAGGGCATCGCCATCTACCCCTAAAGCACCCTGGCCTTCAGCAACGTATTCGGCAGGGTCAACAGCTTGCGAAACGATGACACGTAGGCCCGCCGGGTAAAGACGTCGTAGTCGTTTTCTTCAATTACGTCCAAAATCTTGCGGTACAGCTCTAGGGCCGACCACACAGGCCAGCGGGAATCGGCACTGAGCAGGCTAATGCCTTTTTCGGCGTCGGCATAGAACTGGCGGGCGCGCTGGATCTGGAAGGCCATTAGCGATCGCCAGCGGTCGTCCACGACCCCGGCCATGAGGTCGGCTTCGGTGTACTTAAACTGCTCAAGATCCGCCAGAGGCAGGTAAATACGGCCCCGGCGAGCGTCTTCTCCTACATCGCGCAGAATGTTGGTGAGCTGGTTGGCAATACCCAGGGAAATCGCTTGTTTGGTGGGGTCTAAATCTCCGGCGCGAAACCAGGGGGCGGTCTGGAGCTGGGTATCGAGGCCCATCACGGTGGTAGACATCAGGCCCACCGTGCCTGCCACTCGATAACAGTACAGCTCCAGTTCGCCAAAGGTTTGATACCGCGACCGATGCAAGTCCATCCGTTGGCCGGCAATCATGTCCTTAAAGGGCTGAATGTCGAGGGGAAATTGCTCCAGGGCATCGACTAGGGCCAGGTCTTCGTCATCCACCGGGCAGCCTGCAAACACCGACTCTAGCTGAGATTCCCACCGATCAAGGGTTTTTTCGGTAGTGAACTGCGCCTGGGGACCATCGACTAATTCGTCCGTTCGGCGGCACCACACGTAAATGGCCCAAATGGCCCGACGCTTGGCCGGGGCCATCAGCAGGGTGCCCGTATAAAACGTTTTCGAGTACTTAGCCGTAACGCGACGACAAAGCTCGTAGGCATCCTCAACGGAGGATAACGATTGCATAGGGGGGGAATCAGTCAGTTGCAGCATCAATGTCCCAAACTGGAGAATGTCAATCTCAAACCGACAGCAGGTGAATTTGCTTAGACTAGCCTCTCACAACTGCACCCAACTTTGGCAAAACAGTTGCAAATAGCGAGGTACACCTAAGGAGCTGTCGGCAACGGCGCGAATCGATGATGCGGCCCTGTACATCAGCGTAGGAGTACGTTAATCAAGATTATATGTTGCAATCCGTAACATTTGCCCGTAAATTCAACCCGCTCGGTTAGAGCCGGTGCTGCTGAGCTAGAAGACTACCCAAACCAGGGGCAGTCCAGATAAGATAATAAACGCTTATGGATGGCGGCGACCGCCGACACGCTACCCCCCTGCAACGGCCCGGCTGGGCATTGCAGAGCCTTTCGCCTATGGTTGCCCCTGCTCAATTGATACAGTATCCAACGGTTGCCGGGAGCCCTACTTGTGCCTCAAACTAACTTCGATGTTTTACGTCAGTCCGATCCGCTGCTGGCCGATATCGTGCAGCGCGAGCTGCAGCGCCAGCGCGACCACTTAGAACTGATTGCCAGCGAAAACTTCACCTCTGCCGCCGTACTGGCGGCCCAGGGGTCGGTGCTAACCAATAAGTACGCCGAGGGCCTGCCCGGCAAGCGCTACTATGGTGGCTGCGCCGTGGTGGATGAAGCCGAGCAGATCGCCATTGATCGTGCCCAGGCATTGTTTGGGGCGGCCCACGCCAACGTGCAGCCCCACTCCGGAGCCCAGGCCAACTTTGCCGTTTTTCTGGCCCTGCTGCAGCCCGGCGACACCATTATGGGTATGGATTTATCCCACGGTGGGCACCTCACCCACGGGTCGCCGGTGAATGTGTCGGGCAAGTGGTTTAAGGTCTGCCAGTACGGCGTCAGCCGCGAAACCGAACAAATCGACTTTAACCAGGTGCGCGAACTGGCCCTAGAGCACCGTCCTAAGCTAATCATCTGCGGATACTCGGCCTACCCTCGCACCATCGAGTTTGACAAGTTCCGCGCCATTGCCGATGAGGTGGGGGCCTACCTGATGGCCGACATCGCCCACATCGCCGGGCTAGTGGCCGCCAATCTGCACCCTAACCCCATTCCCCACTGTGACGTGGTCACCACCACCACCCACAAAACCCTGCGGGGGCCACGGGGCGGGCTAATTCTCACCCGCGACGCCGAGCTGGGTAAGCAGTTTGACAAGGCCGTGTTCCCCGGTAGCCAGGGCGGCCCCCTGGAGCACGTGATTGCCGCCAAGGCCGTCGCCTTTGGCGAAGCCCTCAAGCCTGAGTTCCGCACCTACTCCGCCCAGGTGATTGAGAATGCCCAGGGGCTGGCGGCGCAGCTCCAGCAGCGGGGCTTTAAGGTGGTCTCCGACGGTACCGACAACCACCTGGTGCTGGTTGACCTGCGCTCCATCGGCATGACAGGCAAGCGGGCCGACCAGCTGGTTAGCACCGTTAACATTACCGCTAACAAAAATACGGTGCCCTACGATCCAGAATCTCCCTTTGTCACCAGCGGCCTGCGCTTGGGTTCACCGGCGATGACCACCCGAGGGCTAGGCCGCAGTGAGTTTGCCACCATCGCCGACATCATCGCCGATCGGCTGCTGAACCCAGAGGATGAGGTTATAGAACAGCGCTGTCGGCAGCGGGTGGCCGCTCTGTGCGAGCAGTTTCCTCTCTATGCCCATTTAGGCGGTCTCGTGCCGGCGATGGTTTAGCGCCTTGTAGGAGGTTGGGGCACAGGTTAGGGAATTTCCAGCCAAGAACTTACCTCGTCATTCCCGCGTCGGCGGGAATCCAAACCGAGAGTTTGTTTATTGGGGTATCTTCTTTCCCAGAAATCGCCTTACCTGCTATTGCCAGAATCTGAGTTTCAGTTTCCGGGTATCAGGTTTCGGGTTTTGGAGGCTCAGTCGTGTAGCGTAACCCATGCCCTTGGATGCTAGTTTTCATCGCTTTGCCCAAACTCCATGGGGAATTACAGAAAATAAGGGTTGGCCCCCTCATCATCTGTCATAATCTGCATGGAGTTTTTGTCTATCCCGCAAAAGTCAGACTATTCTATGGAATGGTTTGATGCCGTGGGCGATAGATTTACCCTAGCCAGAATAGCTACTGCCAAGCAGGTTTAGCCGCCGATGGCGGCGAGACCACTTTTCCGGTTAGCTGAGTCTGTCCTAGGCGGGTTTACCCAGGCTCGGGTCATTGTGTTGAGGGGTTTCTCCAGATAGGAGTTCAGATGCCGTTTCATCTGTATCACTTTTTTGCATTCGGGATTTCTGCGGTGGTGGTGCTGTGCACGACCCCAATTGTGCGTCGAGTAGGCCTTAAAAGTGGTCGGGTAGATTTGCCGGGGGGCCGCAAGGTTCACCAAAAGCCCATGGTGCGCCTGGGCGGCGTATCTATTTTTCTGGGCACCTTGACGGCGCTGCTGCTGGTTTGGGCCATGGGTGGCTTTATCGATGCCACGGGGCAGCACCTGGCTCCGCCGGAGGAGTTTCAGATTTGGGGCGTCACCATTGGGGGCCTGGCCTTTTTCCTAATTGGGCTAACGGATGACCTGTTTGGGATATCGCCCCTCAGCCGCCTGCTAATGCAGGCGATTGTGGCTACCATCGCCTGGCATGTGGGCGTCAGCATTGATTTTTTAACCATTCCCTTCTACGGGCTGACCCAACTGCCTGATTTTATTAGTCTGCCGGTCACTATCCTCTGGCTGGTGGGCATGGCCAACGCCATGAACTGGCTCGACGGCCTCGACGGCCTCGCCGCCGGAGTGTCAGGCATTGCCGCCATGATTATGCTGGTGGTCAGCCTCTACATGAACCAGCCCGCCGCAGCGCTGATTGCCGCCGCCCTGGCCGGGGGTGCCCTGGGGTTCTTGCGGTACAACTTTAACCCCGCCAAAATTTTCATGGGAGATGGGGGGGCCTACTTTATGGGCTTTACCCTGGCCGGGGTGGGGGTGATTGGCCTAGTCAAAACAGTCACCACTGCCGCCGTGCTGCTGCCGTACCTGATTCTGGCGGTGCCCATTCTCGACATGTCAGCGGTGATTTTAGACCGCATCCGCAGCGGCAATTCTCCCTTTGTGGCCGACAAGCGCCACCTGCACCACCGGCTGCTGAAAGCGGGCCTCTCCCACCGGGTAACGGTGCTGTTTATCTATATTTTGACGTTATGGGCGGGTAGCCTAGCCCTGGCCTTTGCGGGCATGCCCAGCGGCATTGCCTATGCCCTGGGGGCTACGGCCCTGCTGAGCTACACGGGCTGGCGACTGCGGCAGCGGGCGCGGTAAGCGCCAGGTTTAGTAGAGAAAAATATACTAAATCCGAGCCCCATCCGCCCGATTCTCAACAGGCCAACCCGTAGGGGCGTTGGCGCAGCCTAGCCAGAGGCTTTATGCCATTCGCCCTTTTGAGTCGGGGCTAACCAAGCAGGATTTGCTCTAAAAATAGATTTTGCCGTTGGGGGTGCCGCGCCAGCGGCATGGACGATTGGTATTAGACGTAAATTGTAGGACGGGCAAAGCGTCGCGTGCTGATCCCCTTTTCCCCTATTGGCCGTAGGGATAGTCGTAGACCTGTCGAAAGTTTTTGGCCCTAAAGACGTGGATCGTCTCGGTCACCTCGCCGCCCCGGCGCAGAGGGAGGGTGGTCAGAGGCTCAATGCTGTCGAACAAGGGGCGGTAGCCCTCAACGATGGCAGGGTCTTGGGCAAAGCGGTCTAGGGTCATGTAAAGGGCATCCTGGCCGAGCCAGTCGGTTTGGTCATGCCAAAAGGCAAACCCGCGCGGATCCTGACTAAACGTGGTAATCGGTTTATCCAGCAGGGGATGAATAGCCATGGCTAAATATCCCCCCAGATAGTACTGATTGGTAAACACAAACCCCACCTCGTCCAAAATCTGCCGGGTCATAGGGTCGGCGGCCAAGAGCTGGCTGAGCTGGTGGGTGTCAATTAATTCCGTGGAGCCATCCTGGGCGACCGGCACCAGCCCCCCAAACGGGGCGTAGGGGCTGGGTTTTTGCAGCACGCCCAGTTGCAAGTGCAGCAAAGCCACCGCAGAGAGCGTCCCCAAAAACAGCCCCGACCCCCACAGCCAGCGACGTACCAGGCGCGGTCGCCGCCGCCGCCAGGCAACGGCCTCAGCTCCCAGCAAAATGGCGATGCCCCAGTACCCTGGAGCGGGCCAGGCGGGGAGAATTTGTTGCTTGCCCCCCAGCACCGTGAATCCCAGCATAATTGGCAATGACAGCCACAGCACCAGCGCCTCTCGGTAGTTGGCCTGGGTCTCGGCGCGACTCAGGGGCCTAGCAAAAACCTGGGTCAGGCTATGGCGCGTAGCCACCCACCACAGGGGAAACCCAAACAGAGGAAACAGATAAACTATAGAAAGCAACCAGTAGCTCACCATTTGCAGGGGGCTAAAGGGGGATGGGGCCGCATCGCCGCCATCGAACCGCATACCGAGCTGAAACCGAAACGAAATCCAGTCGTGCTGGCTATTCCAGTACAGCAGGGGAAACAGGGCAAGCATAAAGGCTGCCAGGGCGGCTAGCATCCAGGCCGATCGCAGCGCCCGACGATAGGGCCGACAGGCCACACAAAACCCCACTAAACTGGCCCCCAGCACAAAGCCGTGGTACTTACTCAGGCAGGCCAGGCCCACAGTCAGGCCGAGCAGCACCAAGCGCCAGGTGGGGGCATAGCTGTCTTTGCCAAATCCATAGGATGACCGCCGCCCCTGGGGGAAAAACTCCCAGGCCGCCACCGCCAGGGTGGCGCTCCAAAACAAAATTAGCCCATTGTCGGGAGAGGTGAGAATGCCGAAGCCAATGGCAAACAGGGGCATAAGGGTGACGATGGCCAGGGTCATTTGCCCCACCGCCGCTGAGTACAGCCAGGTGGCGGCCAGGTACAGCAGCCCCAGACTAACGCCGTACAGCCCCAGCGCCCCCAGGCGAATTGTCAGTTGCGAAATGCTGCCCGTCAGCCACCAGCCCACCCCCGTGGTCAAGGCCACCATAGCGGGGTGGTCAAAATAGCTCCAGCTCAGGTGGCGGCTGTAGAGGTAGTAGTAAGCTTCATCAAACCCAGGGAACAGCCAGATCGCCACAATGGTGCGATACAGCAGCCCACCCACGATCAGGCCGAGCAGTCCGTAGTTCCAGATTGGTTTTGGGTTCGTTGCACCGATCATGGGGTTCCTACTTAAGTAATGCCAAAATTCCATCGTTATGACCAATGACCAGTGCAACCCAGCCGTCAGATCCTCCTCCGGCGGATTGCCCTCAGCGGGCCATAGACCACCGGTACGCTCACACCGCTAGCCGCTGCCAAATCCGCGATATCTCCGCCAGCAGAGTTTGGATAATTTGCTGAAAGGCCCGATGCTCGGCGTCGTTTGCCGCTGCCCGCTCATCGCTTTGCAGTCGGCTGGCACGCATTTCAGCCATCTGCACCTCAAAGCGCTGGCCCCACTCCTGGTGCTGCCGTCGGTCATAGCCTGGCTCCTTAGCCCTTTCAATCTCAACCAGGGAAGGTAATTTGAACTGGCTTTGTCATAATGACACTATATCCAACCCGATTGAAAGCACCCCTGTTAAGGATGACCCACCGCCCATGAGCAAAAGCGCAGAACTACTCTGCATCGGCACTGAGCTGCTGCTAGGGGATATTCTTAACAGCAATGCCCAGTTTCTTGCCAAGGAACTAGCGGGGCTGGGCATTCCCCACTACTACCAAACGGTGGTGGGCGACAACCCGACTCGGATTAAGCAGGCGGTGGCCATCGCCTGCGAGCGATCGCGGCTGCTGCTCTTTACCGGCGGCCTGGGGCCGACCCCCGACGACCTTACCATTGAGACCCTGGCGGAGTTTTTTGGTGCCCCCCTGGTTGAGCACCCTGACTTAGTGGCCGACATCGAAGCCAAATTTACTAGCCGGGGCCGGGCCATGCCCCCCAGTAATCGTAAGCAGGCGCGGCTACCCCAGGGGGCCGATGTCCTGCCCAACCCCCAGGGCACCGCCCCCGGCATTATCTGGGCACCGCGTCCAGGGCTGACGGTGATGACGTTTCCGGGGGTACCCAGGGAAATGCAGGCCATGTGGCGAGAAACCGCCGTGCCCTACCTGCACCACCAGGGCTGGGTGACCGAAACTATCATCAGCCACATGCTGCGATTCTGGGGAATCAGCGAGTCGGCCCTGGCCGAACGGGTGGCCGACGATCTGAGCCAGGGCAACCCCACCGTTGCCCCCTACGCCAGCCATGGAGAAGCCAAGCTCAGGATTACGGCTAAAGCCCCCTCTAAGGCGGCGGCCCTGGCGCTGATTGAGCCGGTGGCCCAGCGCATCAAAGCCCTAGTGGGGGACGACTGCTACGGCGCCGATAGCGATACCCTGGCGTCGGTGGTGGGCGATTTGCTGCGGCAGCGGGGGCAAACCCTGGCCGTGGCCGAGTCTTGCACCGGCGGCGGGCTGGGGCAACTGTTGACAACCATGGCGGGGAGTTCCACCTATTTCTATGGCGGCATCATCGCCTACGACAACCGCATTAAGGTTAACCTGCTCAACGTCGAGGCCACCGTCCTCGACCAGGAGGGGGCGGTTAGCGCCATCGTGGCCGAGCAGATGGCGGTAGGGGCTAAAGTTGCCCTCCAGACCGACTGGGCACTGAGCATTACCGGCATTGCCGGGCCAGGGGGAGGCAGCCCCGAAAAACCCGTGGGCCTGGTCTATATCGGCCTAGCTACCCCGACCGGGAAAGTCCTCAGCGTCAGGCACGAGTTTGCCGCCTACCGAGGCCGCGACTGGGTACGGCTGCTTAGCGCCTGTTCGGCCTTAGATTTGCTCCGTCGTCATCTTCTGTGACTCGTCATCTTCTGTGACTCGTCATCTTCTGTGATAATCTGACGAGTCCCTTGATCATTTACGGCAATTGGTTATGATGGATTTAATGCATAAATGCGATCCCCAGATGGGCTAGGGTGGGCTTTAGGTCTTCGGCCAGGGTCAAACCTCGTCAGCATATGCCAGTAAGGAGTTTTGCCCTAATGGATTACATCGAAAAGGCTCTCGAAAAACTGCGCGAGTGGTTTGATCGGATCATCGATTCCCTGTTTGGTCCAGAACATCAGCAAGAGCCTGACCTAATCCCGATTCCGGTGGAAGAGCCTCGACGGTAGGTTGGTTAAGGGTTGGCATAACTAGGTTAGACGTTAGCTCACCTCTGTTCTACGACCTTTGCTATTGTTCGCGCTTAAAGGATGTTCACTGAGCCAGTGGACATCCTTTATGGGTGGGTATGACCTGAGGGCAGGTGAGCTTTTGATATCAAATCTGAACCGCATAGCCTCGATTCCCGATAGGGCAAGCTGTAGGGGCGTTGGCGCAGCCTAGCCAGAGGCTCTACGGTGTTCGCCCAATCAAATCGGGGGTAACCAAGCAGAATTTGGTATGAGTAGTCAAAAGCCCTGACTGCACCTCTTTCTACGTTGGCTTTAGCTGTGCAGCATTGGTCACTTCATTGATAGTTATTGAGCCTAGGCATCGATCTCAAGTGGTGACCCTGCAGATCAGGACTGAGACTTTACGGTGAGCTGGCATGTCAGAATTAGTAAGCGGTTAAGCCGGTGCTCAACGTCCAGGTTATTCACGGGCCGAACTTAAACATGCTGGGGCAGCGAGAGCCCGATATATATGGTCGGCAGACCCTAGACACCATTAACGCCATGGTGACTGTAGAGGCGCACCGGCTAGGGGTGGCCGTAGGGTTTTTCCAGTCCAACAGTGAGGGCGCTCTGGTGGATTGCATCCAGGCTACCCTGGAGCGGTACGATGGCATTGTGATTAATCCTGCGGCCTACACCCACACCAGCGTGGCCCTTAGGGATGCTCTGGCGGCGGTGGGGCTGCCAACGGTGGAGGTGCACCTGAGCAACATTCACCAGCGGGAGAGCTTTCGCCACTACTCCTACATTGCCCCGGTGGCGATCGGCCAGATTTGTGGCTTCGGGGCCGAGAGCTATCGGCTAGGGTTACAAGCCCTGGTTCAACACCTCAACTCCCTCAAACCCGAGCAATCGTAAGCGACCATGGATGGTGGAACCGCCACAATTAAGTTTCTCCAAACCCCCACCGCCCTGGGCTGGGTAGAGCAGGCGCTGGCCAATCTGGATGTGATCTTGCTGGATCATGCCCAGTGTGAGCGCAAGGCGGCTGGGGTGGCGCTAAGCTTGATCAACCGCTATCCCTCCGATCGCGATCTGGTGACCGTGCTGACCGCCATTGCCCAGGAAGAACTTACCCACTTTGCCCAGGTTAACCAGTGGCTAGACCGGCGGGGCATACCCCTGGGGCCGCTGCCGCCGCCGCCCTACGGGGCTAAACTGCGAGAGCAGGTGCGCGGCAACGAGCCCCACCGCCAGCTGGATCTGCTGCTGGTGTCGGCCCTGATCGAAGCCCGCAGCCACGAGCGGTTGGGGCTCTTAGCCCAGCACTGTGGGGAGCCGCCGCTAGCCCAGTTTTATCGCAGCCTGATGGCCTCTGAAGCGCGGCATTATGGAGCCTACTGGGTTTTAGCCCAGGGTCGGTTCCCGGCCCAGGTGATGGCCCACCGGCTGGAACAGCTGGCGGCGGTCGAGAGCAATATTTTGGCCAGTCGACATTCTGAACCCCGCATCCATAGCTAGCGACAGTCAGAGCTGGCGATCTGGCCTAGATCGGCATTGAGCCTTCCATATCATCCGGCTGTCTATGGTGCCTAACTACCACGATGCCTACGCGGACTATCAAATTAGGAGCTGGCGGCCCGATGATCGCCAGGTCGTAGGCGATCTAATTCATGCCGTACTCGCTGAATATGGCCTGGGCTACGAACCCCAGGGCAGCGATCGCGATGCTCTGGAGGTGGAAACCTACTACTGGCAGACCGGCGGCGAATTTTGGGTTGTCGAGGCCGCCACCCAGGTCGTCGGCACAGCGGCCTACTGTCCGATCCAGCGGGGGGTGCAGGCGGTAGAAATCCGTAAGATGTATCTGCGGCCCCAGGCCCGGCGGCAGGGGCTAGGCCGATACCTGCTTCAGTCTCTAGAGCGGGTGATTCAGCAACGCGGCTTTCAGCAGATTTGGATCGAGACCGCCACCGCCCTACCCGCCGCCATACACCTCTATGAATCGAGCCATTACCAACCGGCTACGGGGGTTGAAACCGCCCGGTGCGATCGAATTTATGTCAAAAATTTGGGGGCTGGGATGCCCCCCAAAGCTGGCTGCCCCTCAGAAAATCCTCCTGCCGGTTGGAGGGGGATTTAAGTTAGCTATAATCGCCTCATTGATGTTGGCCGAGGCTGTCTTGATTGCGATTTACCCCGGCAGCTTTGACCCAATTACCCTGGGCCATCTGGATATCATTACCCGCGGCAGCCGCTTGTTCGAGCGGGTCGTGGTGCTAATCTCCAGCAATCCCAACAAGGTTCCCCTGTTTTCTATCCCCAAACGTCTGGAGCAGATTCGGCACTCGGTGAGCCATCTTAGCAATGTCGATGTCGATCATTACGAGGGCCTCACCATTACCTACGCCCATCACCACCAGGCCCAGGTCTTGCTCAGGGGTCTGCGGGTCCTATCCGATTTCGAAAAAGAGCTGCAAATGGCCCATACTAATAAAACCCTGGCCCATGATATTGAGACTCTTTTTCTCTCAACCTCGACGGAATACAGCTTCCTCAGCAGCAGTTTAGTGAAAGAAATTGCTCAATTTGGAGGCCCCATCGACCATCTTGTTCCTGACCATGTAGCGCGAGACGTTTGCCAATGCTACGCCCAGACCCAACCCGCCTCAACCTCCAGCAAAATGGAGCGCCCGTCGAGCCCCCCGCTGGGGACATCGGCGGTTCTACCGCCCTTCCCGCCGTTGGAGACATAGATATTCAGCAGGAGCTGAATAAGCTAGAGGAGCTGATTTTGGGCAGTCCGCGGGTGCCCTTTAGCGGGCGTACCCTGGTGGATGAAGATCACCTACTGGATCAGCTGGACGCCATTCGGCTGAACCTGCCGCCCGCCTTTCGCCAGGCGGTACAAATCTTGCAGCAGCGCCAGGGCATCATGGCCGAGGCCGAGCGCTATGCCCAGGATCTGGTCGCCGCCGCCGAACAGCAGGCCGCCCAAATGCTCGATGAGCTTGGCATTGTACGCCAGGCCGAGCAAATGGCCCAGCAGGTTAAAACCCAGGCCCAGCAAGACTGCGACAGCCGTCGCGCCCAGGTCATGGCCGACATTGAGCAGATCCAGCTCCAGGCCCAGCGCGAGTGGGAGACCCTGCGCCAAAACGCCCTGGCCGAGCAGGATATGATTCAGCAGGAATCGGATGCCTACGCCGACCGGGTGCTGTCTCAGGTGGAGCAGCAACTCTCCCAAATGCTGCGGATTATTCAAAACGGTCGGGATCAGCTCCAGCCTGCCAAAGACAGCGCCCCCGCCACCCCCACCCCGCGGATGGTGCCCAAGGGAGCTAAGGTCAGTGGCCCTGGCGGAGCACCTAAAGCTGATTCACGCCCCCACCGCCCTCGACCCCAGGATGCCGATACTGCTCCATGATTAGCTACCTCAAGGGAATCCTGGCTGACATTCAAAAACCCGGCAACCATAAAATCATCGTCACCCTGGAGGTCAACCAGGTGGGCTATGACCTCCAAGTGGCCGCTCGCCAGCTTTCCCACCTGCCGGTGCTGGGGGAGTCTGTGCAGCTGTTTAGCCATCTCCAGGTGCGCGAAGACCAGGTGGTGCTCTTTGGTTTTGGGCGGCGCGAGGAGCGCGAGCTATTTCGGCAGCTGATTAGCGTCAGCGGCATTGGCCCCCAAATGGCCCTGGCCCTGCTCGATACTCTGGGGGATGGGGAACTGGTGCAGGCGATTGTGGCGGGCAACACCCGGCTGATTTCCCGCGCCCCGGGGGTGGGGGGCAAAACCGCCGAACGCATCGTGCTTGAGCTCAAGGCCAAGCTCCAGGATTGGCAAACCCAGAGCGGGCTACCCTCGACCCCTAGCGGCGTGCCGACGCCCTCTATTTATGAAGAAGTTGAAACCACCCTCAGCGCCCTGGGCTATACCCAGGCCGAAATTCTCAAGGCGCTGCAGGCCATTGGCCGCCACTCCACCTTGCAAAAGTCGGCGGATCCTGAAACCTGGGTGCGGGAGGCGATCGCCTGGCTTAGTCAGTAGAGATTAGTGGTCAAGGCGTTGTCTCGGCCCCCTTACCCCTGTGCTATAGTTGAAAATCCTGACATCAATTTATTGTTCTAAAGCACCCATCTGTCCCATGACTCTGTTGCAAGCGCGCAAGCAGGAACTGATTTCCGACCACCAAGTTCACGAAACCGACACCGGCTCGGCTGACGTGCAGATCGCCATGTTGACTGAGCGCATCAACTTGCTCAGCTCTCACCTGCAAAAAAATAAGAAAGACTATTCCTCCCGGCGGGGCCTGCTCAAAATGATTGGCCAGCGCAAGCGGCTGATGGCCTACCTGCAAAAGCAGGATAGTGATCGCTACCGGGCGCTCATCCAAAAGCTGGGCATTCGGGGTTAACAACTTCCTGAGCCGACGGCGAGCTAAGGAGTAGCAAGGCGATCCTGGCTGGGGACAGATTCAAGGTTAGGTTAGGTGTGTTGTCTTACGGTGTCACGGTAGTTGGCTATGGCTTCTAACTCCCCGCGCGAGCGACTCCCGTTTGAGCCTAAGGGATCCGACAAGGCCGTCCAGAAGCGTTCCGGTGGGGCCGTTTCAGCGGCTATTCCTCAGGCTGTAAAATCTTCGACGGCGAAATCTACCGCCATTCCTGAGGTGGTTAGCCGCCGCATGCTGCGCCGCATGGCGGTTTTTTCAGGCATTCCCACCCTGGCCGGGGTGCTGACTTTCTTTGTCAGCTACGTCCTGATCATTAACGATGTGGTTGAGCTGCCTTCCTATTTTGTGCTGCTGACTACCCTGGGCTGCTTTGGTCTCGGTGTAGTGGGGCTAACCTACGGCGTTCTGTCGGCATCCTGGGATGAGTCACGCACCGGGAGTTTACTAGGCGTCGAGGAATTTACCCTCAACTTGGGCCGCATGACCAGCGCCTGGCGCTCCAAGGCCGGTAATTAGAATCAGAGGAGCCGCTTTTTCGGCATCGGTGACCCCGTTGAGCTATTTTCAGCGTCAGGCCCAGGTCTTTCCCGAGGATTACTTGGATGATTTGCAAAAGCAGATTTGGGCCTGCCCCTACTTTGTAGAAAATAATCTCAACCGAGACTTTGTGGGCACCAAGGGGTTTTCGGTGGTGTTTCGGCGCTCGCACCTGGCCCTGGTGAGCGAGCAATTCCCCTACTTTGAGCCCTATCTCAATCGGGCACTAAAGCCCGACTGCAACGCCTTTTACCTCAACCCGCTGTGGCTAACCTCAGGCTCCCGCGTCGATCCTCACATTGATCGCTCCCTGCGGTCTTACTGTAAAACCGTTGACCCGCCAGCGGTGGTTAGTGTGCTGTACGTGGCGGTGGCAGAGAATTTAGCCGGAGGGGATTTGATCTTGCGCGATCGCCAGCGCCGGGTGGGCCAAATTCGCCCCCAGGCCAATACCCTGATCCAGTTCCAGGGCGATCTGACCCACTCCATTGAGCCGGTGATAAACGCGGCCAGCGGTCGTCTCAGCCTGGTTTGTGAACAGTATCGCCTCACCGATGCGGAACTGGAGGAAATTCCCCCGTTTATTTTAGAATCGCGGGCGGTGGGTAACGTCAAGGACGTTAGGGCTTCCCAAAAGCGTAAATCTCGGCGTTAATGGTTCTCCAGAAGTGGGTGTAGGATGGGCAGGCTTCGCTTTGCCCGTCAGATTAGGTCAGGTTAGGTCAGGTCAGGGACGTTATTTGTGGTGCTTTACCCAGAGAAACCACCCGAAAAACCAATGGATTTTCACGCCG
Source organism: Nodosilinea sp. CTOTU7336 (assembly GCA_036848635.1). Classification (GTDB taxonomy): domain Bacteria; phylum Cyanobacteriota; class Cyanobacteriia; order Phormidesmidales; family Phormidesmidaceae; genus Nodosilinea. Next base: position 30,255 of record DAIUJR010000057.1, read on the forward strand.
CTGCCCAATTTCTGGGGGACACGGGTCGATTTTTGGCCAGCCAAGGCTGGGCGCCGGCCACCAGCGGCAACTATTCTGCCCGGTTAAGGGATGGCCAGGTGGCGATTACCGTGTCGGGTCGCGACAAGGGCCAGCTTGGGATAGATGACATCATGGTGGTGGACAGCCACGGCCAGCCGGTGCCCCACCTGGCAAAACCCGGCCAAAACGCCTCCGCCGAAACTCTGCTGCATACGAGTCTCTACCAGGCCTATCCAACCGTTGGGGCGGTGCTGCATACTCATTCTGTAGATGCGGTTACCCTGTCGCGGTGGTGGCTAAAACAGGGGCAAGAGAGCCTGGTTTTGACCGGCTACGAGCTGTTCAAGGCTTTTCCCGATATTACTACCCACGCAGTAGAGATCACCATTCCCATCGTGGCCAACAGCCAGGATATGGTTAGCCTGGGGCAAGCCGCCCTGACTCGGCTTCGCCAAACGCCTCACCCCGTCGGCTACCTAATTGCCGGGCATGGCCTCTATGCCTGGGGGCCAACGGTGCCCCAGGCCCGCATGGCTACCGAAGTCCTAGAGTTTTTGGTTAGCTGCGCCCTGCGAGAACGACTTTTGGAATCACTCCCCTAGAACAAGGAAAACCTAGCGATGAGCTTACTGCGAATTTATAACGACCAGGGGGCTACGGCACCCCTGACAGAACATCGGGAAACCGATGCGATCGCCACCGCCCTGGCCCCCGTGGGCGTGCGGTTTGAGCATTGGCCCACCCCGCCACCGCTGGCCCCAGCCGCCGACCCGGAAACAATTCTGGCGACCTACGCCCCAGAAATCGAGCGCCTGCGTCAGGAGGGGGGCTACATCATCGCTGATGTGATTCGGATGGTTCCTGACCATCCCCAAAAAACTGAGCTGCGACAGAAATTTCTGGCCGAACACACCCACCAGGAAGACGAGGTCCGGTTCTTTGTCGAAGGTCAGGCGGTGTTTTACCTGCACCTCGACGGCAAAATCTACGCCACCCTCTGCACCGCCGGAGACTTAATCGGCGTTCCGGCCCACACCCCCCACTGGTTCGACATGGGGGAGGCTCCGCAGTTCGCCGCCATTCGCCTATTTTGCGACCCGGCGGGGTGGGTGGCCCACTTTACCGGCAGCCCGATCGCCACTCGCTTTCCGGAATACCATGCTTTTGTATGATCACCGGCCCCTTGGGGCCATCGTCACCGATATCGAGGGCACCACCACCGACATCGCCTTCGTCAAAACCGTACTATTTCCCTACGCGGAGGCACGGCTTGAGTTATGTCTGCGGACCATCGCCCCCACCACCGAGGGGCAGAGCATTTTAGCCCAGGTTAGGGCTGAAGTCGGCCGTCCGACCCTAAGCCTGGATGACAGCATTGCCCAACTGCTGACCTGGGCCAGGGCCGATCAAAAAGTGACCCCCCTCAAAACCCTCCAGGGGCTAATTTGGGAGGAGGGCTACCGCAGCGGGGCCTATACCAGCCCGATCTATGCCGATGCCGCCACCCATCTGCAAGCCTGGCATCGGCAAGGAGTGCCGCTGTACGTCTACTCCTCTGGTTCCGTGGCGGCTCAGAAGCTGCTGTTTGCCCACACCACCGTCGGAGATTTGACCCCCTGCTTCCAGGGCTACTTTGACACTACCATCGGGGCCAAGGTCACGCCCGATTCCTACGAGAAAATCGCGACGGCGCTGGCCCTGCCGCCCGCGGAAATTCTGTTCCTATCCGACCATCCTGGCGAGCTGGCCGCCGCTCAACAGGTCGGCTGGCAGGAATGCGCCGTGCAGCGCCCCGGTACGGCGGATTTTCCGGCGGGGCAGCGGGTGGTGCAGACGTTTGACCAGTTGCCGATTACGGCTGGTTAGGCGATTTCTGGAAAAGAAGATACCTGATATAACAACCTCAGTAGATCGAAAACGATTTGCCTAGTGCAGAATTGCCCTCACCCCAAACCCTTCTCCCAAGTTTGGCTACTAAGTACACACATCTTTTGAATAAAGCTCGAACGCTGTATTTTGCCCCCCTAGCCCCCCGAAATCGAGGGGCTAGGGGGCAAAGTCCCCCAGAGTTGGGGGATCTAGGGGGGCAGTCAAGGAATTTTTTGTCCTCAGATGACTGATGTGTACGTAGTAGCCCAAACTTAGGAGCGGGGGATTGAGGGGGAGAGGGCCATCAGTTGGATGATGTATTCCCTGGCATGCTCTTAAACAGCTCCAGCACCTTACCCCAGGCATCCCTGGTGGCCTCGGCGTGGTAGCTATCGCGCTGGTCGCAGAAAAAGCCGTGGCTGGCCCCCTCATAGCGAAAAATTTGGTGGGGAACCTGGTGCTCAACCAGGGCCGCTTCGATTTGATCGACCTCCCCTGGGGAAATTAGCGGGTCGGCGGTGCCAAAAAAGCCGTAGAGCGTACCGGCGATGTCGGGAGTTCTGCTGAGGGTGGGAGCACCGCCGCCGGGGGTACTGGTGGTAATACCGGCCCCGTAGAACAAGGCGGTGGCTTTAACCTGGGGCAGGGTGGCGGCCAGGTAGGCCACATGGCCGCCAAAGCAGAAGCCGATGCAGTTTACCCCAGTCTGGCTGACGTTGGCTTTGCTGTACAAATAATCAATCGCCCCCTGCACATCGCTGAGTAGCTCGTTGGCCTGGGTACCGGCTTTGTACTGTCGGCCTAGGGCCAAGTCGGCCTCGGTGTAGCCCACCTCAAAGCCCGGTGCCTGGCGATGATAAATATGTGGGGCAATGGCCACAAAGCCAGCTCCAGCTAGGCGCTCGGCCACCTCCCGGATGTGGCTGTTGACCCCAAACACCTCCTGAATTACCACCACGCCCCCAAAGGTGCCGGGGCGCGAGGGCTCGGCCAGGTAAGCGGGGATGGGCATGGCGCCGCTGCTCAGGGTCACGGTTTCGGTGCGAACCAGGGAAGTCATGGGAGATTTAAGTTTGTTAGGTAGGCCACTTTTACCTTAGCGCTGTTGTCTTTGGAATTGTCAAAATTTATTGCGCTGGCTGGGGTGGCTGCATATAATGCCGCGACTTTCTTAAATTTCGTCCTAAATTAGCAGTACAGACGGTGTAATAAACTGTGATTCCGTTGATTGGCCCTAGCCTGGAGGTAACTCGGTGGTGCAGTTTCACATTCAACCCGACAGCGAAATTCCGGCTTCGACCCAGCTCTATGACCAAATTTGGTTTGCCATTGCCTCGCGCCAGTACCCGCCTGGGTTTCGGCTGCCCAGCACGCGCCAGCTCGCCATGCAGACGGGCCTGCACCGCAACACCATCAGCAAGGTCTATCGCCAGCTCGAAGATGCCGGGGTGGTCGAGGCTATGCCCGGCTCTGGCATCTACGTGCGTGAGCAGAACACCCTAGAGAGCGCCCGGCCCCAGTCGCAGTTGTGGAATGAGTTTCCCCAGGCTCGCGACGTGGTCGAGTCGGGGCTAGATGAGCTGCTGCGCCAGGGCTGCTCCCTCAACCAGGCACGGGAGCTATTTTTGGCCGAAATCGACTGGCGACTGCGCTGTAGCGCCCGGGTGCTGGTTACAGCCCCCCGTCAAGACATTGGCGCTGGCGAGCTGATGGTACGAGAGCTTGAAAATGCCCTGCACATCCCGGTGCAACTGGTGCCGTTAGAAGAGCTGGAGGATATTCTGGCCCAAACCCGCTCGGGCACCGTGGTCACCAGCCGCTATTTCATCAGCGAGGCCGAGGCCATCGCCGCCCCCAAGTCGGTGCGGGTAATTCCGGTGGATATTTACGACTATAAAAAAGAGTTGGGGCTGCTGACCCATTTAGTCAAAGGCACCTGTCTGGGCATGGTCAGCGTGAGCTCGGGCATTTTGCGGGCGGCGGAGGTGATCAGCTACAGCCTGCGAGGGGATGAAATTTTGCTGATGACCGCCCAAACCGACGACGCCTACAAGCTCAACGCCGTCGTCCACAGCGCCCAAACCATCGTGGTCTTTGACGAAGCCAGCTTGCCCGCCGTCAAGCAGGCCATTGCCGAAGCCCGGGAAGATTTAATCCGCCCCCCCCAACTGGTGGTGTGCGAGAACTACATCGGCGATAAGTCGATTAACCTGCTGAAGCGCGAGCTGGGGCTGGACTAGTACACGACGGCGGAAGTCTCTCTATTCCCTACCGTGAACCGTGGGCCTTATACCCTACATCTCAGTCATCGCTAATGGTGTACATATTTACGCCGCGCTCTACTAGACCAGGGCGTCGGCGTGAGCTCGGTTCGGCTGAGGTCTTCGGCATGGGTTCAGGCGTTCGGCGAGACTCACTTGAGCTGCCGAAGGCTCCCGTCGAAGCCAGCCGAAGGCGGGGTAAGGCAAGCCGGTACCGGACATCAGATATCTAGGGTGGCTCAGCGGCTCAGCAACCTGAGTTCACCTACCCCCAGACCTTCCCAGGAGGGGAGAATCGGGCTGCTGGCTAGCGGTCTAACGACGCCCGTTGTCAATAGCCAAAAGCCTTTCCAGGCAAGACTTTTGGCTACTTTTAGAAAGACTAAGCCTGAACCCAAATTTACTCTCAGCGGCGTTAACTTTCTTAAAAAACCCCGAAATCTACATAAATTAAAGCTTTTGACGATCCACTTTTCTTGACTTGCCTTTAGAATGGGGCAGTGAAATTCTGAGTTTATGGGGGTTTCAGCCATTCGATGGGTTCCGTCAAGCTTGATTTGGCTGGGGCTACCATCGGAATTCGGCTGTTATCCCGCATGTTCTTTGCCCATAGGAGACCGTTATGAATAAAGGCGAACTCGTTGATAAGGTGGCCGAAAAGGCTTCCCTCAGCCTCGAAAAAACCTTAACCAAGAAAGAAGCCGACCACGTGATTACCGCTACCATTGAAGCCATCATGGAAGCAGTGTCGGAGGGGAAAAAAGTTACCCTGGTCGGTTTTGGCTCGTTCGAACCCCGTGAGCGGAAAGAACGCGAAGGCCGCAACCCAAAGACCGGAGACACGATGGTGATCCCCGCGACTACGGTGCCGGCGTTTTCTGCGGGTAAATTGTTTAAAGAAAAGGTGGCTAAGTAACCGCTCAATTGCCTGATCCGATTTCAATTCGACCTGTTCACGGGGGAAACCTGTCCTGGGCGGCCGCGGTCGCGGGCTGTTCCCCCGATTCTCTGCTAGATTTTTCGGCCAGCATCAACCCCCTGGGGCCGCCAGATTCCGTAACCCAGGCTATGCTGGGGGCGATCGCGGGGCTACGCCACTACCCCGATCCTCAGTACCGTGAGCTTTGCCAAGCCCTGGGCGACCACCACCAGATCGATCCAGCCTGGGTTTTGCCCGGCAACGGGGCCGCCGAACTGCTGACCTGGGCCGCCCGTGATTTTGATCGATCTCTTCAAGCTACCCATCCTGCCAGGGCAGTCTACCTGCTCACCCCGGCCTTTGGCGACTATCAGCGCGCCCTCAAAGCCTTCGATGTGCCCATTCAGTCCTGGCCAATCCTCGGGGCTGATGATGAGGTTACCCTGAGCCTGGGCCATAAGCCGGGAATGCCGCCCGGGGCCGCTGGGCTGGTGGTCAATAACCCCCACAACCCCACTGGCCATTTATTTTCCACCTGCGACCTGTTGCCCTACCTCGACCAGTTTGACCCTGTGGTGGTGGATGAGGCGTTCATGGATTTTGTGCCGCCGCCGCAGCAGCAAAGCCTGCTGCCCTGGGTAGCTGGCCATCCTAACCTGGTGATTTTGCGATCGCTAACCAAGTTCTACACCCTGCCCGGCCTGCGCCTGGGCTATGCCATTGGCCACCCCGACCGGCTGCGCCGCTGGCAGCAGTGGCGCGACCCCTGGCCGGTTAACGGGCTGGCGGCGGCGGCGGCGATGGCGGCGGTGGCCGATCATGAGTTTCAGACTCGTACCTGGCGATGGCTTGGCCCAGCCCGACAGGCGTTGTTTGAGGGCATTCAAGCTATCCCGGGGCTTAGTCCTCTACCTGGGGCGGCTAACTACCTGCTGGTGCGGTCTGGTCGCTCCGTTCTCGAGCTTCAAGTGGCCTTACTCAAGCCGCATCAGATTCTCATTCGCGACTGCCTGAGTTTTCCAGAACTGGGGGAGCATTACTTTCGGGTAGCAGTGCGTACCCCCGCCGAAAACCAGCGGTTACTGTTGGGGCTGAGGCCGATAGCCTCTGAGGATTAAGGAAAATTATTGATCATTCAGCAGCGTTGATTACCAAACTGCCGCCACCATCGCAGTACTCTAGCTAGATGCCAGACTCGGGCCAAGACCTGACCTTGGCATGGTGTTAACCGTTTCTGGGCCAGGAGATTTTCTAGGAATAATTGGCAAGCCGGTGGCTTTCATAATTATTTCAGATTTTGCCGATCTTTAATGGTCTAGCCAGCGCTACAGTGTGCAGGCTAACCCTGCGCCATCCATTCCCCGTCCGCCTAGTAGAGTTTTGCGATGACCACCACCGTCGAGCCCATGCTTCAAACCGCCCTACCCCCCGACCTCAAAGTGGTCAACATGACCAAGCACTTTGGCACCCTGGTGGCCCTGCAAGACGTGAGCATGAGGCTCAAGCCCGGCACCTTCCACGCCCTGCTGGGGGAAAATGGGGCCGGCAAAAGCACGCTGGTGAAATGCATCATGGGGTTCTATACCCCCACCGCCGGGGAAATTTTTGTGGATGACCAGGTTCACGCCATCGACAGCCCCAAGGATGCCCACGAGTGCGGCATTGGCATGGTGTACCAGCACTTCACTTCCGTACCAGCGATGACGGTGGCCGAGAACCTGGTGCTCTCCCGCTTTGACAGCACCCAGGTGATCAACTGGAAGGCCGAGCTGGCTAATCTTGAGGCGTTTATGGCGCGATCACCCTTTCGCGTCGATCTCAACACCCCGGTGGGGCAGCTAGCGGCAGGGCAGAAGCAAAAGCTCGAAATCCTCAAGCAGCTTTACCTGAAGAGCCGGATTTTGATTCTCGATGAGCCGACCTCGGTGCTCACCCCCGATGAGGCCGACGAAGTGCTGGGGCTCCTGCGGGACGAAGTTAAGGCCGGACACCTGAGCGTGCTGCTGATTACCCACAAGTTTCGTGAGGTAATGGCCTTTACCGACGAAGTAACGGTGCTGCGCAAGGGGCACCTGGCCGGTAACGGGCTGGTGCAAGACCTCACCGTTGCCGATATGGCCCACATGATGCTGGGGGAAGAGCGCAAGACCAAGGACGTGGCTAAGGCCGACTGGGACGATGTTAATCCGGTGCTCCAGGTGCAGGGGCTGGGGGCCAACAAAGACAACGGCCTGCAAGCCTTTGGCCCGGTCGATCTGACCGTCCATGCCGGGGAAATTGTCGGTATTGCCGGGGTCTCGGGCAACGGCCAGCGCGAGTTGGTCGAAGCCCTATCGGGTCAGCGCCCGGCCACCCAGGGAGAAATTAAAATTAGCGGCCAGCCCTACGGCGCCACCCGGGCCGAAATGGCCCAGTACGGCGTCTACGCCCTGCCCGAAGAACCCCTCCGCAACGCCTGCGTACCTACCATGAGCGTGGCCGAAAACATGGCCCTGCGCACCTTCGACCGCCCCCCTCAGGCCCAGTGGAATATCTGGCTGGTGCTGAAGGCCATTCGCCAGGCGGCCCAGGGGCTGATTACCACCTTTTCGGTGAAGACCCCCACCCCTGAAACCCCGATTCAAAATCTCTCCGGCGGCAATGTGCAGCGGGCGGTGCTGGCCCGCGAGCTATCCTCCGACGACATTAATCTGCTGATTGCCGCTAACCCCTGCTTTGGCCTCGACTTTAAGGCCGTAGATTTCATTCACAACGCCATTGTCGATGCCCGCAATCGCGGGGTGGCGGTGCTGCTGGTCAGCGAAGACCTCGACGAACTGCTGGCCCTGGCCGATCGCATCCTCGTCATCAGCGAAGGGCACTTTGCCTACGAAAGCCCCATCGCCGCCGCCGACGTCAAAGAAATCGGCCACAAAATGGCCGGTCACTAGTAGGATGCATTCGCGGCTAAGATCAACCCCCGCCCAGCTAAAGCCAACCCTGGGGCCGCAATGCATTAACCCACTTACTCCTGAGATCAGCCAAGTTGCTTCCGAATCAAGCGGCAAAGACTATTTTTGATTTCGGCATGACGTGGAACCGGTGATCTCCGCCCGTTTGCTGGATTGAGGTAATATCATGGCTTGCACCATGTCGGTGTAAAACGCAACCAGATTTCTCCAGTTCACGAATAAACTCTTTACGCTTCATACTTCAAGGATAAGTTCCTTGGTTTTTGCCTCTGCTGATGCAGGCTCCGTGTCTATAACCATGAGGTGCTTAGTGGTGCAGAAAACTCCCGGAACCCTTGTGAGTAAAGGATTCTCGCCGAGATCGTGATCTTGAGGGTTCTCAGGCAAACGAACGAGGGTAATGGGTTTCAGCCGCTGATTTGGCCGTCCAAGTCAGCCAGCATGAGACTCAAAAAAGTTTTCTGCACCACTAAGCCATGAGGTGATAGACTTTGCGTATATTTTCCTCCTGTCCTGCAAGAGTTTACCCTTGACTAGAAACTCCAGGAACACCTTTTATGTGACATAGGATCTTCTGGCTAGTAGGATACTGCTAAGATACCAAAATTCTCTACTCCTGATCCTGAAATTCTTAAATGGCCTATCGAGCCTCCAGCCTAAAACTGTAGCCTAACGTTTCGGATTACCACATGGTCGAAGTTATCTTTAACTGCTGAGTGATCTGTCACAACATCTCCTATCCATTTAGATGTTAGCCTGTAAATTCATGAGCATAGTTCTTAATCGCATAGAATCGGGTACGAGCTGCATATAAATGCTCTTTCACAACACTTATCTGACCTCCTTCATATCTTCTGTTATCTCCAGGTCTGTTACTGAGCTGTGACCTGAGAACAACCTGCTCGTCAATTATCGCAAAATCTAGATAATCTAGATTTTTCAAATATTCAGGGAGCTCATTTTCGTGAACAAAATAGGTCTTAATACCATCGCGGCGATGCTGCCTCCAAACGTTATAGTATTCTTTCTGCTCCCGGTCTATTATCCAAATCCTTACAAAATTCACTTTTCTAGCCTTAACCGCCTCAACAGTTAATTTATGGTAACTTTGAAAATTAGGCTTGCTAAGCCATTTATCATAATTACTTCCAGCTTCGACAGCTAGAACTTGATTCTGGGAACGTTTAATTGCACCTGCGCCGCAGCGAAAAAGGTCATTAACAGTAAGATATCCGTCTCCAACATTTAAAAACCCTTGCGCAAGATTATGCAAATTTGCACGGAATTGCTTAAAAAAATCATCAATGATTTCATCAAAAATTTCTGAATCATGCTCCTGCAAACTGAGCTGATCCCTGATAATTTTGAAGAGCCTTTTTTCTGATACTTCATGAAGTTTTATTGACTTGCTTAACTTGGCTCCAGTGTCGATTAATAGGGCGATAATAGTGCCAAATAAACCTACTATAAAACCAAACTGGGCATTTTCAGGAATAAGAGTAGATCCAAGGGTACCTAAAAATATAGATATTAATACCCCAATAATTACAACTGGGTCTATATAATCTCTCATGTATCATGTATGTCCTTATTTCGAAATCATCAGAAGGAATTATGCAAATTGCGAGCAAGATAACATTCTCAAATGGAGGTGCTATGCCGCTCAGACCCATAATAATCTTTTGCTAAAGGCATTACCATTATGATTTAAGCTTGCATAGTACCTACATTCCGCAGGTTGACAAATAATTAACTCGATGCGTAGTAATAGCGCTC